>JAUSCI010000009.1 GCA_030651305.1 Sulfuritalea sp. | reverse complement strand
TGTTGCCGGCAACGAACAACGCATAGGGCAGACCCATCACGCTTTCGCCTGCCTGCGTTCTGCCCACCCCGGTGTCGCAGGCACTGAGCACGGTGAGATCGCTCTTCATGTCGTACAGCGGCCACTCGCTGGCGGTCACGTAGCCGTCAATCTCCGGCGGATTGCCTTGCTGGCTCAGCACCAGGCTGGACAGCGCCGGGTTTTGTGCCAGATAGCCATGTGCGCTGAACAGCAGGTAGCGAAAGTCCTTCAGCTTGCCGGCCTGGTTGAGCTGCTGCAACTTGCCTTCACTGGCCTCTTGTCCGAGGTAGCTATCCGCGCTGGTATCTGCCCCCATCGTCGTCACGCCGCCCAACACTGCGCCGACCGCCTGAAATATCTGTAGCAGTTTGCCCTCGCTGGCCTCGGGCTTCGGCTGGCTGTCCGCGCTGGTCGCATCTTTCTCCGCGGCTGCGTTAAACACCGCGTTGGCCGCCTGAACCTCATTCGCTGTTCCTGGCAGGTTTTGCCAGACTAACTGGCTCATGGCGGCTTGCTCGGCGCTTGCCTGCATGGGCGCGAGCGCGTCGCCCGGATCCGCCTTAGCGCCGCCAGGCGTTGCATACCCGTGCGCGCTGCCGCGCCGAATACCCCGATTCTCCGTCCAGCCACTGCCATACACCGCATTGCCCATGGCAAACAGGTCCCTTGGCCGTTTCAGTGTGGCGTACTCCGCTTCGCGTTGTTTGAGCAGCGCGAACATGGCAAAACTTTGCACCAGAGTGATATTGCGTGTCTGCACCAGGGTTTGCGCGGGCTTTCCGGTCGCATCGAATGTCTCGACCAATGCGTCGAAGGGCAGCAGCGCCAGGTCCTTGTGGGGGCTGATGATCCAGCGCTGGTAAGGACCAGCCGCCTGCAGGATGGGTTTGATCAGGGTGTCGTGCCAGTAGCGGTTGAGCACCTTCAGGGGTTCGGCCACCGCGCTGGCGCCCGCGGGTACGGCTTGCGTGGGCGGCAGCCACTGGTAGCCCCCGTCCTTGAGTTCCACGACCTGGCCTTGCGGGCCGTCCTCCGTGCCGGCCGAAACCAGTTCCCGGTATGCGGCTACGGATATTGCGTGGTTCTTGATCTGACCCAGATCCACCCATTTGGCTTCGCCGCCGGCATCGAGCACAAAGGCCTGCGCCATGCCACTCGCATGAATCAGGTAACTCACGAATACTTCACCGGCGCCGATGAGTTGTTTTGCCTGGCTGGTCGTGGCCGCTTTGAGTGAAGCGAGCTGGGCGTATTTCGGGTAGCGGCTGTTCAAGCTGGCTAGCAGTTGGAAGTACTCGGCGTTTCGGGTGTCCAGTTGCTTTTGCAGGGCCGGCAATCCGGCTCTGTCGGGACCGAGCTTATCTATCTGCGTCTGCAAGGCCTGGGCGCTGATTTCGCTGGCTCGCAGTTTCTCCTGTTCGGTCGCCGGCAAGGAGCGCAGGGCGACTTGCGCCCTGATGTTGTCGGTCAGGGCGCGCGCCTTGGCGATGTCGCCGAGATTGAACGCCTCGCCTGGACGTTGGGCGCGGCCATACCACTTCACATACCATTGATAGCGATCGGAGTAATCGGCGAATAGGTTCTGGCGTTGCTCGGTCGTCAGTCCCGGCAAGGCGCGGAGCTTTTCTGCACTGGCAACGATTGTCGGGATCAGCGCCAGCGCCTTGTCGTACTGGCCGAGTGCGCCGTGGATGACGGCCAGATTGTTCATCGCCGCGAGTGTGCCGGGGTGATCCTCGCCAAGTTTGGCGCGCCGGAGTTTCAAGGTTTGTTCCGTAAGCGCCAGCATCTTGTCGTGCTGGCCGAGGGCGCCGTAGGCGGCAGCCAGGTGGCCTATCGCGGCGTGCGTGTCGGGATGATTCTCGCCGAGTCTGGTGCGCATGAGCTTCAGCGTTTCTTCCCTCAGCGCCAGCGCCCTGTGGCGTTGGCCGAGGTCGCCGTATGTGGCGGCCAGGTTGTTCATCGAGGTGAGCGTGCTGGGGTGATCCTCGCCGAATTTGGCGCGCATGAGTTTCAGGGTTTGCTCCCTCAGCGTCAGTGCTTTGTCGTGCTGGCCGAGCGCGCTGTAGGCGTTGGCCAGATTGTTCATTGCAGCGAGCGTGTCGAGATGGTCCTCGCCGAGTTTGGCACGCCTGAGTTTCAGGGTTTGTTCCCTCAGCGGCAGCGCCTTGTCGTGTTGGCCGAGGTTGCTGTAGGTGTCGGCCTGGATGCTCATCGCGGCGAGCGTGTCGGAGTGATCCTCGCTCGGTTTGGAGCCCCTGAGTTTCAGGGTTTGTTCCCTCAGCGCCAGCGCCTTGTCGTGGTGAGCGAGGTCGCGGTAGCCGGCGACCAGGTTGCTCATCGAAGCGAGCGTGTCGGGGAGGGGCTCGCCGGGTTTGGCGCGCCTGAGTTTCAGGGTTTGCTCCCTTAACTCCAGCGCCTTGTCGTGTTCGCCGAGGTCGCTGTAGGTGGCGGCCAGGTTGTTCATTGCGGCGAGCGTGTCGGAATGGTCCTCGCCAAGTCTGGCGCGCATGAGTTTGAGGGTTTGTTCCCTCAGCGCCAGCGCCTTGTTGTGTTGGCCGAGGTCGCCGTAGGTGTCGGCCAGGTTGTTCATTGCGGTGAGCGTGGCGGGGTGGTCCTCACCGAGTTTGGCGCGCCTCAGTTTCAGCGTTTGTTCCCTCAGCGGCCGTGCCTTGTCGTGCTGGCCGAGGTCGCCGTAGGTGGCGGCCAGGTTGTTCATCGAGACGAGCGTGTCGGAATGGTCCGCACCGAGTTTGGCGCGCCTGAGGTTCAGCGTTTGTTCCCTCAGCGCCAGCGCCTTGCCGTACTGACCAAGGTCGCTATGGGTGACGGCCTGGTTGCTCATTGCGGTGAGCGTATACGGATGATCATCGCCGAGTTTGGCGCGCATGAGTTTCAGCGTTTCTTCCCTCAGCGTCAGCGCCTTGTCGTGCTGGCCGAGGGCGCTATAGGTGACCGCCAGGTTGTTCATTGCGGCGAGCGTGTCGGGATGATCCTCGCCGAGTTTTGGACGCTCTAGTTTCAGGGTTTGTTCCCTCTGTGCCAGTGCCTTGTCGTGCTGGCCAAGGTCGCCGTAGGTGATGGCCAGGTTGTTCATGGCGGCGAGCGTGTCGGGATGATCCTCGCCGAGTTTGGCGTGCATGAGTTTCAGCATCTGTTCCCTCAGTGGCAGCGCCTTGTCGTGCTGGCCGAGGTCGCTGCAGGTGATGGCCAGCTTGTTCATTGCGGCGAGCGTGTCGGGATGATCTTCGCCCAGTTTGGCTTGCCTTAATTTCAGGATTTGTTCCCTCAGCGGCAGCGCCTTTTCGTGTTGGCCGAGGTCACTGTAGGTGTCGGCCTGGATGCTCATCGCGGCGAGCGTGGCGGGGGTGGGCTCAGCGGGTTTGGCGCCCCCGGGTTTCGGGGTTTGCTCCTTCAGCGGCAGCGCCTTTTCTTGTTGGCCGGGGTCGCTCGGGGTGGCGGCCAGGTTGGTCGATGCGGTGGGCGTGGCGGGGATGGGCTCGACGGATTTGGCGCCCTGGGGTTCCAGCGTTTGCTCCTTCGGTGCCAGCGCCTTCTCGTGTTGGCCGGGGTCGCTCGGGGTGGCAGCCAGATTGGGCAATGCGGTGGGTGCGGCGGCGGTGGGCTCGGCGGCTTTGGCGCCCCTCGGTTCCAGCGTTTGTTCCCTCGGCGGCAGCGCCTTGTCGCGTTCGCCCAGGGCGCTGCGGGTGGCGGTCAGGTTGTTCATTGCGGTGAGCGTCTCGGGATGATTCTCGCCGAGTTTGCCGCGCGTGAGTTTCAGGGTTTGTTCTCTAAGCGCCAGTGCTTTGTCGTGCTGGCCGAGGTCGCTGTAGGTGACGGCCAGGTTGTTCATTGCGGCGAGCGTCCCGGGATGATCCTCGCCGAGTTTGGCGCGCCTGAGTTTCAGGGTTTGTTCTCTAAGCGCCAGCGCCTTGTCGTGCTGGCCGAGGGCGCTGTAGGTGCTGGCCAGGTTGCTCATCGCGGTGAGCGTGTTGGGGTGATTCTCGCCGAGTTTGGCGCGCATGAGTTTCAGGGTTTGCTCACTCGGTGCCAGCGCCTTGTCGTGCTGGCCGAGGGCGCTGTAGGTGACGGCCAGGTTGTTCATCGAGGTGAGCGTATCGGGGTGATTCTCGCCGAGTCTGGCACGCCTGAGTTTCAGGGTTTGCTCTTTCAGCGCCAGCGCCTTGTCGTGTTGTCCGAGGGCGCTGTAGGTGGCGGCCAGGTTGTTCATCGAGGCGAGCGTGCTGGGGTCATCCTCGCCGAGTTCGCGGGTGAAAATAGCCCTTGTCTGTTCCCACAGCCGGGCCGCTTCCGCTAGCCGCCCTTGCTGATAGGCAACGTTTCCAGCATTGAACAACCGAACCCCTTCAGCGGCGCCGTTGGCCTGACTCGCCGTGGCGCCCGTTTGTGACCACGCCATTCGCGGCACGGCAAGCCAGAACGCGGCACAGAGGACCAGGAGGGCGGCGATCAGACTTGGGCGCGATGTGCGCGTGTGGAGCTTCGGTACATGATGCATGGGGTTTCTCCGCAACGGTTGGAGATCAGCAGCTTTTCGGTAATGATCGTGGTGCTCTTGGCAAAATCGAGATGCCAGAGCTTGAATTCCTCCGCCCCGACCGCAAGCGCCAGCACGAGAACCGAAAAATGCTGAATCGCACAGCGGTCGCATCTTATGCTCGCAGTAGAGACAGCGCAAGAAGGGTTATGGCCGGTATATCAGTTGCCCGCGGCTGCGCCAGCGGGCATTGCCGACGAGTTGCCTGCACCCGTGGCAGCGGCGTAACGCCGCAGCATTTCCTTGGTCATTGACAAGAACTGCTCATTGACCTCGTGCCGGACAATCGATTGGCCGAACAATTGGGCCAACAGTGAATCAGGCACTATCTCGGCGGAATATTTGATCCGCACGCCCTGATCGGCAGCGACAAACGTTGCTTCGCTTTGCATTCTCTTCAAGGTCCCCGACACGTTCCTCGTCGCTATGCGCCTCATCGGGTCGAGGCGTATCTCCCTCTCCGATACGAAGGAAAAAGAGAACGGACCGAATCTTGCGACGCCGTCTTGTCGCGCGACCAAAATATTTCCTGTGCGCGACATGATCTTGCTGAAGGTCATGTTCTCGAGGAAGTCTGTCATGTGATCAATGTCGACGAATACTCCCCAGGCCACATCCAGTGGCACTTGAACGTCAAGCAGCGCGTTCACCAGGAAAGCGTCACCGCTCTTCTCGACATCGACAACAATCGTCGGCTCCGCGCCGAAAGCCATAGGGTGGGACAGGGCCAACAGAGACAACAGAACGACAATCGGCAAGCGCCACGGATTGATCAAGGATCGACTTTTCTTGCGCACGGTAAGCGTTGCTCTCACCTTTCGATATCGGCGCGGTGGCAGTGGGTCTGACATCCGAAGCAGCAGCATATTGAAGTCACGACGACCGCACAAGGTCCATGGCATTCCTGTCAAGCCAAAGTCATAGCTCCCCGAAGGGAGAGCAAGACGAGACGGTTGGAGGTGCTACAGGAGATCCGGAATATGAGATTGAAAGAAGCGTATGAAGCTTTGATGACCAGGGTTGCAAGGCGCTACTTCGCGAGGCGCCGCTGAACCGCGGCGCCAGCGGCAGCATCAGCCGCGCGTGTTCGACTGTGCCGAAAACTCCGCCAGTTCGATCTTGGCTGCCGGCTTCCAGCCTTTCTTGCAGTGTTCCGCGACAACGTTGGTGAAAATGCCGCCGCGCACGTAGAACCTCGCGGTGAGTCGCATGAAACGGGGTTTGGCGGCCTTCGCCAGGTCATCAAGGATGCGATTGGCGACATCTTCGTGAAAATGCCCCTCGTCGCGGAAGCTCCAGACGTAGAGCTTGAGGCTTTTCAGCTCGATGCAGACCTTGTCGGCGATGTAATCCAGCGTTAGCACGGCGAAATCCGGCTGCCCGGTCTTGGGACAAAGGCAGGTGAATTCGGGAATTTCCATGTGGATCTGATAATCCCGATGCGGCGCCGGGTTGGCGAAGGTTTCCAGCGACTTGGCGCGGCTTTGGACTGCGGGCTTTGGCATGCTGTGTGGCTGCGGGTAAGAGGGGCGGGACAGATTATAATGGCACGGCTTCAGAGCGGTATCTTTGCCATCACTTTTCCGGTTCAACCCTCGTGCGTCTAAACAAGCTGAAACTTTCGGGCTTCAAGTCGTTTGTCGAGCCCACCACCGTGCTGTTTCCCGGCCAGTTGGCGGGCGTGGTCGGTCCCAATGGTTGCGGCAAGTCGAACATTATCGATGCGGTGCGCTGGGTGCTGGGCGAGTCGAAGGCCTCCGAACTGCGCGGCGAGTCGATCCAGGACGTGATTTTCAAGGGCGCCGGTACCCGCAAGGAAGTCAGCCGCGCCAGCGTCGAGCTGTTTTTCGACAACGCCGAGGGTCGCGCCGCCGGCCAGTGGAGCCAGTACGCCGAAATCACGGTCAAGCGCGTGCTCGACCGCGAAGGCAATTCGAGCTACTACATCAACAATCTGCATGTCCGCCGGCGCGACGTGATCGACCTCTTTCTCGGCACCGGCCTTGGTCCGCGCGCTTACGCCATCATCGGCCAGGGCATGATTTCGCGCATCGTCGAGTCCAAGCCCGACGAGCTGCGCTTCTTCCTCGAAGAGGCGGCCGGCGTTACCAAGTACAAGGAACGTCGCCGGGAAACCGAGCACCGCCTGGAAGACGCGCGCGAAAACATCGCCCGCGTCGATGACATTCGCAACGAGCTGGAAACCCAGGTCAGCCATTTGCAGGCGCAAGCTTCCGTGGCGCAGCAGTATCGCGATCTGCACCAGCAGGTTTCGCGCAAGCAGACCCTGTTGTGGCTGAAGAAGCGCAATGACGCGCAGCACGACGGCCGCCGCCTGGCGCGCCAGGTTGATGAAGCCATCAATCGCGTCGAAGCCGAAACCGCCAATTTGCGTGAAATCGAGGCGCGCGTCGAGCATGCGCGCGAAAGCCATTTTTCGGCGTCCGACGTCCTGCACGCGGCGCAGGCCGAGATGTTTGCGGCCAATACCGAGGTCAGCCGTCTTGAGTCGGAGATCAGCCATCTGCGCGCATCGCGTTCGCGACTGGAAGTGCGTCTCGATCAATTGGCCGGAGAGGAAACCCACTGGCGTGCGCAGCATGGCCAACTGGCGGAGGACGAGGCGCGCTGGAACCTGCTGCTGGAGAATTCCCGCACCCGGTCGGCAACCGCCACCGCGCGCCATGGGGAAGCCGCCGCCCGTTTGCCCGATGCCGAGGATGCCGTGCAGGCTGCCGGCAGCGAGGTCACCGAAGCACGCCGGGCGCTGAGCGATGGCGAGCAGGCATTGCGTCTGGCCGAGGCCGACAAGGGACATGCCATCCGTGCCCTGGAGAACCTGATTCAACGCCGCAGCAGGCTGGAGCAGGATCGCCAGGCGCTGGGTGCGCCCGATCCGGCCTTGCTGGCGGCGGCGCAGGAAAATGAGCGACGCACCGCGGCAGCGCTGACCGCGGCCCAGCAAGGTCTGGCGGTGCTGCAAGCCGCCGTGCCTGCCGCCGAGGCGCAACTGCGCGCGGCCCGCGAGGCACTGCAGGCCGCCCACCGCAGCCTGACCGAGACCCGCGCCCGCCATGACGCATTGGCGCAGTTGCAAGCCAAAGTTGCTCAAAGCGGCGAGATCGGCGACTGGCTCAAGGCGCGCCATCTGGCCGATTCCAAACCGTTATGGCAATCGATTCAGGTCGAGGCCGGCTGGGAAACCGCGGTTGAAGCGGTACTGCGCGAACGCTTTTCGGCGCTGAGTGCCGATGCGGATACCGTGCGCGCCGCCTTGGCAACGCCCCCGCCCGCGATTCTTACGCTGGCGTTTGAGCGTGGTAGGGGCGATGCGACACCGGCTGCCGACAGCCTGCGCGGCAAAGTGCGCTGCGATGGTCCGCGCTGGTCGGGCGTACTCGACGAATGGTTGGCCGGCGTGTCGGTTGCTGACGATCTGGCGACCGAGTTGCCGCTGGCGTTGGGTCGGCGTGTCTCGCGTGCCGGCCATGTACTGACACCGGCCGGCCTCACGCTGTACGTGCCGGATGCGAAGACCCATGGCGTCATCGAGCGCCAGCGCGAGATAGACGATCTTGCCGGACAGCTTGCTGCGCGCGCCGCCGCCGAAGATTCGGCACGTGAATCGCAGCGCGCGGCCGAGCAGCAACTGGCCGACAGCCAGACCCAGATCAACGCCGCCCGGCGCGCGCTGCAGGAGGCCCAGCAGGCCTGTCATTCCGCTCAGGTGGAGGCCCTCAAGCTGGCCCAGGCGCAGGCGCGTTTCGACGAACGCTCGGCCCAGATTGATCGCGATCTCGCCGAACTGCAACGCCAGGACGAAACCGAGCAGGCCCGTCGCCAGCGTGCGGATGCCGAAGGCGAACTGCAGCGCGAGCGTCTCGGCGAGGTGCGCGAGCGACTCGAACAGGGACTGGAAATCCACCGCCAAAAGGATGCGGCCTTGCGCGAGGCGCGAGCGCTGGAAATCCAGCTCGGGCGTGAAGCCCAGGAAGCCGGTTTCTCCGAACGCGAATGCCTGTCGAAGCTGGAAGACAATGTGCGCGCGGCAACGACGGCGACCAGCCAGTTGCAGCGCATCGAAGGCGAGACCCTCGCGGCACGCACTGAAATTGCCGGTATCAGCGATACTGTGCTGCAGGAGCAACTGCACGCGGCGCTGGATGCGAAGCAGGGCAAGGAGTCGGCGCTGGCGGAACGGCGAAATGCGCTCGAAACCGCCGCCGGAGAACTGCGCAGTCTCGATGAGCAGCGCCTGAAGCTGGAGCAGGGCGTCGTCCCGCTGCGTGACAAGATAAACGATCTCAAGCTCAAGTCACAGGCCGTGCAGATCAATGAAGCGCAATTCCGCGAACGTCTGTCCGAGTTGCACATAGTTACCGAAGCTGACGAAGCGCCTTTCGCCGATGAACTCGCCGCCGGTGGCGCCGACAGGCTCAAGGACGCTGTCCTGCAAGGCGACATCGCGAGGCTTGCGGCCGAAATAGAAGCGCTCGGCCCGGTCAACCTCGCGGCCTTGGAAGAGCTTGCCACGGCGGCGGAGCGCAAGGGCTTTCTCGACGCGCAATCGACCGACCTGGCCGAGGCCATCGGCACCTTGGAAGACGCGATCCGGCGCATCGACCGCGAGACGCGCGAGCAGTTGCAGGAGACCTACGACACGGTCAATATGCATTTCGGCACGCTGTTTCCGCAGTTGTTCGGCGGCGGTGAAGCGCGGCTGATTCTCACCGGCGACGAGATTCTCGATTCCGGCATCCAGATCATGGCCCAGCCGCCGGGCAAGAAGAACACCACCATTCATCTGCTCTCCGGCGGCGAGAAGGCGCTGACGGCGATTGCCCTGGTGTTCGCGCTGTTCCAACTGAATCCGGCGCCGTTCTGCATGCTCGACGAAGTGGACGCACCTCTCGATGACTCGAACACAGTGCGCTTCTGCGAGCTGGTCAAGCGCATGTCCGCGCAAACCCAGTTCATCTTCATTTCGCACAACAAGATCGCCATGGAAATGGCCCAGCAATTGATCGGTGTGACCATGCAGGAACAAGGCGTGTCGCGGGTGGTGGAAGTCGATATCGAAGAGGCGCTGCGCCTCGCCGATGAGCAGAAGGTGGCTTGAACATGGCAATCAGCGAACTGCAAGTCGCGTTGATCGGGGCCGGCGCGGTAGGGGTGGCCCTGGTCTGGGGCTACAACGTCTGGCAGGACCGCCGGCATCGCAAGACTGCCGACAGAATATTCAAGGGCGGGCAGGGCGATGCGCTACTGACCGGGGAGGAAGCCGCCACGGCCGCTGCACCGACGGCGGCTGTCCCGGAAGGACCGGGAGAATGGCAGGAGCCGTACTTCGGTGATGCCGCCGCTGCCTTGCCGGAGGCGCCGGGCGAAGCCGGCGCAGCCGCGCCTGTCGCCGACTTGCCGGCGACGCCAGGGGAATCCGAGTCGCCACTGCCCACCGACTGCGCCGATGCCGTGGCGGATTGCGTGCTGCGTTTCCGCGCGGCCGAGCCGCTGCCGGCGCCTGCCGTCCAGGCTATGCAAAAAGCATGGTCTGTGGAACTGAGCAAGCCGATCCACTGGCTGGCCAGGGACGATGCCGGCGGCGCCTGGCGGCAGCTCGCTGCCGACGATACCGGGCGTTACCGCGAATGGGCGGTCGCGCTGCAACTGGTCGATCGCCGCGGACCCGTTTCGGATGGCGAGCTGGCGCGCTTCTTCGACGGCGTTCAGCAGGTCGCGCAGCAGACAGCGGCGACCCTCGAACTGCCGTCGCGTGGCGAAATCGCGATGCGCGCCGCCACGCTCGATGAATTCTGCGCCGCGGTGGATATCCAGTTTGTGCTTCATGTCGTCGAAGCCACGGGCGGAGTATTCGCCGGCACCAAGCTGCGCGGTGTCGCGGAAGCGGCGGGCCTGGTGCTGGAATCCGATGGCGTATTTCGTGCCCGTGACGAGGCCGGCGGGGAACTGTTCACGGTGGCCAATCTCGGCGCCGAGCGCCTTGAAGCGGAGTCGATCAAGTCGCTGGCAACCCATGGCCTGACCCTGAGCCTGGATGTGCCGCGCGTGACGGACGGCGTCGCGGCCTTCGACCGCGTGCTGGCGGTTGCGCGGCAACTCGCGACCGCCTTGGGCGGACTGCTGGTCGATGCCCAGCGCGCACCGCTGTCCGACGCCATGATCGATGCGATTCGCGCCAAGACGGCCGAACTGCAACAGCGTATGCGCGACGGCGGCATCGTCCCCGGCAGTACACGGGCGCTGCGCCTCTTCTCCTGATGCAATTGCAGGCAGCGGCGCGCGCCGCGGCTCTGCGCCGCGAGATCGAGCAGCACAGTCACGCTTATCACGAGCTTGATCGTCCTACCATTCCTGACGCAGAGTACGACAAGCTATTTCGAGAATTGCAGGCTATCGAGGCTGAATTCCCAAACCTTCAAACTCTCGATTCCCCAACACGCCGAGTTGGGGGCGCCCCTCAAAATGTACTGCTACCAATTCACCATGTCGTTCCGATGCTGTCAATTCGGACTGAAACCGATACTGAACCATCAGGTGCCCGCGCATTTGACTCGCGAGTTCGTAAGGAATTAGGTCTTACAGATTCCGACCCGCCGGTCGAATACTGTGCGGAACTGAAGTTCGATGGTCTTGCCATCAACTTGCGATATCGGGATGCAACACTTGTACACGCGGCGACTCGTGGAGACGGTGAAACCGGTGAGGATGTAACGGAGAATATTCGAACCATTCGCCGGATACCGTTAAGGCTGACCGGAGAGGCGCCTCATGTGGTGGAAGTTCGAGGTGAGGTATACATGAGCCGTCCAGACTTCGAGCGCTATAACGGTCGCCAGCGAGCTCTGGGATTGCCCACGTTGGTAAACCCAAGAAATGCCGCCGCCGGTAGCGTTCGTCTTCTCGACCCAACGGCGACAAAGAAGCGACCACTGTCGTTCTTTGCCTATGGCTTGGGAGAAACACGTGATTGGGAAATGCCAGCCACTCATGGTGGCGTTCTGGATGCGCTCGCCGCGTTCGGCCTGCCGGTCTGCGAGCATCGTGCGGTGGTATCGGGCGCCGACGGCCTGATCGCCTTCCATGCCGATATTCGAAAGGCTCGCGATGCACTGCCCTTCGATATCGACGGCGTGGTGTACAAGGTAAATTCGCTGGCGTTGCAGCAGCGGCTCGGTTTTGTCACGCGCGAACCGCGCTGGGCGGTGGCGCACAAGTATCCGGCCGAAGAAGCCCTGACCACGGTTGAAGCGATCGAGGTGCAGGTCGGCCGCACCGGGGCCATCACGCCGGTGGCGCGGCTGGCACCGGTCTTCGTCGGCGGCGTGACGGTGACCAATGCCACCTTGCACAACGAGGCCGAGGCGCGGCGCAAGGACGTCCGCATTGGCGATACGGTGATCGTGCGCCGCGCCGGCGACGTGATTCCCGAGGTGGTGTCGGTGGTCATGGAACGGCGGCCGACAAAGGACTCGTCGGGCGGCGAGCCGCTGCATCCGGTTTTCGAGTTGCCCAAGATCTGCCCGGTTTGCGGCTCGGCGGTGGAAAGGCCCGAGGACGAGGCGATCGCCCGCTGCACTGGCGGACTGTTCTGTCCGGCGCAGCGCAAGCAGGCCCTGCTGCATTTCGCCAGCCGGCGCGCAATGGACGTCGAGGGCCTGGGTGACAAGCTGGTCGAGCAACTGGTGGACAATGCCATCGTCAAGACGCCGGCGGACCTCTACAAACTCGGTTTGCTGGCCATGGTCAATCTGGAACGCATGGCCGAGAAATCCGCGGCGAATATCCTGGCTGCCATCGAAAAGAGCAAGACGACAAGCTTGGCGCGCTTTATTTTTGCACTCGGGATTCGTAATGTCGGCGAGGCAACGGCGAAGGATCTGGCACGTCACTTCGGCAATCTGGACGCCGTGATGACGGCAAGTATTGAGCGCCTGCAACAGGTGCCGGACGTTGGTCCCGTCGTCGCGGCATCGATCGCGCGCTTTTTCGCCGAATCGCACAATGTCGAGGTGATCGAGCAATTGCGTGCTGCCGGTGTGAACTGGCCAGAGGGAGCACCATCGGCGATAGCGAACTCACCGATCGCCGGCAAGACCTTTGTCCTCACCGGCACGCTGCCGACACTGACGCGCGATGAGGCGAAGGACATGATAGAGGCCCTGGGCGGCAAGGTGGCCGGCTCGGTGTCGAAGAAAACCGATTACGTGGTGGCCGGCACGGAGGCCGGTTCCAAGCTCGACAAGGCTAAGCAATTGGGCGTCAGCACTCTGGATGAAACGCAATTCAGGGAGTTGATTTCGTCATGAGCACGCTCGTCGAAAGCCGGTGGCAAAAACTGGAGGTGGTCACAAATTGTGATCACCTCACCATGGAGCTGATTTCGTCATGAGCGTCCTTGTTCCGCAAGCGGTGATAAACCGGATACTGCAATTGCGCGGCCAGCGGGTGATGCTGGATGCGGATCTCGCGGAACTCTACGGCGTTACGACTAAAAGACTGAATGAGCAGGTAAAGCGCAATATTGAGCGCTTCCCAGAAGACTTCATGTTTCAGCTGAATGCTGAAGAAAAAGCAGAGGTGGTCGCAAATTGCGACCACCTCGTTCAACTCAAGTTTTCCCCGTCGCTTCCCCGTGCCTTTACCGAACACGGCGCCCTGATGCTGGGCAACGTGCTCAAATCGTCCCGCGCCGTCGAGGTTAGCCTGCTGGTGGTACGTGCTTTCGTGCAAATCCGCGAGATGCTTTCCACCCACAAGGATATTGCCGCCAAGCTCGATCAAATGGAGCGCAAGTTGTCGAGCCACGACCAGGCCATCGCCGGTTTGATCGACGCCATTCGGCAGTTGATGGCACCCCCGGCTCCCGCTCGCCGGGGCATCGGCTTCACCGCCAATATCGATTCCAAGCCAAGGAACAAGAAATGAAGAAAGTCACCAAAGCCGTATTTCCTGTCGCCGGGCTCGGCACCCGCTTTTTGCCGGCGACCAAGGCCAGCCCGAAGGAGATGATGCCGATCGTGGACAAGCCGCTGATCCAGTATGCGGTGGAGGAGGCGGTGGCTGCCGGCATCACCGACATGATCTTCGTCACCGGCCGTTCCAAGCGCGCCATCGAGGATCATTTCGACAAGGCCTACGAACTGGAGAGCGAGCTCGAACAGCGCGGCAAGACCGAGTTGCTCGAGTTCGTCCGCAACATGATTCCGAAGAACATCAACTGCATCTACATCCGGCAGCCGGAGGCGCTGGGCTTGGGCCATGCGGTGCTCTGTGCCTATCCGGCGGTGGGCGACGAACCCTTCGCGGTGTTGCTCGCCGACGACCTGATCGATGGCGATCCGCCCGTCATGAGGCAGATGGTGGATGTCCATGACTATTACAGCAGTTCGGTGATCGGAGTGCAGGAGGTGCTGCGCAAAGACACCCGAAGCTACGGCATCGTCGACACCAAGCCGATGACCGATGCGGTAGAGCAGATCCTGCGCATCGTCGAAAAGCCCACGCCGGAGGAGGCGCCATCGACACTGGCCGTGGTCGGCCGCTACGTGCTGACGCCGCGCATCTTTCACCATCTGGCGCGCATCGGCAAGGGCACCGGCGGCGAGATCCAGTTGACCGACGGCATCGCCGCGCTGCTGGCCGAAGAGCAGGTGCTGGCCTACCGCTATCAGGGTACGCGCTACGACTGCGGTTCCAAGTTGGGCTACCTGGAAGCGACGGTGGCTTTCGGTCTGCGTCATCCCGAAGTAGGCAAGGACTTTGCCGCCATATTGAAGCGAATTAAATGAACCCGCAGGAAGCCAGGAAAATCCTTGCGGAGGCCGATCTGATTTGCTCGGCCGAAGAGTCGGCGCTGGCGGTACGGCGCGTTGCGGCCGAAATCACGGCGCGCCTGGCGGATGCCAACCCGCTGGTGCTGGCCGTGATGGGTGGCGCCGTGGTGTTTGCCGGCCAGCTTCTGCCGCAGTTGGTTTTCCCGCTGGACTTCGACTACCTGCATGTCACGCGCTACGGCGACGTCACCACAGGCGGGCAACTGGCCTGGATCGTCGAGCCGCGTTCGGCCGTCGAAGGGCGCGTGGTCCTGGTGGTGGACGATATTCTCGACGAAGGCGTGACCATGGCCGAGATCGCCAAACGCCTGCGCGCACAAGGCGCCAGCGAAGTGCTGACTGCGGTGTTTGCGGACAAGAACATCGGTCGCGGCAAGCCGATTGCCGCCGATTTCGTCGGCGTAAGTCTGCCGAATCGCTACGTTTTCGGCTACGGCATGGATGTCAAGGGCGCGTGGCGCAACCTGCCGGCGGTGTATGCGGTGAAGGGTTTGTGACGTCGATCGACCGCAACCCCGCTGATCCCGCCGCGCGACAGTGCCAATATTTTTGCAACAAGAATCGCTTGCAGGGCTTGCAACGGCAGCAGATTTAGTGGAACAATGCGTTTTTCTAAACCAAAGGGGAATTCGATGAACAAAAGCGAACTGATCGAAGCAGTGGCCGAGCGTGCCGAGCTTTCCAAGGCGGCTGTCAACAAGGCCATCGATGCACTGACCGAAGTGATCACCTCCGTAATTTCCAAGGGCAATCCGGTTGCTTTGATCGGGTTTGGCACATTCAAGTCCGTCATGCGTGCCGCACGCACCGGCAAGAACCCGAAGACGGGTGCCGTTCTGAAAATTGCCGCCAAGTCAGTACCGAAGTTTTCCGCGGGCGCTGGCCTGAAGGCCGCTGTTGCAGGCAAGAAGCCGGCTGCCAAGAAACCGGCCGCCGCGAAGAAGCCCGCTGCCAAGCCGGCTGCAAAGAAGGCCGCTGCAAAGAAGAAGTAATATCGGCCAGTCGGCAAATGACAAGGGCAACCGCGAGGTTGCCCTTTGTTCGAGGTTGCCCTTTGTTTTATGTCCCCGCAGGAAGCGGGGACGGTATCCCCCGGATGTGTGCTGTCTTCCGAAAAGCAGGCTAATCCAGTACGTGCGAAACCAGGCCATCAGCCAGTTTGGGCTCGAACCAGGTCGACTTCGGCGGCATGACGTGGTTGCTGTCGGCCACGGCCATAAGCTGATCCATGCGTGTCGGATGCAGAGCAAAGGCAACGGCCATCTCGCCGGAGTCGACGCGCCTTTCGAGTTCGGCCAGACCGCGAATGCCGCCGACAAAATCGATGCGCTTGTCGCGCCGCAGGTCGACGATGCCCAGCAGCGGACTCAGCAGGTGATCCGAGAGCAGTGATACGTCGAGGCTCGCGACCGGATCGGCCGGGATCAGTTCCGGCTTGATGGTGAGCTTGCGCCAGCGTTCAGCCATGTACATGCCGAATTCGCCGGGGCGGGACGGATGCACGCGTTGCGGGCTGTCCTCGACCGTGAAAGCCTTGGCGACGCATGCCACCAGTTCCCACGGCTGAAGGCCGTTGAGATCCTCGACCACGCGGTTGTAGTCGAGAATCTTCATCTGGTGGTGGGGAAAGATCACCGCCAGGAAGGAGTCGGCCGACGATTCCCGGCCATGCACCCGGCGCGCGGCGGCGACGCGCGAGGCGGCGGCCGAGCGGTGATGGCCGTCGGCGATGTAGAGCGCGTTCATGGCGTCGAAGCTCGCCGTGATCGCGTCGATGCGCGCTGCATCCCGCAGCACCCAGATCTGGTGGCGGATGCCACTGTCAGTCGTGACATCAGCATCCGGCACACCCTGGGCGATGGCGTCGATCTGGGTATCCGCCGCAACTGACGCGGGATAGGCGAGCAGCACCGGGCCGGTCTGCGCGTTGAGCGCCCCGATCTGCCGGACGCGGTCATCTTCCTTGTCGGGCCGCGTGAATTCGTGTTTGCGGATGCGGTTGCTGTCGTAATCGGCAACGCTCGCGGCCGCCACCAGGCCGGTCTGCACGTGGTCGCCCATGGTCAGCCGATAGGCGTAATAGCAGGGTGTCTCATCGCGCAGCAGCATGCCGGCAGCGAGCATCTGCTGCAGGTTTTCGGCGGCCTTGGCATATACCACGGACGAGTAGGGATCGGTGCCGAGCGGCAGGTCGATTTCCGGCTTGGAGATATGCAGGAAGGACCAGGGCTTGTCGGCGGCGCCGCCATGGACAAAGCGGCGTGCTTCGTCGCTGGACAGTACATCGTAGGGAGGCGCGGCAATGGCGCCGGCCTGGCCGGCGGCTGGGCGCAGGCCGCGAAAAGCTCGGATCAGACTCATGCTATGACTTTCAGATAGGTTTGCGATTGACGAGTTGGCCGCGCAGGGCGGCAGCGGCGTCGCGGATCATTTTCTCGGTGGTCGCCCAGTCAACACAGGCATCGGTAACCGAGCAGCCATATTTCAACTGCGTCAGATCTCCGGGTATGGGCTGATTGCCCGCTTCGATGAAGCTTTCAATCATGAGGCCGACTATCGAACAATGGCCGGCAGCGCGCTGTGCACGGATCTGATTCACGCAGTCCTGCATGACCAGCGGTTGCAGCTCCGGTTTCTTGTAGCTGTTGGCGTGCGAGCAATCGACCACGATGTTCTGTGCCAGGCCGGCCTTCGCCAATGCAGTCTCGGCCAGCGCGACGCTGACCGTGTCGTAGTTCGGGCGTCCGCCGCCGCCGCGCAGTACCAGGTGGCCATAGCGATTGCCGGCGGTGCGCACTATGCTGGAACGGCCCTGCATGTTGATGCCGAGAAAATTGTGCGGGCTGGAGGCGGAAATAATGGCATTGACGGCCGCGTCGAGCGAACCGTCGGTGCCGTTCTTGAATCCCACCGGGGTGGACAATCCTGACGACATTTCGCGGTGGGTTTGCGATTCCGAGGTGCGCGCACCGATCGCCGTCCATGCGATCAGGTCGCCGAGGTATTGCGGGGCGATCGGGTCGAGCGCTTCGGTACCGGCCGGCAGCCCGACTTCATTCACCGCCAGCAGGAATTCTCGCGCCCGCTTGATGCCCTCTTCGATGTGGAAGGAATCATCCATGTAGGGATCGTTGATGTAGCCTTTCCAGCCGGTCGAGGTGCGCGGTTTTTCAAAATACACGCGCATTACCAGCACCTGGGTGTCGGCCACTTCGTCGGCCAGCCGCTTCAGGCGCCGCGCATAGTCGAGGCCGGCAATCGGATCATGGATGGAGCAGGGACCGACCACGACGAAGACGCGCGGGTCGCTACCGTCGAGGATGCGTTCCAGCGTTCGCCGTCCCGCCAGCACCGACTCTGCGGCGGCGTCCGACAGTAGCACGCGGGCATGGATCTCCTCCGGTGTCGGCATCGGTTCGAAGGCTTCAATATTGAGGTTTTCAGTTTGTTGCATGTTGGTTACCAGATGCGTTTGATGCCGTAGTCGGAAAAGGCCCGGTCGGAACTGACCACGGGCAGCTTGCGGTTTTTTGCCTGCGCCACCAGCAGGCGATCGAAGGGGTCGCGGTGATGCAGAGGCAGGGTTTCGATGGCGGCTACGTCATCGAGTTCGATGCCGAGCAGGCGAAAGCCATTCGCCTCGATATGGCTCGCCACATAACGGCCGACCGGCAATGCCAGCTTGATGCCGCCATGGCCGGACTTGATCGCCAGTTCCCATGCAACCACGACACTTACAAGAATTTCGTTGTCCGGGTTGGCGATACAGGATTTCGCCTTGGTTGACAGCTTGTCGTCGCCCTCCACCCAGCGCAGGAAAGCATTGGTGTCGAGCAGCGCAATCACTTGGTGTAGTCCTCGAATCCCTCCGGGATCGCGTCGAAGTTATCCGCCATGAACAGGATTTGCCCCTTGCCCGAACCAGGTTTGCGTTTCTGTTGGGCACGCTTGATCGGCACCAGCATCGCCAGCGGCTTGTTGTCGCGGGCGATGACGATTTCCTCTCCCATCATGGCTTTTTGCACCAGTTCCGAGAGATGGGCCTTGGCTTCGGCGATGTTGAACTGCTGCATGGCGCGCTCCTTGTATGTTGGTCATTTTAGATGACCAACAGCGGCGAGTCAAGGCTTGAGCGTGGAAAATTCCAGAAGCTTGGGGCGAGGTTTGGATCGCGTAACGGGGGCGGGTGGCGGTTTTTCGGCCTTATGCAAAGCTTCGCGATGCCGCCCCAGTTCGTAGCCGATGCTGTCGCCGACAATCGCCGCCGCGGCGACGGTCACGATCAGGGCTCAAGGTCGAATATCCCGCCACCGGCCAGGGCGCCGCTCACCAGTACCAGGCTTTCGCCCGGCACTCGAACATCACCACCAGGAAGACGACCAGATAGCTCCAGTATCCCAGATGGTTGGCCAGCCCGATGGAGTAGTCAAGCATCGAAGAGCAAGGCTCCTACGGCGCCAGCGGTGGAGCCCGATCGACCGGCTTGCCGATTACGTAGCCGTAGAAGGATGCCAGCCGATTGACGAACGACGCCTCGCTGCCCTTGGCCTGCCCGCGCGCGCTTGCACTGACCGCGTAGTATCCCCACAGGTCACCCGCGCGCCGGTCGAGGAAATGCAGCGAGCGCAGCTCGCCCGGCTCGAACAGAGTCAGGAAGTAGAGGCGCACCGGGCTGATGTTTTCCACTTCAACCACCAGTCGATCCGGGCCGGACTCCCGTACGCGCATGCGGTAGACGACCTCGCCCGTGGACCGGCTGTCGCTCTGGACGAAATACAGCTCCTTGCCATCCTTCATCTCGGCCGCGCTGAAGTTGGGGCGGGGGCGCAGCGAATCAGCCGCTTCGAGGGCGGCGGCGTGGGTTATCAGAACACGCCACTGTTTGTCGGTCACCGACCAATAGCGATTGCCCTGCGTTGCAGACACGGCGCCAAAGCGTTCCATCAACTTGTCCACGCCCCCTTCGTGGCGAAAACTCCCGGCCAGCGCAACAAGCAATTTGAAATCCCGGGCTCCGCCGCTGCAGCCCGCAGGCAGTGGAATGCCATTTTGCGGCATGTTCCAGACCTGAAGCCTGGGCGGTATGCCCGCCTCTGCATAAGCGGGATAGGGCGCGGTCCCGCACGGCAGGCCCGGTGCAACATCTGCCGCAAATGCTACATTGCACAGCAGCAACAGGAAGCATGTGCGGACGCCGAGCGCCTGCCGCATCAGCGCCAATCGACCGCACCGAAGCGGTCCTTGCCGATGTAGCTGTAGAAAATGCCCAGCGTCGCTCTCTCCTGTATTCCGGCGCCCAGGAAGGAGTAGTTTGCATCACGGCGGTTCCACAGGTACTTGATGGCAACGGCGTGCTGCTTGTGCACGCGCACCGTGAGCGATATGTCGGCGCGAGCGATGTTGTCGTGCCCGTCATTGCCGCCGGGCCCAATCCCCTTCACGAAATATTTGCGCGCGGTGACGTCAAGCGCCGCCCGCTCACCGAGAATAAGGCGCAACGCCAGCAGTGCCTGCGGCGCCACGCCATAGTGGTACTCGCCCTCGGTAGTACCGTGAAGGGTGCCGACGGCTGCGTAGCCGGCACCGGCGAGAGCGGTACCCTGCAAGGCGATGTCTTGCGTCAGCCAGCGCTGGGCGGTGGTGCCGAGAGACAGTGCGGTGCTGGATATGCGGTAGGTCTGCGGCGAAATGTAGTCGTAGCTGCCGTAGACACCCCAGATGCCCCGGGTGTCCTTGCTTTCGCCGTAGGGCTTGCCTACCAGCATTCCGCGCGTCTGAACGTTCTCGAACACGTTCGCGCTGGAGGCGGTGGCCTGGAAGGCAAAGTAGTCGAAAGGACGCGTGTATTCGTAGCCGGCCTTGCCCGGTAAACCGTACTCCATGGAGAAGTCCGCCAGCAGTTCATTGCGCTTGACTGCGGTCGACGAGCCCTGGACGTTACGCGTGGTGCCGCTCGTGCCCAGTTGCAGGCGGCTGTGGTAGGCCGCGCCGCGGCTGGAGAAGACCGGATCGAAGCGTTCGCCGAAGGCCAGGCGGTTGAAGCCGGTCGACGGGGAGATGACCGCGGCGGCGACTTCACGCCAGAACTTGGGCGTGTCGCCGTTCTCGAGCACCAGGCTCGATATCCGGAACAGCGCCTCGCCGAGGAAGCTTCCGGCAATGCCGCTGGCCACCTGGTCGTTTCTGGACGGACGAGTTTTTTCGCCGGCGATCTCCCATGCCGCACTGCCGGCGAAGGTGTAGGCGGCGGACTCCCAGTAGCTGAGGCCCGCCGACCGCGCGAAGCCGTGGTACATCGAGCCCTGGTACGGGTGCGCGAACTGGTTCACTTTGTAGGGATCGTTGTCGGTGACCCATTTGCCGCGCAGGTTGCTGCGGATCGAGTCCAGGCCTACGTCATAATCTGTGCTGCTGCCGTAGTGCTTGTTGGCGCGATTGACGAGGACGTCGAAGCCAAGAATCTCCCAGGCTGGAACCGAGTAGCTCTTGCTTGTTCCGAACTCCGGAAAAATGGGCGATGCCGGTTTTGCGGCGGTCGGGGCTGCCGGTTCATTGCTCTGCGCCAGAGTGACGTCAGGCTTGTGCGACGAAGCGACGCCGGGCCACTGCGGCTTCTGCGACCCGCTCAGCTCCGGTGTCTCGTCACCGTGTGGCGCCGCGCTGCTTTGCGATGGATCTTTTGGCGGCGCGCCGATGGCGACTGACTCCTCGGCGAACGCAGCTGGTGCCGCGGCCGAGATCAGCGCCGTAGAGGCGCCGAAGAGCACCGATCTTACCCATCGCTCATGAAGTTGTTTCAAGGCTGCCCCTTCAAATCCCACGTCGCCCGACCCAAGTTGCCGGAAGCGTCTGCTTCCATCGGGCAAGCCGAGCGTTGTCGACAAGTTCAGGATAGTCCAAGGATCGTGCGCATCATGTGTGCCAGCGCACAGATCACGACAGAGAAAAGCTGGCTTGATAGCGTCAGGCATCAAGCCAACACCTTGGCTTGCTTTAGCCTCAATTTCGACGACAGGAGAACCAACATGATCAAGAAGATTTTCACAACGCTTATGGCAACAATGTTCCTCACAGGCTTGTTTGGCGCGGTTGCCGGCTGCAATACCGTTGAGGGCGCGGGCAAGGATATCCAGCAGGGCGGCCAAGCGATTACGGAAGAGGCAAGAGAGCACAAGTGAATAGGGCAACACCCTCGTTGCGAGAGTTCCCGGCCGGGATTCGGATCGGGATTTTCGCTTGCGGCTTGATCGTACCTCTGGCCGCTTTCGCGGAACTCTCGAATGACTCCCTGCTGGGTCCGGGCCTGCGCTCGCGGCCGGCATACGACGGCTCGGCCTCGCAACGCACCGAGTTGGTCCCGGTCGTCCGCTATTTTGGCCAGCCCTGGTTCGTGCGCTCGACCCAGGGCGTGCTCGAGGGCGGTGTCCGTAAGGAGTTGGCGCCGGGGCTCCATGCCGGCGCCCAACTTGCCTACGAACCGGGGCGCGACACGAGTGAATCCGATTTCCTCAAGAGCCACAATGTGGCGGACATCGATCGCGGGACCTCTGTCGGCCTGCATCTGGAGTGGGACCACAAACTTGGCCCCATGCCGATCACCTTGCTCGCGCGCACGCGGCAACATACCGATTCTGATCGCGGCACGCAGATTGACCTGCGCTTCAGTGCCGGTGTCTACCGTGGCGGGCCTGTCGCCGTGGGGGTATTTACGCAGGCGACGTGGGCGAATGCGAAGTCGGCTGGCTCTTTCTACGGCATTACGCCGCAGCAGTCGGTCGCTACGGGTTTGCCGGTGTTCGCTGCAGGAAGCGGATGGATGTTTGGCAGCGTTGGGCTGCTCTGGTCGGTCGACCTGAGCAAGAACTGGATCGCGGTCGGCAGCATGGAATCGCGGCGCCTGCAGAGTAATGCCGCGCACAGTCCGCTTGCGGAGCGGGAATCCAATTACTATGCCAGCGCTGGTCTCGCCTATCATTTTTGAAACACTTGCCGAACGGCTGACCTAGCCTGGCGCATTGCCGGCCGCGATAATTGGCAAAGACTGGCAACGAGTCTTGCTCGCTCCGCAGTCCGTATCCTCTGCACGCCAACCCACACCAGCAACCAGCGGGAGTCTCATCCAATGAAGGCAGGTACGCCGCACAAGCCGTTCTCCATGATTCGCGAGTTCTACCTGGCAGACTGGTTCACTTTGGCGAATGCCGTCTGCGGCACAGGGGCGATCTTCTCCATCATGACCTACCTCGAACTGCGTGATGTCAGGCACGTCTACTTTGCCTGCAGTCTCGTCTTCGCCGCACTGATATTCGACGTCCTGGACGGACGAATCGCCAGGTGGCGGCAGCAGACCTCAATTCTGGGTCGAGAACTCGACTCCCTCGCGGATATCATCTCCTTCGGCGTGGCCCCCGCGATCATTGGTTACGGGTGCGGCATGCAGGGTCTGTACGACCGTGTCGTCCTGGCTTTCTTCGTCGCCTGCGGAGTCTCGCGCCTTGCCCGGTATAACGTCACTGCCGAAGCGCTGTCCGAGGGAACCGGCAAGGTGAAGTACTTCGAAGGAACCCCCATACCGACTTCGATCATCCTCGTCGTTCTTCTTGCAATCGCGGCATGGTTCGGAGCATTGCGCCAGGACTTGTGGTTCGGTGAAATCACTCTGGCCGGCTTCAAGCTGCATCCGCTCGTTCTCACATTTGCACTGTCGGGCTCGCTGATGATCAGTCGATTCCGCATCCCCAAACCATGAGACCAGTGCAACTGGAACCAGGCCATTCCGGCGCAAGACGCAGATCAAGTACCGCTTGCGGCTGATAGAGCACCAGCCGCCGGAGGAAGGAGTGAGCCACCTACGCGCGAGGTACGCTCGGCGCGCGAAGTGCTCTCTCGTGGGCGTGGTGCCGGATTTGGCGTCAGGGCAAATGTGAGGCCGTTACTCCTCGATTTGTTGAGTCCAGCCTATGAACTGCAGTACATAGGCTTGAAAGCACCGTTCGGTATCTCGGTATTGAAGTAGATGACGCCCCGGAGACATTTGAACAGACCGAGATCTAGCGTTTGTCATTTAGCGGTCGCCCAGTTCTACATCGAGCGACCACTTTCTGGCACGATGCTCAATACGTGCTCGCGGCCAGAAGGAGCCAGTCGGGTCGCTCCTCCAATTTTCAGGTTTGTTTGCCGTGTTTTCTCGGAAGCCGTCATTCAATCGGCGCCGTCTAAGCTTCGTGCCTGACAGGCTCCTACGCAGCGGAAATGGCCATTCGCGGTGACGGGATCTACTTCCGCACCCGGCCAACTCCGGTCACTGGTGACGATTCCCCATACCGGCCATTCGTTCGCCTCAACTACTCGGAACCGGTCATTGAATTGGGCATCCCGGCTTCGTCGCCAAAATTTCAGCAATGCAGCGGTTGCTGCCGGTGGGCCTGACTGAGCGTCAGGCAAGTTCCGACCATAACCTGCCAGATGAACGAAGAGGCAGGTTGTGTTATCGCGATCAAAGTCGGCGTTGGCAGGGCGGCATAGATGCAAATAGACTTCCCCAAGTACAACACCACGTTTCCCCAAATTCATGTTGTTTTTCCCCGTTTATTTCCCGCAACTATATGCAATAGGGAAAACAACGCATCTCAAGGCGACCATAATTCGTCCCATCAAGTGTGATTCACGGAGACGACAAATGAACATCCAGATGACCAAGCATGCTGCTACCCGCCAACAACAGCGCTGCATCCCGCCCCTGATCTTGGAATGGCTGACAAGCTACGGCACTACGAGTCACGATCACCATGGCGCAGAAGTCCGGTATTTCGACAAACGCAGCCGCAAGGTGCTTGCCAAGGCTGTCGGTGAGGAAGTCGTCAGCCGCTTGACGGGCCTGCTCGACACCTATGCTGTCGTTTCTGGCAGCGGTGCCGTCGTTACGGTTGGCCACCGGTTCAAGCGCATGAAGGAGCACTGATCATGACTACATCAGTTAAGAAGCAGGCTGCCAGGATTGCCGGCAAAGCGATCCGGCAGGCAAGCGAAGAGTCAAGAGCGACGGTCTCGGGAAAGACGGAATTCTTCAAAAGGTTTGAAGAATCGAACTTGGCGCGCGAGACTGAAGGCCGCGACGCATTCCACGCTCTTCGGCGTCTGCGAGGGAGAAAGCTACCGCACGGTGATGAGGTCATAATTGCACGCCATCTCTACGACGAGTTGCCAGTTCTGAAACGGCATCTGCGCGAGAAGGGAATGGGCATCGGCGAGTTTTGTAGTCGTTGCGGAATCACCGATGCCAGTGAGTCATCAAAGGAACTGCATCGCCTAACGTTACCACCCAGCAAAAACCCGGCCACCGTCCGTCTACGCCGCGCTGCAGAGAAATATCGCAGCCTGGTCGAAGCGATCAGCAAGATCACCAACGAAAGCGTTAGTACATTGGCCGACCGGGTTCTACGAGGTACAAGCCTGCATCTATCCAAGCAAATGGGTAGTCTCAGCGAGACAGAAAAGCTTGGGGCGGCTTTGCAAAGCATTGTCGACAGAGTAGATAGTGATTTCAGCATATACGTCAAGTTCATGGAAATTGCCGAACTAAAGGCAAACCATATCGCTATGGGCGGAACTGAGAACTGGCCTCTTTGGCAAGTGACGTCCGACTGTCAATCTCCTGAGGAATACAACCGTAAGCTTGCAGACGCCGCAGATAAGCGATTTGCTTTCTGGAAAAGGCCTCTATTCGCGCCAGGGTCGCCCGAGGCAGAGTACAACCCTCATTGGTATCCAAGGGCTGACGATTCTGGAGTGGAGCCGGGTACGGAGTTCTTTTACATACCTCACGTACCTCTCGGTGTCATCGAGTTCGCCGATTTCCCCAATCGCCAATCTGATCGGGCACGGTACGATAAATCGGTCCAGGAACGTCTCGACGATTGGCGACGAATTGACGAAGCAACCGAGCAGTCAAGAATCACACGTGAATACTCGGTAAGAGATGACTGGGACTCAGCGCGGCTGTGTCCGGTGGGACAGTCGGATCCTAAAGGCGATTATGGTGGATTTTTCGCTTGGATCATCATTTACCCAATGCCAGACAGCTCACGCCTCATGCCTATGCTTTACATGTCCTTTGAAGAAGGCATGCCATACATGATTCCGCTTGACGCACGCAATCTGGTAATTTTTCGCGATGCAATCTGGCTCGACGAAACCGAGCATATGAGCGTATTCGACCGGATCAAGGAATTACTGGGCTATCGCACCGACACCCTTAGACCCATCGAGGATGGATTCCGTCGCACAGCCCCGTGGCTTGATCACAACCCGTTATTCAAGATGAAGCAAGAGCACGCCGATGATTTACAGATGCTCGATGCATTTTGCCAGAAACTATGGGAGGAAAAATGAACACCATTGTTGAATATGGCCTATATGCCTATCTCGCCATCGGCATGCCCAAGTCGACGTTAGCGTTGGCCGATGTGCATGTTGCGGCTGGCACAGTGCATCGACTAGATGACAGGCCGTTATGGCTGCTGATGCTGGGTTTCGCCATTGGCGTGCTGGTGACATCGATTCTGCTCTGGCCGCGCGCACTGGCTGCCGAAGACTGGCGTTTCTTCCTGGCCTATTCGCGCTTCGGCGTGATTCGTCAGGTCTTGGAAGCCTACCGCGAAGCGGACATCCGCCAAACTGAGGCAGCGTCCATTCTCAAAGGAGATCCACATGCACATTGGTAATGAACTGCTCGCATCCGTATTCGCTGATTCTTCCGCCTTTTGCGGCAAGGAAGATGTCCTGCATGCGTTGCTCTACCATCGATTGGTCGGCGCAGGCTACTCCCATAACCGGTTGGCACGGCAATCGCTTACGCAAACATCGTAAACCCCTTCGAAAAGCCGTTTACAGTCAATGAGATATGACATTAACTTGTAAACGGGTGCGAAATAGCGTCTACTCTCGATTTTTGTCGGGAGCTGAAAATGACGTTGCAGG
>JAUSCI010000008.1 GCA_030651305.1 Sulfuritalea sp. | reverse complement strand
TTCGTCAACTGTCAGCGCCATGTGGAACAGCGAACCATCCTTGCGCCGCGCCATCACTTCCTTTCTGCTGCCGATGACCTTGCGCTGGCCGCTGCGCCGGTAGTTGCCGAGATAGCCATCGTGCTCGCTGTGAAACGGCTCAGGCATCAGCATCTTGACGTTGTTGCCGAGCACTTCCGCCGCAGCGTAACCAAAAATCCTCTCGGCCGAACGGTTGAACGATTCGATGCGGCCTTGCTCCGAAATGGCGATTACGCCACTGTCGACACCATCCAGCACCGTGCGCAGGCGTGTCTTGGTATTGCGCAACTGAATATTCCGTGTGAATACCAGCTTGCCGATGGCGAGAACGTAACCGGTCACTCCAACCATGCACATAATCGTTGCCGGCAACGCGGTCTGCGGCGAGACGCCGAAGCCAAAGACGCCGATCCACAACAGCGCCCCGCCCAGCAAGCCCAGCATCGATTCCAGTATGCCGCGCCATCCCAGGTTGACGGCATTGTTGGTCAAGGTGCCGAGTACCACCGCGAAGCTCAGCCACAGCGAGAACTGCAGCGCGGCGGCGAACATGCCCAGCAGCACCGAGTCCATCAGCAGTTGCTTCAGCGCTGCTTTGACGGGGCTTTTGGCAGTGCGCGCGCGCCAATACTGGACATGGGGGTAGACCAGGAAAAGCAGCGCCAGGCAGACCCAGGCCGCGGGGCTGTAGCCCTTGCCCTGGATGTGCAGCCCCGTCGCGACGAAGGTCAGGGCAAAGGATATGGCTCGCATGCGGTAATGAATGCGAACCAGCCATGGGGTATCGGTCGGGGTGTCCATCACTAGCCAGTTGAACGGGTCAGGCAGAGATTAGCTTTTTCTGCCGCTGCGCGGCATGAAAGAATGCTCCGCCCCGAAAGTTATGTCTCCGGCTGAGCCGGAGACGGTATCCCTTGCGGACGGCGCTGGCGGGACGGCGATTCAGGTCACGATGAAAAGCAGGACCGGCGACCGCTGCAAGCTGCGCTTTGCCGGATCAGACCGAGAAATGGACGAGGCAGGAGTTGTCACCGCGCGCCATCGACTGCTCTATCCTGAGGGTGATCTCGTTCTCCGCCAGCGCCGAGACCAGGCCCTGATCGATGGCCATGCAGGCGTCACAGAGTGCGCGGTTGGTGCCTTCGAGATTGAGCGGGCAGGCCCTGCCCCGGATCGTGACATGTGTCGGATCATGCTCGACGACCTCGCTTAGTCCGCTCTTGATGAGCGGTTCCAGCCAGCCCGCCACGCGATCGGGGAAGTCCCGGTCCGCCATCTTTTTCGTCAGGCGGTTCCCGGCATGGAAGCCATATTCCTTCAGGATGGGGACAAAGACATCCAGCGCTTCATCGCCATATTTCTTCTGCATCTGTTTCGCGAGTTCGCCGATGACCGCTGTCAGGCTGTCGATCTTGTGTTCCCGGTCCGCCATGGTTCTCTCCTGAGTGAGGAGTCGCTGCCACCCCAGGGAAACAGTCCCCGGGCACGGAAGCCGACGTAGAAAGCTATCAGAGTGAAGCCCCTGGAATGGGACATCCATTCAATTGACAAATTTCGGGGGACAGAATATACCCACGTTGTAATAAGGTGTATACAGGCAGGTAACACTTAAAACAAACCTGAGGAGACAAAAATGACTACCTGTGCACCGTCGTCAAACTGTCAAAATCCAAGTGAAGAAGGCGTCGAAAAGGGCAAGACCTTGCTGATTGGTTCCTGCGTTCTTTGCTGGGGTGTCGTCGGCTTGGTGATGATCGTCGTCCTGGTGTCGATGCTGGTGGGCTGATCCTGACCTGGGCCGGCTGTTGCCCGATGGCATCGCCAACAGCCGGTTGCATCGCTTCAGCCGGTCAGCTTGCGGTAGATTTCCGCGATCTTCTGCGGCAACTTCCTCGCGTCGTCGATCACGGAGTAATGCGCCGGGCCGTAGAGTTGCGGCAGGTAGTCGGCGCCGTGGCGGTCGATGGTCACGCAGTAGCTGCGGATGCCTTTTTCGCGCGCTTCGAGCAGCGCGCGGCGGGTGTCCTCGATGCCGTAACGGCCGCGGTATTCGTCGCCGTAGT
Source organism: Sulfuritalea sp. (assembly GCA_030651305.1). Lineage (GTDB taxonomy): Bacteria > Pseudomonadota > Gammaproteobacteria > Burkholderiales > Rhodocyclaceae > Sulfuritalea. Next base: position 44,608 of record JAUSCI010000008.1, on the reverse strand, counting down.
CGTCGGGGCGGCCGTCGGAGAGCGTCACCAACAGCTTGTGGCGCGTGTTCTGGCGAACCAGCAGGCCGGAGAGGTGACGCACGGCGACGCCCATGCGCGTGTAATCCTTCGCTTCGATGCCGGCAATGCGCTGGCGCGTTTCGGCGTCATAGCGGTCGCCGAAACGCTTGATGCGGTAGATGTCGCAATGCGTGCGCGTCCAGCCTGAAAAACCGTAGATCGCATAGCTGTCGCCCAGCGCCTCGATGGCTTCGCACAGCAGTACCAGCGATTCGCGCTCGGCATCATTGACCCAGCCCTTGGTCGAGCCGCTCATATCGACCATGAACATCACGGCCAGTGAGCGCTCGACGCGGCGGCGATGAATGAACAAGCGCGATGATGGCTCGGCGCCGCTCTTGCGGTCGGCACGCGCGTCGACCTGCGCATCGAGATCGATTTCCTCACCGTCGAACTGGCGTTTCTGCGGCTTGTCTTCACCGCGCAGGGCTTCGAAGCGGCGCCGGATGCTGCGGATCAGGTGGGCATGACGAAGCTTCACTTCATCAACCCATTCGTGGTCGCCGGAGGGCGCCTCCATCTCGTACAGATGACACCAGTCGTGCCGCCATGTCGCCCGCCGATAATCCCACTCGTCATAGAAGGCGTCGGGCTGAACGGTGCACGAAGCGGCGTTCGAGGTATCGATGCCCTCTACCGGCTGCCACGCACCCGGCCCCGCCGGATGCAGGACTTCCGGCGGGATATCGCCGAAATCCTGCATCAGCGACTTTGCCGCTTCGCGCGCCGGCGGCGGCAGACTGAGCAGTTCGGACTGCGGATCGACCACCTGCGTCTCGCCTTCCGCGGCCAGCGGCGGATAGTCGGACTTGTCCGCGTCGGGCCCGTGCAGACCCGTGCCGCGCAACACATTCAGGGCGCGCCGCACGATCGCCATCTCGCGCACGACGCGGGCAGCGCGCACACGGCGGGCGGCGACCGGATCGAGGACGCCGACATGGGGAAATTTCGGCGTGTCGCCAGCGCCGACTTTTCGCAGTGCCGCCATGCAGTTCAGGCTGTCGGCCACCGTGGCGTCCGACCGCGCAAGACTTTCTGCCGCTGCTTCGAGTTCCGCCGGCCAGGGTCCGCGCAGCGCGGCAATATCGAGCGCGAGTCCGGGCAGTTCGATGGCGATGCAGGCTTCGAGACGCATGGCTTCAAACAGCGCGAACCAGGCCAGTCCGCGCCCGCGGTCGGGCCACAGCGCCAGTTCGACCTCGGGGTCGACGTTGAAGGTGCCGAAGCGTGTCTGCGCCCACAACAGCGCCGCCATGGCCTTGAAGAGACGGCGGTTGCCCGCGGCATCAGTTGCGACGTCGAGTCGTTCCGGCAGCCAGAGCGTTTCGGTATCGGTCCATGCCGTCTTGCCGCTGACCAGCCTCAGCGGCCGGCCATCGAGTGCATGCAGGAAGCGCGACAGGCGGCCCTCGATGGCGACGAATGACACGCTGTCCAGCGAGCGCCGCGCGCTGCCTTGGCGTGCCGCGGCGAACTCGTTCAAGACCTTGCGGGTGGCAGCGAGACCGCTGCGATCATAGGCATCGAGTCCGGCGCGCACCCAATCGTCGAGACTCTCACCAAGACTCGCCGCCTGCACCGCGGCAAGCGACGCAATCAGCCAGCCGAGATCATCCGAGGTCTGCGCCGCAACGCCCGCCCAATGCAGCACGCGTTCCTGCATCTGCCGCGGCAAGGCTTCGAGCAGCGCCGCCGGCTCTTCCGCCGAACGCTGGCGCAGGGACAACAGCAGCAGTTCGTCCAGCCGCGCTTCGAGTTCGTGAGCGAAGAGCTTGCGTTCGCTCATCGCCGCCTAGAAAACAGCAGCTATCAGGTCGTCCAGCGCAGCGCGCGTGTCGGTTTCATCAGCCAGCGGACGGGCGATGGCGGCGGTGCAGGCGGTTCCCGCGTCCATGCCGGCGGCAATCAGTTGCGCGGCATGCACCAGCAGCCGGGTACCGGCGCCTTCGTCGAGTCCGGCACCCTTCAGCTTGCGTGTCAGGCTACCCAGCTTGACCAGTTTCTTCGCCGTCGCGGCATCGACACCGCCTTCATGGGCAACGATGCTTGCTTCGATGTCGGCTTCCGGATAGTCGAAATCCAGTGCCACGAAACGCTGCCGCGTGCTCGGCTTCATCTCCTTGAGCACGCTCTGGTAACCGGGGTTGTAGGAAATCACCAGCATGAAATCCGGCGGCGCATCGATGTACTCGCCGCGCTTCTCGACCGGCAGCGCGCGACGCGAATCGGTGAGCGGATGGATCACCACGGTGGTGTCCTTGCGCGCCTCGACGATCTCGTCGAGATAGCAGATGGCGCCGGCGCGCACCGCCGCCGCCAGCGGCCCGTCCATCCAGACGGTTTCATCGCCGACGATCAGATAGCGCCCCACCAGATCGGCGGTGGTGAGGTCGTCGTGACAGGCCACGGTCACCAGCGGCCGCTTCAGGCGCCAGGCCATGTGCTCGACGAAGCGCGTCTTGCCGCAGCCGGTGGGGCCTTTCAGCATCACCGGCAGGCAGCTTCTGGCGGCGGCCTCGAATACGGCGAGCTCGTCGCCGGTGGCGTGGTAGTAGGGCTCGCTGACGAGACGCACGAGCGATCCGGTCAAGGCGCGAACATCGGTCCGGCCGGCTGGCTTGGTAGTATTCACGGGCTGCTTTTCTTGGCTTCCTTGGCCTGTTTGGCTTCATCCGCCATGCGCTTCTTCAACTCGCGCAGCCGCGAATCCACTTGCGACTGTTCATAGAAATTGCCGTCGCCGGCCTTTTGTGCCAGTTCAAACTGCTCGACAGCCGCCGGCACCTGGCCCAGCAGGGCATAGGCTTCAGCCTGCGCGCGATGCTGTTGCAGGCGTTTGCCGAGCATGGAATAGGTCTTCGCCTGCAAGGCATGCATCTTGGCGTCCGACGGATAACTCAACAGTTCGTCTTCGGTGACCTTGATCGCATCCGCCGGCAAGCGGGCTTGCTGCAGCGATTCAACCAGGCCGTAGGCAATGGCGCGTTCCTGCGGATAACGCGGCTGTGCGGCGCGCAGCAGCCTGACCGCGCCCGCTGCGTCGCCCTGCTTCAAGCGCAGCTGTGCGGCGAAGGTCTCGATCATCGGCGATTCCACCTTCAGCCGACGCAACTCGCTCAACTCCCGTTCCGCCGCGGGCAGATTGCCGTCGCGCGCGCGCGCCTGCGCCAGACCGTAGCGCATGGCGGCCTCGCTGCCGGCGAAGCTGCGGTCCTTGAGCCGGGCTTCGAACTCCACCACCGCATCGCGCGACGTGCCTTCCTGCGCGCGCAGCTTGGCGCGCACCAGCTGGAACTCGAGAGAATCCTGCACCTGCTTGTAGGGCCGGCCCTGTATCCGGTTGCCGATGTCGGCCACACGCTCGGTGGTCAGCGGGTGGGTCCGCAAATACCCCGGCGCATTGTTTTCGTAAAGGCGACCCGACTTCTGCAGGCGTTCGAAGAAGCTGCCCATGCCGCGAATATCGAAGCCGGATCGTTCCAGCACGCCGAGACCCGTGCGATCAGCCTCGCGCTCGAAATCACGCGAGTAATTCAGCTGGTTCTGGATCGCGGCTCCCTGCCCGGCCATGGCCGCGCCCATCGCCAGATCGGGACTGCTGCGCGCAGCAAGAATTGCCACCGCCAGCGCCAGCAGGCTCGTCACCTGCCCTTGCCCCGACTTGTTGATGAGGCGCGCCAGGTGGTGCTGGGTAACGTGGGATATTTCGTGCGCCAGCACCGAGGCGAGCTCCGATTCGGATGCCGCTGCAAGAATCAGTCCGGTATGCACGCCGATGTAGCCGCCGGGCATGGCGAAGGCATTCAGCGTCGAATCGCGCAGCGCAAAGAACTCGAACTCCTGCCGCGCCTCCTCGCTCTGCGCGGACAGCCGGTTGCCAACCCGATTGAGATAGCTGGTGACCTCGGGATCGTCCAGCCAGGCGGGGTCGCGGCGAATTTCCAGCATGACCGATTCGCCGATGCGGCGTTCCATCGCCGGCGAAAATTCGGCTTGCGCCGCTTCGCCGAGATCGGGCAGGCCTTCGGCCACCGAAAGCGGCGGCGCGGAAAGGACGCCGAATCCGAGGATGAGAGCGCCGGCAAGCGGATGCAGTTTCATACCGCTATGATAGCGGCTTCGCAAAAACCAGTTGTGACAACATATTTCGTATGAAGCCACCTCTTGAGGCGCCTGGCGCGACGCTTACGCATTTCGACGCCACCGGAAAAGCGCACATGGTCGACGTCGGCGCCAAAGCCGAAACCAGCCGCGTCGCCCGCGCCCAAGGCCACATCCGCATGGCGCCCGCCACCTTCGCCCTGATCGAAAGCGGCTCGGCCAGGAAGGGCGACGTGTTGGGCATCGCACGCATCGCGGCAATTCAGGGAGCCAAGCGCTGCGCCGATCTGATCCCGCTGTGCCATCCGCTTGCGCTCACCCGCGTCGCCGCCGAATTCACGCTCGACGCCAGCCGTCAGCGCGTGACGATCGAGGTAACGGCAGAAACCGTCGGCCGCACCGGCGTCGAAATGGAGGCGCTCACCGGCGTTTCCGTCGGCCTGCTGACCATCTATGACATGTGCAAGGCAGCCGATCGCGGCATGGTCATCGAAGACATCCGCCTGCTGGAAAAGGCCGGCGGCAAGTCGGGACACTGGCTGGCAGATACGGACCGCAAATGAACACAAATAACTCGCAACGCGCCGTGGCATGGTGGCTGTTCGCCTGCTGCGCCATGGTTTTCCTGACGATGGTGGTGGGCGGTGTGACGCGCCTGACGCACTCGGGCCTGTCCATCGTCGAATGGAAACCGCTGATCGGCGCCCTGCCGCCGCTTTCCCACGCCGATTGGCTGGAACTCTTCGCCAAATATCAGCAGACGCCGGAGTTCATCCAGCGCAATCACGACATGACCCTCGACGGCTTCCAGTTCATCTTCTGGTGGGAATGGGCGCACCGCCTCTTGGGCCGCAGCATCGGCGTGGTGTTCTTCCTGCCCTATGTCTGGTTTCTGGTCCGTGGCCAACTGCGCGGCGCGCTGGCGGCCAAGGTGTTCGGCTTCTTCATCCTCGGCGGCCTGCAGGGCGCCATGGGCTGGTACATGGTCAAGAGCGGGCTGGTGGATGATCCGCGCGTCTCGCAATACCGGTTGGCGGCGCACCTCGGGCTGGCCTTCCTGCTGTTCGGCCTGATGGGCTGGACCGGGCTGGGCATGTTGCAGCCGCGACAGAAAACCGAGAAAACCGGGGACAGACCACGGTTTTCTGCGTCAAACGCCGTGTCGCCAGCGCCGACTTTCGGAGAAAACCGTGGTCTGTCCCCGGTTTTCCCGGCGCCGACTCTTACGCAACGCCTCGGCAACTGGCTGGTGGCACTGGTGTTCATCATGGTGCTGTCGGGCGCGCTGGTGGCCGGCATCCACGCCGGACTGGCCTACAACACCTTCCCGCTGATGAACGGAGACTTCGTGCCGCCCGAAATCTTCATGATCGAGCCGCTGTGGCTCAACTTCTTCACCAACATGGCGACGGTGCAATTCGACCATCGCATGATCGCCTGGGCGCTGATGGGGCTGATTCCGTGGTTCTCATGGCGAATCTGGAACGAAACGCCGGAGGCGCGACCCGCCGCCATGGCGCTGACGCTGTGGCTGGCGGTGCAGGTCGGCCTGGGTATCGCCACACTGCTGCTGCAGGTCCCGGTAGCCCTTGCCGCCGCGCATCAGGCCGGAGCGATGGTCCTGTTCGGGCTGCTGATCTGGGCCAGCCACGCGATTCGCCGATAGGAGGCTGACTGGAACTCCCGCCCTGTTCGGACAGAACCTGGACGCTGCTGTCCCAAATGCCGCTGTGCTGCATGGCCAGCGTGAACAGGTAGTGCAAGGTGGACAGCTTGTCGCCGTTCATGGTGGCACTGTTGGTGAAGCCGGCGAACACCTTGTCCTTCGCTTGAGTAAGGAAGTTCAGGCGGCCAGATCGAACACCAACACCTCGGCATCGTTGCCGTGGCTCAGTTCGATCCGGTTTTCGTTTTCCAGCAGGACGGCATCGCCGGCGTCGATGCGCCGGCCATTGACCTCCAGGGCGCCGCGCACCAGATGCACATAGGCCTTGCGTGCCGGGTCCAGCGCCAGTTCGGCACTTTCGGTTCCATCGAACAGCCCGGCGTAGAGCGCCGCATCGGCATGAATGGTGACCGCACCCTGCGCGCCGTCGGACGAGGCCACCAGGCGCAAGGCGCCCCGCTTCTGTTCGGCGGGAACGGTCTTCTGTTCATAGCCGGGCGCAATGCCGGTCACTTTCGGCTCGATCCATATCTGCAGGAAATGCGTGGTCTGGCCCTTGGCGTGATTGAACTCGCTGTGCGTCACGCCGGTGCCGGCGCTCATGCGCTGCACGTCGCCGGGCGGAATGGCCACGACGTTGCCCATGCTGTCCTGATGGGCCAGTTCGCCCGCCAACACATAGCTGATGATTTCCATGTCGCGATGGCTGTGCTTGCCGAACCCGGTGCCCGGCGCGATGCGGTCTTCGTTGATCACGCGCAGGTTGCCCCAGCCCATGTGCGCCGGATCGTGGTAGCCGGCAAATGAGAACGAGTGGTAGCTCTTGAGCCAGCCATGGTCTGCGTAGCCGCGGTCTTGCGATTTGCGAAGGGTAAGCATGGTTGAACTCCTTGTTGCTGACGATGAGGTGAATTGTAGGAAAGCTCCCTGGCCTTGAGGGCCAGCAGGTTTGATGGCATCATTCAAATAAATTGAATTGACTGGGGCTTTATGACCACGCCGCGCGATATCTTGACGCCCGCTGCCCTGACCATGCTGCAAACCATTGCCCGAAGCGGCAGCTTTGCCGCCGCGGCCCGCGCCAGCAACATGGTGCCCAGCGCCCTCACCTATCGCGTACGGCAGATGGAAGACGCGCTGGACGTGCTGCTGTTCGACCGCAGCTCACGCCAGGCCCGCCTGACCGAAGCCGGCGCCGAACTGCTGCGTGAGGGCGCGCGCCTGCTGGCGGACATCGACGCCGTCGCCAACCGCGTCAAGCGCGTCGCCACCGGCTGGGAATCCCAGCTCACCATCGCGGTGGATAGCCTCATCAACCGGGCTACGGTGATGGAGCTTTGCGCGGCGTTCTATTCCCTGAGTCCGCCGACGCGGCTCAAGCTGCGCGACGAAACCCTTTCCGGCACGCTGGCGTCGCTGACGTCCGGCCAGGCCGATCTGGCGCTCGGGGTGATGATGGACGTGGCCACCATGGCCGGCCTGCATCATGAATCGCTCGGCGCCGTGCAGTTTGTCTTTGCCATGGCGCCGCACCACCCTCTGGCGAAAATGCCCGAGCCGTTGAGCGACGAAATCATTCGCCAGCACCGCGCCGTGGCGGTGGCCGATTCCGTGCAGCGCGGCAGCGGCCTCACCATCGGCCTGCTGGCCGGCCAGGACGTGTTCACGGTGTCGGGCATGCCGGCCAAGCTGGATGCCGAGATCAGGGGCTTGGGCGTCGGTTTCCTGCCAAACTGTCTGGCCCAACGCTACCTTGACTCAGGCCGGCTGGTAGCCCGGCGCGTGGAGCGCTCTGAACGGCAGATCCAGGTCAGTTACGCCTGGCGCAAGAGTGGCAAGCCCGGCCAGGGCCGGGCGCTGCAATGGTGGTTGGCGCAACTGAAAAGCCCGGTCACTCGTACGGCGCTGCTGGGCGGGCATCGCTCGCCTGCCTAGCACAAGCCCGATACATGACAATCGTCAGTAAGCGATCCCTATGCGCAATAAGTTGCTGCGAGTCCTGAATATCTGTTTTCTTGCGATGGCGTTTTCATCGCAAGTTTGCGTTGCCGGCGAAGACCTGGTCGATACAGCCCAAGATAAGAACGGGGATGTCGTTCCGTATATTCTGAACTACAAGAATTTGTCGCCGCATTACGTGCTCATTCTCTTCCCGGGAGGAATGGGAATCGTGAATCCACGCATGGAGAACGGGAAACTGGTTTATAGCGCCAAAAGCAACTTTCTGCTCAGGGCCAGGGAGTTCATCGTCGATGACGAGTTCGCCACCGTGACGACAAACTCGACCCAGCTGGAGGAACGCATCCAGGCAATCATCGACGATTTGAAACGCCGCTTCGCGGCGGCGCAAATCTACCTCGTGGGAACCAGCAACGGCACCTTCGACACAATCAAACTGGCGGAATACCTGTCCGACAAGATCGCCGGCGAAATACATACGTCATCCCTGAATGGAATATCTTCGCTGGATGCGAAGAAGTACAGGAACCGGCATCTCGTCGTACATCATCGGCGTGATGGATGCAGAGTGACGAATTTCGGCGCGGCCGAGGCCTCGCATGAACGCTACGGAACCGATCTCATCGCCATGGACGGAGGGATCTCTGTTGGCGACCCGTGCGAGGCATTTGCCTATCACGGCTACAACGGGATCGAGAAGGAGACTGTCGAGGCCATCAAGAAATGGATAAGGCAAGGATCCTAGCTACTCGGAGGGAACCACCGGCAGCATGGTGCTGCGCGGTTGAGTTAAAGCGGCAAGAACAGGTTGAGCGGGTGGTCCGCCATCTGCTCGAAGCCTTCGCGTCGATAGAATTCGACTGCATCAGGTTTGGCATCGACGACTATGCCAACTCCACCGACTTCAGAAGCAAGTCGCGTCAACCGCGAAACCGCGTTAGCCAATAGCAACCTTCCAAGTCCTGTGCGTTGGTGCGCCAAGCTTACTGCCAGGCGGCCGATCCTGAACACTGGAACCTTTTGTGGAAGTTTGTCCTTCCAGGCATCTGGTACTTCGTCGCTGCGTAATTCAGCAACGCTGACCGAATAGAACCCGAATAGGGCGGAAGACCTGGCTGTCGCTACGGCAACATACGTCGTGGAAATCCCCTTTTGCCTATGCTGTTTGGCTGTTGTAGCTAGCCAGCCGTTCAGAACGGAATTACCGCAGTCGAATGCGCTCCTATCGTGGTGACCACTCAACAGAAGAATCTGAACCATTTACATTCCCCTTTTGGTAGTCAGCCATGAGTTTCTTGAATCGCTCTTTACGTGGCGGTGGATTTTCAATCATTTCTAGCAGTCGGAGTGATTCCCGGCGCGTTAGGACGATTGTCGATTCGCTTTCGATGATGCGCTCGGCCCTGTCCAGGGCCGCCTGCACAACAAACTGATTCAGCGTGGCACCCACCAGATCGGCCGCATGCTGGAGTTTGTCCAGTACATGGTCGGTGATTCGTGTGGTGAGCCGTTTTCCGGTCTGCGCAAGCATGGCGATCTCCTTACGAGGCAATCCCTTAATTCGCCTATTATGGACGAGTGGCGTCATTTTGTCACCATACACAAGTAGATCCGGAATCGCTGTATTCAATCTTCCGAGTAGCGAATCTGGATGATGTCCAACTCGCGCAAGCCCCCGGGGCTGTCGAAACGCACCGTGTCGCCTTCACGCGCCTTCATCAGCGCGCGCGCCAGCGGCGAAATCCAGCTGATGCGACCTTCCTGCGCGTTGGCTTCGTCGATGCCGACGATCTGGTAGGTCTCTTCCGTGCCCTCGGCATCGCAGACGGTGACGGTAGCGGAAAAAAACACCTGGTCGCAGTTGCGCTGATCGGCCGGATCGACAATCACAGCGGATTCCAGGCGCTTGCCCAGGAAGCGGATGCGCCGGTCGATTTCGCGCAGCCGCTTCTTGCCGTAGATGTAGTCGCCGTTTTCCGAACGGTCGCCGTTGCCCGCTGCCCATGACACCACCTGCACCATGGCCGGACGCTCGACCTTCACCAGGTGTTCGAATTCGGCGCGAATCTGTGCGTGACCGCGCACCGTCATGTAGTTCTTGGTGCCGGTCGGGAGGGCAGACTCGGGCACCTCGTCTTCCTCGTCGTCGTCTGATTCCTTGACAAAAGCCTTGTTCATTTCGTGGAAAATACAGGCAAAAGAAGATGCTAGCATTCAACCCATGATGAATGCACCTGCCCCGCTGCCACAACGCCCGCTTTCCACCGTGCTAGTCTTCGCCGCGCTGATCGTTTGCGTGGCGATGGGCATCCGCCATACCTTCGGCCTGTTCCTGACGCCGATGAGCATGGAGCACCAGTGGAGTCGCGAAGTGTTCTCCTTCGCCCTGGCGCTGCAGAACCTGGTCTGGGGCGCGACCCAGCCTTTCGCCGGCTGGCTGGCCGACCGCTTTGGCGCACGCCGCGTGCTGTGGGGCGCCAGCATCCTCTATGCGCTCGGCCTGATCGGCATGGCCTGGTCGACCACCGGCACGGGTCTCGCCGCCAGTGCCGGCCTGTTGATCGGCGCGGCGCAAAGCGGCTGCACCTACAGCGTGGTATTCGCCGCCATGGGCCGCCTGGTGCCCGATGCCAAACGCGGCTGGGCGATGGGCGTGGTCGCCGCGGCCGGCTCCTTCGGCCAGTTCCTGATGATTCCGGTCGCCTCCGGGCTTATCGGCGGGCTGGGCTGGTTCGGCACGCTGCTGGTGTTCGCCGCCAGCGCCTTGCTGATCATTCCGCTGGGCGCGGCCCTGACCAAAGGCCTGGTTGCCGGCGCCGCCGGCCACGGCCAGACGGCGCGCGAAGCGCTGGGCGAGGCCATGCGCGAGAAAAGCTTCGTGCTGCTGATTGCCGGCTATTTCGTCTGCGGCTTCCAGGTGGTATTCATCGGCGTGCATTTCCCGACCTACCTGATCGACAAGGGCATGGGCGCCGAGGTCGGCATGACGGCATTGGCCCTGATCGGCCTCTTCAACGTCTTCGGCAGCTACAGCGCCGGGCACCTCGGCAACCGCCTGCCCAAGCGCCATGTGCTGGCCGGCATCTACGCCACGCGAAGCATTGTCATTGCCCTCTTCCTCTGGGCGCCGCTGACCGCCATCAGCGTCTACCTGTTCTCGGCGGCCATGGGCCTGCTGTGGCTGTCCACCGTGCCGCTGACCAACGCCATCGTCGCCCAGGTGTTCGGCGTGCGCTTCCTCGGCATGCTATCGGGGCTGGTGTTCTTCAGCCATCAGGTCGGCAGTTTCCTCGGCGTCTGGCTCGGTGGCAAACTGTTCGACGCCACCGGCGCCTACGACACGGTATGGGGCATCTGCATCCTGCTCGGCGTGCTGTCGGCGCTGATCCACCTGCCGATCGACGAACGCAGCCTCGAAACCCGGCGCCTGGTCACGGCTGGCTAGCTTTTGCCTGGCCTGACCCGATTTGGACCGTGATTCGGCCTCAATTCGGGTCGTATCCGACCGCCACGGCAGCTTCCCGGACGGCGGTGAAGAATAGGCCAATTATCCCGCCGCAGCTTCCCGCAACAAGCTTGCCGCAGGGTCGCTACGATGCGCTGCATGCCCTCCCAAATCGAACTCTACGAAGCAATGAGCCTTCTGTCGTCGCGCATGGTCGCGGCGGCGCGAGGCAGCGACTGGGATAGCCTGATCGAACTCGAGCGCCGTATTGCCGGCTTGCGCAACACCCTGATGGCGGTTCCGGAAGACAGCAACGCGCCGGCCACCGACTCCGCCCACAAGCGCGCCCTGATCCAGCGAATCCTGGAAGACGATGCCGAAGTGCGTCGCCACACCGAACCCTGGATGGAACGATTGCGCCAGTTTCTGGGCGATGGCACGCGCTATCGCGACACTCAAAAAGGCCGTGCAAGCGTTGCCGACGACGCCTCTGCCGCCGGCTTCGGCACCTGAAACGGCGGCGCCGTATCCCCACGGTCGGCTCTGCATAGCCGACCGGCTTCGCGGGCGCAGAGCAGTGCTCTGCGAAACCCCCGCTACGCCCAACGCCGACTATTGTCAGTTTGCCCGGTGCGCCCTGGCGTAGAGCGGCATCACTTCCGGCAGGTGCTTCTCGATTTCCTTGATGCGATGATCGCCCGCCGGATGGGTTGACAGAAATTCCAGCGGCGCCCGGCTGTTGGCAGCGGCCATCTTCTGCCACAGGCTGATCCCCGCGCGCGGATCGAAACCGGCCCGGGCGGCGAGGTCGAGTCCGACCACGTCGGCTTCCGATTCATCGTTGCGCGAAAACTTGAGCGTCAGCAGATTGCCGCCCATCTGGAAGGCGCCGGTATAACGTCCGCCACCGACCAGTTCGCCCAGCAAAGTGGCGCCGAGCTGGGTCATCTGGTTCTTCGCCATGCGCGCACGGGCGTGCTCGCGCAAGGCATGCGCGATCTCGTGGCCCATCACCATCGCCACCTCGTCGTCGGTCAGCTTGAGCGTGTCGAGTATCCCGCTGAAGAAGGCGATCTTTCCTCCCGGCATGCAGAAGGCATTGATCTGTTTCGAGCCGATCAGGTTCACCTCCCATTGCCATTGGCGGGCACGGGGATTGAAGCGATCGACAAAGGGAATCATGCGCGCCGCGATCGCACGCAGGCGCCTCACCTGCGGATGGTCGTCCGGTCCCAATGCGCCCTTGGCGGCGGCCTGGCGCTTGAGTTGATCGTATTGCTGCACCGCCTGGTTTTCGAGGGCGCCGGCCGGCACCAGATTGCGCACGCTGGACGGCTTGCCGACATCGACGCCTTCGCCCCATGCCGGCAGGGCAACGATCAGCGCCGCCAAAATGATCAGCGCACGCCGCGGCATGTTATTCGCCCTCCCCACCCAATACCTCAAGCAGGTGTCCCAGCAATTGCGCCAGTTCGCCTGACATCAGGGTGAAGTCGGCGGCAAACAGATCATCGGCGTTCTCCGCCTGACGTTCGGCGTCTTCCTTGATCAGATCGAGAAATGCCAGCCGCTTGATCTGCAACTGCTCGGTCAGCACGAAGGAAATGCGCTCGTTCCAGGTCAGCGCCAGGCGGGTGGCCGTCTTGCCGCCCGCAATGTGGGCGCGCACTTCGTCGCTGTCGAGGTTGTGGCGCACGTAACGCACCGCCGCGCGCTCCTCGACCGCCGCTTGCAGCTCGCAATCGCGGTCGATGGTGAAATTGCCGGGAGCTTCACCCGCCGCCAGCCACTGCGTCATCGCGGTGGCCGGCGCCAGTTGCGTCTTGACCAGGGTCACCGGCAGTTCGCCGAGGGAAAGCTTGAGCTGCTCCATCACTTCGTCGGCGCGGGTGCTCGATGACGCATCCACCAGCAACCAGCGATTGACCGGATCGATCCAGACGTAAGTCAGGCCACGCTTGACGAAGGCGCGCGGCAGCAACTCGACCTCAAGCTGCTCGACCACTTCGCGCGACTGCTTGCGCCCCGGCTTGTAGCCCTGCGCCGCCTCGATTTCCACCAGCCTGGCCTGCGCATACTGGCGCACCACGGACATCGGCAGCAGTTTCTGCTCGACGCCCAGCGCGATCAGTTGCTGGCGCTCGATGCTGAAAACCAGTTCGCCGTCATCTCGCGGCGGCACCCAGCCGCGCGCGACGCGATCGGTCGCGCCGCAGCCATGGAAAAGACCCTTCTGCAAGGCCGCCGACAGGGACTCGGTGCCATAGGCCCACTCGGCAGTGAGCCGGAAAATCTGGAGATTGCGGAACCACATAAGAAGAACGCTCAGCCTTTCACGGAACAGAAATGCAGGTTCGCGTCGAGGCGAACGGGCCTGAATTGTAATCACATTGGCCGGTTCGCGAGCGCAAGCAAGACGCGCCCCTGCCGACGTTGCCGGAGGAGCGCGTCAGGTGAAGGCCGGAAAAAGCTGCCCGGCGGCCGGCCTGGCCGCCGGCGTCAGGCGGCGGCTATTGCCGCGCTGGCTGCTGCCGCTTCGGCCGCGCGCCGCGTCTTGCCGGCGCGCGCGGGCATGTGGCACAGGCCGCAAACGTAGCCGCGGGTCGGATCGTAGGCGTGGGTAACAAACTCGCCGCCGCACTCGCGGCAGGTGGCCATTTGCAGCATGTTGGCATCGAAAAAACGCACCATGGTCCACGCCCGCGTCAGCGACAGCACGGTCTCCATGTCGCCGCGCTTGATCTGGTCGAGATACATCCGGTACGACTTGATGATCAGTTCCAGCCCGCGCAACTGCGTATGCGACTTGAGGAAGCGGAAATAGGCCATGAACAGCGAGGCGTGAATGTTCGGCTGCCAGGTCATGAACCAGTCGGTCGAAAACGGCAGCATGCCCTTCGGCGGCGACTCGTGGCGGACTTCCTTGTACAACTTGAGCAAGCGTTCGCGGGACAGGTTGGTTTCCGCCTCCAGCAGTTGCAGACGCGCGCCCAGTTCTATCAACTGGATCGCCAGACCAATATCTTTCGCTTCGATGATGACCGACTTGTTACGCATATGGAACCTCCGCAGCTTGACGCCGCACGTTTGACGGTGAATGACGCCTGATCAGGATATGGTTGCGACGGGCCTGCCGGCGGCCAGAATCGCCGCATGCAGATGGCCCACGCCGCGATCGCGTTCGTGATTGGCGAGAAGGTCGAGCAAGAGGGTGTCGTCAAAGCGGAAGTTGCACAGCAGCATGTCGGAACTGGCCATTTTCAGGACCTGGCCCGGAGTCAGGCGCCCAAGCACATCGGCAATCTCTTCACTGATGCCCAGACGAAAAATGGCTCCTTCGCGATCCGAACGAACCATGTTCTGCGCCAGCATCAGGTAGGAGAGATTGACTTCCTTTATGTCGTTGTAGGTGTCGGTCGATTTCATCATGCACTCCTGGTGAGCGCCGGTCAGACCCGAATTGGAGCCCGAATCGCGGCAGATACATGATCACACAGGCAATGACAAGAAAGAAATCAATGGAAAAACCATTCTGTTGTAAGAATTAGATAGAACAGCTTTGTAAGAGAAAACATTACAAAGTTATCATAACTAGCTGTTTTTATTATGTAAGACCTGGAGACAAGTACCAAAGGCCTTTCCGGAGCGACAGCGGGCGCCAGGCGGCAACCCGGACGCTCGTCTGGCTAAACGGACAGAGCTGACAGCGGCTGGATCGACTGCACCGTCGCCACGGCATTGCGCCGCCGCTTCGCCAGATAGACGCTGTGGTCAGCCAATCGGATCAGGGCATTCGGATCGGCTGTCGAGGCATCGCGTACGGCAACGCCTACGCTGACGCTGCCGCAGGCATTGTGCGCGTCGGAAACAATCGGCAGGGTCTCGACCACCGCACGGATGCGCTCGGCGCAAGCCATTGCGGCTTCGAGCGTGGTATCCGGACAGATCACCAGGAACTCGTCGCCGCCGGTACGGGCCAGCACATCCTGCGCGCGCATCTCGTCCTTGAGCGCACCGGCAACCAGTTTCAGCACGGTGTCGCCGGCGTCATGGCCGTGGCGGTCATTGACCTGCTTGAAGTTGTCGATGTTTATGCTCATGCATGCCAATGGCCTCTGGCTGCGGATGGCCATCGCCCATTCCTGCTGTATGCGATCCATGGCATAGCGGTGATTCGGGCAGCCGGTCAGCATGTCGGTCATACCCGCTTCCTGCAACTGCTGGTTGGTCGCCGACAACTCTGCCGAAATACGTCGAATCTCATCCTGGTCACGGGCAAGTTCCTCCTGCAGCCTGACCACGCGCTGCCCGGCGCGCAAGCGGGCGGCCAGCACCCGCGGCTTGATCGGCAGAGTCAGGAAATCGTCCACGCCGGCCTCGAAGGCCTGGACCAGTTTCTCGTCATCGTCCATCCCGGTCAGCAGATGGGTCCCCGTCAGCAGCAAGATGTAGATGCAGCGCCCGACCGCAAACTGACGCAGGCGATGGGTCAGTTCGATCCCGTCCATTTCGTCCGCCTGCAAATCGACGAGCAAGATCTGCGGCCGCAACTCGATGGCCATGGCCAGACCCTGGCGGCCAGTCGCCGCCTCGAATACCGAATGCCCGGACGCAGTCAGCGCGTCGCAGAGTTGCGTGCGTACCCGTTCCTGATCCCCCACCACCAGGATGCTGATGCCCTGACCGCCGCCGGGGCTTGCCGCGGCAGCCGGTTCATTCGCCATTGCCTGTGGCGCCTCCGGTTCGGCGGAAACATCCTCGAATCGCGGCGTGGGGCCGGTATCGACTTCCAGCGCCGGACCCCATTCGCGCCATTCGTGGGCCGCCCGGTCGCAAATCGCGATCAGGGCAGTGGCGTCGAAGCCGAGGCGGGTGCCGAGTTGAAACAAACGCGGCATCAACTTGCGCCACCCGGCCCGTGGCGCCACGCAGATGTCGGCGACATGATCGGCCAGCTCGAGCAAACGCCGCGTCACCAACTGCGTCGAGCCGTCCTCCGGATTTTGCCCCTCGCTGTCCTCGAACAATTGAGCCGCCTCGACATACTCCTCGGGCAGGCGGCAGTCGAACATCATCGACGCCGTCAGCACGTTGTGGCTGATGCCGAACGTCTCCTGCTCGAGCGCGATCAGACGGCGCGACGGTTCCTGGCGGCGGCGATCGAGAAGCTCCTCGTACTGCCCGGGAAACAACTCCGCCAGCACCAGTTCGCCGACCCGCGCCAACAGCCCGACACTGAACGCTTCCTCCGCCTCGATGCTCCGGGTCGCCCCGGTCAACAGTTGCAGTGCGACGGCGCGAACCAGCGAATGCGACCAGAAGCGCGGGTAATCAAAGTTGCCGCACTTGCCGCTGCGATGAGTTGACAGCAGCGAGAAACCCATCGCCAGCGCCCTGACTGCGGGCACGCCAAGCACGCTGACCGCGTCGCGCAACGACACCACCGGGCGATGCTCGTTGCCGCTGGCGCCATTGGCAACCTTGATCAGCCGCACCGAGAAAATCGGGTCCGCCTTCAGCGCATGCGCCAGCACGGCCAGCGAAGTAGATTCCCGCTGCGTCAGGCGGATCAGCGCCATGGCCGCCCCCTTGGGCAGGGGGAAGTCCTCCATCGCCTTTATTTCTTCAAGACGATTGAGGACGGCAGAGTCGAACACCGGGTCGGATTTTTCGCTGATCATCGAGTGGCTTATATCATCAATTTGCAACCATGGGCAATGCTGGATTCGTCTTTTGGCCGCTAGAATAATGACATGGATCCGGCGATGAATTTTTGCAGCGCCTGCGGCGCACCCTTGGTGTTGAAGATCCCGGCGGGCGATTCATTGCCGCGCCATGTCTGCGACGCCTGCGGCGCGATTCATTACCGCAATCCGCGGCTGGTGGTCGGCGCCCTGCCCGAATGGGAAGACCGCATCCTCCTCTGCCGGCGCGCCATCGAGCCGCGCCACGGCAAGTGGACGCTGCCGGCCGGCTTCATGGAAAACGGCGAAACCGTCGCCGCCGCCGCCCTGCGTGAAACGCTGGAAGAAGCCTGCGCCCGCATCAAGCTGGGCGACATGTACACCGTCATCAGCGTGCCGCACATTCATCAGGTGCATGTCATCTACCGGGCTCGACTGCTGGATCTCGACTTCGCCCCCGGCGCCGAAACCCTTGAACTGCGATTGTTTCGCGAAGATGAAATTCCCTGGGACGAAATCGCCTTTCGCACCATTGCCATCAGCCTGAAACACTTCTTTGCCGATCGCCGCGCCGGACAATTCACTTTTCATACCGAAGACCTGACGACACCGCCGCCGCGCTGATCATTCATCGTCCAGGTTGAATACCACCGGCAGCACCACGGCGAAGGCCTTGCCGCGCAGACTTTCCGGCAATCGTGCACGCAGCGCGCCGGCTTCGATCATCGTCAGCGCGGCGCGATCAAGGGATTCATGGCCGCTGGAACGGACGACCGTGGTCGCGCGCGGCCGGCCCTCACTATCGACTTCGATGCGAATCTCGGCGCTGCCCGCCCAGCCGGACGCCATCGCCTGCGCCGGATAACGCTTGAAGCGCCGCGCCTGGGTCGCTATCGCCAGACGATAGCCGCGCAAGCCATCCACGGTCTCGCCCGACGCGCTGGATTCAGTGATCACGGAGCCGCCTGGCGAACCCGGTGCAGGAGTTGCCGCAACAAGGGCAGCAGCGGGAACGGAAATAGGAACGGAAATAGGGGACAGACCCCGATTTCGAGATTCATGAAATTGGGGTCTGTCCCCTATTTCCTCGCTAGGCGCGGGCACCGTCGTGGCCACCGGCGCAGCGACAATAGTCGGCGCTGGTGGCACGGCGCGCGGCGCCGGCTTCGGCGGCAAATGCTCCGGCGGCGGTTGCGGCGGTGCGCGCAAAGTCGCTTGCAGCAACGAAGGCGTATCCTTCGTCAGTACGCGCAAGCTGGCGGGCCAGAATATCAGCAGGTGAACCACAAGCGAGGCAGCGATGGCATAGCTCAGCCGTCGCGTCACTAATCCCCTCATATCAAGGCTTTGAAAAGTCATTGCTCTCTGCTAAATTCGTACCGATACAGGATTCTATAGCCATAGAGATGAAGAGCCATCCGCTGATCCTAACCCTCGACCAGCACGGTGTTCCGCACCGCTGGGTGAGCTGGCAGCATGCCTGCATCTACGTCGCGCGCGACCTGGTCGCCTGGGACGCCGGCGATACGCATTTCATTTTCCATGGCGGCACCAATCGCGTCACCGGCGAGCGCTCCGAACTGGCCACCAGCAGCATCATCGCCATTCGCGGCAAGGCGCTCTCGGGCAAGTCCCTGCACCCGACCCCGCCGCTGTGCAACCGCGAACTGTTCCATCGCGACCGCCACGTCTGCGCCTATTGCGCCCGCGAGTTTTCCTCGCAGCGGCTGACCCGCGACCATATCCTGCCAGTCTCGCAAGGCGGCCGCGACACCTGGATGAACGTCGTCACCGCCTGCCGCCACTGCAACCAGACCAAGAGCGGACGCACTCCGGAGCAGGCGTCGATGGAACTGGTCTATGCGCCCTATATCCCCAACAAGGCGGAATACCTGATCCTCTGCAACCGCAACATTCTCGCCGACCAGATGGATTTTCTCGCCCGCCACGTTCCATCGCAAAGCCGCGTACGCGCGGCCTGATTCTCCCGCAATGACAATCGCCGCCGTGGCGGCCAGGCCGCTGACCTCCTATCGCAAGTACTGGGCGCAGCGCTACGGCACGGCACCCTTCCTGCCGATGTCGCGCGCCGAAATGGACGCGCTGGGCTGGGATGAATGCGACATCATCCTCGTCACCGGCGACGCCTATATCGACCACCCCAGTTTCGGCATGGCGCTGGTCGGCAGGCTGCTCGAAGCGCAGGGCTTTCGCGTCGGCCTCATCAGCCAGCCGGACTGGCACTCGGCTGATGATTTCAAGCGCCTGGGCAAGCCGAAGCTGTTCTTTGGCATCACCGCCGGCAACATGGATTCGATGGTCAACCGCTACACCTCCGACCGCAAGATCCGCTCGGACGACGCCTACACGCCCAACGCCGCGCCGGATCGCCGTCCCGACCGCGCCGTAATCGTCTATTCGCAGCGTGCCCGCGAAGCCTTCGCCGACGTGCCGCTGGTGATCGGCGGCATCGAGGCAAGCTTGCGCCGCATCGCGCATTACGACTACTGGTCGGACAAGGTGCGGCGCTCTATCCTGCCGCACGCCAAAGCCGACCTGCTGCTGTTCGGCAATGCCGAGCGGGCGCTGGTGGAACTGGCCCACCGCCTGGCGAAAGGCGAGAAGATCGACACCATCCGCGACCTGCGCGGCACCGCCTTCATGGCGCCCCACGGCTGGCTGCCGGGCGCGGACTGGACGGAGGCCGACTCGACCACGGTGGATACGCCGGGCGCGGTGCATGCCCATCCCGATCCCTACGCCATGGAAGCGGAAAAGCAGACCTCGAAAGTCTGCGCTGGCGATACGGCAATCGTGCGCGTCATCAGCCGCGCCGAACGGCTGGCGGCAACGAAGCAGGCGCGTGCTCACACCGCCATCCGCCTGCCGTCCTACGAGCAGGTCCGCGACGACCCGGTGCTCTACGCCCACGCCTCGCGCACCTTCCATCTCGAATCCAATCCCGGCAATGCGCGGGCGCTGGTCCAGGCCCACGGCGAGGGCACCAGCCGGCGCGATCTGTGGCTCAACCCGCCGCCGATCCCGCTGACCACCGACGAGATGGACCACGTCTTCGGCCTGCCCTATGCCCGCGCGCCGCATCCGAGCTATGGCGACGCCAGGATTCCGGCGTGGGAGATGATCCGCTTCTCGATCAACATCATGCGCGGCTGCTTCGGCGGCTGCACCTTTTGCTCGATCACCGAGCATGAAGGACGCATCATCCAGAGCCGCTCGGAAGCCTCGATCCTGCAGGAGATCGTGGACATCCGCGACAAGACGCCCGGCTTCACCGGCGTCATCTCCGACCTCGGCGGGCCGACCGCCAACATGTACCGCATGGCCTGCAAAGATCCAAATATCGAGTCCTCCTGCCGCCGGCTGTCCTGCGTCTATCCGGGCATCTGCGAGAACCTGAATACCGACCACGCACCGCTGATTTCGGTCTACCAAAAGGCGCGCGCCCTGCCCGGCATCAAGAAAATCCTGATCAGCTCCGGCCTGCGCTACGACCTCGCCGTGCGCTCGCCCGAGTACGTCAAGGAACTGGTGACCCACCACGTCGGCGGCTACCTGAAAATCGCGCCAGAGCACAGCCAGGAAGGCCCGCTATCGAAAATGATGAAGCCGGGCATGGCCAGCTACGAACGCTTCAAGCAGATGTTCGACAAGTTCTCGAAAGAAGCCGGCAAGGAGCAGTACCTGATTCCCTACTTCATCGCGGCGCATCCCGGCACCACCGATGAAGACATGCTGGAACTCGCGCTGTGGCTGAAGAAAAGCGGCTTCCGCCTCGATCAGGTGCAGACCTTCCTGCCGACGCCGCTGGCCATCGCCACCGCGATGTGGCACACGGAAAAGAATCCGCTGCGCAAAGTCACGGCTGACTCCGAAGGCGTTGCCGTAGTGCGCGGCGGGCGCCAGCGCAAACTGCACAAGGCCTTCCTGCGTTATCACGATCCCGAGAACTGGCCCCTGCTGCGCGAGGCGCTGCGAGCCATGGGCCGCGCCGATCTGATCGGGCCGGGCAAGCGCCACCTGATCCCGGCCTGGCAGCCGGCCGGCACGGCGCCGGCGACACGGCGAACAACGTCCGCCGCTTCCACCAAACCGGCTAAAATCGCACCATCCCGCCGTCATCCGGACGTGCCACGCCATCCGCTATCCCGGCGCAAGGGCGGCTGATGCAAATGACCTCCAAAACCCGTTCCCCGCAAGCTGTGCCGCCGACTCTCGACCAAACACTTCAACAGGCCATCGCTCATCACAAGGCCGGCCAACTGCCGGACGCCGAGCGTCTCTACCGCGCCATCCTGCAAGTGCAGCCGAATCATCCCGATGCCAACCACAATCTCGGCGTGCTGGCGGCGCAAGTCGGGCAACATATCGCCGGGATTCCCTATCTGAAATCCGCGCTGGCGATCAATCCAGCCCAAGGGCAGTACTCGCTGTCGTATGCCGAAGCACTCCTCGCGACCGGCCAGGCCATAGAGGCACTGAGCGTCATGGAGGCCGCCATGCAGCGCGGTCTCGATACCGCCGCTGCCCACGCCTTGCGGGCAAAGGCCGAGACTGCTACGCGGAGTGAATTCTTCCTGACCAAGTCGCCGAAAGCAGGGAAGGCCGCCATCAAGAAACGCACGTCGAAGAAGGACGTAAGGCCCACCTCAAAAGGGGCCGCTTCAGCTCTATCGTTGTCGCAAACCGAGGTCAACCAGCTTGTCGCCCTGTTCAAGGCCGGACGCCATGCGGAACTGGAAAACCGGACGCGCTTGCTGCTTGAGCGGTATCCGAACTCCGGGTTTGTCTGGAAGGTCTTGGGGGTTTCCCTCGGGATGCAGGGCAAGGATGCGCTACCGGCGTTGCGACAGGCATCAAAATTATTGCCCGATGATGCCGAGGCGCACAACAATCTTGGCAATGCCATGCAATACCTCGGGCAACTCGACAATGCAATCGCAAGCTTTCGCCGAGCACTGGAGATCGAACCCGATTACGCCGAAGCGCACTACAACCTGGGCAATGCCCTGAAAGACCTTGGGCAGTTCGATGGAGCCGCGGCAAGTTATCGCCGGGCACTGGAGATCAGATCCGACTACGCCGAGGCACACAACAACATGGGCAATGCGCTGAGAGATCTCGGGCAACTCAATGAAGCCGTGGCAAGCTGTCGCCGGGCGTTGGAGATCATTCCCGATTGCGCCGAGGCTCACAACAACCTGGGTAATACCCTACAAGACCTCGGGCAGTTCGATGACGCGATCGATAGCTACCGCCAGGCGCTGGCGATCACTCCCAATTACGCAGAGGCGCACAACAACTTGGGCAATGCCCTGAAAAGCCTCGGGCAACTCGATGAAGCATCGACAAGCTACCGCCGCGCGCTGAAGATCAAACCCGATTACGCCGACGCGCATAGGAACCTCAGTGTCATGAAGAGATACAAGCCTGACGATCCGCAATTTGCGCAGATGCTGGCGCTGATAGCCAGTCCAACGTTGAGCGACCAGGACAAAATACAGATTGGCTTTGCTCTTGGAAAAGCATACGAGGACATCGGGGATGCGGACACCTCGTTCCGCTATCTCCAGGAAGGAAACCGGCTGAGGAAGAAACAGCTGGGCTACGACATAGACGCGGACAAGCGGCTATTTGCCTTCATCAAGTCGACCTTCGCTGTCGCCTGCCTGCCAGTTCTTGAACACGCGCAATCGCCAGCCCAACTTACACAGCGGCCTGTCTTCATTGTCGGTATGCCCCGTTCGGGAACAACGCTTGTCGAGCAAATACTGGCCAGCCATTCACAGGTCTACGGCGCAGGCGAACTTGACGTTCTGGCAAGAATCGCCGACTGCGCCCTCCGCGACATAAAGCAAAATCATTCAGGTCAGTTAACTGTGGCTACGCTCGGATCGGTCAGAGCCGATTACCTGGCCGGGCTCGATACCCTTGACACCCGAGCACCTTGCGTGACCGACAAGATGCCGCTGAACTTCAGATGGACCGGCTTCATCCTGACCGCGATCCCTGAAGCCAGGGTCGTTCACGTTCAACGAGATCCCATCGCGACTTGCTGGTCGATCTTTAAGCACTACTTCTCGCAAAAAGGAAACGGCTACGCTTACGATCTCGCAGACTTGGCGGAGTTCTACAAGCTGTACGTCGATCTCATGGCGTTCTGGCGGCAAAGATTCCCCGGCCAGATTTACGATCTGAACTATGAAACCTTGACGGAAAATCAGGAGAGGGAAACCCAAGCCCTGCTCAAGCACTGCGACCTGACATGGGAAGACCGGTGCCTGGAGTTCCACAAGACCAAGAGGGCCGTCAAGACAGCAAGTTCAACTCAGGTACGGGAAGAAATGTACCGCGGCAGCTCTGAGGCATGGCGGAAATACAAAGCCCATATCCAGCCGATGATCGCCGCGCTCAAGGGATAAAGCCGGAATACGGGAATCCATCCGCAACTCGCCCAAATAATGGACTCCGAAAAGTCGGCGCTGGCGACACGGCGAACAGCGCCTTCTGCGCCGGGCAAACCGGCCAGTATCGGCAAACCCACGTCGGCGCACCGCCAGCCCGAAGTGCAGCATCATCTGCTATGGCGCGGCAAGAACGGCTAAGCGTAAAATCAACCCAAGTGACTACCAATGCCCAACTCCTGCAATCTGCCGCAGTGACGATCGACCAAACACTCCAACAGGCCATCGCTCATCACAAGGCCGGCCAGTTGCAAGATGCCGAGCGGATCTATCGCGCCATCCTGCAAGCCGAGCCGAACCATCCTGATGCGAACCACAATCTAGGGGTGCTGGCGGCGCAGCTGGGGCAATACGCGGCCGCGCTGCCTTATCTGAAAACAGCCTTGACGATTAATTCGGCCCAAGGGCAGTACTCGCTGTCGTATGCCGAAGCACTCCTGGCGACCGGCCAAGCCATAGAGGCACTGAGCGTCATGGAGGCCGCCATGAAGCGCGGTCTCGATACTGCCGCCGCCCGCGCCTTGCGGGCAAAGGCCGAAACTGCCACGCGGAGCGAATTCTCGCTGATCGAGTCGCCGAAAGCAGGAAAGGCCGCCACCAAGAAACGCACGCCGAAAAAGACCAAGAGCCTCCCCTCAAGATCGACCGCTTTATCACTGTCGTTGTTGCAAACCGAGATCAACCATCTTGTCGCCCTGTTCAATGCCGGGCACCATGCGGAAACGGAAAGTCGGGCGCGCCTGCTGGTTTACCGGTATCCGGATTCCGGACTTGCCTGGAAGGCGCTGGGGCTTTTCCTCCAGGCACAAGCCAAAGACGCCGTGCCAGCGTTGCAGACGGCAACGGAACTCTTGCCCGACGATGCCGAAATACACAACAGCCTCGGCAATGCACTGAGATATTTCGGGCAGCCCGACAAAGCGGCGGCAAGCTATCGTCGGGCGCTGAAGATCAAACCCGATTACGCCGAGGCGCACAGCAACCTGGGTGCTGCCCTGCGAGATGTCGGCCAACTCGATAAAGCGGTGGCGAGCTACCGCCGGGCGCTGGAGATCAAACCCGATTACGCCGAGGCGCATAACAACCTGGGCAATGCCTTGCAAGACCTTGGGCAACTCGACGGCGCATTCGCAAGCTATCGTCGGGCGCTGGAGATCAAACCCGATTACGCCGAGGCACACTACAACCTGGGCAATGCCCTGCAAGCCCTCGGGCAACTCGATGATGCCGTGGCGAGCTATCGCCGAGCGCTGGAGATCAAATCCGATTTGGCCGAGGCGTACAGCAACATGGGCACTGCCCTGAAAGACCTCGGGCAACTCGACGGTGCGGTGGCAAGCTATCGCAGGGCGTTGGAGATCAAGCCCGACTCCGCCGAGGTGCACAACAACATGGGCGTTGCCCTGGAAAACCTTGGGCAACTCGATGAAGGGACAGCAAGCTACCGTAGGGCGCTGGAGATCAAACCCGATTACGCTGACGCGCACAACAACCTGGGCGTTGTTCTGCAAAACCTCGGGCGACTCGATGAAGCATTGACAAGCTATCGCCGCGCGCTGGAGATCAAACCCGATATTGTGAGCGTACATAGCAACCTGTTATTTTGTCTCAGTCACAACGCAACGGTGGATGCGGCAAGCTTGTTTTCCGAGCACTGCCGCTTCGGCGAACAGTTCGAGGAGCCACTGCGAGCCAATTGGCCACAGCATGCCAATTCACGCGATCCGGATCGCCCTTTGCATGTTGGCTTTGTCTCGGGTGATTTCCGCGACCATGCCGTGGCACACTTTATCGAGCCGGTGCTGGCCCATTTGTCGAGCTATGCGCACTTGTCGCTGCACGGCTATTCCAATCATGCCCTTGAAGACGCCGTCACGCAGCGCCTGCGAGCGTATCTGCCGCACTGGCGCCAACTTGTTGGCCTGTCGGACGTTGCACTGGCACAAACAATCCGCGCCGACGGCATCGACATCCTGGTCGATCTGTCGGGGCACACTGCCAGGAATCGCCTATTGACCTTCGCCCGCAAACCAGCGCCGGTGCAAGCCAGCTGGATGGGATATCCGGGCACCACAGGCCTGCGTGCCATGGATTATTACCTGGCAGATAAGTTCTTTCTGCCGCAAGAGCAATTCGCCAGCCAATTCACAGAAGATATTGTGCATCTGCCAGTCGTCCTGCCGTTTATGCCCTCCGACGAGGCCCCTCCGGTAAACACCCTGCCAGCCTTGGGCATGGGCCATGTGACTTTTGGCAGCTTTAACCGTACGGACAAGCTCAGCCGGTCGGTGATTGCACTGTGGGCGCAACTCCTGCGCGCTCGGGCCGACTCCCGCATGTTGCTGGGAGGCATGCCCGAGGAGGGCAAATACGACACGCTGATCGACTGGTTTGCGCAGGAAGGCATCGCGCAGGACCGCCTGAGTTTCCATGTACGCAGCGGTATGGCTTCCTACCTGAGCCTGCATCACCAGGTGGACATCTGTCTGGATACCTTTCCTTACAACGGCGGTACCACAACGTGCCACGCGCTATGGATGGGCGTGCCGACACTGACCATTGCTGGCGGTACAGCGGCCGCCCGCCCGGGGGCAGCGATTCTCGGCCATGCTGGCCTGGAAGGTTTTGTTGCCCATGACGCGGAAGATTTTGTGCAGAAGGGCTTGTCCTGGGCTGGCAACCTTGGCGCGCTGGCCGCTATCCGGGCAGGATTGCGGGAACGCTTTACGAACTCGGCGATGGGCCAGCCCGCAGTGGTTGCTGCCGGCCTGGAACGTGCCTTGCGCACCATGTGGCAGCGCTGGTGCGCCGGGCTGCCGGCGCAGTCCTTCGAGGTGTCATTGCATGACATTCGCAATGCGATGCAAGAGGCAGACAAATGACATATCCCAGGAAAGCGCCGCCGATTTATGTAACGCAACCCTTGTTGCCGCCTTTGGAAGAATTTATCCCCTATCTGCAACAAATCTGGGACAGCAAGTGGCTGACCAACAATGGCCCCTTTCACCAGCAACTGGAACACGCGTTGTGCGATTACCTGGGTGTCAAACAACTTGCATTGTTCACCAGCGGCACCGTGGCACTAATCACCGCCATGCAAGCCTTGCGTATTGCGGGCGAAGTGATCACAACGCCATACTCATTCGTGGCGACAGCCCACTCCCTGCTGTGGAATGGCATCAAGCCCGTCTTTGTGGATATTGATCCGATCACGCTCAATCTCGATCCCGCCAAGATCGAGGCCGCCATCACGCCGCAGACCACGGCCATCCTGCCGGTGCACTGCTATGGCCACCCCTGCGACACGGACCGCATCCAAACAATTGCCGACAACTACGGGCTGAAAGTCATCTACGACGCTGCTCATGCCTTTGGCGTGCAATCACGGGGCGGCAGCGTGCTCAACCACGGCGACCTGTCGGTGCTGAGTTTCCACGCCACCAAGGTCTTCAATACCTTCGAAGGCGGAGCAATCGTCTGCCACGATGCCAAAACCAAACAGCACATCGATCATCTAAAAAATTTTGGTTTCGTCGATGAAGTGACGGTGGTCGCCCCCGGTATCAACGGCAAGATGAGCGAGATCAATGCCGCCTTTGGATTGCTGCAACTCAAAGGTATCGACGAAGCAATACAAAAGCGCAAGGCCATTGATGCCCGTTACCGCGAGGCACTGGCCGGGGTCAAAGGCATACATTGCCTGACGGGCACGGACGAGAAAGTCGCCAACTACGCCTATTTTCCGATACTGGTACAAGAGGACTATCCCCTCCACCGTGATGCGTTGTATCAAAAACTGCACGATAACGGCATCCATGCACGTCGATATTTCTACCCGCTGATCAGCGATTTTCCGATGTACCGGGGAATGCCTTCGGCAGTGCATTCAAATTTGCCGGTGGCAAGGAAAGTGGCGGAGCAGGTAATTTGTTTGCCAATTTTTCCTGCCCTTGGAAGCGAGGACGGGGACAACATCATTTCATTAGTAGCGCACAATTAGGCATGGCAAAACGAAGGGTGCTGGTTTTCCCCGCTGGAACAGAGATAGGCTTGGAGATATTCCATGCGCTCAAACACTGCAAGGAGGTTGTTCTCCTTGGGGCAGGCCAGGATATTTCAAATCATGCCAGATTCGCTTATCCGGAGTATCACATACTCCCCAGTATTCACGAGCTTGGGTGGGTGGATGCGCTCAGTGAACTTTGCCAGTCCCTTTGCATTGACTATATTTTTCCTGCTTACGACGACGTCATCATTGCGTTAAGTCGTGAGGCGGACCGGATTCCCGCCAAGGTTATATCCTCTTCACCCAGCACCTGCGAAATCACGCGGTCGAAATCTGATACCTATCGGGCTCTTTCAGGAGCAATCCGTGTTCCGCGTATGTTCGCATCCATGAAAACTGTCGATAGGTATCCGGTTCTCGTGAAGCCAGATCGTGGCCAAGGCTCTTTCGGGATCACCCAGGCCGATAACGAAGACGAACTAGTCAGGGCGATTCAGGCTATTCGAGACCCAATAATCTGCGAGTACCTGCCGGGAGAGGAATACACGGTTGATTGCTTTTCAGATCGAGAAAGAGGCCTGCTATTTGCCGGCGCCCGCCGTCGCCGTCGCATACGCAACGGAATTTCTGTCAATACGCTTTCGGAAACCTTGCCTGAAATCAAAGAAATGGCGAGTCTTATCGGCAGCCAACTTGGCCTTCGTGGCGCATGGTTCTTTCAACTGAAACGCGCCCAAGACGGCCAGTTGACACTTCTAGAAGTCGCTCCCCGCATCGCAGGTTCAATGGCTGTTCATAGGGTTTCCGGTGTCAATTTTCCTTTGCTGAGCATTTTCGAGGAAGAGCGCCTGCCTATAACAATTCGGCCAATTGATGGGTCTATTGAACTGGATCGAGCCCTGGGCAACCGCTATCGGCATTCGATCAACTTTTCCACGCTGTATATAGATCTCGACGACACCTTGCTCATCAATGGGCAAGTCAATCTCCTAGCGATGAAGCTTTTGTTCCAGTGCATCAACAATGGCAAGAAAATTGTACTGCTCTCCCGGCATCGAGGCGACCTGGATCAGATGCTGGCAAGACACCGCTTATCCGGCCTGTTTGACGAGATAATTCACCTTGGTGAGGAAGAAAAGAAGTCATCCAGTATTAAGCAGAGCGATGCCATTTTTGTTGATGATAGCTTTGCGGAACGCATGGATGTGTCTGAGCACTGCAATATTCCTACTTTCGATTGCAGCATGATAGAACTGCTTACCGAACAAGCGGAAGCCTTGAATGGAGGCGGCGAATGACAGATTCAAATAGGGAAATGGCGTTTCTAGAAAGCGTGACTAACACTTACGTCATGAGCGATAGTCCTCAAGATAGGCTTATAAAGACTCTCGCAATGCGGACTTTCACCCCTTATATCCGCCCGAAGAAACGAGCGTTGGAACTCGGGTGTTGTGACGGCTTTATGACCGAACTTATCGCAGGGCAAGTAAATCAGTTGACCGTCGTTGATGGCTCGCAAACGTTCATCGAAATGGCAAAAACGCGGGTGCCCGCCAAAGTCGAGTTTGTGCATTCGCTGTTTGAAACTTTTTCGCCCGATCACAAATTCGACTACATTTTCGCAACCTATGTGCTTGAGCATGTCGGTGATGCTATCGCCTTCCTGAAGATGGCGAACCATCTGCTGGCCGAAGACGGTTTGCTTTTCCTTGTGGTGCCCAATGCCAGAGCTTTGTCGCGTCAACTTGCTCGCCATATGGGGATACTCGATGATCTTTTCGCCCTGACCGCTAACGATATCAACCACGGCCACCGCAGGGTATATGACCGCATTTCGCTCAATCGGGATATCGACGCCGCCGGTCTTCTACAAGTCGGACAAGGTGGGCTCTTTCTCAAGTTGCTGTCAGATTTTCAGATGGATAAATTGATAGAGACCGGGATTGTCGCCGACCCCCAGATCGAGGGTTTATACAAAATGGGACTCGAATATCCCGATTTGGCTGGCAGTTTGTTCTCCATTTGTCGCGTGCCGTGAGGACGCTGTTGCCTGCATAGCATTCGAACAGCTCTTTATTTCACAGTCTCGATAGGAAAATATGGCATCAAATCTTAGTTTCTTGGCCAAGAACGCCGTGCGCACCCCAAACTTGGAGGAGTTGCTCCCGTTACCTGGCCCATTGGGTCTATGCATTGAGCCGACCAACCATTGCAATATGCGTTGCCGCTTTTGTCCGGTGCATCTGGAGGAATTCCCCGCAGTGGTTGGAGGAAGGCGATTCATGGATTTCGCTCTATTCGAGAAGATAATCCATGACATCAGAGCGCTTGGGCAACCACTTACCAACCTGAACCTTTACGGTGATGGCGAGCCCTTCTTGAATAAAGAGTTGCTCGACATGATCCGCCTTGCTACAAGAATGCAAGTGGCTCAGAACATCATTGTTACCAGCAACGGCTCGGCCATCACTGAAAAGATTGCCGTAGATCTGATTGAATCTGGCTTGACCCATCTGCGGGTATCCATTTACGGCGTGGATGAGGATTTTCATCGGCACATCACCGGATCGACAATTAAGCCCGCTAAAGTACATACCAATATTGACAGATTGCGAAAATTACGCGATGCGGTTGGCAGCCGTCTGCCGCACATCTACGTGAAGATGATCGGCACCAGTGAAACTCGCTCACAGATCGAACGCTTTCGCGATATGTACTCTGGAGTGGCTGACGAGGTGAACGTTGAGAATCCGATCAATTGGAACGGGTTCAACAACAACGATCTTGTGGGGGCACTGGATCCACGGCACGAATCCGACCTCACACTTGTGCAGGGATGGCATAAGCAGAAAGGGCAATCGAACAGTCACAAATTGATTTGCACTACGCCTTTTCTGTCGCTAAATGTCAAATCGGATGGTGTCGTGACCATTTGCATAGTTGACTGGAACAAAGGAACGGCGGTAGGCGACATCACCCGTGAGTCTCTGTCGGACATCTGGCACGGAGAGCGGCTGCGCGCATTTCGGCGTATGCACATTGAGAAACGTCGTCATGAAAATCCATCGTGTCGCAATTGCATGGTGCTGCACAACAGCCCCGATAACATTGACGAAATGGCCTCTGCCGATCCAGAGCGTTTGCTTTATTTTCCGCGTCCTAGGGAATCGTGACTACGGGCGGAAATAGGACAATTTTGAGTAATCGTAAAGAGAGCGGAAACAGCGCGAAACCGATCCTGATTTTCCCCGGTGGCATGCCGCGCTCGCTTGAATACTTGCAGAAATGTCTGCGCGATGGGCAAGCTGTTATCGGCGCCTCTTCGCTGGAATATGATGTTTCGCGGGAAAAATACCCTTCGTGGCTCTATCTTCCGTATGTCACCCAGCCCGAGTTCATTAACGCGCTCAAGCAAGTCATTCTAAAGTTCGATATCGGCGGAGTCTATTCGCCAAACCCCGTGGCATGGAATTATCTGAATCGCGTCCTGAAAGAGATTGCTCCAGGCGTGCCTTTGGTCAACAACTCGCCGATAGATGCAGAACTGAGTGGATACCGTGCCGCCCGGAGCCGGGCGCACACCTTGCTCGAAAGGCCTTTGCCGCTGGCTTCGGATCTGGTAACCAAGCCGTCAATATCGGAGGGCGAACTTGCCGCCTTGTTTCGTCACGCTGATGTGATCCCTGGCATGTGTGACCATGAAAAAATCTGCGCTCTATGCGAAATTGCGCGCCGTAGCGCATCAGGAGACGTCGTCGAGATAGGAAGCTGGTGGGGAAAGTCGGCCTTTATTCTGGCGAGATTGGCGCGCTGTTACGAGATCGGGAATTTGTTATGCGTTGATCCATGGTCGAACGAGCATCTGGTCCAGAATGACGAGAAAGGCTTGGTGGATAGCGGGTCTGCACAAATGGACGCTGGGGAAGCACTCATGGTTTTTGAAATGAACCTCCTTCCTTACAGCGGGGATCATGTCAACTATTTGCGCATGCCCTCGACAGACGGGGCCAAGCATTATCGTGGGCATACGAGTGCTACCACGACAGCATTTGGCATAACGAACTATCGCGGCCATATCGCGATCCTGCATATTGATGGCAATCACAGTTACGCCGCGGCAAAGGCCGATGTTCTTGCCTGGAGCGGCTTTGTTGTTAACGGCGGATGGATAATTGTCGACGACTATGTTTGGCCGTATGGCGATGGCCCTCAAAGAGCCGGTGATGAATTTCTGGCGGAAAATGCGAATCGAATTGATGTCGCATTTGTGATGGGAAGTGCCTTGTTTATTCAACTCTCATTATCGTAGCCGTCCCACAATGCCCGTGCCACGGCACTGAGCAATAAGCGCCCTCCGCTGTCACGCCGCAAGCGCGGCTGACAGCCGGCCCCGTTAAGGCTTGGTTAAGCCGGGTGGGAGATAGTGATGCCTGACCACTTTGACAGAAGGAAATTTACATGGCTCGCTCACCCAACCCGTTTCTGCCGAGGATGCTTTCTGTCGTCCTTGCATCGCTTTTCGTTGTCATGACCACAGCCTTCATCATGATCCCGCAAGTCATCGGCGGCCATCCCGGCGAAGCCGGCAACGCCGGGGCCTGGAGCAAGACCTACCACCCAACCTGATCGCTTCGCACGCGAACACATGGATGCCGCAACATCGCCACCGCCGTCACTGACGCGATACGCCTGGCTATCCATTGCGGCGGCCATCGCCACGATTCTGTTGAAGGGAGTGGCGTGGAAGATGACCGGTTCGGTCGGACTCTTGTCCGACGCCATCGAGTCATTCGTTAATCTCGCTGGCGCCATCATGGCGCTGTGGATGCTGACGTTGGCCGCACTGCCGGCAGATGGCGATCACGCGCATGGCCACGGCAAGGCGGAGTATTTTTCCAGCGCTTTCGAGGGCTTTCTGATCCTGCTGGCGGCGGTCAGCATCGGCTATACCGCGATCGATCGCCTGATGAATCCGCAACCGCTCGAAGCGATTGGTCTCGGCTTGCTGGTTTCCGTGGTGGCTTCCGTCATCAATTTCGCCACGGCCCGGATTCTTATGGATGTCGGAAAAAAGCGCAATTCGATCACCCTGGAAGCCGACGCGCACCATCTGATGACGGATGTATGGACATCGGCGGGAGTGATCGGCGGCGTCGGCCTGGTCTGGCTCAGTGGCTGGCTCTGGCTTGATCCGGTCATCGCCATCCTGGTCGCGATGAACATCGTCTGGACCGGCTGGCAACTCATGCAGCGCTCGGCCGCAGGCCTTATGGATATTTCATTGCCGGTGGAAATGCTGGAACAAGTCGAGGCAGTGCTGGCCGGATATCGCCGGCAGGGACTGGAGTTCCATGCCCTGCGCACCCGCCAGGCAGGCAGCCGTGTCTTCGTCACCGTTCACGTTCTGGTGCCGGGAACCTGGAGCGTGCAGCAGGGTCACGACTGGTCGGAACGCATCGAGGCAGATATCCGTCGCGTCTTGCCCCACGCGCACGTCACGACCCATCTGGAGCCACTGGAAGACCCCGTGTCGATGATCGACCAGGAACTCGATCGACCGTTGGTGTGACGATCCCGACACGGCATGCCTGGCCCGGGTTTGTCGACCTCAGGAGCGCCGCTGTTACTTCTTCCCGTAGGCTCCGTCGTGGTCCTGATGGAGGGTGACAAATCGCATCCACCCTTCGTTACGAGTTGCAACGGCACGGTACGACTGAGAGAGTCGAATGGTGTATTTACCCGGCATGCTCTTGACCTCTTCCCAATTGAGGCCACGGTCTCGGAAGACATCGTTCCAAGTCAAGCCTTTGAGCTTCTTCAGCGTCTTGAGAACCTTCTTGATCTCGGATGCATCAAGGTCAAATAAGTCAGACTGGAAGTTTGGGACATTCAGGTCGAGTTGTACCTTGGCATCATTCCCGCTCATGAACCCGCGATGAGCTTGGTCTCAAGCTCGTCCAAGTCGGTTTCACGGGGCGGATTTTGACGCATCCAGTCGTCAGCTTGGGCCAGTCGTTGCTTCATGGCAGGCTCATGCAGCCAGCGTTCGTTCATTGGCACCACAACGGCACGCTTCAGTATGATGTCGCCGTCAGGCAGCTCTTCCATGATGAAGCCCATACCGGCAAGCGCCTTACCGAGGGAAATCTGGCCACTCTTACCGACAGTCTTGATTGCATTCATAGTAGTCTCCTTCATGCGGCACGATTGCATTACTGCATGATACGTCAGGTTTCTCCTTTCTTCAACTCCAAGACAGACGTATTCAATTGCACCGGCGTTGATGCGCGTAACGCTACGCGATACAATAGACCATGATTAAGACATTTCGGCACAAAGGGCTTCAGGCTTTTTTCGAGAAAGGCACCGAAACCGGCATTCAAGCGACACATGCGCCGCGCTTGGGTGCCATGCTGAGACGCTTGAACGAAACAACCGATGCCCAGGGAATGAACCTGCCCGGATGGGGCTTACATCCACTGAAGGGGAAAGACCTGAAGGGACATTACGCGGTAACGGTGAATGGAAACTGGCGCATGACCTTCACCTTTGAAGGCATTGACGCCGTGCTGGTGGATTACCAGGACTACCACTGAGAGGAATTTGACTATGAGCAGAATGCACAACCCGCCTCATCCCGGCTTAACCTTGCGCGATGACGTATTGCCGGCATTGGGTCTTTCCGTGACCGAGGCCGCGCAACAGTTGGCCGTCTCCCGTGTAACGCTCTCTCGGGTATTGAATGCCCGTGCGGCTATCTCGCCTGAAATGGCCCTGCGGATTGAGGAATGGCTAGGCAAGGAGCGAGGGGGGGAAGCCCGCCTATGGCTGGCAGAGCAGAGCGCCTACGATGTCTGGCAGGCCGAGCAACAATTCAAGGCAGCGCACATCCGCGTTACCCCCGCACCGATGGCGCGTGCTGCATAGAGTTCAAACCGCCGCCTGACGTCATCAGGCAAAGCGGGCCAGGAAGCTGTAACAGCACCGACCGCAATCAATCCGCCCGCATCGCCGGAGCCCAAATGCTTATGATGCCCGATCAGTCATGAAACACTTGGACGCACAATTCGGGATTGAGCTACCAGGTAAGTTATGACCGCCGATGCCCGCCCGGTTGATTCAATCTGTGGATCTCGCAGCAGGCCGCGTATGACCTGTGGCAGGCGCGCAAAGCCGGCTCGTCAAAGGTGAAACGAGCAACGGCATTAACCACGGCCTGACGGAACCAGGCGAAGCGGCGGGAAGTTGCTGGAACACCCGACCCGCCTGATCAAAACGCCGCCGTTCCGAATCGCCAAACTGCGGGCTTTGTAATTCCTTGGCGGTGTCGGACAGGGTACCGAAATCGTAGTCTCGGTCATCGATATTGATCATGGGCATGGTGGGGCTCATGTCGAAAGTCGGCGCTGGCGAGACGGCGCTACGCGATCTGCAACGCCTTGAATATCGGCAATTGCTTCGCCACAAAGTCCTTGGCCTGAGTGGTCAGTTCGGCGAGATTTTCCTCTGCCGTTTCCATCGGCTTGCTGTCCTTCAGAATCCGCTCGCTTTGCAGGGAAAGAACCTGCCAGGCGAATGCGGCGAGATCGGCGGGAAGCTTCTTGCCTTCGCTCATTGCCAGCAGAAACAGTTGCGGGAACCGGCCGACCGCGATGCCGCCACCGGTGACCGGGCTGGCCAGGTAGCTGATATCTTTACTGCCCCGTGACTTGCTGATGAGATGGGCATTGAGCTTGTCGCAGGAACTCCGGACCATTTTTATTGCGGCATCGTCTTGCACCGCTGCCAAGAGCCCGCCGCCGGTGAGGATCACGATGGCCTGCGTCAATTGTCCAAAGACAACGCCTTTGTTTTTCACGGCCTGTTCGATTTGGGCGATGGTCCTCGGCTTGTAATCAGCCAGCGTGTCCAGGATGGGGCCATAGACAGCTTCCTGCATCGTAACTTCGCCCAGGCTGCCGGTGACTTTCAGGGGCACATCGGACCGGTGAGTGGTCAGGACTACCTTCTGCTGCCGTACGGCTTCGACTTGCTCCAGGGGGTTGAGCTTTCTGGCGCCGCGTACCCAGTAGTCTTTGCGGAATTGCTGATTGACCATGAAGTCCCGTGTACTCTCGCGGAACATGGTATCGGGAATCTCCTTGAGGAAGGTTTGCTGGTCGGGGGTCAGGTTGAACGCGTCAACGTGATCAAGGTAGTTGGCTGAGCAGGCATAGTTGACTTTAGCGGGCTCCAGCCAGTCGGCCACGGTCGCAAAGTGCATCGGGTGCCAGTCGCGGTTGAAGTATTCATGGGCGAGGTAGTGCCGATTCTGGTTCTTGATCTTCGTGATTCGGTCGGCGAGCCGCGGGTTGGCTCGGGAATATGCGGGATTGGTGGCGAAAAGTTTCTCGCTGAAGTCGAGGGCGCCATTGATGCGGCTGACGATGCCGGTCCCCTCGGCACCAATGATCTCGGCATGCTCGGTCATCAGGTGTCGGATGGGCGCAAAACTCGCCCAGCCGGGGAAGGTGTTGTAGCTGAAATAGAGCACTCCACCGACCTTGAGCTTCTTGCGGATGAACTCGACTATGACGCCGCGATTCTCGTCACTGATCCAGCTCCAGGTACCGTGGATGCCGATGTAATCGAAGTCGGGAAGATCGGCACGCCGGGCAAACTCGGCGAAGGAATCGTCGTAGAGCCTGGCGCCGGATCCGCTCGCCGCTGCCAGCTCCTGCGCAAAGCCGGCCTGGCTGGGATTGAAGTCGGTGCCATACCATTGGGTGACTGACGCGGCGGCGTGCAGATTGGCGCTCATGCCTTGGCCAAAGCCGAGTTCGCAAGCCGTGCCGAATTCGGGGACGGCAAGCCCGGCGTCGAGGAAGGCCAGTTTGACGCGCAAAGGGTTGAGTTCAGGGTAGTAGCCAAAGGTGTAGCCAATATCAGCTACGTAGCCGGCGGTCCAATCAAACATGGCGGTATTCCTGACGATTTTGGAGTATTGGTGGTGGCAGGTTACCGGAAAGTCGGCGCCGGTGGGACGGCGCCGCTGGCGCATGCCGACTATCCGAACCAAGCCGGCGTCAGGGGCAGGCTGCCGTTGAGCCGAGTAGAATTCCGCTCTCGTGGAAGGCTGTTTCGATAGAGTAATCGGATGGCGCAGTACTTCTGCGCCCCCAATTGGTTCGCCTATTCTCTACATCCCGGACGCGCAATGAAGCACGGAAAACCAGGAATGCCGCAGCCAAGTCGTCACGTTGGAACAGGTTCCAGGCAAGTCGGTACGGCATTGCTGGCCGATGGCTTACCCCAACAGGAACGCCTCCAACTTGTCGCTTTGTTCAATGCCGAGCGTTATGGTGAACTGGAAATCCGGGCACGCTTGCTCGTTGCGCAGCATCCGGATTCAGGGTTCGCGTGGCAGCTCTTGGGAGCATCCTGTAGGGGACAAGGCAAAGAGGCTCTGCCTGCTTTGCAAAGGGCAGCGGAGCTTTTGCCGGAAGATGCCGAGGTGTACAGCAACCTGGGCGTTGTCCTGCAAGAACTCGGACGTCTTGAAAGCGCTGTGGCAAGCTACCTTCGGGCGCTGGAAATCAAGCCTGATTTCGCGGGCGCGCACTACAACCTGGCCAATACTCTGCGGAACCTTGGGCGACTCGATAATGCAGTGGCGAGTTACCACCGTGCACTGGAGATCAGACCTGATTTCGTTGAAGGTCTCGGCAATCTAGGTGACACACTGTTCTGTCTTGGCCGGCTACAAGAGGCAGAAACCAGCTATCGGCGTGCGCTGAAGATCAAACCTGATTACGCCGAAGCACACAGCAATCTGGGAATCACCCTCAGAAACCAGGGCCGACTACAAGAGGCAGAAGCCAGCTACCGGCGTGCGATTGAGATCGCCCCGAATTTCGCTAACGCACACAGCAACCTGGCCAATGTTCTCAGGGACCAGGGCCGTTTGGATGCGGCCGAAGCCAGTTGTCGCAGGGCACTCCTGTTCAAGCCCGACTTTGCCGAAGCGCATTGCAACCTGGCGCTACTTCTCATTGCGCAAGACAAGCCGATGCCGGCCTTGCAAAGCATCTTGCAATCTCTGCACATCAAGGAAACGGCAGAGGCCAGGAAAGCATTTGTCGACTGCGTCAAGCGACTGCGTATCACGCAGGCGGACACCGATATCCGGGCATTCATAATTCGCGCATTGAGCGAACCCTGGAGTCGGCCAAGTGAACTGGCACGGACCTGCATAGACTTCATCAAGCTCGACCAGGAAATCGGCGCAGGCATGGCACGGACAGCAAACGCCTGGCCTGTCCGGCTGTCGGCAGAGGACTTGCTGGGACCGGACAAATTCGATGTGCTTGCAAGGAATGCGCTGCTCTGCGCCCTGCTCGAATCAGTTCCAACGTGTGACGTCGAGTTGGAGCGCTTCTTGACGAATGCGCGGCACGCCATGCTCGAAGCGGCCATCGGCAAGGCCTCTGACGAAGATATTGGCCCGGCGCTAGTGTTCTACAGCGCCTTGGCTCGTCAGTGTTTTATCAACGAATATGTTTTTTCCCACACGGATGACGAGTTCCGGAAAGCGAGTGACTTGCGTGATTCGCTGGTCGCGGCACTTGAGGCGAAAACGCGGGTGCCGATCCTTTGGCTCGTAGCAGTTGCGGCTTACTTTCCGCTTTGCACGCTGCCGCTGGCCGCCCGACTATTGCAAAGTCAATGGCAGGATGCAGTGACAGCGGTGTTGGTGCAACAAGTTCGCGAACCGGAAGAAGAGCTGCGATTGCGCACCACCATCCCCTGCCTGGCTGGCATCGATAACGAAGTGTCGTTGCTGGTTCGGAACCAGTACGAACTGAATCCTTATCCACGCTGGACAAAGGCGGCGCCAGTCGGACAAGTATCGAATGTCGTCGGCTATTTGCGTCAGAAGTTTCCTCGGGCTTCCTTTGTAGGCCAGGACCAGAGTTGCCGTATCGACGTCATGATTGCCGGTTGCGGCACAGGTCAGCATTCAATTCGGACTGCCCAGCAATTTCAAGGGGCGCAGGTGCTGGCTATCGATTTGAGCATCAGCAGTCTGAGTTACGCCAAGCGCAAGACGGCCGAGTTGGGATTGACTTCAATTGACTACGCCCAGGCCGACTTGCTACAAGTCGGATCACTTGGCCGCAGCTTTGATGTCATTGAGTCGGTCGGGGTACTACACCACCTGGATGACCCTCTGGCTGGTTGGCGGGTACTCTTGTCACTGCTTCGTCCCGGCGGATTCATGAGACTCGGCTTTTATAGCGAGATAGCTCGACGGAATATCGTCATCGCACGGAAACTCATTGCCGAAAAGGGATATGGGACGACGGCCGACGAAATTCGACGGTTCCGGCAGGAGCTGGTTGGCGTGGAAGAGAGTCCGGATTTCGGGACAATAATGAAGTCACCTGATTTTTTCAGCATCAGCACCTGCCGTGACTTGCTTTTTCACGTTCAGGAACATCGAATGACGCTGACCGGCATTGATACGTTTCTTCGGTCCAACAATCTGGCGTTCCTGGGGTTTGAACTGGACGACAGTATTCTTCTCAAGTACAGGCAGCGTTTCCCCGATGATCCTGCGGCCACGAACCTGGCCAAGTGGAATATTTTCGAGAACGAATACCCTGATACTTCCTTGGGTATGTACCAGTTCTGGGTTCAGAAGTCGCTTTGAATGCTTCGGGATAGCATGTCGGACACACAATGAATAAGCGCAGACCACCCGTACCGAAGTCAAAGAGTGCTGCTCGGAATGCAGCGCGGCAGCCTGGCACTGCGACGCAAGCCAATATCGCAAAGTTGAAGACTGCATTTGTCTTACATCAGCGAGGCCAACTAAATCAGGCGGAGGCGCTCTACAAGGAGATACTGCAGTCAGAGCCACTGCACCTTGAGGCACTGCAATTGTTGGCCACGATTGCCGGACAGCGAAGGGAGTCCGCAGTTGCAGTTGAGCTGTTCGACCGTGTACTCAAGATCAAACCGGACTACGCGGAAGCACTGATCAACCGGGGCAATGCCCTGCGCGACCTGAATCGCTGTGAAGAGGCACTGGGGAGCTACGACCGCGCACTCAAGATCAAGCCAGACTATGCCGAAGGGCTATATAGCCGTGGCAATATTTTGCGCGACCTGAAGCGCTTCGACGAAGCTCTGGAGAGCTACGACCGCGCGCTCGCGATCAAACCGAACTACGCCGAAGCGCTAAGCACCCGTGGCAACACCCTGCGCGACCTGAAGCGCCTCGACGAGGCTCTGGAGAGCTACGAGCGCGCGCTCGCGATCAAGCCGGACTACGCCGAAGCGCTAAGCAACCGCGGCAACGCCCTGCGCGACCTGAACCGTCCTGAACAGGCGCTGGCAAGCTATGACCGCGCACTCACGATCAGGCCGAACTACGCGGACGCGCTCAACAACCGTGGCACCGCCCTGCGTGACCTGAAGCGCCCCGAACAGGCGCTGGAAAGCTACGATCGCGCACTCACGATCAAGCCGGACTACGCCGAAGCGCTAAGCAACCGCGGCAACGCCCTGCGCGACCTGAACCGCCCTGAACAAGCGCTGGCAAGCTATGACCGCTCACTCAAGATCAGGCCGAACTACGCGGAGGCACTCAACAACCGTGGCAACGCATTGCGCGACCTGAAGTGCCCTGAGCAGGCGCTGGCAAGCTATGACCACGCACTCGAGATCAGTCCGGACTACGCGGACGCGCTCAATAACCGTGGCAACGCCCTGCGTGACCTGAAGCGCCATGAAGAAGCCATGGCGAGCTACGACCGCGCACTGACAATCAAGCCGGACCATGCGGACGCGCTCAACAACCGCGGCAACGCCCTCAGTGACCTGAAGCGCCCTGCAGAGGCGCTGGTGAGCTACGACCAAGCACTCAAGATCAAGCCGGACTATGAATTCTTGTATGGCACTTGCTTGCATACAAGGATGAAGATATGTGATTGGAGCGATCTCGGGAATCGATTTGCGCTGCTGGGTGAAAAAGTGGCAGGCGATGAAAGAGTGTCGCCGCCCTTCCCGGTCCTGTCGATATCAAATTCGCGGGTATTGCATAGAAAGGCTGCAGAGACATGGGTTGAGGCGAAATACCCTATCGGTCAGGCATTCCCGGGATTGGAAAAACGTCCAGGACACGACAAGATTCGTATCGGCTACTTCTCAGCAGATTTTCACAACCATGCCACCGCGTACTTGATGGCAGAGTTGTTTGAACTGCACGACAAGTCCAGGTTTGAGCTGACGGCATTCTCTTTCGGGCCGGACCAGAATGACGATATGAGGAGAAGGCTGGTAGCTGCGTTCGATCGTTTTGTGAATGTACGAGAGCAGTCGGACAGAGACGTGGCTATGCTTGCCCGGAGCATGAAGATCGATATCGCGCTTGACTTGAAGGGATTCACGCAAGACGCCAGGCCGGGCATTTTTTCGATGCGGACCGCGCCGGTGCAGGTCAACTATCTGGGCTATCCGGGCACGATGGGGGCGGACTACATTGACTACCTGATTGCAGACCCGACCCTGATACCCGAGTCACACCGGAAGGACTACGCAGAAAAGATTGCCTATCTGCCGAACAGCTACCAGGTCAACGATGCGAAGCGAGGCATCGCGGACAAGGTGTTTGGCCGCGCAGAACTGGGCTTGCCGCAAACTGGCTTCGTATTCTGCTGCTTCAACAACAATTACAAAATAACACCTGGAACGTTTGATGGCTGGATGCGAATTCTGAAGTACGTCGAAGGCAGCGTATTGTGGCTCTTGGAAGACAACCCAACTGCGGCGAGCAACCTGTGCAAGGAAGCCGAACTGCGGGGCGTCAATGGATCAAGGCTGATATTCGCCAAGCGAATGCCACTTTCAGAGCATCTGCCAAGACATCGTTTGGCGGATTTATTCCTTGATACGCTTCCGTGCAACGCTCACACAACAGCCAGTGATGCCCTTTGGGAAGGGCTGCCTGTATTGACGTGTCCGGGCGAGACCTTCGCCGGCAGAGTGGCGGCCAGCCTGCTCAATGCAATTCATCTACCCGAACTCATCACTTCCACGCCCGAAGCCTATGAAGCGCTTGCGATCGAGCTTGCGACGAACCCGGAAAAGCTGAGGAAGATCAGGCAGAAGCTCGCCGCCAATCGCACCACGACGCCCTTGTTTGATTGCCAGCGCTTTACCCGCGACATAGAAGCCATATACACGGCGATGTATGAGCGGTATCAGGCAAACTTGGCACCAGATCACCTCACCATCTGATAATCAAGGATACCGTCTTGCGGAAAAAGGAAAGCGCCTAGAAATAGGCGCTCTGCTATGTATGCTGGCGGAGAGGGTGGGATTCGAACCCACGGATGCCTTGCGACATCGCCTGATTTCGAGTCAGGTACAATCGACCACTCTGCCACCTCTCCGTGGGCGCGAATTATACCTGCGAAGCGTCCGTCGATCACAGTCCGCTCGGAGCGAAAGCATTGACGAAACTGCTGCGCCTGATCTGCTGTCTTGGCCTGTTCTGTCTGGCCGGTTGCAGCCGCATCGATCCGCCGGAGGAAGACGGCAGGCTGGTCGCGGCGATCAGTGAGACGCCCAGTTCCTTCCAGCACGAAGGTACTACCGCGAGCGGCTTTGAACATGACCTGGTCACTGCCTTTGCCAACAGCCTCGGCCTCAAGGTTCACTTCATCCAGGCCGCCGACCTTTACGAATTGAACGACCTGGCACTGGCCGGACGAACCCATCTGGCCGCGTCTATGCCGCTGGACGATGGACCTTTGCAGTTCTCGACGCCGATCCGCACCGTAACCCAGTGGATTGTCGGACACAACGATATTCTCGGGCCGGAGCAGTTGTCCGATCTGGCCGGAAAAACCGTCGAGGTGATCGCCGGTTCGCCGCTGGCGGACACGCTGCGCGGGCTGGACGAGAAGTCCCGCCCGCTGGTGATCGAGGTGCCCGGTGCCAACGAAATGGAACTGCTGGCACGCGTCGCCGGGAACAAGGCGGAGTTGGCCGCCGTGCATGAAATCCATCTCGATCTGGGTGTCAACTTTTACCCGGAGTTGCGGCCCCTGCTGCAACTGCCGGGCAAACTGGAATTTGGCTGGGCCTTTGGCGGCGCGGATGCCGGCGCGCTGCGTGCCAGGGCCGACGCCTTCATCGCCGGTGCCCGCGCCGACGGCACACTGGCACGCATCCATGATCGCTACTTTGGCCACATCAAGCGCATCAATGCGGTCGGCATAGCGAAATTCCTCGATGATGCAAGAACCAGGCTTCCCGCCTGGCGCCGCCACTTTCAATCGGCGCAGGATCTGAGCGGCATCGACTGGCGGCTGCTCGCCGCGCTGGCCTATCAGGAGTCGCACTGGAATCCGCTGGCCACCTCGCCCACCGGCGTGCGCGGCATGATGATGCTGACCGAGGACACGGCCGATATCCTGCGCGTCAAGAACCGCCTCGATGCTCCCGAGAGCATCCGCGCCGGATCCCTCTATCTG
Organism: Sulfuritalea sp.; assembly: GCA_030651305.1. Classification (GTDB taxonomy): domain Bacteria; phylum Pseudomonadota; class Gammaproteobacteria; order Burkholderiales; family Rhodocyclaceae; genus Sulfuritalea. The sequence continues at coordinate 1,681 of JAUSCI010000008.1, read as the reverse complement.
GCGCAACTGGTGGAACAGATACCTGCCAGCGCCGGGCATCCTGACCGCCTGTGGCTGGCGCTGTCGGCTTACAACTTGGGCATGGGCCACTTTCGCGGCGCCCGCTCCATCGCCAAGAGCATGAAGCGGGATCCGGATGTCTGGTACGACATGAAGCAGGTGCTGCCGCAACTGGCGCGGCCGGAAATCTATGCGCGGTTGAAAAGCGGCGCCGCGCGCGGCGGTGAAGCGGTGATCATGGTGGAGAACATCCGCAGCTACTACGACATCCTCAGCCGCTTCGAGCCGGCGCACAGTTCGCCCTACCCGGCGCAGTCGGCGCTCGGCCAACGCTAGCCCGAGCTAAGCGGCGCTGATCTTCTCCGCGCCACCCATCCAGGGGCGCAGCGCAGCAGGCACCGTTATGCTGCCGTCTTCGTTCTGGTAGTTCTCCAGCACCGCCACCAGCGTGCGGCCGACCGCCAGGCCGGACCCGTTCAAGGTGTGCAGCAGTTCGGGTTTGTTCTTGTCGTTGCGGAAGCGAGCTTGCATGCGCCGCGCCTGGAAGGACTCGAAATTGGAGCAGGACGAAATCTCGCGATAGGTGTTCTGCGCCGGCAGCCAGACTTCGAGGTCGTAGGTCTTGGCCGCGGAGAAGCCCATGTCGCCGGTGCACAAGGCCACCTTGCGGTAGGGCAGGTCGAGTTTTTGCAGTACCGCTTCGGCATGGCCGGTGAGTTCTTCCAGCGCTGCCCACGATTGCGAGGGATGCACCATCTGCACCAGTTCCACCTTGTCGAACTGGTGCTGGCGGATCATGCCGCGCGTGTCCTTGCCGTAGCTGCCCGCTTCGGAGCGGAAGCAGGGCGTGTGGGCGACGAACTTGAGTGGCAGCGCATCGCCGGCAAGAATCTCGCCGCGCACCAGGTTCGTCACCGGCACTTCGGCGGTAGGTATCAGGTAGAGCTTGCTGCCGTCGCTGCGTGGCACCATGAACAGGTCTTCCTCGAACTTCGGCAACTGGCCAGTGCCGAACATGCTCTCGGGATTGACCAGATAGGGCGTATAGATTTCGGTGTAGCCATGCTCGCCGGTGTGCAGGTCAAGCATGAACTGGGCGAGCGCACGATGCAGACGGGCGATCTGGCCCTTCATCACGGTGAAGCGGCTGCCGGAAATCTTGACCCCGGCTTCGAAGTCGAGGCCACCCAGCGCGGTGCCGAGATCGACGTGATCGCGCGGCGCGGCGATGGCACGCGGCGTGCCCCAGCGCAGCACTTCGACGTTGCCGGTTTCGTCATTGCCGACGGGTACGCTTTCGTGCGGCAGGTTGGGGATCAATTCGAGAAAGGTATCGAAGCGCGGCATCAGTTCCGCCAAGGCCGTCTCGCCGGCCTTGAGCGCGTCACCCAGTCCGGCGACTTCCGCCATGACCGCGGAGGCGTCTTCGCCCTTGCCCTTGAGCATGCCGATCTGTTTGGACAGGCTATTGCGCGCGGCCTGCAGTTCCTGCGTGCGCGCCTGCAAGGTCTTGCGCTCGTTTTCGAGCGTCTGGAAAGCGGCGCTGTCGAGCGTGAAGCCGCGTGCGGCAAGGCGCTCGGCAACGTTATCGAGGTTGGTACGCAGCAGTTGAATGTCGAGCATGGTCAGTCCTTTGAATCTTTCGATTTTGTTGCGCGCCGGTCGAGATCGCGCAGGTGCG
>JAUSCI010000004.1 GCA_030651305.1 Sulfuritalea sp. | reverse complement strand
TTCGTCATCGACCCGCGTCGCTCGCCGTGCCGCCAGCGCCGACTTTTGCCTCAAGCCGCCGGCATACCCTGTTTGAGGGTCCTTTCCCGCCCTTCCTGCCTACTGCGCATAGCCATGATGTGCCAGCTTCTCGATGTTGTGTACCAGGCAATAGAGCTTCCACTGTCCATCGACCTTCTTCTGCCCGCGCAAGGTGAAGCGGTCCAGCCCCTTGTTGTGGCGGATGTTGCCGAACACCGGTTCCACCTCTGCCCTCCGGCGACGGACATATTCCCTTCAATATCCTTTCCTGCTGGCCCATTTATCGGAGCTTCAGGCCGCGCTCGGCTTGAGACGAAACTCCTCGCCGTACTTCAACACCGCCCACGCCAGCCGCGCATTTTTCGCGGCAATGGCCACCACCGACCTTCTGCGGACACACGATGCCGTCTTGCCACGTTTGCCCGACATGCGATAGGGCGTGACGAACTTGGGCGCCATCAGCTTCACAGTGTGGCCATGCTGGCGGAACAGCCGCGCCCAGTGGTGCGCGCCGGAGCAGGCTTCCATGCCGATTAAACATGGCGGCAGTTGCGCCACCAGTTCCAGCAGTCTGTCGCCAATTAGCGTGATGTGGTGACAAAAGGCACACAGCAGCGTAAACTGCCCTCATGAAACCATATCGCTGGAGTCCGGAGAAGAACGAGACCGTCAAAGCAGAGCGGGGTATTTCGTTTGAGAGCATTGTTGTTTCAATCGAGGCCGGTGGGTTGCTGGACATCCTGGCTCACCCGAACCAGGCGAAATACCCCAGACAGCGCGTTCTTGTAGTCGCGTGTGACAACTACGTCTATTTGGTGCCGTTTGTCGAAGAGGAAGACTATTTCTTCCTCAAGACCGCAATCCCGAGCCGCAAGGCAACGCGGGACTATTTGAATCAAGGTGAAACAGATGCCGAAAATTGATGCCTACGAACATGAAGTCCTTACCGCCTTTGAGAAAGGCCAACTGAAGTCAGTTGCCACGAAGGCCGAGCTTGCGAAATTCAAGGCAGCAGCGCGCGCTACGGCCATTAAGGATCGTCGGGTCAACATTCGCCTGTCCTCTGGCGATTTGAGCGACATTCAAGTCAAGGCGCTTGAAGAAGGTGTGCCGTACCAAACGCTCATCGCCAGCGTTCTTCACAAGTACGTTACGGGCCTTCTGGCCGATCCGCGCGCCTCCAAGCAATCAAACCGCCCCGCGACAAAACGCCGCGCGACGTCTGGCAGTTGAATGTTAGCGGTGGCGCCGACGCCCAACCCGGCGTTGCAGGGAAACTGCTTTGCCAAGAAAATGGCCTTGAAACTTGCGATTCTTCTCGCTGTGATGCCGGCCTTCCCGGTACAGGCACAAGTTGAGCTCCGTAGCCACGATATCAGCGCCAGCGGACTGACTATGGAATTTCCGGGCGGCTATTCTTGCTAGCCCATTTCTTCGCCATTTGCCTCCCCCACGCGCTACGACGGTAGCCCGCGCCGATCCGATCGAAACAGCGGACTGCACGGAGGTATTGATTTCAGCTTGACAATTGGCACGCCGCTGCTGGCCATCGCCAACGGAGAAGTCATCGCACTTGGTCGGTGAGGACGGACGCCCTCACCCAGAGGGCCACAAGACAGTCTGGCCAGTTTCGTGCAGAGGGTTGATCAAACGCTAAGCGGGTGGCTCAGAAGGTCTTGGGCGCAAAAAACGGCGCGCGTAGTTGCGAATGCGGCCAAACCCGGCAGTGCGGAAGCGCGCTGTGCAATAAACCGGGCCAGAGGCCGGCCGGCTTTTCCTGCCGTCCTAGGTCGCGATCCGGTTCCTCTTGCGCCACTCCCACGGCGGCACAGGCGCCTCGTGCCGCCACAAGCCGATTCGCCTGGTCCGTGTATCGAACTCGGCGTACTCGTAGCGCCCCTGGTCTTCCAGCGACTGCTCGCGACGGTATTCCCGATACCACCAGGCAAGACCCGTCTCCAACTGCGCCAGACCGGCATCGCGCGTTTTCCGGCACGCCGGGCAACCGCGCGGTTGCACCATCACCTTGCCGAGGATGTGCCCGTAGCGGTCACGCTTGAGCCATTCCACCCTGACATTCTTGCCGAACACCAGGTCGGACAGATGCTTCCTGGACTGCTGACCGAATGGCTGGTCGGATTCGGGAGCGCCGACACCGACGAGCCTGATCTCGTGGCGACCCTGGGCGCTGTCGAGCACGGTGATCGTGTCACCGCTACTCACGCCGACCACCCTGCCGTCGAAGTCGTCGGCAATGGCGGCGAGCGGGATGGTCAGCGCGACGACAAGGAGTAGGTGCATCGCGCCGATGTAGCACCGTCCGCCCGCCCCGATACGCTGCCTCGGCCTCATTCGGTGCGCAACGCCTCGACCGGATCGAGCCGTGCCGCGCGCCTTGCGGGCAGGACGCCGGCGGCCAGCCCGATGGCCGCCGCCAATGCCTCGGCCAGCAGCACGAATGACAGAGGCGTATGCACCGGCAGGGCCGGGACGAAGAAGCTGATCAGCTGCGCCAGCCCCATGCCGAGCAGCAGGCCGACCAGGCCGCCGATCGCGGCGAGCGCCACTGCTTCGCCGAGGAAGAGGCCGAGAATGGTCTGCCGCCTGGCGCCGAGCGCGACCAGCAGGCCGATCTCGTTGGTCCGTTCGGTGACGGCAATGGTCATGATGGTGACGATGCCGACGCCGCCGACCAGGAGCGAAATGCCGCCCAGCGCGCCGACGGCCATGGTCAGCACGTCGAGGATGCCGCCCAGCGTGCTCAGCATTTCATCCTGGCTGATGATGGTGACATCCTCATGGCCATGGCGGGCTTTCATCATTTCCTTGACCGCGGCCACCACGCTCGCCGAGGACACGCCTTCGGCGGCGGAGACGTTGATTTCGTTGAGGCCCTCGCGATTGAACAGTTCAAGGGCGCGTGCCGCAGGCACCCAGGCGGTGTCGTCGAGATCGATGCCGAGAAACTGGCCCTTGGATTCCATGATGCCGATCACGCGGAACTGCAGGCCGCCGATGCGCACCCGCGTGCCGAGCGCATTCTCGCTGCCGTAGAGTTCATTCTTCAGCTTGGAGCCCAGCACCACCTGGGCGCGGGCGCTGCCGGCCTCGTCCGCCGGCAGGAACTGGCCGCTGCGCACTTTGAGCTTGAACACGGTGAGCATGTCCGGGCCGACGCCATAGACCGAGACGCGGCGCAGGCGGCCATTGGCATTGACTTCGGCGTTGCCAAAGACGCTGGGCGATACCGCCACGACGTTGGGCAGGCGCGCCAGGGCTTCGGCGTCATCCAGCGAGAGCGGCCTGGCGCTGCTCGGCAGGCCGGACAGCGCGCCGCCGCCGGTCTTGGTGCGCCCCGGGTGGATGCCGACGACATTGGTGCCGAACTGGGTGAACTCGGCCAGCACATAGCGGTGGATGCCCTCGCCGATCGAGGTCAGCAGGATCACCGCGGCGATGCCGACGGCAATTCCGAGCAGGGTCAGGAAGCTGCGCAGGCGCTGCGAAGTGATGGCACGGATGGCCAGTCTGAGGGAGTCAGTCAGAAGCATCTCAGTGTTTCATCAATGCCTGCACGGGATCCAGTCGGGCCGCGCGGCGCGCCGGCATGATGCCGAACAGCAGGCCGGTGGACAGCGAGGTCACCAGCGCGGCGACCACCGCCCAATCCGGCGGGTAGGCGGGAAACACCGGATACACCTGGCGCAGGACGAAGGCGCCGAACAGGCCGAGGCCGTAGCCGGTCAGCGCGCCGACCAGGGACAGCATGGCCGCCTCGGCCATGAAGGCATTGCGGATGGTGTCGCCGCGTGCGCCTAGCGCCTTGAGCAGGCCGATTTCGGCGGTGCGCTGCGTCACCGCCACCAGCATCACGTTCATCACCAGAATGCCGGCCACGGCCAGGCTGATCGCGGCGATGCCGGCTACTGCGGCGGTGAGCGCCCGCAGCAGCTTGTCGAAGGTGGCCAGCACGGCATCCTGGGTGATCACCGTGACATCCTCCTCGCCGCTATGGCGGGTCTTGAGGAGCGCCGTCACCTCGCGTTTCACCTCCTCGATCCGGTCGCGGCCCCTGGCCTCGATCAGGATGCGGAACAGGGTATGGGTGTTGAACATGCCTTGGGCGATTCCCACCGGCACGAACACCACCTCGTCGGTGTTCAGCCCCCCCACGCCCTGACCGGTGGCCTTCAGCACGCCGATGATGCGCAGGCGCCGGTCGCCGAGGCGGATCAGTTCACCCACCGCGGGGCGGCCGGCAAAGATCTCGTCCTGGATCTTGGCGCCGATCACGGCCACCGGTGCGCCGCGGCTCCAGTCGGCTTCGGGCAGGAAATGGCCCTGAGCGATCTTGAAGCTGCGGATTTCGAGGTAGGTCGACGCGGTGCCGGCGACCACGACTTCGCGCAGCCGGCCGTTGGCATTGATCTCGGAGTTGCCGGCGGTCAGCGGCGCCACATGCCGCACCGCCGGCAGACGGGCCAAGGCCGCCGCATCTTCCACGGTCAGGTCGCGCGGCGTGGTGGTGACAGCGTTGGCCGGGCTGAAGCCGCCGGTGGCGGAGCGTCCCGGCAGGACGATGACGAGGTTGCTGCCGAGCGAGGAAAACTGTTCGACCACATAGCGCCGTGCGCCGTCGCCGAGGGAGGTGAGCACGACCACGGCCGCCACGCCGATGGCCATCGCCAGCACCGAAAGCGAGGTGCGCAGCGGATAGGCCGTCGCCGCATCGCGGGCGAAACGCAGGACATCGGCATGGCGCATGGTGTTGGCTCAGGTCGCTGCGACTGCCGCCGATGGCCGTGCGCTGTCGCTTTTCAGTTCGCCGTCTTCCATCATCAGTTGCCTCCCTGCCCGGGTGCCGATCTTCGGGTCGTGGGTGACGATGATCAGCGTCATGCCGCGCCCGTTGAGCGCTTCCAGCAGGTGGATGACGTCGTCGCCGGTGGCGCGGTCGAGGTTGCCGGTCGGCTCGTCGGCCAGCAGCACGGCGGGCTGCATGATGGTGGCACGGGCAATGGCGACGCGCTGCCGCTGGCCGCCGGAGAGCTGGTCAGGACGATGGTCGGCGCGCTGGTCGAGGCCGAAATCCTTGAGCGCCTGCGCCACCCGCTGCGCCCGCTCCGCCGCCGGGATGCCGGCCAGCATCATGGGCAGGGCGACGTTCTCCGCTGCGGTGAGGCGCGGCACCAGATGGAAACTCTGGAAGACGAAGCCGATGCGCTGGCTGCGCACGGCCGCCTGTTCGTCCGGCGAGAGCGTCGTGACGTCGCGGCCTTCGAGACGATAGGAGCCGGCATCGGGCCGGTCGAGCAGCCCGAGCAGGTTGAGCAGGGTCGATTTGCCGGAACCCGACGGCCCCATGATCGCCACGTATTCGCCGGCCTCGATGCTGACGTCGAGGCGGCTCAGCGCGTGCACCACGCTGTCGCCCAGATGGAAGACGCGCTCGATGCCAGCCAGCTGAATGACGCTCATGCTATTTCGATTTGTCGTCCGCCGTGGCCCTGGCGCCGACTTTCACGCCCTCGCGCTCCAGCGAAATGACGATGCGCTCGCCCGCGGCCAGCCCGTCGACGATTTCAGTGAACTCCCAGTTGGTGATGCCGGCCTTGACCTTGCGCTCTTCGAGCTTGCCGCTGTCGGCGTTCAGCACCATCACCTTGCTGCCTTCGATCAGCGCCGCGGTCGGTACGCGCACCACGTTCTGCCGGCCGCCGAGCACGATCTCGACATCGGCGCTGTAGCCGACCAGCAGATTGCCCGTGGCCGGCATGTCGAAATCGACTTCGACGTCGACGGTGCGGGCCTGCTTCTCCACCGCCGAGACATAGGGCGCCACGCGCCGCACCTTGCCTTGCAGCGGCTGCTTGGGCAGGGCGTCGAGCGAGACGCGCACCGGCAGGCCGGCCCTGATCTTCGGCGCATCGACCTCGTCCATCGGCGCCTTGACGTAAAGACAGGAATCATCGATCAGGTCGATCGCCGGCGGCGTCGGCACGCCCGGCGGCGAAGGCGTCGAATACTCGCCGAGTTCGCCGACGATCTTCGCCACGGTGCCGTCGAAGGGCGCATAGAGCACCATGCGGCCCTGCTCCACCCTGGTCACGCCGACCCGCGCCGCGGCCTGAGTAACATCGGCGCGTGCCGTGTCGCAACCGGCGCGGCGGGCGTCGGCTTCGCTGCGCGCGGCATCCTCGCGCGCCTCGGAGACGTAGCCCCTGGCACGCAGCGAGGTCTGGCGCTCGGCCTCGCGCGTTGCGCTGGCGGCGGTGGTGCATACCTCCTTGACCCGCTGCGCGGACACCGCGCGCTGGGCTTCGGCAAGCGTCTGCTGCGCCTTCTGGTCGTCGTTCCACAGCTTCAACAGAAGCTGGCCCTTCTTCACCTTGTCGCCTTCCTTGACGCCGAGGAATTCGATGCGCCCGCCCATGATGGTCGACAGGCGGGTGCGCAGGCAGGCTTCGACCGTGCCGGCGCGGGTATTGACCACCGTCGATTCGACATTGCCTCGATCAACGCTCTTCAGCACCACCACCACCGGCTTGGCGCGCGTGAACCAGAAGAAGGCGCCGACCACGAGGACGACGATGATTAGCGCCGGCAAAACCCGGCGCAGCAGGATGGATGTGTTCATGGCAGGCGATTATGCCGTGTTTGCTATGATTCGGCACCTGTTCCCCCTTCCCGCCAGACGCATTGCAATGATAAAAATCTACGGCATCAAGAACTGCGACACCATGAAGAAAGCCTTTGCCTGGTGCGAGTCCAACGGCATCAGCTACGAATTCCACGACTACAAGAAACAGGGCGTGCCGCGCGACCGTCTGGTGCTGTGGTGCCGCACGATGGGCTGGCAGACGCTGGTGAATACCAAAGGCCCCACCTGGCGCAAGCTGACGCCCGGACAGCAGGCCATCACCACCCAGGCGCAGGCCGTGGCGTTGATGATGGAACACTCCAGCGTAATCCGTCGCCCGGTAGTGGAAAACGGCGAAAAATTTCTGGTGGGTTTCGATCCGACCGTGTTCGACAGCTTCGTGCGCTGATGGACTCGGTTCACGGCTTCCTGCTGGAAGACCTCGATATCCGCGGTGTGCTGGTGCAACTCGGCCCGTCCTGGGCGGCGATGACCAGCCGGCGCAACTATGCGGCGCCGGTGCGCGAATTGCTCGGCGAACTGGCTGCGGTCACCGCGCTGATCGGCAGCAACCTGAAGACCCCCGGCCGCTTGAGCTTCCAGTTGCAGGGCCACGGCGCGGTGTCGATGCTGGTGATGGATTGCAATGAGCAACTGCAACTGCGCGGCATGGCCAAGAGCGAACTGACAGCCGACGCCGCTGCCCATGTCGCCGGCGTCGGCGACTTGCTCGGCGACGGCCGGCTGGTGCTGACGCTGCAACCGGAGACGGCGGAGGCCCCCTACCAGAGCGTGGTGCCGATCGTCGGCGGTACGTTGGCAGCGATCTTCGAACACTACCTGGAGCAGTCCGAACAGCAGCCGGCCCGCCTGTGGCTGGCGGCAACGGCCGACACTGCCTGCGGACTGTTTCTGCAAAAGCTGCCGGATGCCGATTTGCGCGATGCGGACGGCTGGAACCGCATCCAGCAACTCGCCGCCACCGTGCATGCCGAGGAACTGGCGCTGCCGCCGGACGCTCTCCTGACGCGACTTTTCGGCGAAGAAAAGGTGCGCCTCTTCGCGCCGCGGCAAGCCATCTGGCATTGTCCGCGCGACGAAGAGAAGGTGCGCAACATGCTCATCTCGCTGGGCCGCGAAGAAGTCGAGGCCATGCTTGACGATGCCGAGATCATCGCCATCGAAGACGAGATCTGCGGCCACGAATATCGCTTCGGCACTGAAATCGTCGACGAGCTGTTTCCGCCCGATGGGCGGCTGCTACATTGAAGGAAGCTCGCATCCGGATTCCAGCCGCACCGCGGGCCTGCTGAAATGGACATCGACATCAGCGAGGAGGCGGGCGTCCGCTACCTGCATTTCGGTTCGAGCTGGATCCAGGGCGCAATGCGCATCGCGCGGCCGTTTGCGCTGGAACTGGACTACACCCGCGAGATGATGCTGCCGCTGCTGCTGCACGACGACGCGTGGCCGCGCAAGGTGTTGCAGGTTGGGCTGGGCGCGGCTTCGGTGACCAAGTTTCTCTACCGCCACCGGCCACGGGCAAAGCTGACCGTGGTCGAAATCGATCCGCGCGTAACCGCCGCCGCCCGGCAGTTTTTCAGGCTGCCCGACGATCCGGCGCGCATCGATATCCGCCATGGCGACGGCGCCGATTTCATGATCCGCTCGAAGCTGCGCTACGACCTGATCCTGGTCGACGGCTTCGATGCCGACGCCCGCGCCGGCCGGCTCGATACCCTGCCCTTCTACCTCGACTGTCGCGCCCGGCTGGCCAATGACGGCTTGCTGTGCGTGAACCTGCTGTCGCGGCGCAAGGATTTCAGCAAGAGCGTGGCGCGCCTGCAAGACGCCTTTGACGGCCGCGCCATTGCGTTTCCCTCCTGCGACAGCGGCAATGCGATTGCGCTTGGAAAAGTCGGCCCTGGCGACACGCCGTCCCTCGAACAACTGAAGGCCGCGGCAACGCACCTGAAGCGGGAAACCGGCCTCAACCTGCTGCCGACGCTGGCCCGGCTCGCACAATCGCGGCACCTTGCCGGCGGTATGCTGCAGTTGTGAATTCCCGATGACTCCCGAGCACCGCAACCACCGCCGCGGCACGCTCTACATGCTGCTGGTGATCGCCATCTGGGGCGCCTTCCTGCCGGTCGGCAAGTCTGCCCTGCAGGCAGTCGACCCGTATTGGCTGACGGCGATGCGCTTCGTCACCGCGTCCATGGTCTTCATCGGCCTGCTCTGGTTCCGGGAAGGCGCGGCCGCCCTGCGCACCGAAGGCCACCTGTGGAAGATCGCCCTGTTCGGCAGCCTCGGCTTCGCCGGCTTCGGCGTCTGCCTGATGGAGGGCCTCAAGCTGACGCGCCCCGAGATCAGCGGCATGATCCTCGCCCTGGGCCCGATCCAGGTCGCGCTGTTCCAGTGGTGGCGTACGCATCGCCGGCCCGACAACTTCACGCTCGGCGCCATCGGACTGGCGCTGGTCGGCGAACTATTCGTCATCACCGCCGGCGACGTCACGCGGCTGGTCGGCGGCGACGCGCTGGGCAACGGCCTGGTCTTCCTCGCCTCGCTGTTCTGGACCGCCTACACGCTGGGCGGGCAGCAGTTCCCCGGCTGGTCGCCGGTGCGTTACAGCGCGCTGTCGTGCGCGCTGGGATGTGTCGGCATCGCGGTCGCGCTCATCATCGCCACGCTGGCCGGCCACAGCCACCCGCCGAGCCCGGCGAAGATGATCGAAGTCTGGCCGCAACTGTCCTTCATCGTCTTCTGCGTCTCGGTGTTCGGCATCCTGTTCTGGAACATGGGCGTCGCCAAGCTCGGCCCCTTGAACGCGGGCCTGTTCGCCAACTTCACCCCGGTCATCACCTACCTGATCGCGATCTATCAGGGCCGCCGCCCCGAAGCCCTCGAACTGATGGGCGCCGCCATCGTACTGATCGCGCTGATCGCCAACAATCGCCACCAGCGCAGCAAGGTCGGTCGCATTGAGGTGTGAGCAAGAGTCGGCGCCAGCGCCACGGTGACTGATGCGCATTCGGAAACAAGACCGATGCTGACCCCTATAATTGGGCGAACATGGAGGCCAACCCGGCAAGCCGCCCCGTAGCTCAATGAAAGCGAACCCGTCATTCCAATGGGCGCTACGCGATGAAGTCGCGCAGCGCCGGTAAACGCTAAGGGGGTCGAACAACATGTCGCGCGAGGATCGACTTCGAGAGACCTCACCGCTTTGGCGGGGCAGCTTCCGTGCAGAGTCGCCGGATCACGCCTTTGTGGCCGAGATCAATCCCACTTGGGAGATCTCCATGGGCAGCCCCACGAATGGCACGCTTTGCCTTTCGGCAGGTCTCCATTTGGATCGCTGCAGCCCCGTGTTTCTTTGGTCTCCGGACTCCCGCTTCCTGGTGGTGCCGCAGTTTGTTAACACTTTCTGGAGGGGCCTTCGACAGCAACTTCTTGTGATAGATGTCGCCGATCGATGGATCTATCGGTCCGCCATCATGGCCCCATATCTTCAGCCAGAATCTTTCGTCGATGGCAGCTTGACCGTTATCCGGAATCCGCATCGGCGACCAACGATGCTGTCATGGCAGATCCCGGGCGATCTCTCCGGCCAGTTCACCAGAAAAAAGGGGATGTGGTCCTACCGGATTGACGGCCAGCCATCTAACCCGTGCGCGTAGCCGGCCGGCTCCGCCGGCATTTGACGCACGACGTCAGACTGCATTACTCGCACCTAACGACACCCGCCGAGCTTGAACTGCTCGCCACCGTTGAAATCCCTCAGGCTGCACAATCTCGAACCCCACGGAGCCATCCCATGCCCACTGTCGAAGAACGCCTTGCCGCACTTGGCTACGTCCTGCCGCAGCCCCTGCAGCTCCCGCCAGGCGTGAGCCTGCCCTTCCCCTGGGTCCGCATCGTCGGCTCGCGTGCCATCATCTCCGGCCACGGGCCGACCAATGCCGACGGTAGCCTCGCCCAACCGTTGGGCAAGGTCGGTGCAACGGTGACGCAGGAACAGGCCTGTTTAGCGGCGCGGCTCACCGGACTGGCCATCCTCGGCAGCCTCAAGAGGGAGTTGGGCAGCCTGGAGCGCATTGCGGCATGGACCCGCGTCTTCGGCATGGTCAACTCGGCGCCCGGCTTCAACCGCCAGCCGGCAGTCATCAACGGCTTCACGGATCTGATCCTGGAAGTCTTCGGCCCTGAGCGCGGCGCCCATGCCCGCACTGCCGTAGGTCTGGCCGAACTGCCTTTCAATATTCCGGTGGAAATCGAGGCCGAGGTGGAACTCCGGCCCGCTGATGCCTGAGCCTTCCATTGTCCGATTGTCGAGGAGCGCGAATTGCGATGGATTTTCCATCCGTCGACATTCCACCTCCGGCTTCAGCGCCAAGATCACCCTCGTGAGCTCAAAGTCCCGCAGCTAGCCGTCGGCCTGATCCTGGCTGCCGCCATGTAGCTCACTTCGGCGACGAATACGCGGCCTACCAGCGCTCGGTCCGGCGCTGGCTGTGAGCGAGACGAGATGGGTGAGCCCCTTGCTTGCAGCCTTCACCGCCGTGCCACCAGCGCCGACTCTTGCAACCCGCGCCCTCAGGCGGTGAAACTCTCCACCGCCGCCTTGCCGGCCGCGTAGCGCGCGGCATCCTGCTGCCAGCCGGCCGGCGGTGAAAGACGCGCCAGCCTCGCTGAGCGCACTGGATCGGCTTCCGGCTTCCAGTTCTCCAGCACGCTTGCCACGGCATCCGGCGCGTTGCATACCAGCAGCACATCGCAGCCGGCCGCCCACGCGGCTTCGGCGCGATGGACCATGTCGCCGGCAAAACTGGCGCCCTCCATCGACAGATCGTCGCTGAAGATCACGCCGTCGAAGGCGAGTTCATTGCGCAACATGTCTATCCATACCAGTGAAAAACCGGCCGGACGTGAATCGACCTGCGGATAGATGACATGGGCCGGCATCACCGCATCGAGTTTGAGATGCCGATACGGGTGCAAGTCGGGCGCCATTTCGGCCAGGCTGCGCTCGTCGACCGGAATTGCCAGATGGGAGTCCGCCGCGACCCAGCCATGGCCGGGGAAGTGCTTGCCGCAACAGCGCATGCCGGCCGCCCGCAGACCGTCAATCAAGGCTCCGGCCAATTCCGTAACCGCCGCCGGATCGCGGTGAAAGGCCCGATCACCGATGACACCGCTGGGGCCCCAATCGAGATCGAGCACCGGCGTGAAGGAAAAATCGACGCCGCAGGCGCGCAGTTCCGCCGCTAGCAGATAGCCGATATCGGTTGCGGCGACACGCGCTGCCGCGGCATCACGATCCCACAATTCGCCGAGACTGCGCATCGCCGGGACATGGGTAAAGCCCTCGCGACAGCGCTGCACGCGTCCGCCTTCGTGATCGATGACAATCGGCAATGCCGGCCTGCGCAGGGCATGGATGGCCGAACACAGCGCGGTGAGCTGCTGCGGATCGCGGTAGTTGCGGGCGAACAGGATCACGCCACCGGCAAGAGGGTGCGCCAGACGTTCGCGGTCAAGGGCGGACAGTTCCAGACCGGCAATATCGAACATCAGGGGCCCGAGAGGAATGGCGTTCATATGGTTTCCAGAATGACGAATGCGACGGCGTAGTCCTGCTCGTCGCTGATTGAGAGATGGGCGCTGAGTCCGCGTTCGGCGAGATGGGCGGCGAGTGCCGGCGCGAAGGCGAAGCCCGGCTTGCCGAGTTCGTCATGGTTGATGGCGATGTCGGGCAGCAGCACCGGGGCGCGCACGCCGGTACCCAGCGCCTTGCCCAGCGCCTCCTTTGCGGCGAAACGCTTGGCCAGGAAGCGCGCCGGATCATGACTGCTGCGACACGCCTCGCGCTCGTCGGGTGCCAGCATTTTCTCCAGCCCGCGCTCACCGTGACGCTGCCAGTACTCGGCCATACGCGCTACGGCAACGATGTCGGTGCCGATGCCGAAGATCATGAAAAAACCCGGTTAACCACAGAGGACACAGAGATCACAGAGAAAACCATAACAAACAACAGGAATTGTCGCCCGAATCGATGCCCTCAACGCAACAGCGCGAGGTGTTTCGTTTCCCTCTGTGTCCTCTGTGCCCTCTGTGGCTTGAATTCCGGTTTTCCATCGTCACCCGCATTGCGCCTCGCGCATGAGGCGCTTCATCTCGGCCACGGCTTCGCGCATGCCGATGAATATGGCGCGGCTGACGATGGCGTGGCCGATATGGAGTTCGCGAATGCCGGGCAAGGCCGCCACCGGCTGGACGTTGAAGTAGTTGAGCGCATGGCCGGCATTGAAATGCATGCCGGCGCCACGAATCGCCTCGCCGGCACGGCGGATCTTGTCCAGTTCGGCCACTACCGGCGGACTTTCCGGATCGCGGCCACGGCTATAGAACGCATGGGCATACGGACCAGTATGGATTTCGCATACCCGCACGCCGATGCGGGCGGCGGCCTCCACCTGCGGCAGGTCGGCATCGATGAAAGCGCTGGTAACGATGCCGGAATCCGCCAGCCGCGCCACTACTTCGCGCAGGCGCGCCTCCTGGCCGGCCACGTCCAGCCCGCCCTCGGTGGTGACTTCGTGCCGCCCCTCGGGCACCAGCATGGCCATCTCCGGCTTGATCTGGCAGGCGATGCCGACCATCTCTTCGGTCGCCGCCATTTCGAGGTTCAGCTTGATGTGGGTCAGTTCGCGCAAGCGCCGCACGTCGCGGTCCTGGATGTGGCGACGATCTTCCCGCAAATGCACGGTAATGCCGTCGGCGCCGCCCAGATGCGCCTCGACGGCGGCCCAGACCGGATCGGGTTCGTGAGTTTTCCGCGCCTCGCGCACCGTCGCCACGTGGTCAATATTCACGCCAAGTTCAATCATGATTTCTCCAAAATCCGTGAAACGTGAAAAGTGGAACGTAGAAGCGCCCCGTCTTCCGATTTTCACGTTTCACTTTTCCCGTTTCACGTTTCACTTTTCACAGTTCCTGTAATTCGATGAATACCCGCCGCGATTGCAGCGGCTTGCCGCCCAGATGATGGGCGATGAGCTGGCGCATGAGTTGCCGGCTTTCGAGCCGCGTGCGGGGATCGGCATAATCGTCCGCCGCCATGTCGAGCAGCGTCTTGCCGCTCACTGTCGCCGTGTCGCCAGCGCCGACTTTCACCGGACCGCGTTCGTTCAGGTAGGTATATTCGCCCTCCGGCACGACCGGCTGGCCGGTCTCCATGTCGACATCTAGCGTCAGGCCGTAGCCGAGTTCCTTCAACAGGGTCTTCTCGAAACGGCGCAGCTCCGGTGCGTCGGCGCTGCCTTCGGCCAGCGCGCGCAAGGCGAAGGCATAGGCGTCGAACAGCGCACTGTGGGCGTCCTCGCGCGGCAGCATTTTCAGCAGCAATTCGTTGAGGTAATAGCCGAGCAGCAGGCAGCGGCCGCCCAGCAAGGGCATGCCGCCGAGCCATTCGGCCTTGGCCAGGGTCTTGACTTCGCCGCCGCCGAACCAGCCGAGTTCCAGCGGCTGAAAGGACATCAGCATGCCGCGCATGGCGGAACGCGGCCGCCGCGCGCCGCGCGCCAGCAGCGGGACGCGGCCGTGCTCGCGGGTGAACACGTCAACCACGAGACTGGTCTCGCTGTAGGGATGCAGATGCAGGACATAGGCCGACTGGCCGTCGACGCGCTTGCTCACGTGGCTAACCGTAGCCCAGACTCTTCAGTGCGCGCTCGTCGTCGGCCCAGCCGCCCTTGACCTTGACCCAGGTCTCAAGCCAGACCTTGCCGCCGAACAGGGTTTCCATTTCCTTGCGCGCATCGGTCGAGATGCGCTTCAGCCGCTCACCGCCCTTGCCGATGACGATGGCGCGATGCCCCGCCTTATCGACGATCACGGCCGCGTGAATGCGGCGCAGTTCGCCTTCCTGCTCGAACTTCTCTATTTCCACGGCGATACCGTAGGGCAGTTCCTCGCCGAGGTTGCGGAACAGCTTTTCGCGCAATATCTCGGAGGCCATGAAACGCTCGGAGCGGTCGGTAATGTCGTCGGCAGCAAACACCGGCGGCGCCTCCGGCAGGTAGCGGGCGACGGTGGCCAGCAATTCATCCGTGCCCAGCCCCTTCTCGGCCGAAAGCGGCACCAGTTCTGCAAACTCATGCAGCACGGAAACCTTGGCAATGAACGGCAGCAACTCGGCCTTGTCGGCCAGGCGGTCGATCTTGTTGATCACCAGCACCACCGGAGTCGCCGCAGGCAGCATGCGCAGGATCTCGCCTTCGCCCGCGCCCCAGTGACCGGCTTCGACCACCAGCAGAATGACGTCGACATCGGCAAATGTGGACGTCACGCTGCGGTTCATCAGACGATTGAGCGCATTCTTGTGCGTCATCTGAAAACCCGGCGTATCGACGAAAATGAACTGCGCATCGTCCGTGGTGAGTACGCCGTGAATGCGATGCCGCGTGGTCTGCGCCTTCTTCGAGGTAATGCTGACCTTGGCGCCAACCAGACGATTGGTCAAGGTCGATTTGCCGACGTTGGGACGGCCGATGACCGCCAGGTAGCCGGTGCGAAATTCCGGTTTCATGGCTTGATCTCCGCAATCGCGCGCTGTGCGGCCTGCTGCTCGGCAATCCGGCGGCTGCCGCCGACACCGGTGCTGCGGATGCCCAGTTCCGGAATGACGCATTCCATTTCGAACTCCTGGGCATGCGCCTCGCCGCGAGTGGCGAGCAAGGCATAGCGCGGCAAGGGCAGATGCCGTCCCTGCAGGACTTCCTGCAAGGCGGTTTTCGGATCCTTGCCGGCGTCATTGGCATCGATGCGGCTCATGGCCGGCTCATACAATCGCTCGATGACAGCCTTCGCCGCACCAAAGCCGGCATCAACATAGATCGCGCCGACAATTGCCTCCAGCGCATCGGCAAGAATCGAGGGACGCCGGGCGCCGCCGCTCTTCAGTTCGCCCTCGCCCAAGCGAAGGAAGCCACCCAGAGCCAGACTCTGCGCAATATCGGCCAGCGATTTCTGCCTCACCAGACTTGCGCGCAAGCGGGAAAGTTCGCCCTCCTTCAGATCCGCAAAGCGTTGGTACAGATACCCGGCGACGGCGCAGTTGAGCACCGAGTCACCGAGGAACTCAAGACGCTCGTTATGGGGCGAACCGAAACTGCGATGGGTGAGCGCCTGGCGGAGCAGCTCAGGCCGGCCGAAGGCGTGCCCGAGCGCCGCCTCCAGACTCTGCGGATTCATTGCTTGGTGCTGCTGGCCTCAAAATCGAAGACGAGGCTGACATTGCTGAACAATGGCACCTTCTTTTCATACTTGAAGGAGATGACCAGCTCGCCGCCTTCCTTGGTGATGTCCAGATCCGCCGCCGGCACGCTCTTGACATCATCCATGTCGGCACGCCTGGTATACGCGTCACGCACCTGCTTCATCGATGCTTCCTTGAGGCTGCTGTCGGCAGCGGTTCCCTTGATCGCCTTGACGGCATTGCCGTACTCCATCCAGGGCGGCAAGGCCTTCATTATCAGCAATGCGACCAATGCCAATGCCGCGCCACCAAACATGAGTGCGTTCATACTGATCCCACGCTGAAATTTCATGTCATCTCCTAATGAAACGAGCCGATCCGTTTCAGATCGCCAAAATTGAACCAGATGAAGAATGCCTTGCCGACCAGGTTTTCGTCAGGGACGAAGCCCCAGAAACGGCTGTCCTGGGAATTGTCGCGGTTATCGCCCATCATGAAATAGTGTCCGGCCGGAACCTCGCAACTCACGCCTTCGCTATTGTAGTGGCATTTATCGCCATGCGGAAACCGGACAATTTGCTGAACGAAGGAAGCGGCGTCGGGTTCCACCAGAATATTATGCTCCACGCTACCCAGGGTTTCCATGAAACGCGGGGTATAGAACAGGCGGTCGCGGTCGAGATAGTCCTCGATCTTCTTCTGCGCGATCTCCTGGCCATTGATGGTCAGCTTCTTGTTGCGGTAGACGATTTTGTCGCCGGGCAAACCGACCACGCGCTTGATGTAGTCGAGCGACGGATCCGGCGGATAACGAAACACCGCCACATCGCCCCGTTGCGGCGAGTTGAGCTCGACAATCTTTTTGTTGAGCACCGGCAGGCGTACCCCATACGTGTACTTGTTCACCAGGATGAAATCGCCCACGAGCAGCGTCGGGATCATCGATCCGGAGGGAATCTTGAACGGCTCGACGAGAAACGAACGCAGCAGGAAAACCGCAAGAATCACGGGAAAAAAGCTGCCGCCGTATTCGACCCACCATGGATCCTTGGCATCGACCGGGCGTTTCTTTCTGGCCCAGAAATGATCGAAGGCCCAGACGATGCCGGTGGCGACAACAAGTATGAAGAGGATCAGAGCAAAGTTCATTTGTCACCCACACGCAACACCGCAAGAAACGCTTCCTGCGGAATTTCAACCCGGCCGACCTGCTTCATGCGCTTCTTGCCGGCCTTCTGCTTTTCCAGCAGCTTCTTCTTGCGCGTGATGTCGCCGCCATAGCACTTGGCCAACACGTCCTTGCGCATGGCCTTGACGTTCTCGCGGGAGATGATGGTCGAACCGATGGCGGCCTGGATCGCGACATCGTACATCTGGCGCGGAATCAGCTGGCGCATCTTGGCGGCAAGTTCGCGTCCGCGATACGGCGCATTGGCGCGATGCACGATGACCGACAGGGCATCGACCTTTTCGCCGTTGATCAGGATGTCGAGCTTGACCACATCGGCCGCCCGATACTCCTTGAAGTCGTAGTCGAGCGAGGCATAGCCGCGCGAAACCGATTTCAGCTTGTCGAAGAAGTCCATCACCACTTCGGCCATCGGCATCTCGTAAGTCAGCTGGACCTGGCGGCCGTGATAAGCCAGATTCACCTGCGCGCCGCGCTTGCTTTCGCACAAGGTGATGACGGCACCGAGATATTCCTGCGGCACGAATATCTTGGTGGTGATGATTGGCTCGCGAATTTCTTCCACTTTCTGTGTTTCTGGCAGCTTCGCCGGATTCTCGACCTGGATCACGGTACCGTCATTCATCAGCACCTCATACACAACCGTCGGCGCCGTAGTGATCAGGTCCTGGTCGAACTCGCGCTCCAGGCGCTCCTGCACGATTTCCATGTGCAGCAGACCGAGGAAGCCGCAGCGAAAGCCGAAGCCGAGCGCCTGCGAGACTTCCGGTTCGTAGTGCAACGAGGCATCGTTCAGGTGCAGCTTTTCCAGTGAGTCGCGCAAGCCGTCGTACTGGTTGGATTCAACCGGGTAGAGGCCGGCAAAGACCTGCGGCTTGATTTCCTTGAAACCCGCCAGCGGCGCCGCCGCGCGCCGGTCGACCGTGGTCACGGTGTCACCCACCTTGGCGGCGTCGAGTTCCTTGATGCCGGAGATGATGAAGCCCACCTCGCCCGCGCTCAATTCGCTGCGGGTCAGCGACTTCGGCGTAAACACGCCAACCTGCTCGCACAGATGAATGGAACCCTCGGCCATCAGCAGCAACCTGTCCTTGGCGCGCACCGTGCCATCCACCACGCGCACCAGCATTACCACGCCGACATAGTTGTCGAACCAGGAGTCGATGATCAGCGCCTTCAGGGGCGCCGCCGGATCGCCTTTGGGCGGCGGGATGCGGGCGATGACGGCTTCCAGGACATCATCCACACCGACGCCGGTTTTCGCCGAGCAAAGGATGGCCTCGGTCGCGTCGATGCCGATCACGTCCTCGATTTCCTGGCGTGCGTTATCCGGGTCGGCTGCCGGCAAGTCGATCTTGTTCAGCACCGGAACCACATCGACGCCCAACTCGATCGCCGTGTAGCAATTCGCCACCGTCTGCGCCTCCACGCCCTGCGAGACGTCGACCACCAGCAGCGCGCCTTCGCAGGCGGAAAGCGAGCGACTCACCTCATAGGAGAAGTCCACATGCCCCGGCGTGTCGATCAGGTTGAGGTTGTAAATCTGGCCGTCGCGTGCCGTGTAGCTGAGGGATGCCGTCTGCGCCTTGATGGTGATGCCGCGCTCGCGCTCGATATCCATCGAGTCGAGCACTTGCGCCTCCATCTCGCGGTCGGCGAGCCCGCCGCAGCGCTGGATGATGCGGTCGGCCAGTGTGGATTTGCCGTGGTCAATATGGGCGATGATGGAGAAATTGCGGATGTGATTCATGGGGTCAACAGCGCTCATCCAGGCTGTTGAGCACCTTGGAGGCTAAAAAGCAAGGGACGGATTTTAACGGAACGCGCTCAAATACTCACGCACTTTCGCCTCATCAAGGAAGTAATGGCAGAGCTCCATACCCTCGCCATCGACCAGCACCGGCACCAGCTCATCGTATTTCGCTTCGAGCGCCGGGTCGGCATCGACATCCAGCACTTCGATGCCGAAATGCACCACGCCAGGCCCGCCGCGCAGGGCTTCCAGCGCGGCGAGCATGTCATGGCACAGGTGACAGTAGTTGCGGCTGTACAGCCGCAACCGCGGCAACGGCCGATCCTCAGGAGGTCTATTTATCGGATAAGCCCTTGATGATGATGAAAGTCTGCGAATCGCCCCGCCTCACCAGCAGGGTGATCGCGGCACTCTTGTCGATACCCTGCAGCAGAT
The DNA here is from genome assembly GCA_030651305.1 of Sulfuritalea sp. GTDB lineage: Bacteria > Pseudomonadota > Gammaproteobacteria > Burkholderiales > Rhodocyclaceae > Sulfuritalea. Next base: position 18,671 of record JAUSCI010000004.1, on the reverse strand, counting down.
CGTTGAATTGAGACACCGATTTGACGTCGGTCTGACCGCCCTTGCTGATCACCGACAGGATGATGTCGCCGGATCGCAACTCCGTCCGCGTACCGCTGTTTCTGACTTCCTCGACGATCAATCCGTGCTGGATGCCCAGTGTTCGCTTCTGCTCCGCCGTCGGAACCGCCAGCACCAGTCCGAGCCGGTTGGCAAGCGGTTCGGTCGACTTGCCGCCGCGGTTGGCACTGCGCGAGCTGCCTTCTTCATCCGGTATCTCGCCGACAGTCGCAGTCAGGTCGCGGCTCGCGCCCTTGCGCCAGATCTGGATGACGACCTTGCTGCCGGGTCTGGTCGCGCCGACCATGCGCGGCAAGTCGCCCGATTCGGCCACTACCTTGCCGTCGAACTTGAGAATGATGTCGCCGACTTCAACGCCGGCCTTGTCAGCCGCCAGCCCCTTCTCCACCGAAGCCACCAGCGCACCCTGGGGTTTGCCGAGATTGAAGGACTCCGCCAACTCCTTGGTGACTTCCTGAATGCCAATGCCGAGGCGCCCGCGGCTTACCTTGCCTTTTGCCTTCAACTGACCCTGAACTTCCATTGCCAGATCGATCGGAATCGCAAAGGACACACCCATGGAGCCGCCGGAACGCGAATAAATCTGCGAATTGATGCCCACCACCTCGCCCTTCATGTTGAACAGCGGCCCGCCGGAATTGCCCGGATTGATCGCCGCATCGGTCTGGATGAAGGGCACGTAGTTCTCGTGCGCCAGGGAGCGCCCCTTGGCGCTGACGATACCGGCCGTCACCGAGTTCTCGAAACCGAAGGGAGAGCCGATCGCCACCACCCATTCGCCGACCTTGAGCTTGACCGAGTCGCCGAGTTTCGCCACCGGCAAATTGCTGGCCTCGATCTTGATCAGCGCCACGTCGGTACGTTTGTCGGCGCCCAGCACCTTGGCCTTGAACTCACGCTTGTCGGTGAGCTTTACCAGCACCTCATCGGCACCGTCTACCACGTGCGCATTGGTCAGGATATGACCGTCGGCACTGATGATGAAGCCGGACCCCAGCGAGCGGTTCTTGAACTCCCGAGGCATTCCCGGATGATTTGGAATCTGTCCAGGGAAGAAGCGGCGCAGGAGTTCCTGCGCCGACTCATCGCCGTCGAACTGGAACGGGTAACCGCCACGGCGCCCCTTGATGATCTGGGTGGTGCTGATATTGACGACCGTGGCGCCCTGCTTTTCCACCAGCTCGGTGAAGTCAGGCAGATCAGCCGCTCGAACCTGAAACGAAAACAGCAAGGAAAAAACCGATGCGACAGAGATGAGAAGTTTCTTCATGATTGATCCTTGAAACGTACTTGATTGGTTTGGACTTGCAACGATAACAAACTGGAATTGTGTCGTGCGCGAAGTTCTCCGCGGCGCAGCAGGGCAAGGCCGGCGCCAATGCCGACCAGGCTCCCCACCAAGGCCCAGACATCGCCGGCGACCGACTGACCGATGGCCGCACCGCCTATGGCCAACAAAACAGGCAGCACGTAGGAAGCGACCGACGCGCGCCAGAGCGTGCCATCCGCTACCGTGAGGCTGACGCGATCCCCCACCCTCGCCCCGATTGGATTGTCCAGCAGGTATCGGCGTGGTTCGGCACTCAGGCCAGGCAGGCTGCCCTGACAAAGGTCCGGGGTCTTGCAGTTGCCGCAGGCCGAAACTCGTCCGGACACTTCAACCCAGACCTGGCGGCCCGAGGCTTCCACGACAAGGGCATCGCACTGGCTCATTTGCGCCTCCGCTCGATGCCATCGCCGAGACGCTTGACGGCGAGCGCCGGCACCTCGCCCATGACCATCAGTCGATGGTCGCCCACCTGGCGCCGATAAACATTGAGCGGGCCGACCGCGGACACGGCATCTGCTTCGCCGCCCGGCCCTCCAGGTTCGATGAACACCGAGATCGATCCAAGACCGTCAGAAAACACCACGTGCAGGCTCTCCGGATTTTCAGGGGACGTCTGCCGCTTCATGGCCGCCACCTTGCGAAAGCCCGGCAGCAGCGTACGGAAACTCCAGCCCATGTCGTCCGACTTCATCTCGGTCGCCCTCACCTGCTGCACCCGCAAGCGCTCCTTGTCGAAATGAGGTTTCAGGGCCCCTTGCTCCAGCGCGCCGCCAATCTTGACTTGGGTGAAGGCAAAGGACTCGAGTGTCTCGCCATGCCCGCCGATCAGGTTGGCCTTCAGCAGCAAGCCGCTGGCCTCGTCAATCCAGAATTCATGGCCATAGCGCAAGTCGTCACGCGGCTCCAGCAACACTGCCCGACTCTTCACGCCGGCGACCCGCCCCTGATTGCCACTGCGAATTGCATAGTGCTCAGGCAAACTACCCAGACCGGCGGGAAGCAAGGACGGAAATCCGCGCTGACTTAACCGGTTCTCGATGATGAGGAGCTGCTCTTCAGGAAAAAAACATTTCACTTCGCCGCCGGCCCGCAACACCTCGCGCGGACTGCCGTCGAGCGCCTCGATGCGCTCCATTTCGACACCACCGCTCTGCGAGTGAGCAATGCGCGAGATGTCCACCTTGCCACCGCTGCGATAGACGAAGGTGCCGCTGTAGGTCAACTGCCGCGAGCCTTGCGCGATGCGCTGCAACAAGGCCAGCCCATCCTCGGCCAAACCAGGCGCCGACGCCAGAAAGGGTGTCAGCAGCAGCGACAGCAGCAGCAATCGCGAAGCGCGAACCACAGCCATCAGCGACCCTCGCCCGACGCCGCAACGGAACGGATATTGCGCGCGCCGCCAACCATGGTTCCGCCCGGTGCATAAGCCTGATGTGCCACAAGGTATTCCTGCAGTCGCGGTGTCGATGGCGCCAGCGCCGATCCCTGCTTGGCGCTGGCCAGGCGCGCTTCCCCCGCCGGCGCTCCGCCATCCGCACCCGGCGCCAGTGCCAGCCATGCAACCAGGGCGACGCCGGCTGCCGACGCCGCCAGCGCCAGTACCGGTCGCTGCCATTCGATCACGCGCTGCGGCTTTGGTGCCATTACGGTGGGCTCCGTGTCAAGCGCCGACATCACTCGTGCCGCAACATCCAATTCGAGTCTGCGTTCGCCGCGCAAGGCATCTCCGATCAACTGGCAATCACACCATTCGTCGCGCAACTCCGGGCTGCGGCGCAGCACGCGCAAAGTTTCCGCAATCTCGTGGCCTTCGAGTTCGCCATCCATCAGCGCCGAAATACGTGTCTTCATGTCGTCACCATCTCTTGTCCGGAGCCGCATCGAGCAAGGGCCTCAATTTCACCGAAATCGCGTCGCGCGCCCTGAAAATCCGCGACCGCACCGTGCCTATCGGACAATCCATCACTTGTGCAATTTCCTCATACGACAAACCTTCAATTTCGCGCAGGGTGATTGCCGTGCGCAATTCCTCCGGCAGCGCTTCCATCGCCTTGTTGACCACTTCGCCGATCTGCTTCGTCATCAACAGCCGTTCGGGCGTATCGTTGTCGCGCAGCAGGTCGGCATCGTCATAGCCCTCCGCCTCCTCGCTATCCACACCGGTGGTCGCCGAAGCGCGCCGGCCATGGGTCACCAGCCAGTTCTTTGCGGTATTGACGCCAATCCGGTACAGCCAAGTATAAAAGGCGCTGTCGTTGCGAAAGCCCGGCATCGCACGATAGGCCCGAATGAAACTGTCCTGAACAATATCCTCCACCTCGGCCGAATCACGCACCATGCGCGAAATCAAACGCGCGAGCTTGCGCTGGTACTTGGCAACCAGCAGGCCGAAAGCCTGCTTGTCACCCGCCTGCACGCGCTCGACCAGTATCCGGTCTGCTTCGCGATCACCCATGGGCTTTGCTGTTTGTTCTCGCCAGATGAAAAAATGCGGCTGTTGATTCCACCGCAAGCGAGTATAACAATCCTCTCCGCCCGCATTCCTCAGTGTTCCGACCGCGCCAACACTCAGTCGTTGCCGAGAACTGACCGACACCTATCAAAATAGTTCCACACTCCGGGCAGTGATATAGTTCGGCCCCATGAATCCGGTCGCGATCCAGCATTTCGACGTTCTCATCATTGGCAGCGGCCTGGCGGGCCAGTCGCTGGCTTTGCGGCTCGCCGATAGCCGCCGCGTGGCGCTGGTGACGAAGAAGTCGCTGGCAGACTCCGCTTCGGCCCAGGCGCAAGGCGGCATCGCCGCGGTGCTTGACCCCACCGACAGCATCGAGGCCCACGTCAGCGATACGCTCACGGCCGGTGCCGGTCTGTGCGACCCGGACGCCACGCGCTTTGTCGTCGAACATGGCCGCGAGGCCATCGAGTGGCTGATTGCGCGCGGCGTTCCGTTTACCGCCGACAACACGCCATTGGGTTTCCATCTGACGCGCGAAGGCGGTCACGGCCAGCGCCGCATCATCCATGCCGCCGACGCGACAGGCAATGCGGTACAACAGACCCTGACCGAACAGGTAAGACACCATCCCAACATCACGATTCTGGAACGCCACATCGCGGTCGATCTGATTACCGCGGCCAAACTCGGCCTGCCCCGCAATCGCTGCCTCGGCGCCTATGTCCTCGACATCGACCGCGATCGGGTGCTGACCCTGGGCGCCAGCCATACGGCGCTGGCCACGGGCGGCGCCGGCAAGGTCTATCTCTACACCACCAATCCCGATACCGCCACGGGCGACGGCGTGGCCATGGCCTGGCGTGCCGGTTGTCGGGTGGCGAACATGGAGTTCATCCAGTTCCATCCGACCTGTCTGTATCACCCGCACGCCAAGTCCTTCCTGATTTCGGAAGCCCTGCGCGGCGAGGGCGGAATTTTGCGCCTGCCCGACGGCACGCGCTTCATGCCCGGCCACGACAGCCGTGCCGAACTCGCGCCGCGCGACATCGTCGCCCGCGCCATCGACTTCGAGATGAAGCGCCACGGCCTTGATTGCGTTTTCCTCGACATGACGCACAAGCCGGCCGCCTTCCTCAAGGAGCATTTCCCGAACATCCTGGCGCGCTGCCTGGAACTCGGCATCGACATCACGCGGCAACCCATTCCGGTGGTGCCGGCAGCGCACTACACCTGCGGCGGCGTGGTCACCGACCTGGCGGCGAGGACCGATCTGACCGGGCTCTATGCGATCGGTGAAGCGACCTTCACCGGCCTCCACGGCGCCAATCGCCTGGCCTCGAATTCGCTGCTCGAATGCGTGGTCTTTTCCGCGGCGGCGGCGCAGGACATCCTGGCCGCACCGTTGGAGCCCCTGCCCCATCTGCCGCATTGGGACGAAAGCCGGGTGCGCGACGCCGACGAAGAAATCGTCATCTCGCACAACTGGGCCGAACTGCGCCGCTTCATGTGGGACTACGTCGGCATCGTGCGCACCAACAAGCGGTTGGAACGCGCGCTGCACCGCATCCGCTTGCTGGAAAAGGAAATCGACGAGTACTACGCCAACTACCGGGTCGGCAACGACCTCATCGAATTGCGCAATCTGGTGCTGACCGCCCATCTGATCGTGAGAAGCGCGCTGCGTCGCCACGAAAGCCGCGGCCTTCATTTCAGTCGCGACTACCCCGAGACGCTGCCGCGCGCGCTGGAAACGGTGCTGCACCCGCGCCAGCCCTGAGCCTGCGGCGTATCAGACGGGATTCACCGCAACGGACTGCCAGCGCAGCCAGAGCCGCAACTGGCGGAAATCTTCCGCCGCCAGACTGTCGGCAAGCAAGGTCAAAGATCGCAAACGGCCATCCTGTCGATACACCAGCACCACCAGAAACGCCAGAACCAGGGTGTGCGGATGCACCGCTGCTTCGCTCGCCGTACCGTCAGGGCCGACTATCTGCAAGTGGCCATCGCCGCCCAGCGCCAGGCCGGTGACCGGCGACGTCCGGCGCAGGCACGCCAGCGATGCCCCGACAAGGATCAGGAGAGCCGCCGCCAGCCATGACGGAAGGGTAGCCGCGAGGACGGCGCCCGCTGCGACGACATGAGCCACTGACTGGATCAGCAACAAACGACGCGAGGGCTTGATGGCAACCGACAGGGAGGCGATCGGCTTCATCGCCCGGGTTGCTTATATGCGACGGAAGACCACTGAACCGTTGGTACCGCCGAAGCCGAAGTTGTTCTTCAACGCCACATCGATCTTCATTGGCCGCGCGGTATTGGCGCAGTAATCCAGATCGCACTCCGGGTCCTGGTTGAAGATGTTGATGGTCGGCGGCGATATCTGATGATGCACGGCAAGTACCGTGATCACGGACTCAAGCCCGCCGGCGCCGCCCAGCAAATGACCCGTCATCGACTTGGTCGAATTCACCACCAGCGTCTTCGCCGCATCGATGCCGAAAGCCAGCTTGATGGCCTCGGTCTCGTTCTTGTCGCCCAGCGGCGTCGATGTGCCGTGAGCGTTGACGTACTGCACTTCGTCGGCATTGACGCCGGCATTCTTCAGCGCGTTCACCATGCTGCGCCGCGGGCCGTCGGTGTCCGGTGCGGTCATGTGGTAGGCGTCGCCGCTCATGCCGAAACCGGCCAGCTCGGCGTAGATTCGAGCACCGCGTGCCCTGGCGTGTTCGTACTCTTCGAGCACCATCACGCCGGAGCCTTCACCGAGGACGAAACCGTCGCGATCCCTGTCCCAGGGACGGCTGGCCGTCGCCGGATCGTCGTTGCGCGTGGACAATGCCTTGGCCGAGGCGAAACCGCCGACCGCCAACGGCGTGGTCGTCGCTTCGGCGCCGCCGCACACCATCATGTCGGCATCGCCGTACTCGATCATGCGCGCACTGATTCCGATCGCATGCAAGCCCGTGGTGCAGGCCGTGACCACCGCAATGTTCGGCCCTTTCAAGCCCAGCATGATCGAGAGGTTGCCCGAGATCATGTTGATGATGGTGCCCGGAATGAAGAAGGGCGAGATCTTGCGCGGGCCGCCGGCCAGGTAGTCGTTGTGCGTATCCTCGATCATCGGCAGACCGCCGATGCCCGAGCCGATATTCACCCCGATGCGATGGGCGTTTTCGGTGTTGACCTCGATCCCCGAATCACGGAAAGCCTGAATTCCGGCCGCCATGCCGAAATGGATGAAGGTATCCATGCGGCGCGCTTCCTTGGCCGACAGGTAGGCCGCGACATCAAAGCCCTTCACTTCTCCCGCAATGCGCGCCGACAGGGCCGACGCATCAAAGCGGGTGATCGGCCCGACGCCGCTCTTGCCGGCAAGCAGGTTGTCCCAGGCTTCTGGAACGCTATTGCCGACCGGCGAGACAAGGCCCAGGCCGGTAACGACCACACGGCGTCGCGACACGATGAACTCCGAAAGGAAAGTTTGAAACGGGTAGGAGGATTACTTCTTGATGTTGGCGTTGACGTAGTCAATTGCCTGCTGCACGGTGGTGATCTTCTCCGCGTCTTCGTCGGGAATCTCGCACTCGAACTCCTCCTCTAGCGCCATCACCAGTTCCACGGTGTCGAGCGAGTCGGCCCCGAGATCGTCCACGAAGTTGGATTCGTTCTTGATGTCAGCTTCATTGACGCCCAGTTGCTCGGCGACGATCTTCTTGACGCGTTGTTCGATGTTCTCCATCTTGAAACTCCTTCCCTGAATTGTTCGGGTGGTAAAAACCCGCCTATTTTAACAAAAACACCGGACACCCTTGCGGGTTTGATGCCCGGTCAAGCCATATACATGCCACCATTGACATTCAGCGTGGTACCGGTGATGTAACCGGCGCGCTTCGATGCCAGAAACGCCACGGTCGCCGCGACTTCGTCCGGCTGTCCCAGGCGACCCAGCGGTATCCTCCCCTGCAAGACATCACGTTGCGCATCCGGCAGCGCCCGGGTCATGTCGGTATCGATGAATCCCGGCGCCACGCAATTCACCGTAATGTTGCGGCTGCCGAGTTCCTGCGCCAGCGCCCGGCTCATGCCGGCGACGCCGGCCTTGGCGGCAGCATAGTTGGCCTGGCCCGGGTTGCCGGCCTCGCCCACCACCGAGGTGATGTTGATGATGCGCCCGAAGCGCGCCTTCATCATGCCGCGCATGACCAGTTTGGACAGCCGGAACACCGCCTTGAGATTGGTCTCGATGACCAGATCCCATTCATCGTCCTTCATGCGCATGGCGAGGTTGTCGCGGGTAATGCCAGCGTTGTTGACCAGTATCGAAACCGGGCCGAACTTCTTGTCGATCTCGGCTATCAGCGCTTCGCAGGCGGTGGTTTCGGTGACATTGACCATCGCGCCCCAACCGGTGATGCCGGCCGTGTCCAGCGACTTCTGAATCTCGGCCGCCCCCGCATCCGAGGTCGCGGTGCCGATCACCGTGGCGCCCTGGGCGCCGAGTTCCAGTGCAATGGCACGGCCGAGGCCGCGCGATGCGCCTGTCACCAGGGCTATTTGTCCCTTCAAATCCGCCATATCAGGCTCCCTTTGCCACTGTCAGCGCTGCATCCATGGCGGCCAGGTCGTTCATGGCGCCGCCGTTGAGGCCTTCGACACAACGCTTGACCAGTCCGGACAGTACCTTGCCCGGACCGCATTCAAAAATGTGGGTCACGCCTGCCGCCTGCAGCGCCAGCATGGTCTCGACCCAGCGCACCGGGGAGGCCGCCTGGCGCACCAGCGCGTCCCTGATCGCGGCGGGATCGACGAGTTGCGCAACATCGACATTGTTGATCACGGGAATCCGTGGCGAACTCAGCGCAAGCTCAGCCAGGCGCACCTTCAAGGCCTCCGCAGCCGGCCGCATCAGGGAGCAATGAAAAGGCGCCGACACCGGCAACATCAGGGCGCGCTTGGCGCCTTTCGCCTTCACAATTTCAGCCGCTCGCTCAACCGCTGCCTTATGACCTGCAACCACGGTCTGCTTCGGCTCGTTGAAATTCACCGCCTGCACCACCTGGCCCTGGGCCGCTTCGGCACAGGCTTCAATTACAGCCGCGGCATCAAGGCCCATGACCGCAGCCATGGCGCCCTCGCCGGCCGGCACCGCCGCCTGCATCGCCTTGGCGCGCAGTTCCACCAGCGGCACGGCATCCTTCAATTGCAGCACCCCCGCCGCGACCAGCGCCGAATACTCGCCAAGGCTATGACCCGCCACCAGAGCCGGTTGCGGACCGCCCTTTTCCAGCCAAAGGCGATAGACGGCGACGCCTGCGGTGAGCATCAGGGGCTGGGTATTGACCGTCTGGTTCAAAGCCTCTGCCGGGCCCTCCGTCACCAGTTGCCACAGATCGCGGCCCAGTGCGGCCGAAGCCTCGTCAAACGTGGCGCGGATCACCGGCGCATCGCCCGCATCACTGCAATACGCCGCCATCATGCCGAGTGATTGCGAACCCTGACCGGGGAACACGAGTGCGAATTTCATGTCGAGTCTTTCGAGTTCAGAACCTGAGCAGGGTCGCGCCCCAGGTGAAGCCGCCGCCAACGCCCTCCAGCAACAGATGCTGGCCGCGCTGAATGCGACCGGCGCGCACCGATTCGTCGAGCGCCAGCGGAATCGAGGCTGCCGAGGTATTGCCGTGATGCGCCACGGTAACAATGCAATTTTCGGCGGATATGTGAAGCTTCTTCGCCGTGGCCTGCAGGATGCGCACGTTGGCCTGGTGCGGAATCAGCCAGTCCACCTGCGCCGTCGTTATGCCTGCTTTCGCCAGCACTTCATGCGCAACATCGGCCAGCACCTTGACCGCGAACTTGAATACGGCCTGCCCATCCATGCGCAGGAAGGGATCGCCGGTGACCACGCCGCCTGACACTTGCCCCGGCACCGAAAGAATGCCGTGATGGCTGCCGTCGGCATGCAGCGCGCTGGCGAGCAGACCCGGTTGCGCCGACGCCTCCAGCACCACCGCACCCGCGCCGTCGCCAAACAGCACGCAGGTACCGCGATCCTTCCAGTCGAGAATGCGCGAAAAGACCTCGGCACCGACCACCAGCGCGCACTTGTGCGAACCGGAACCAATGAACTTCTCGGCAATCGTCATGGCATAGATGAAGCCGCTGCATACGGCCTGCACATCGAACGCCGGTGCGCCATTGGTGATGCCGAGTTTGCTTTGCAGCAGCGCCGCCGCACTGGGAAACACGTAGTCGGGCGTCGACGTGGCGACGATGATCAGATCGACTTCCTCGGCCCGGCGTCCGGCCGCGTCCAGCGCGCGTCGGCTGGCTTCCAGCGCCAGGTCGCTGCAGTTGACGCCCGGCGCAGCCAGATGGCGGTTGCGAATGCCGGTGCGCTCGACTATCCACTCATCGGACGATTCGAGTCCATGGGCCGCGATCAGGGCCAAATTGCCGACCGGTTCGCCGGGGAGGTAACTGCCCGTGCCGCTGATTCGTGTATGTATCATGCCACCCCCATCAATCGCCAGCAGTGGGCGCCGGCGAAAGAACCGCCATGCGCGCCGCGATGGTTTCCGGCAGGCGCTGACGCGCCTCCTCGGCTGCCTTGTCCAGCGCAAATCGAAACGCCACCTGATCAGCCGAGCCGTGGCTCTTGACCACGATGCCCCTGAGACCCAGCAGGCTGGCGCCGTTGTAACGCCGGGGATCAAAGCGCTGACCGAAGGATTTCAAGGCGGGCATGGCCACCAGCGCCGCCAGTTTGGTAAGAATGTTGCGCGAAAACTCTTCCTTGAGCGTACCGGCGATCATGTGGGCGAAGCCTTCGATTGCCTTCAGCGTGACATTGCCGACAAAGCCATCGCACACCACCACATCGGCGGTACCCTTGAAAATATCATCGCCTTCGACATTGCCGACAAAATTGAGATCGGCGGCCCGCAGCAACTCCGCTGCGCGCTTGACCACCTCGTTGCCCTTGATCTCTTCTTCGCCGATATTCAGCAAGCCCACCGTCGGCCGCTCCTTGTGTTCAAGCGCGGAAACCAGCAGCGAACCCATGATGCCGAACTGCAGCAAATGCTCAGGACTGCAATCAACATTGGCGCCGAGGTCCAGCACGTAGGTGCTGCCGCGCTGCGACGGCAGGACGGAACAAATGGCCGGCCGGTCGATTCCGGGCAAGGTCTTCAGGACAAACCGCGATACGGCCATCAAGGCGCCGGTGTTGCCGGCGGACACCGCGGCGTTGGCCGTGCCGTCCTTGACCAGATCCACGGCCACGCGCATCGACGAATCCTTCTTGCCGCGCAAGGCACTGGCCACAGCTTCGTTCATTTCGACCATTTCCGAGGCGTGGCGGATCGACAGGCGGCTGCCGAATTCGGTCAGCATGCGTTCCGCCTGTGGCCGCAAGACCTCCTCGCGGCCGACCAGAATGGCGGCGCAATCGGTGTCATGACGCAGGAATTCAAAAACCGCAGGCAGCGTTACCGACGGGCCGTGGTCGCCGCCCATGCAATCCACCGCGAGGGTGATCGCCATCGTCGAGTGATCTTCCGGGGCTCTTTATGTAAAAACGGCCGGACGCGCAAGACGCATCCGGCCGGTTTCAACAAAGTGGATTATTCGCCCTTGGCCTTTACGACCTTCTTGCCGCGATACACGCCGGACGGCGAAATATGGTGGCGCAGATGGACTTCGCCCGTGGTCGCCTCGACGGCCAGCGGCGGGTTGGTCAGAAAATCATGCGCGCGATGCATGCCGCGCTTGGACGGGGATTTCTTGTTCTGTTGTACGGCCATTTCGCTACTCCTTGTCTTACTGCTTCTTCAAAGCGGCCAGCGCCGCAAACGGCGATGGCCCCTGTCCACTTGCGTTCGCCGACGGCGATTCGCATTGTTCATGTCGCGGCGCGATCGGCAGCGCCAGCAATACTTCATCTTCAATCAGTTGCAGCACCGCCAGCGCCGTTTCGGCTGCAATGGCATCGGCGCTGTCGTCCTCCAGATCGTCGTCCGGCCATTCCTCGCCGAACGCTATCAGTTGCAGCCGACTACGGATACCCAGCGGAAACTTGACGCCGCCAAGGCAACGCTGGCAACACAGAACCGGTTCGCCTGCAATATCAAGTTGCAACCACGACCTGCCTTCGTCGTCCTGCCATCCCTCCAGCCGAACCGACAAGAAACCCTCTGTTGTGGTCAGCAGGTCTGCCAGGCGCGGCAATTCATCCAGGCCAATGCGACGCTCCAGCACACCGCCACTGCGCGCGAACTCAAGACAGTCTATGACCGTTCCCGCAATTGAATCAGACACGGACAAGTGCTCGCGCGACAAACGGTGAATGTTATCATGCCCGGCCCTCTCTTTTCAAGTCAGAAACATGGCTCGCCTCGTCGTTCTCGCCTCGACCTCGCCCTTCCGCCGCGAACTTCTGGCTCGCCTGCAGATCCCCTTCGCCACAGCCGTGCCCGAAACAGACGAGTCGGCGCTGACGGGCGAAGCCCCCGCCGCCACCGCACAACGCCTGGCCGAAGCCAAGGCCCGCGCCGTGGCACAGCGCTATCCCGACGCGCTGATTATCGGCTCGGACCAGGTAGCCGCCAGCGGCGGCGAGCGATTCGGCAAGCCGGGAAGCCGTGAGAATGCCGTTGCCCAGTTGCACCAAATGCGTGGCAAGGAAGTGGTCTTCCACACCGGCTTGTGCCTGCTCAACAGCGCCACGGGCCGCGCGCAAGTGTGCTGCGCTGACACTCATGTCGGCTTTCGCGACCTGACCGACGCCGAGATCGAGTCCTACCTCGACAAAGAAGATGCGCTCAATTGCGCCGGCAGCGCCAAGTCCGAAGGCCTGGGCATTTCCCTGCTCAGCTACCTGCGCGGCGACGATCCCAACGCGCTGATAGGCCTGCCGCTGATAGCCCTGTGCGGCATGCTGCGCGCCGAAGGCGTGGCCCTGCCCTGACGCTCATGTCCGGCACGCTCTGGCTGCTGCCTGTCGCCCTTGGCGATGCACCATGGCAAAACTATCTGCCGGCGGCCAGCCGGGAAGCTGCCTGCCGGCTGACTCATTATGTCGCCGAAAACGCCAAAACGGCACGCGCCGAACTCAAGCGCATCGGCCATCCCCTGCCCTTGCGCGAGTTGACCATCGAGCAGTTGGCTGAGAAACCCACCGCCGCCGAAATGGAGCGCCTGTTGTCACCGCTACTGACGGGCCACGATGTCGGACTGATGTCGGAGGCCGGGTGCCCGGCCGTGGCCGATCCCGGCGCCCTGCTGGTGCGCCGCGCCCACGAACTTGGCCTTACCGTCAGGCCGCTGGTGGGCCCCTCCTCGCTGCTGCTGGCGCTGATGGCCTCCGGCCTGGACGGCCAGCGCTTCGCCTTTCACGGCTACCTGCCGGCGCGCGAACCGGAACGCGGCAGCCGCATCGCCGAACTGGAAAAGGAGTCGGCGCGACTTCAGCAAACCCAGCTATTCATCGAAACGCCGTACCGCAACCACGCCCTGCTCGCCGCACTGCTTCTCAACTGCCGGCCGAAAACGCGCCTTTGCCTGGCCACCGACCTGACATTGAGCAGCGAACAAATCGCCACGCGCCGCATCGCAGACTGGAAAACGGTCGCGCCGCCGGACCTGGACAAGCGCCCCACCGTTTTTCTGCTGCTGGCTGACTGATATGCCACCTCAGGTCAGATTTCAGCAAATTCTCGACTGGGACTCGCCGCGACAAAAAGCCCGTTTGCGCCAGGAACTGGCCGCCGGACTGTTGCAGCCGCAGGCATGCATCGCGCCGAAATTCTTTTACGACAAACTCGGCTCGCGTCTCTTCGAAGCAATCACCGAACTGCCGGAGTACTACCCGACCCGCACCGAGGCGGCCATCTTCGCAGAGCATCTTTCAGCCATCAGACAAGCGCTGGGCGAAGACTTCACGCTCATCGATCTGGGCTGCGGCAGTTGCGGCAAGGCCGGCCGGCTTTTCCATGCCGGAGTTCGTCCCGCCCGCTATGTCGCGGTCGATATTTCAGTCGACTTCATGCGCGATTCGCTGCAGCAATTGAAACGCGAACTGCCGGCGGTCGAGATGATCGGCATCGGGGCCGACTTCACGCATGAACTACAACTGCCCGACGATCTGCCGGCGGCACGGCGCATGTTCTTCTATCCCGGCTCCAGCATCGGCAACTTCAGTCCACCCGAAGCCGGCCGGTTTCTGCGCCGACTGGCGGCGCAGATGGACGCCTCGGGCGGCCTGCTGATCGGCGTCGACCTGATCAAGGACGCTGCCCTGCTCGACGCGGCCTACGACGACGCCCTGGGCGTCACCGCCGCCTTCAACCGCAACCTGCTGCGACATGTCAATGCCCGCCTCGATGCCGACTTCGACATCGGCGACTGGCGACACGTGGCCTTTTACAACGCCGCCGAGGCCCGCATCGAAATGTATCTGGAGGCCCGCCGCGCACTCAGCGCAAGCTGGCCGGACAGCACCGGTCGCAGCCTCAGGCATTTCGCCGCCGGCGAACGAATCCATACCGAGAACTCGTACAAGTATTCGCCGGAAGGATTCACGGCCCTGCTGGCGTCGGCAGGCTTTGCCGACATTCAGCTATGGACCGACCCGCGTGCCTGGTTTGCCCTGTTCTTCGCCCGCCGCGCCGGATAAAGGCTCAGCGCTCCGGCGCCGCTTCGTGCCAGGCTTTCTGCACCGGCGAGAGCAATTGTCTCTGACCCCGGTGGCAGACTCCGATGGCAATTTGCTAGAGCGGCTCGTGGTCGATCTCGTAAGCCTCGATCAAGTCCCCAATAACCGACACGAGCGAATAAAGCGGGTGTTCGCGGTCATCGCGCACAGTATCGAGCAGGGTATTGAGCAAAGCCGTCGTCAGGGCATAGTCTGCCTCGGTCTCGATGTGCGCGAGAGGCAAAGTAGACTGAAGCGCCTGCCAGGCAGGAACAACACGATGCAAATCGATTACGGCGTTCATCATTTCGTCCATGCGTTGCGGTCGTACTCGGCGTGCATCATTGCAATTAAATTCGACCCTGGCCCCTTTGATTATGCTGGATATCGCAAGTGGATTCTCTTGCGATCCGCCACTAGCCTGTCACCGCCCTGCCCGCCGGCCAGCAGGTTGATGCCTTCGTTGCCGATGATCCGGTTGTCCTGCGCGCTGCCGCTGCCGTCAATGTTGTCCGTGCCGGTGAGCACGAGCGACTCGACGTTGTCGGGCAGGGTGTACGACACCGAGGAGTTGGCGGTATCCCAGCCCTGTCCACCCCACCACGTTTCGGCAACCGACCCTTCGATCAACTGATCGCTGGCGTTGTCCACGGTGTAGGTGTCGTAGCCCAGGCCACCGTCCATCACATCCGCGCCCGTGCCGCCGTCCAGCGCGTCGTCGCCCTCCAGCACATCGCTGCCCGCGCCGCCCTGCAGGCTATCATAGCCGTCCAGGCCGAGCAGGACGTTGTCGCCGTCGTTGCCGTTGATGAGGTTGTGCAGCGCATTGCCGGTGCCGTCGAGGTTCGCCGTACCGGTGAGGGTGAGGTTCTCCAGATTGGCGCCGAGGGTGTAGTCGATCGAGGCTTTGACGGTGTCGGCGGCATCGGCGACGACGTAGGTGTAGGGCCGGGTTTCCCAGCGCGTGCCGGACCAGAACCATTGCGTGCCGGCGTAAGTCGGGCCGACCAGTGCTTCGATCACCTGGTCGCCGGTGTCATCGACGACATAGCTGTCGTTGCCCAACCCGCCATCCATCACATCCGCGCCGCTGCCGCCGTCGAGCACATTGACCCAGGTATTGCCGGTGAGGGTGTTGTCCAGTGCATTGCCGGTGCCGTTTTGATTCGCCGTCAGCGTCGGGCTGAGGTTCTCGACTTTGTCGGTCAGGGTGTAGTTGACGAGGCTGCTGAGGACGGTGTCGGTGCCGGCGTCGAGGTCTTCGATCACGATATCGCCGGCATTGTCGATGAGGTAGCTGTCGTCGCCGGCACCGCCCGCCGTGGTGTCAGCGCCGACTTTGCCATCGAGTACGTTGTTGCCGGCGTTGCCGGTGAGGGTGTTGTTCAGTTCGTTGCCGGTGGCGTTGGTGTTCGCCGTGCCGGTGAGGGTTAGGTTTTCCAGATTGGCGGCGAGGGTGTGGCTGATGCTGCTTTGGACGGTGTCGATGCCTTGCGCGGCAAGTTCGATGACCGTGTCGGCCGGGTCATCGACGACGTAGCTGTCGTCGCCGGTTCCGCCGGCGAGGCTGTCGCTGCCCGTGCCGCCGTCCAGCAGGTCATTGCCTTCGCCGCCGATGACACTATCGTTGCCCTCCCCGGCATCGATGGTGTCATTGCCGGCGCTGGCGTCGATCACGTCATTGCCGCCGCCGGCGAGGATGATGTCGTCGCCGGCCAGGGCGTTGATGCTTTCCTTCATGCCGGTGCCGACGATGAAATCGTCTTGCGGTGTGCCTTCGAGGTCCATGCCGATGTCGAGGATCTCTTGCAGGCTAAGGCTGCGGTCGGCGAACTGGAAGGTGTCGATCGCGCAAGTGGTGAGCGGGTTGTCCGGGTCGAAGTTGTCGATATGGAGTTCGTCGCGAACGTGTCCTGAGCATGTCGAAGCGGGGCCGGAATCGGCGATGTGGTTGATGCCGGAGCCGGTGTCGAAGACGTACCAGTCCCTGCCTTCGCCGCCATCGAGATAGTTGCTACCGCCACGGGCGATGTTGATGTCGTTGCCGGCACCCAAGAACAACGAATCCCGATCCGCGCCACCGACGATTGCGCGTATAAGTTCTGATACACTAAGCGAGAGGCGATATGGATGAAAAACCAATTGATTGGCGCGGGTCTTCGCTACGAGACATCAAGGATGACGACATCTTCACCCCGAATGCTCGCAGGGAAGCCGGCCGCCAGCTTGGTCAGGTTCAAGCTGGATTGGAGCCAGACCATTGGAAGCCGTTTGACGATGTTGGTGCAGGCACGAAAGAAATCATCATCAATCTCGACGATGGCTGGTTCCGGGTAATGTACGTGGCTAAATTTTCAGAAGCGGTCTATGTGCTGCACTGTTTCAAGAAGAAGACGAACACCACCAGCAAACAAGACAAGGATGTTGCCGCCACTCGCTACAAGGCTGTCATCCAGGAAAGGAGCAAGAAATGAGTATCGCGACCAAATCCATGCACATTACCGCTGTAGGCGGAAACGTGTTCGCTGACTTGGGGTTCGCGCCGGAAGAAGCTGCTGCGCTGCAAGCGGAATCGAAACGAATCATCTCGGAAAAGCTGGCCATCAAGGAGGCCCTGATGACCGAACTGGCCGAATGGATTGATGAGAAGAAGCTGAAACAGGCAGATGCCGCGCAGATTCTCGGTGTAACGAGGCCGCGTGTTTCCGACGTAATCCACAAGAAGTCCGTCAAATTCACGATTGATTCCTTGGTGGACATGTTGGCCAGAACAGGCAAGCACGTTCAGTTGTCAGTTCAATAGCCTGCTTTTCTCAAGCCCCCCGTAGCGCTGAGACATTTCTCTTTCATTTCGAATCAAAGCGAATCAACGGGCCAAGCTTGACTTGAATTCGAATGGTCGTTGAAAGTCGGCGCTGGCGACACGGCGATCTATGTCGTCATAGTCTCAGGCTCCCACATTCACCCGCGCCGGGCTGGATTCGAGACGCCCGATCACGGCGGCTGTGGCGAAGCCTTCGGCGCGGAACATGTCCAGCACCTCATCGACCGCCGCGGGCGCGCAGGCCACCAGCAGGCCGCCACTGGTTTGCGGATCGGTCAGCAATGCCCGTTGCATGGTGGTGATCGTCGCGTCGAGCGCGACATCCTCGCCGTAGGCCGTCCAGTTGCGCGATGAAGCGCCCGTGATGTAGCCCGCCGTTGCCAGCCGTTCGACCCCGGCCAGCAGCGGAATCTTGCCCATGTCGAGAAATGCCGACAGCTTTGCTCCGCGGCAGACTTCCAGCAGGTGACCGAGAAGACCAAAGCCGGTGACATCGGTCAGCGCATGCACCGCATCAAGCGTAGCAAGGCGTCTGCCCGGCGTGTTCAACTTCGTCGTGCTGGCAATCATGGCGTCATAGCCGGCAGCGTCGAGCGCGCCCTTTTTCAGCGCCGCCGACAGCACGCCGACACCGAGTGGCTTGCCCAGGATCAGTACGTCGCCGGGCCGCGCTGCGGCGTTGGTCTTCACCCGGTCGGGGTGCACCAGGCCCAGTACCACCAGGCCGTAGATCGGCTCCACGGAATCGATGGTATGGCCGCCGGCGATCGGAATGCCGGCCGCGGCGCAGATGCTTTCGCCGCCCTCCAGGATCTTGCCAATGACATCGAGCGGCAGCTTGTCGAGCGGCATGCCGACCACCGCCAGCGCAAGAATAGGCTTGGCGCCCATGGCGTAGATGTCGGAGATCGCGTTGGTCGCGGCGATGCGGCCGAATTCGTACGGATCGTCGACGATCGGCGTGAAGAAATCGGTGGTCGCCACAAGCGCCTGCGATTCGTTCAGCTTGTACACCGCAGCGTCGTCGGCGGTTTCCGTGCCCACCAGCAAAGCCGCGGGCAGCCCGCGCACCGGGGCCGAGGCGAGCAGTTCGGTGAGCACCGCGGGGGCGATCTTGCAACCGCAGCCGCCGCCGTGGCTGAACTCGGTAAGCCGGATCTTCCCGGGAGCGTTCATGGGGGTAGAATTTTAGCGGATGCATCCGGCAGTGAAGCTCTCAGTCGCGTTGAGCGCGTCGGTCCTTAGGGAATTCGACGCCGTGCTCGATGCACGCTCGCCAGCCGAGTATGCCGAAGACCATGTTCCC
>JAUSCI010000066.1 GCA_030651305.1 Sulfuritalea sp. | reverse complement strand
CACCCGCAGCGCCGGCGAACCGGTCGGCAGCTATGGCATCACGCAGGGCACGGTGACCGACGCCAACAACAGCAACTACCTCTTGACCTACGTCGGTGACAACTTCGCCATCACCGCGCTTTCGCCCCCGATCACGGAGTTGAATATCGGACAGGCGACTTTTAGCGGCGGGGTCAACAATCAGACTTACTACCGTCCTGGCAACTTCTGGCACGTTTCCTTGAATTCCGGCAACGCCGATCCCGGATTCGACGTGACGCACGGAACGAGCGATCCGAATTTGCGTTTGAGCCAACGCGCGAGCAGTTGCGATTCAGTCTTCGGCGGAGGCTTCTGCGAGACATGGTCATTCCCGCGGCAACGGACGACGGCGGATCGGCAATGAACATCCATTCGGGATTGATCACCTGTGATCAGAGGAGGGTGCTGTGCTGTCGCTGACTTTCCGCAAGAGCCTGGTGGCCGCCTTGCTCGCGGTGTCGACGAATTCGATTGCGGAAACACAGCCGGAGCGTTTTGACATCGACCGCTTTCAGATTGAGGGCGGTACGCTGCTCGACGCCGACGAGATGGAGGCGGCGGTCAGGCCCTTTACCGGCAAGGCTCGCGAGTACGCCGACGTCCAGCGTGCGATTGAAGCGCTCAGACAGCGCTATGGCGCTGCGGGAGCCAGCGTGGTGTGGGTGGTGGCGCCGGAGCAGGACCTCGATCGGGGCATTGTGAGGCTGCGGGTGATCGAAGGGCGGATCGGCACGATCACCATCGTGGGCAACCGACATTTCGATGGCGGGAACATTCGCGCCAGCCTCCCGGCACTCAGGGAGGACGTGCTACCCAGGGCTGCGGACATCTCTGCCAATTCGCAGCTTGGCAACGAGAATCCGGCCAAGCAGGTGGACGTGGTGCTGCGTCCGGGCGGCAAACCGGGTGTGGTGGATGCGGTTGTCGATGTCATCGATGTGGATCCGTTCAAGGCCTACATGACCTTTGACAATACCGGCAACCGGCAAACCGGTGATTTTCGCGTTGGCGTCGGCATTCAGCACGCCAACCTGTTCAACCGCGATCACGTCGGCACCTTCAGCTATGTCACCTCGCCGGGCAAGGAAAATCAGGTCGGGCTCTACAGCGGAAGCTATCGCCTGCCGCTCTATTCCCTGGGCGATTCGATGGATTTCATTGCCGCCTATTCGGATGTCAGTGCCGGCACCACGCAGACCGTCGCCGGGCCGCTGGCGTTTTCCGGCAAGGGCACCGTCTACGGCTTGCGCTACAACCAGTTGCTGCCGCGGCGCGGCGAGTATGCGCAGCGGATAGTCTATGGCCTTGACTATCGGGCCTACAAGAACTCCTGCTCGCTGGGAGTTTTCGGCGCGGCCGGCTGCGGCGCGGCTGCGGTGGATGTCACCGTAAGGCCGGTCAGCCTGGCCTACAGCGGCAACTGGACCAAGCCCGGTCGCATCACGGACCTCTATGTGGCTTTGTCGCGCAACATCCCCGGGGCGGCCAACGGGAGCGAGAGCGATTTCAATGCGGCGCGCCCAGGTTCAACTGCCGGAACCGGTGCGTCCTCCCGTTACACCATCCTTCGCTTTGGCGCGAGCGTGGTTAACGCATTTGACAATAACTGGCAGGTACGTGCCGCTCTCAGCGCGCAGTACACCCCGGATGCGCTGGTGTCCGGCGAGCAATTCGGGGTGGCCGGCGCGACGGCCGTTCGCGGCTTTCCGGAGCGGGATGTGGCCCGCGATACCGGCTATTTCGCCAACCTCGAACTGTATTCACCCAACTTGGGCGGCACGCTGGTTCCCGGCGATGGCAATCTGCGCGGCCTGCTGTTCTATGACGTAGCCATGGCAGCAAACAATCCGTTGGCCGGGGAGCTCAGGCAAAAATCCTCGATCGCCAGCGTTGGCGCCGGGTTGCGCTGGAATATCCAGCGCAACTTCAACGCGCGTTTCGACGTTGCCCGGGTAATCGATGCTGGAGGGAGCCAGAAGGCGGGCGACCTGCGCGGGCATGTTGCGATCTATTTCGGCTTTTAGCGGAAGATTTTCCAGGATGGGGGCAAGAGTCGGCGCTGGTGATACGGCGATTCTTGTCGAATCGAACTGAAACGGGCTTCACGACAACAAGTTTTTGCGATCAGTGCGCCACCGCACAGAACGGAACGAGGTGCAAGGCCATATTCACGGTCACGTCCGCGCGGTTTCTGATGTGGGGGCGATTCCGACTTGACTCATCAAAGGAGATAGACATGACTTCCGCCTTCAAGAAAATGATTTGCCGATTTCTCGCCATTGCGCTGATTACGCTGCCCTTCCAGACCGGACAGGCCAGCATGATCGGTACGGACCAGGTGAATACCGCCGCCAGTGTTCAACTTGACCGCAACCTCGTATCGAGCTATCTGAGCCGCGCACAAACCGTGAACGAGTTCCAGGTCCTGGGTCTGAATTCGCAGGACGCAATCGACCGCGTTGCCGCGATGACCGATGATGAAGTCAGCACGCTGGCCGGCAAGATCAGCGCCGTTCCTGCTGGTGGCGACGGGCTGGTGCTGCTTATACTGGTCGTGTTCTTTATCTGGTACTTCGCCTTCCGTCGCTAGAAATCATGGCGCGCAGGCATGGGGACCATTAACTGATGCCCGATAGACAGTGATGCCCGATTTGCTCGCCTGGTACAGATGCGCCCGCCTCACCGCGGGCGCATTCTCGCTTCTGGCTGTGCTCGGCGGCTGCGCGTCGCTGGTGCCGCAGACCATGGGGCTGCGCGATGCATGGCCGGCAGGCGTTGCCGTCAAGACCGAACTCACGGCGGTGCCGTTCTTTGCGCAGCAGGAGTACCAGTGCGGGCCTGCGGCGCTGGCGACGACGCTGGTTCATGCGGGCGCGCAAGTTACTCCCGAAGACCTCGTCAAGCGGGTCTACCTGCCGGGGCGGGAGGGCAGCCTGCAGGTTGAAATGCTGGCCGCGCCGCGCCGCTACAGCAAGGTTTCATACCGGCTTGCGCCGTCCTTCGATGACCTGCTGCGCGAGCTTGCCGCGGGCAATCCGGTCATCGTGTTGCAGGACATCGGCATCGGCCCGGTTACCAATTGGCACTATGCGGTGGTGGTAGGCTTCGACTACCCCGCCGGCGAGTTGTACCTGCGTTCGGGCGAGACCGAGCGGCTGGCCATCCCGTTCACCATCTTCGAATACACGTGGAAAAGAGGCAACTACTGGGCGATGGTGACCATGCCGCCCGATCGCCTTGCGGCAACGGCGATCGAGCCGGATTACCTGGCCGCGATCGCTGCCATGGACCGCGTCGGCGAAGCTCGCGCAGCAATTGTCGCCTACTCGACCTTCCTCGGGCGCTGGCCGGACAATGTGGCGGCCAGCATCGGCCTGGCCAACCGGCATTACGCGCTGGGCGAGCTCAAGGAAGCAGAGACCCTGCTGCGGCAAGTCTTTGCCCGCCATCCGGATTCCGTAGCGGTGGCGAACAACCTCGCCCAGATACTCTCGGATCTGGGGCGCAACGAAGAGGCGCTGGAACTCATCGACCGGGCCGTGCAGCCCGACAAGAGTCCGTTTGCCGCTTCGGTCCGCGAGACTCGCGCCATGATCCTGCAGCGCATGGGGCGGGACAAATAGGCCTGGTGTCTGAGGCCTGGTGTCTGGCGCAAGCCCGTCGTCGCCCGCCTTGTGTTCGCTAGCGCACAGAATGGCCGCATGAAGAATGTCACGCTCGGTCGCCGACGGATCGACGATCCGGACATTCTTTCACCGGAGATTCAACATGAACCACGTTTCCCTGAAGACAAAGTGTGCATTGGCGATTTGTATCGCCGGAATTCTGGCAACAGCTCCTGCGCTGGCGGACAAGGGCGGCAAGGGCCACCAAAAGGACGAGCAGCGCGGCGAGCAAAGAGAAGACCGTCGCGATGACAACAAGCGATCGCGGCAGGGCGATGGCCGCCGTTTCGACGGAGAAAACCGCCACTTCAATGACCAGCGCCAGATCATGGTGCGTGACTACTACGGCCAGCAATTCCGCCGCGGTCGCTGCCCGCCAGGCCTGGCGAAGAAGCACAACGGCTGCATGCCGCCCGGACAGGAAAGAAGGTGGCAGGTCGGGCACCAGTTGCCGCGCGAAGTGGTCTATTACTCGGTACCGCAGCCGCTGGTGGTGCAGATTGGCGTACCACCCTCCGGCTATCGCTACGTGCGTGTAGCCAGCGACATTTTGCTGATGGCGATCGGCACCGGAATGATCGTCGATGCGATTCAGGATCTGGGTGGCAACTGAAACTTCATTCGTGTCGTATTTCTGTCAGTGACGGCTTGCAAGTTGTCGACTTTGAGAGGGGTGTGAATCAATGATTTCCAGATTCGGATATCCGGCGCGGGCAACGGCGACTATCGCACTTTGCCTGTCCATGTTCCCCGGCTACGCGGCGGCGGCAGATGTGCCTCCCATCGTGGCCGAAACCTTGCCCGTGGCAACTGGCGGTGCGGGGATGGGGCTCGTCATGCACTTCGAGAGTTCGCCCTATCGCGGCGGCGGCACACGCCACGATTTTGTTCCGATCTATGTGTATGAAGGCAAGCGCGTATTCCTCGAAGCCTATCGGGTGGGTCTCAAGCTGAATGAAACGCCTGATTCGCGCTTCGACGTGTTTGCCGCGTATCGTTTCGAGGGCTATCCCTACGACCGCATTCCGGCAAGTCTGGCCGGCATGGCCAATCGCGGGCCGGGCGTCGATCTGGGTCTGGGCTATCAGTACCGCCAGCCGTGGGGAACGCTCTTTGCCACCGCACTGAGGGACGCTGCCGGCGGATCCAACGGCAGTGAAGTCCGCGGCGGCTACCGCTACGACTGGAAGGTCGGCAGGCTGCAGTTGCAGCCCCAGTTGGCGCTGTCCTTTCGCGACGCCAGCCTGAACAATTACTACTATGGCGTGCGGCCGTCCGAAGCGACGACGACGCGCGCCGCCTATGATCCGGGCAGCGGCGTCAATGCCGAACTTGGCCTGTCCGCAACCTACCGGCTGTCCGAGCGCTGGCGGCTGCTCGGCGGCGTGTCCGCCAAACGCTGGTCTTCAGGCGTGCGTGCCAGTCCCATCGTCGAGAACCGCACCCAGCTGGCCGGGCAACTCGGCCTCGCCTATGACTTTTCTCCGCAGCATGACGCCTGGCCCGAAGGCCGGCCGTTGATCGTCAAGGTGCTGCACGGCAAGGCAACCGATTGCGACGTGGCCCAGGTGATGCTGCTCAAATGTTTTTCGACCAACACCGTGGACCAGACGCGCGTCACCTCGATTGAAGTGGGCCGTCCCTTCGTCGAGCGTCTGAACGGCTGGCCGCTCGACTTCGTTGGCTACGCCGGCCTCCTGCGTCACAGCGAGCGCGGCCTGCAGGAGGACTCCTGGCAGGCCAATGCCTACATGAAAGCCTATTACTACGGATTCCCGTGGAGCGACCGCGTGCGTACCCGCCTCGGCATGGGTGTCGGGCTCTCGTATGCAGAGCGCGTACCCTACGTCGAAATGCGCGACCAGCTGGCACGCGGACGCAGCAGTTCGCGGCTGCTCAATTACCTCGATCCCAGCATCGACATCAGCGTCGGCGATTTGATCGGCGTCCGCTCCATGCGCGAAACCTATCTTGGTCTGGGCGTGTCGCATCGCTCGGGCGTCTTCGGCACCTCGCGTCTGCTCGGCAACGTGAACGGCGGTTCGAACTACATCTATTCGTATCTGGAGTGGCGCATATAGTTTGATCCGGGCGGCTTTCTCTATCGCTTTCTGTCGAAGATCCCTTCGGCCCAGTTCCCGACTTTCGCGCCCACCGAGGTACCGAATCCCGGGCCCAGCAGGACCGTCCCGACAGCAGCGCCCGCTACGGCCGCACCGGTCGGGTAGAGCAAGGGCGCGCCGACCGTCCCGCCGACATTGAGCGGCACGTTGGCGCTGGTACCCACCGCCTTGACCTGGGCGTTGATCCTTCCCGAAAGTTCCTTCTTCGGTGACACGCTCACCCTGCCGTCGGCGGCCAGCGCGCCAGAGGCGATCTTCAGCTTCGTGAAATGGTGGCTACCATGCTCCACCAGAAGATGTCCGGACAGATGCTCGAAACGGGTTTCGCCGCCGGCGCTTCTCTGCTTGATCAGGGATGTGGCGGCTTTCTGGATATCCACACCGTGCACCACGCCGTACTGAATGCTAAACGGGGTTTCCATCCGCAAGGCTTTCACGATCTGGTCCGCGGTGGTTGCCGAGGCCGAGAAAACCGGCCTGGCATCGAGCTTGCCACTGACGCGGGTGCCGGGTGACAGCATTGCGGCGACTTCCTGCAACTCCAGCTTGCTTAGCTCGAGATTGCCTTCGACTCGCAGTCCCTCTTTCCAATTGATCGCCATTTTGCCGCTGGCTGTGCCGCCATAGAACCTGGCGCTGATCTGGTCCAGAGTGGCATCGTTCTGGGTTGCCACTCCCTTGATGGTCAATTCGTCGAACACGAGTGCCGGACCGGCCGGCAATGTCCATGCCTTTGCCTTTGCATCAAACAAGTATTTCGAATTGTCGAGCTTGATGAGCACCTCGAATTTTCCGTCCTGTGATTTAACCGACGCATCCGCCGCAGAAGCGCTGTTGTCAAGCCGCACGCGCGCATCAAACGGGCCGAGTTTCGCCTTGTCGAGCATGACCACGGCGTTGCTGAGATCGATGTTTTCGATCCGAACGGGCGGCGGTTGTTGCGGCGCCCTGGCGGATTCGGACTTGACCAGGGCGGCAATGGTGTCAATCCCCTTCCGCGTCAGTACCGGGGAATCGACTTTGATGGCCTTGATGATTCGGGTTGATTGCAGCAGCGAGAACAGATCGGGGGTCAGCGTCACACGTCCCAGCGTGATGTCATCGGTCTTGCCAATCGTGATGCCATCTATCGTGACATGCGGCAAAGGCAGGGCAGCGAAACTGATGCTCTTGATCGACACCGGTTCCCTGAGCCTGGCCGAGACTTCCTGTTCGATGCGCGGGATGTAGTCGTTGAGCGAAATGAAAAACGGCAATGCCGCCGCGATTGCGAGCAGCGCCGCCAGAGCGATCAGCAGGCGCTTAAACCACTTCATGGTGCTGCCGGACAATCCGATGATTCATTGCGCGAGTCCCCTTTGCTGCCACAGTCGAGCACGGATGAGAAAGGCCGTCTTCCGACGGCCTTTCTTTCCTGCAATTACCGCCAGTCTGCGATGTGTTACGGCGCGGGCGGGGTAATGGTATTGGTCTTGAAGGTGACCGCAGGGTCTGTATACAGCCTGCCGAGCACCGTCGAGCCGCTGTCCAGGGTGATTCCGGTGTCAGCCAGGATTATTCCCTTGAAATCGACGGCCGATCCGATCACCGCACCCGCGACGCCGCCGACCTGCCAGAAGATGTTCTTGGCCTGCGCAGAACCGCCGAGGGTGATGGTGGCGTTGTCTTGCACCGTGAAGTTGCTGTCGATCTGGAAAATCCAGACGTCGTCGGCACCGCCGGTGATGGTGACCCCGGTATTGTCGATCGTCACGCCGCCGGCACCGGTCCATTTGTAGAGACCGGGAGCGAGGACCAGGCCGCCGATGGTGCCGGCGCCGAGATTGGTAAAGTCAGGGATGGTCCGTCCCTTGGCGTCGGTGATGGCGGCCGCCATGGCGCCGGCAGCGATGCCGACGTTAGGACCGTCAATGGTCAGGCATGCTGCATCGGGGTAGGTGGCATCGACGGACCATACTGTTCCTCCTGCCGTAATTTCGGGGCAGGTGATGGTGGTGTCGGAACCGGTGCCTGCAGTTCCAATACTGCCCTTGACATTGGACGGGAATACGGAGGTGATTGCCGTGTTCGAGAAAACCACGAAGTTACCCGCCGCTCCAAGGTCTACCGCTGCGTGACCGGTAGTCAGCACGGCGGCCGTGGTGAAGCTCCACACCACCGGATTGGGCATCGCGGTACCGCCGGCGTTCTTGGCTGCGGTGCTGATGGTGGCGGTATAGCTGGTTGCCGCGTTGAGATTGGGGACTCCTGGCGTAAAGGTTGCAATCGTGAAGGCGCCATTCATGGTGACGGTGCCGGGTACATTGGCTCCCAGCGTATTGTCCCTGAGCGTGAACGTGGTTGCCGGCGATACGATCGTTGCAGGCGTCATCGCGGCATCGAAGGTTGCGGTCAGCAACTTGACGCTCACCACGTTGGTGCTGCTCTTGGTAGTGGTGGGTACGTTCGTGGCGCCGCTGCCCGGGCTGGCGGAATTCACCGTGGGATTGGTGGCTGCGGCTCCGGGACTGCCGGCAGCACCGGGAATCACGTTAGCCGGGCCGGCCGGAGCAGTAGTCGTATCACCGCCGCCGCCACCACCGCCGCATGCCGCCAGAAAAGCCGACAGCAGTAGCGCCATGAGCCACAAGAGTGGTTTGAAAGTACTGTCGAATCTGTTCATGTGTGTCTCCTGATCATGGGATCCCGAAAGGATCGGTGTGCGGCGGTGTCATCGCAGCCGCGAATCCCTGCGCCCGCCACCGGGGTTCCGGTGCCTTGCGTCTTGATGACGACTATCCGCCTCTGTCGCAAGGGACTCTGTGCGCTGTCGTACATAGGTTCGACAATCTTTCAGGGGCAAACGTGGGACGGGTCAATGCACCAGCTGGTTGATCTCGATGATCGGCAGCAGGATCGCCAGCACGATCAGCAGCACGATGCCACCCATCACCAGAATCATCGCCGGCTCGAGCAGCGTCAGCAGCACCGTCAGGCGCCGCTCCAGGGCCTGAGTCTCAAGCTGCGCGGCGCGCTGCAGCATCTGCTCCAGCTTTCCGCTCACCTCGCCGCTGGCCACCAGGTGAATCAGGAGCGGTGGAAACGCTCGCGTTTCGCCCAGCGCGCGGGACAGCCCGGCACCTTCGCGCACCCGCTCGATGGCACGCTCGACCGCCTCCCGCAACAGCATGTTGGTCATCACCCGCGAACCGGAAGCCAGCGCGGAAAGCAGCGGCACGCCGCCGCCGACCAGGATGGCCAGCGTGCTGGCGAAGCGCGAGGTATTGATGCCGCGAATCAGCGGCCCCAGGCCGGGCAGGCGCAACAACAGGGCATGCCAGCGGCGCTTGGTCGCATCGCGCCGCAGCGCCACGTGAGCAGCGGCAAATCCGCCGCCCAGTGCCAGCAGCAGCCAAGGCCCGGCTTCGCGCAGGAAATCGCTCAGTGCAATCAGCGCACGCGTCAGCAGGGGCAGGCTCTGCCGCGACTGCTGAAACACCTGTACCACCTGCGGCACCACATAGACCAGCAAGCCGGTGACGATCACGATCGCCACGACGGTCACCAGGATAGGGTAGAGCAGGGCCAGGGCGGTCTTCTGTTTCAGCGACTGGCGTGCGTCGAGATAGTCGGCCAGATGTTGCAGCACGGTCGGCAGCGCGCCGGATTCCTCGCCGCCATGCACCAGCGCCCGGTAGAAATCCGGAAAGCTTTTTTCATAGGCGCCCAGTGCGTTGGCCAATGACAGACCGGCCGTCACTTCAGTTTTGACCCCGGTCAACACCTCCCGCGTCATCGGCTCGGCGGCTTCCTCGATCAGTGCGTTGAGCGACT
>JAUSCI010000054.1 GCA_030651305.1 Sulfuritalea sp. | reverse complement strand
AACAGCTGGGCGGTGTCGCTGGAATGCATGCCGATCTTCTCGATCTTCTGGCGCGTGACACCCGGGCTGTCCAGGCGCACGATGATCATCGACTTGTTCTTGTGCGCCGATCCTTCGGACGTATTGGCCAGCAGGCAACACCAGTCGGCCTGCATGCCGTTGGTGATCCACATCTTGCTGCCGTTGATCACGTAATCTCCGCCGTCCTTGCGCGCCGTGGTCTTCACCGCGGCGACGTCGGAGCCGCCGCCCGGTTCGCTGACGCCGAGGCAGCCGACCATGTCGCCGGCAATCGCCGGCGACAGAAACGCCTGCTTGAGCGCCTCCGAGCCGAAGCGCGCCAGAGCCGGGGTGCACATGTCGGTCTGCACGCCGATGGCCATCGGCACGCCGCCGCAGCTGCAATCGCCGAGCGCTTCGGCCATGACCATGGAGTAGGAGAAATCGAGTTCCTGGCCGCCGTATTCGGCCGGATACTTGAGGCCGAGCAGGCCCAGATCGCCGAGCTTCTTGAACACCTCGTGCGAAGGAAACTGCTCCGCCGCTTCCCAGGCGTCGACATGCGGATTGAGTTCTTCCTTGACGAAGCGCGCGACGGTGTCGGCAAGCTGGCGGTGTTCGCTGGTGAATTGCATGGTGTGACTCCTGTATGCGTGGCAGCCTAAAGACGGGCGATGCCGAAGCTGTTCGGCCGCAGCGTACGCGCCGCGGCTTCGGCGCAGATGTCGAGGCACAGCATGAGGATGTGCCGCGTGTCGCGCGGGTCGATGATGCCGTCGTCCCACAGCCGCGCCGTGCCGAACAGCGCGGTCGATTCCATTTCCAGGCGCAGGCGCAAGCCTTCGCTCATGGCCGCCAGCGCGGCCTCGTTGGCCGGCTGGCCGGCGCGCTCGAGCTTGGCACGGCCGACGATTTCCATCACCTTGGCCGCCTGCGCCGCGCCCATCACGGCAGTGCGCGCCGAGGGCCAGGCGAAGATGAAGCGCGGATCGAAGCCGCGTCCGCACATGCCGTAGTTGCCGGCGCCGTAGGAGCCGCCGAGCACCATGGTGAGCTTGGGCACGCGGGCGTTGGCGACGGCCTGGATCATCTTCGAGCCGTGCTTGATGGCCCCGGCGCGCTCGGCCACCGAGCCGACCATGTAGCCGGTGGTGTTCTGCAGGAAGAGCAGCGGTGTGCCGCTCTGGTCGCAGAGCTGGATGAACTGCGCGGCCTTGGTCGAGCCCTCGGGCTGAATCGGTCCGTTGTTACCGAGGATGCCGACCAGGTGGCCGCCGATGCGGGCGTGGCCACAGACCGTGTCGGCGGCATACACCGCCTTGAATTCGAGGAAGTCCGAGGCGTCGACCAGGCGCATGATCACTTCGCGCACGTCGTAGGGTTCGCGTTCGTCGACCGGCACCACGCCGAGCAGTTCCTCTGTCGGATGACAGGGCTGTTTGAAAGTCGGCGCTGGCGGTACGGCGTCCCAGTTCAGTTTGTCCATTACTTCGCGCGCCATGGCGATGGCATGGCCGTCGTTCTCGCAGAGGTACTCGCCGAGGCCGGTGACGGTGGCGTGGGTTTCGGCGCCGCCGAGCGTTTCGTCGTCACAATCCTCGCCGATGGCGGCCTTCACCAAAGGCGGACCGGCGAGATAGATGCTGGAGCGGCCGCGCACCAGGATCACATAGTCGGACAGCCCCGGCAGGTAGGCGCCGCCGGCGGTCGAGGAACCATGCACCACGGCGATCTGCGGGATGCCGGCGGCGGAGAGGCGGGCCTGGTTGGCGAAGCTGCGGCCACCGTCGATGAAGATGTCGGCCTGGTACATCAGGTTGGCGCCGCCGCTCTCGACCAGATAGACCATGGGCAGGCGGTTGTCGCGGGCGATCTCCTGCGCGCGCAGGGTTTTCTTGAGGCCCATCGGCGGCACCGTGCCGCCCTTGATCGCGCTGTCGCTGGCCAGCACCACGCAGCGCTTGCCGGCAACCTGGCCGATGCCGACAATGGAGTTGCCGCCGAGTACGGCCTGCTTGCCGTCGTCGTCGTGCATGCCGAGGCCGGCGAGGCTGGAGAGTTCGAGGAAGTCGCTGTCGCGGTCGAGCAGGCGGGCGACGCGTTCGCGCGGCAGGATCTGGCCGCGCTTTTCGAACTTCTCGCGCTTGGAGGCCGATTCGTCGCGCACCTTCTGCTCCAGCGCACGCACCTCGGTCAGTCGCTCGGCCATGCGCGCGACGTTGGCCGCGAATGCCGCCGAGCCGGGATCGAGGGTCGAGGTCAGTCGCGGCACGTCAGGGCTCCTTCAGCACGTCGGGCATCACGCTGCGGTGGAATCCGTCGTAGGGCGCTGAGCGCTGGTGGTCCGCAATCGGGAACAGCGGGGTATCGAGAGGGGCTCCGCCGTCGATGGCAAGGGTGACGCCGGTAATGAAGGAGGCGCCTTTCGACAGCAGAAAGCAGATCGCTGCGCTGACCTCGGATTCGGTGCCGAGCCGGCGCAGCGGCACATGCTTCTTCAGTTTCGGGATCATCTCGCGCACCGGACCTTTGTAAGTGTCCATGCCCGACGAGGCGATCCAGCCGGGGGCGACGGCATTGACGCGCACGCCGCTGGCCGCCCATTCGACGGCGGCGGTCTTGGTCAGGTTGGCCATGCCGGCTCTGGCGGCGCCCGAGTGGCCCATGCCGGGCATGCCGTTCCACATGTCGGCTGTCATGTTCACGATGGCGCCGCCGTGCGTTTGCATCGATTGCAGATAGAGCTCGCGCATCATCAGGAAGCCGCCGGTCAGGTTGTTGGCCAGCACAGTTTCGAAACCCTTCTTGCCGATGGCGATCAGCGGCGCGGGAAACTGGCCGCCGGCGTTGTTGACCAGGCCGTGGATGCGGCCGTGATTCGTCACTGCTGCCCGCACCGCGCACTGCACCGCGTCCTCGTCGCGAATGTCGAAGGCGGCGGTCTCGGCGTGGCCGCCATCCTGCGCGATCTCGGTGGCCACCCGCGCCAGTTTTTCCGCCGTGCGGCCGGTAAGGATTACCGTGGCGCCGAGCGCGGCCAGTTCGTGGGCGATGCAACGACCGATGCCGCTGCCGCCACCGGTGATCCAGTGCACTTCGCCGGCAAACAGGCCTGGGCGCAGCACGCTGGCGTAGCGGGGAAGGGGCCTGCCGTCTTTGGTTTCGACGCTGCTCATGCGACGCTCTCCTTGCGTTGCCGGTCATGCGCCGGCTTGTTCAATCGCATGCTACCGACTGCTTACGTTAACGTCAACATCCTGTCCATTAAGCTATATATTTCTTGAAAGCGGCACGTCGGCTTGCTAGGATGGCGAGCAATGAACGCAACCGCCACCCGCAAAACTGCCGCCCAAAGCATGGCATCGCCACCAGGCGAAGGCGATCTGTATGGCATTACCGAACTGGCGCGGGAGTTCGGCATCTCGCTGCGCGCGATCCGCTTCTACGAGGACAAGGGCCTGCTGGCGCCGCGCCGGATCAACGGCGGCCGCGCTTATACCCGGCGCGACCGGGTACGCCTGGGCCTGATCCAGCGCGGCAAGGCGGTCGGCATGTCACTGGCCGAGATCGAGCACATCCTGTCACTTTACGGCGACCACGGCGAGGGGCATGCAAAGCAGCTCGAATACCTGGTCGGCCGCATCGACGCGGCGATGACGGAACTCGATGCGCGGCGGCGCCACATCGAGGCCATGCTCGGCGAACTGGGCGAAGTCCGCGCTCAGCTCAGGAAGACACTGGCGGCGAAGCGCCGCGTCAGGAAGAAGTAATCAGGCCTTGCTGAGTTCGGCTCGCAGCGCTGCGATCACCGTGTCGTAGCGATGCGGATCGCTGTCCTTCGCCGCGCCGAACACCGCCGAGCCGGCGACGAAAGTATCGACCCCGGCCCGCGCCACTTCCAGAATGTTGGCCGGGCCGACGCCGCCGTCGATTTCGAGGCTGATATCGAGGCCGCGCGCATCGATCATCTGGCGCACCTTCCTGGCCTTGTCGAGCACGTAGGGGATGAATTTCTGCCCGCCGAAGCCGGGGTTGACGCTCATCAGCAGCACCATGTCGAGCTTGTCGAGGGTGTATTCGAGCACGTCGAGCGGCGTCGCCGGGTTGAATACCAGGCCGGGCTTGCAGCCGCACTCGCGAATCAGGCCGATAGTGCGATCGATATGCTCCGAGGCTTCCGGGTGAAAGGTGATGTAGGTGGCGCCGGCCTTGGCGAAGTCGGGAATGATGCGGTCGACCGGCTTGACCATCAGATGCACATCGATCGGCGCCGTGACGCCGTGTTTGCGCAAGGCTTCGCAAATCAACGGGCCGATGGTCAGGTTCGGCACGTAATGATTGTCCATGACATCGAAATGGACGATGTCGGCGCCGGCCTTGAGAACGTTGTCGACTTCCTCGCCGAGTTTGGCGAAGTTGGCGGAGAGAATGCTCGGGGCAATCCTGAAGTCTTTGGACACGGCGAACTCCTAAAGAGGTATCCGCCGATTCTACCGGTGGCGCGGCGCGCTGGATTCAGGAAATGTGATGGTGGCCATAAGCGAAAAGTCGGCACGAGGCGGCAGCAGGCGGGTCGGCTAGAATTCCGCCATTCATTCAAGGGAATTGGCAAATGATCCTGCTGACAGGCGGCGCCGGCTACATCGGCCTGCACACCGCTGCGGTGCTGATCGCGGCCGGGCACGACGTGGTGCTGTTCGACAACTTCAGCAACAGCAAACCGCTCGCCGTGCAGCGCCTGGAAGCCATTGTCGGCAGGCCGGTATCCTGCGTCGAGGGCGACGTGCGCTCGCGGCAGGACATGGACGGCCTGTTCGA
Source organism: Sulfuritalea sp. (assembly GCA_030651305.1). Lineage (GTDB taxonomy): Bacteria > Pseudomonadota > Gammaproteobacteria > Burkholderiales > Rhodocyclaceae > Sulfuritalea. Next base: position 84,229 of record JAUSCI010000054.1, on the reverse strand, counting down.
CCAGTACTCGATCAGCGCCGTGATCCACTTCGCCGGGCTGAAGGCGGTCGGCGAATCGGCGACGCAACCGCTGCCCTACTACGACAACAACGTCGCCGGCACCCTGACCCTGCTCGAAGCGATGATGCGGGCGGAGGTGAGGCGCATCGTCTTCAGTTCGTCCGCCTGCGTTTATGGCGATCCGGACTCCAGTCCCATTCCGGAATCCGCTGCGCTACGGCCGGCCAATGTCTATGGCCGCACCAAGCTGATGGTCGAGGACATCCTGCGCGACCTGCATGTCGCGGCACCTGACTGGTCGATTGCCCTGCTGCGCTACTTCAACCCGGTGGGCGCGCATGCCAGCGGGTTGATCGGTGAAGACCCGAACGGCATTCCCAACAACCTGATGCCCTTTGTCACGCAAGTCGCCGTCGGACGCCAGGCCGAGCTTCAGGTGTTTGGCGGCGACTACCCGACGCCGGACGGCTCGGGCGTCCGCGATTACATCCATGTCATGGATCTGGCGGAGGGCCACCAGGCGGCGCTGGATTGGGCTCTGCGCGATCCGCGCGAGGTGTTGACGGTCAATCTCGGTACAGGCTGCGGCTATAGCGTGCTGGATCTGCTGCGGGCTTTCGAGCGGGCCAGCGGGCAGGCGATTCCCTATCGCATCGTGGCGCGCCGGCCGGGCGACGTGGCGGCCTATTGGGGCGATCCCGCGCTGGCCCGGCAGCGCCTGGGCTGGGCAGCGCGCCGCACGCTGGAAGACATGTGTCGCGATGCGTGGAACTGGCAGCGGAAGAATCCGCGGGGCTTCGCCTGAAACCGGTCGCCGTTACCTGCCCGCGAAGCGGCGTCCCAGGTACGCAGAGCGAGCCGGCGCCGACTTTTGGAAGGTGCGGAATTGCCCGGCTCAGGGCAATCGGCCGGCGGCGACCAGGTGGTTGAACAGCGTGTTCTTGGACACCCAGACCATCTGATCGTCGAAATTGGTGCCTTGCGGCGCGTTGACAAAGGCGCGGTCGGCGGTCAGCGTCGAGCGGGGGTTGGGGTTGTGGTTTTCTTCCGTTCCGGCACCGGCTGATCCCGCATTCTTGCCCAGCGAATAGATGACGGCGACCGCGTCCGTAGCAAGTGCAGTGTTCGCGGCACAGGTGGCACTGTCGGAAGTTGGAATGGACATGCTGACTCCGGTAGTGCATATCTGCAGGTCGGGTGCCAAATTCGTGATCCCGGTCGTCTTCATCCCCGACGCGGTGGTGAACGCGCTGCCCCTGAGGGACGCGGTGGAATTGTTGGTGACGGCATAGCGCACCCGATTGTCGGATTCCCCGCCCCAGCCGTCGAGCAGATAACCGCTTGCGTCGATGGGTGCCAAACCCACGGTGGCAGCCGGGTAAAAGCCGTCGTAGGGGTGGTTGCAGACGCCTCCGCCTACCGGATCCTCCACTCCGTTGCTGGTGCTCGATGCCGGACACGGCAACCGGTCATTGGCCATGGCAAAGCCAAACAGGGCTTCTCGCGCTTCCGTCAGGGTTTTCTGGGTGTCGCCATAGCTGCGGATATCCTGCTGTCCGGCCAGCGGCAGCAACATTCCGCCCAGCAGGAGAGCGACGATGAACAGCACGATGGCGAGTTCAATCAGGCTGAAGCCGCGCTGGGCAAGAGTCGGCGATGGTGGCACGGCAAGGCTCATGGTAACCATGTGGTGAAGAAGTCGGAAATGTTGATGACTTGATCCTGTGTGCCTTGCCCGTTGGTGAAGCCAAGCCGCATGGTGCGGAAGGCTTCGGCGTAGCAGACATTATCTGATCCGCAGGAGTAAAGCGCATCGTAGCAAAAGTTATCGGCGCCGCACGCCTGCCCGGATCCGGCCGGGCAGGCGCCCGAAATGCAGGCATTGTGTTTCAGGAGCGGCGGACCGCTGCACTTTTGCTGGGCATCGCAGGCGCCTATCGGCAGATCGTAGATCGTGGGTGGGCCGGTCTCATAGCAGGTGCCTGAGGCGCAACTTTGTCCAGCGGGACATACCCCCAAGACGCAGGCATTGCGCGGTTGGTCGTAGCGGATGCCGTCGTTGGAAAGGGTGGCGGCGAGCCCGGAATAGAGCTCACTCATGGGTCGGGTGGTGTTCTTCACGGCCGTGATCTGCTGAGTGTCTACGCCTTCCGCAACGATCCATGTTTCAACTTTGTAGGTTCCCTTGCGATCCTTGGCATCCGTGGGGGAGCCGTTATAGGTTCGCGTGACCTCGACGCGGACATGAAAATCGCGGTTGCTGGTCGTCGTGCTGCCGAGGCGGTCAAGGGTCACCAAGCCTGGGGGCGGGCTGTAGACAGGGTTCGGAAAAGGATCAACGGCCGGCGGATTGCGTGGCGCCGGGCGGGCTGACGCATCCGGCGGCAGAGGAAAGCTGTGCACGTTGTCGTCATACTCCGGGCGCAGGTAACACTTGTGATTAACGGTATTGCAGTAGCGCACTGCCGGGCAATTGCCGAGCGTGCCGCAGGTGCCGGTGTAGGGGCATTGATTGGAGGCATTGCAGGCTGTGCCTGTAGCTATGGCGGTTTCACCGCCCCAATAGACAATTGCCGCGTGGGCATCGTTGTCCTGCGGTGGGGTGTAGTCCGGATCGTTGCGACCGGCGGTGAGCGGATTGCCTGAAGTGGTGGTAGTTCCGGTCGCTTTCGTGTTGTCGAATTCGATACCAATCTTGGGGTACTCGACAATGGCGGTTTCATTGTTGGCGATACTTGGCAGCAATCCGTTGCTGCTTTGGTCGGGGTCGTTATTGCCCGAATAACCCAAATGCTGGCGCGCCGCGCCGCAGACGTTCGCCGAATTTCGATCGCCGTCGATCATGGCGAAGACGAAGCCGTCGCCTCGATTCGCGATTTCGAAACGGAAATAAACGCGCAGCCCTGTAGCCGTGAGATGCGTTTCCGGCGTCCAGGTACAGCCGTAAAGGGCGTAGGCGGGCGCGCCGTCGCTGGTACGCACGCCCAGCGCGCCCAGGGTCAAGGTTCGTATGGCGGGGTCATAGGCGGAGAGCTGACTGAAACTGCCGGGCAAGGCTGGCGAGACCACCGAGGTGAAGCTTGCACCTGCACCAGCAGGTACGCAACGCACGATGTCCTGCTCTGCCGAGTGACATCCAGCACTGACCGTCCAAGTGCCAGCAACGAGACATCGATCGATGTCGTGCTGATTGGTTCTGCTTGCATTGATAACACTGAACAGGCTTGGACCGGCGAAGCTCGGCGTGCCGACGGCAATGAAGCCGGTGAGGTTGGGGTCTTCAAGATAGCTGGCCGGCGTATTGCGTTCGGCTGTTGTACCGCGAGACTGGCCGGCACCGCGCTGACTGCCGAAGATGAGCGCCGCCGAGCATGACGTTTGGGCGACACCATCGACGGCTACGGTGTTGTCCCATGAACCGGTGCCGGGTTTCGCGACGAAGATCTGGTCCTTGAAGTGGCTGAAGTAACCCAGTGGGTTCTGCGTGTCGTCGTAGCAGGTGCTGGTTGGGATGCGGCCCGCTGTCTTGTCGGCGGGCGACGCAGGCAATCCTGTGCTGTTGGCGTCCAGAGTGAGGCTGCCACCGGCGGCAAACTGGTCACGCAGGCAACCGACCATGCGCTCGAGCATGGCGTTGATGTCGGTGCGGAAATAGCTCGAGCCGCGCAGGGTTCGAAACAGCAGTTCGCTGGTGACCGCGGCACCCGTATCGTTGGCGACGATCGCGCATGGCGAGGTATCGTTGGGCGGGCAATTGCCGGCAAACATCGTTGCGTCACTGCGGCGGTTTATGACGCCGTTGGCCGACAGGGATTTGTTGGTGACGGAAGTGTCGCCGCTGGCTTTGTTGGTGGTTCCGGTCAGATAGTTGGTGATGCCCGCCAGATCCGAGGCAAGCGCCGGATCCAGGTAGTTGTTGACGGCATAGTTGCCGCCGCACTCGGTCACGCCGTCGGTCGCCGAGATGCTGCGATCCTGGCCCGCGAGCGGCGGCCCCGGCGAGAAAATGACCGCGATCGGACGATCGTGGGCCGAAGTAATGGCGCTGACCATGGCGGCCGTGCCGTTGGCGACGACCACATCCAATTGGCTCAGGGTATCCCAGTTCATCTGTCGGGTCGGGTCGGGCTGGTTGCGCTGATGGCTGCCGGAAACCGCATACCAAAGGCATTCGCCGTTGCCGTCTCTGATGGGCCCGGTGCCCAGCGTGCGCCAGGGAAAACGGCCGATGACCGTGACATTGATCCCGTTGCCTGAGAAGTTGTAGGCTTCGCAGCCTTCCTTCAAATAGCAATCGATATCGGTCGAATTGTTGTTGCGGGAACTGCCCAGGTCCGGCAGCGGCAGATAGCCATACACTTTGTCCAAGGCGCCAGTAGACGTATTGGGGTTCGATTCGCGATACCTAATGGCGTAGCCGATCAGCGCTTCGCGCGCCTCGGTCAGTGCGGCGCCTGTCCGTTGCTGGTTGCGCCCGCGCATGAATTCCGGCGAAAGATTGCTGACCAGAAAATACAGGCCGCCCAGGGTGAGGAGAGCAACCAGCGCTATCAGCAGGAAGCCCTTCTCGTGCTGTTTATAGGGGCGCCAGGCATGGCGTCGAGCGGTGGTCATCGCGACCTTCCTTACGGCCTTTCGCGATGCGCGCTCAAGACCGCCAACGCCCGTTCCAGAACAATGCGATCGGCAATGTCCTCGTCGCGGGTGGTTTGCTCGGTCAGCAACAGGCCTTGCAGGTTGACGGTACGGACGGGGATGCCATCGAGCGCGATGGTTTCCGCATGTCGTTGCAAGGAGTCGTAGGTTTCACCGCAGGCGTTGAGCATGAGGTCGACGACGAAGGCATCGGCAACGCGAATGTTGTCGCCCTCTTCGAACCAGGCCGGGCGGCTATGCGGTTCCATCATGCGCCGCCGTCGTGACGGGCGCGCGCAACGGACGCCATGCCCTTGGCCAGGCAATCCAGTTGGTGCTGGTTGGCCTCGGCGTGGGTCTTGAAACGATAGACGCCCTTCGGGATGAAGCTTTCGCTGCCGCTGGGCATGCGATGGATCTCGTCGTTGAATCGCGCGCCTTCGGTGAGTCGGGCTGCGGAGGCGGAGAAACTGATGGGACGGGGATGGCGATTACCGACGGTACGCATGAGTTTTCCGCCCGCGTTAGCGTGGCTTGCCGCGATCGCCCGGGGTCACAACTGTGCCACCGCCCAACCGGGTATTGCGCTCGCCGGTGGCCCGGTTTATGGCTTCGCCCACCTTGAGCTGGGCCGGCGCTTCTTCGCCGGGCGCAAGGACCGCGCTGCCCGGTGTCTTCGGCGATACCGTCGCGCTGACGCCGGTGCGCGACGCTTCACCCTCGTTTTGTGGCTGGCGGTTGATCCAGACCGTTGCCTTGCCACTGGAACGATAGACGACGCCGTCCAGGCTCATGCTGGTGCCTTGCAGGGTTTGCGCTTCCTGGATGTTGAAGGTGCGCTGGCGTTCCATGGTGGCGCGCCTCTCGGGCGTAAAGAAGAGACGGCCGAGCTCGGCGGCGCCGGCTGCGCCCGATGCAGCGAGCATGGCCGCACCTACGAGAGCGGCCATCATCCGGCTTGAAAGTTTCATTTGCCTTCCCTCAGCGAAATCCATTCGAGCGTGCATTCGGCTTTCAGCTGGGCGTTGCTGGTGCGATCGGTGCCGCCCGGGGCAATGCGTTCCATGGTGCAGGAGCGGACTTGCACCAGCGCCTGCACGGCGTCGCGCAGTTCCGCAAGAAACGCCAGCAGTTCGCCCTCATGCAGCAACTGGACTTGCAGCCGCATCTGGGTTGCCATGATTTCAAAGCCACCGGCCACTGCACCGCCTGGCAATATGCCGGCATCCACGGGCCGTTGCGGCGAGAATTCGTAATCCAGCTTGATGAGGCGGCGCGCGGCCTTGACGCGGGCGATGGCTTCAACCCAGTCCAGGCGCTTTTCCGGGCCGATATAACCGCGGGTCTTGAGCGCCTGGAAGCGGTTGATCTTGTCGCGCAGTTCCTGCTCCTCGACGCGCGCCCGCGCAAGTTTGGCTTCGATGTCCTTGCGTGCCGCAGTGGCTTCCCTGAAGGTCTTTTCGCCGCTTTTCTTCAACTGCTGGGTACTCCATACCGAGCCGCCGCCAACCAGGGCCATGATGACCAGGAAGGCGATAGCCCATTGCAGGCGCTTGAGGTCCTTGGTTTCCGCCTTCATGCCGCATTCACCCTGTTTGTGACCGCACTTCTCATCGCGTTTCTCACCGCTCTTCTCACAATGGGCGCGCAATACGCAAGGCGAACTTCGGCGCATCCGCCACTTGCGCGTCGCCCTTTTCGCCGGCACTCTTGAGCGACTTGTCAGATTCGATGTCGAACGGTCGGCTGGTGACCTGAACTTCCGTCCGCGAGTCGCGCAGGCGGGCGGCAAAGTTTTCGATCAAGTCGATCTGGGCGCGCTGGTCACTCACAAGGCCGAGTGGCAGTTGCGCCTGAATCTCGATGGCCACCCAACTGCCTGCACCAGCCGCAGCCGCGGGCGGCGCGGCGCCGGTTCCCGGTTTTGCATCCAGCGGAACTTTCTGGCCGACACCGAGCCGATCGACAATCTTCCAGGTGAGGCGGGCAAGTTCGATTTTCGGGCTGTCGTTCAGCGCCAGGCTCAGGTGCGTCAGGAGCGGCTCCATCGCCGGAGTGCGTTGCTGCAGAGTCTCGACGCGTCCAATCAGCGCGCGCAAGCTGTCCGGGGTGATGTTGATCTTCGGCAGTCCCTCGAGAATGGTGTTGTAACGGTTGGTGTCGGTGGCGGCGAGAGCCCTGGTGGCCTCGATCGTGTCGCGAAGTTCGTAGACATTGAGAGCGGTCTTGCCGGCGAACAGCAGACAGCCGGCAAGTACGATCCACGCCGTGCTGGTCAGCGCCGAGCGTATTCGCCAGAGCCTGTGGAAGCGGGTCTCGCTGGCCGGGGCAAACTGTTGCTCGGGCGTCTTGGTCGCCAGGCAGTGGATGAACAGCTTGTCGGCATTGCTGTCTGCCGGCACGTCCTTGAGCCCACGCTGGCTCGCAGTGGCGCCCAGGTCGATGAATTCGAACTGGAGATCGCCGTTGTCACGACAGAAATCCCTGAATGCCGGTATTTGTTCGGCGTGCGCCAGGACCAGGGTGCGCAGGGCGATACCCCGCGGGATCTGGCGCTGCGCGACCAGATACTGGAATATCTTGGCCGAGTCGTTGGCTGCGGTGCGGCCGACTTCGTCGAGGCTGCGGGTGGCAAGTTGCGACAGTCGCGAGAAATGCAGCTTGCCCTTGTCGAAAAAGGTTTGCCGCACACCGCCGCGGGTCAGGCTGACGAACAGAGCCGGGCCGCTTTCGGCCAACAGTTGGGGGACGCATCCGGCAAGCACCAGGGGGACCGAATAGACGCCGGCAACTATGGCTTCCGTTTCACGCAGCGTGTCCAGCCACGGCGTGAAGGTCTCGATGCGGGTGAGCGCGGCAAACAAGATCTTTTCATCGCGCCGGCCCGTTGCCGCGCGGCCCAGCGAGATCGCGGCGGACAGTGGCGTATTGTAAAAGTACTGGCCAAGGCGCCGCTGCAGCAGGGCGTCGCGATCCGCGCCCTGGGTATAGGGCAGGTCTTCGAGCTGGAAGCCCTCTTCGGTGATATCCGCCAGCAGGTAGAACAGGCTGGAGCGATGCTTGTCGAGGTAGGCGGCAAACGCTTCCAGTCCCACCGGTTCCTGGTTGAACTCGCCCTCGGCGTGTATGCGGCCGGCACTCCAGTGGTGCGCCGTGAGGATGGGCCCGTCGAGCAGGAGAATGCGTTTGGCGGTCATCAGGTTTTCAACTTGGTGATGATGTCGTAGATCGGACCCAGCACGGCCATCATGATCCAGCCGAGCAGCAGGCCGATGCTTACGGTCATGACCGGCTCGATCATGGCCTGCACCTTCTCGATGGATTCGCGCACGTCGCGATTGTAGAAGTAGCTGACATTGGTCAGCGCGGTATCCAGCGCGCCGGTGCTCTCGCCCACGCGCAACATGCGCAGCACCAGCGGCGGGAATATTCCGGCGCTCTGGAAGGCCGCGGTAACGTTCTGTCCTTCGGCAATCAGGCCGCCGACCTTTTCCAGGCCTTCCCTGATGACCAGGTTGCCGACCACGTCTTCAGTCGCCTTGATCGAGTCGAGGATGGTGATGCCCGAGGAATACATCATGGCGAATACCGAAGCGAAGCGCGACAGGATGATTTTGCGCAGAATGTCTCCGACATAAGGCAGGCGCAGCTTGATGTCGTCGAAGCGATAACGCGCGGCCCGGCTGGTGCTGACCAGAAAGGCCGCGATCGCGGCAAGGATGAGCGGCAGGCCGAGCACGACGTACCAGTAGCCGACGAAGAACTCCGAGGTGAAGATCAGTATCTTGGTCTGGGTCGGCAACTCCTGCCCCATGTTGCGGATGAAGCCGGCCATTTTCGGCACCAGATAGATCATCATGAACAGCGTGATGGCGACCACGACCGTGCCGAGGAAGGCCGGATACATGATCAGTTTCTTGGTGTGCGCCGCGAGTTCGTCCTGCCACTTGAGTGATTCAAGCAGGTTGTTGAGCACCTGCGGCAAGGCGCCGGTCTCTTCGCCGGCGCGGATCAGGCTGACCATCACTTCGTCGAAAGTCCGCGGATGTTCGGCAAGCGCCTGCGAGAGCGTCTTGCCGCCCTCGATGCTTTCCACCATGCCGGCGAGGATTTCGCGAAAGCGCGGGTTCTCGATGGTGTCGCGCAAGTCGCTGAGGCTTTCGATCAGCGACACGCCGGCGCGGGCGAGCTGCTCCAGATGGAAGCAGAAGTTGATCAGTTCCGCGCGAGTGATTCTGGCCTGGTTCATCAGGCCGCCCTGCTTCACGATGTCGCCATTGATGAAGTCGAGGTCGATGCGCTTCAGGCGCATTTCGAGGTCGATCAGGTTGATCGCTTCGAGGCGGCCCATCACCTTTCTGCCGTGCTCGTTCACTGCCTTGTAGGCATAGAGGGCCATGGTGTCGAGGGCGTGGATGTGCCGTGCCGCAGAGCGGCTACATCCGCTCCGTGAGGTCGATGACGCGGCCGATCTCTTCGATGGACGTTGACCCGTCTCGCACCCGTCGCATGCCGTCCTCCGACAGGCGGCGGAAGCCCTTGTCATAGGCCAGGGTGCGAATCTCGCGCTGTGATGCGCGGCGACTGATGAGGTCGTCGAGATCATTGTCGAGACGCAGCATTTCCATGATCGCGATGCGGCCCCGATAGCCCTGGTATTCGCAGACATCGCAACCCGTGGCGCGGTACAGGATGGGTGCCGGCTGCTCGCTGACGCCCATCAGCTTGCATTCGTGCGCTTCGGCGGGATAGGGCTTGCGGCAACGGGTGCACAGGCGGCGCACCAGACGCTGGGCGATGATGCCGATGATGTTGCCGGCCATGATGTCGGGCAGCACGCCGATGTCGAGCAGGCGCGGGATGGCGCCCAGCGCCGAATTGGTGTGCAGGGTTGAATACACCTGATGACCGGTCATGGCGGCGCGAAAAGCCATTTCGGCGGTATCCGCGTCGCGGATTTCGCCGACCAGGATGATGTCCGGGTCCTGGCGCATCATGGAGCGAATGCCATTGGCGAAATCCAGCTTGGCGGATTCCGCGACGGATGTCTGGCGGATCATCGCCATCGGATACTCGACCGGATCTTCGAGGGTCATGATGTTCACGCCCTCTTCGTTGATGTGGTTGAGGACCGAGTAGAGCGTCGTGGTCTTGCCGCTGCCGGTGGGGCCGGTGACCAGGATGATGCCCTCCGGGCGCGCCACCATCAGCTTCATCAGCGCCATCTGGTGATCGTCGAGTCCCAGCCCGTCGAGCGGGACGATGCCTTTCTGCCGGTCAAGGATGCGCAGGACGATGTTTTCGCCGTGGATGGTCGGCTGCGAGGCAACCCGGAAATCGACGGGACGGCCGCTGATGTTGATCGATATGCGGCCGTCCTGCGGCGCACGGGTTTCGGCGATGTTCATGCCGCTGATTACCTTGATGCGCACGGCCATGGCCGCCCAGTAGGTTTTGTGCAGGGCGCGAATCTGACGCAGGATGCCGTCAATGCGATAGCGGATGCGCAGGAAGCTGGCCTCCGGCTCGAAGTGCACGTCGGACGCATCGCGCTTGACGGCGTCGGTGAGCAGCGCATCGACCAGACGCACCACCGGCTGACTGTATTCATCGAGTGACGCGGACAGGCTGCGGTAATCGATTTCGCCGGTTTCGATTTCGTGCAGGATGCCGTCGATCGAGAGCTCATGACCGTAATACTGATCGATGGCGCGGGAGATTTCCGATTCGCCCGCAAGCAGGGTTTCGACCATCAGTTCCGGGTGAATCAGCGTGCGCAGCTTGTCCAGCGCAACAATGTCGTTGGGATCGGCAATCGCGATCTTGAGCTTCTGTTCGGACTGCGAATAGCTGAGCGCCAGGAACATGTGCCGTTTCGCCAGTTCGCGGGGAATCATGCGCAAGGCATCGGCGTCGACGATGGTATTGGCCAGATCGACGGACTTGTGGCCGAGCGATTCGCCGAGAGCGTCGCGTAGCGTGGCTTCGGAGACAAAGCCGAGGGCCACCAGAAGCTTGCCTACCGGCTGGTTGGATTTGATCTGCTCCAGCAGTGCGATGCGAAGTTGATCCTCGCTGATCACACCATGCGTGATGAGGATCTGGCCAATGGGGCGGCGGCTGGGCGGTGAATTCATACGAGTATCATTATCCTGCATCTGCCTGCGAGGGCAAGCCCTGCCGCGTGCAAAACCCGCCTAGGGTTGCAGTGTGTTGAGCCTCGCGGTGGCCTGGGCCTTGTCGAATCCGGCCGGCCGGGTCTGCGCGGCGGCGATGGCCTGGCTGTAGTATTGCGCGGCCAGCTTGTTCTGGCGCAGGTGTTCGAGGCTGATCGCCAGGTTGTAGAGGATGTCGGGATTTTCCGGTTCAGCGCTGTAGGCGCGAAAGTAGGATTGCTGGGCTTCGCTCCAGCGGCCATGACGTGCATAGAGATTGCCCAGGGAAAAATGCGGTGCAGCGAGTTCGGGCTGCGCCGCCGACAGGCTCTTCAGCCTGCTTTCGGCAACGCCCGGCTCGATCTGTCGGCGGTTGTTGATCAGGGCCGACATGGCCACCGTGTCCTGCGGATCGGCTTCGGTGATCTGTCGATACAACGCGTCAGCATCGTCTGCGCGGCCCTGACGCACGGCAATCGCCGCCAGGCCATGCATGGCGTCCGTGTTGCGCGGATCGGACTGGTATGCCTGGTCGTATTCAGCCTGCGCCGACACCAGGTCACCTCTATTGAACGCATCGAAGCCGCGGCTCAGGAAGGGGCTGACTTTCAATGGCGCCTTGGTGACCTGTATCGGGCTGTCCGGCTCGGCCGCAGCGGTCGCTGAAATTGCGCGGCGCGCCTTGGCCGGCGCTTTGGCGGCGACTCGCGCGGAATCATCCGCCTTGTCGTCCGCAACTGGCGCTGCTGGATTCGCGGCGCCCGCGACGCTGCCGATTGGAGGCGCTGCAAGAGTCGGCGCTGGCGACACGGCGGCGGGCGTCAAGACAGCGACCGCAGGTGGCGGTAGCGGGGCCCGGCTGGCGACCGGGGACGGTTTCGGTTGCAGTTGCCACCAGAAATATCCGCCGATGCCCATGACGGACAGGACGGTGACCGCGCCAACCGCCATCGCAAAGCCTTTCCGTACCGGCGGCTTGTCGACTTTCTTGGCGGCAAAAACATTCTGCGCCGCCGATCTGCTCTGCGGGGTGCCTTGTTCAGCTTGCGCCTGCCGCGGCTCTGCAGCCACCGTCTTGCGCGACGGCGTGTCCGCGGCGGCAATCTGCTCGGCGAAGGTGGGCGGCGCGCCGGCTGGAGTTGATGGCATGGTTCGCAGCCGTGCGGCCGCGGCCTGCTCGGCCTCGGCAAGAAATTGCGCCTCGATCTCTTCGAGATGCGGCGGCAGATTGGGCAGGCTTCCGGCGGTTGCCGCGCTTTCTGCCGCGGATGTCGGCGACAAGGATTCCGGTTCGGCCGAGCCGGTGATGGGTTCCAGTTCGAGGCCGCCCAGGATGTCCTCCACCGTCGATTCGCCTGCGCCTTCGCTCCGCCCCTGACGTTTCGCCAGCTCGGCTTTTTTAAGGGCGTCCATGAGCAGACTCATTGAGCGGTTGCTCCCTGCGTCTCGATTTGTTTCTGTCCGGGTCCGGGTTTGGTGACGAAGAAATCCTGCTTCGGCAACTGGTCGCGGAAGCTGCGATAGTCTCCGTCGATGCTCGGATCTGTGATGACGGTGGGTTTGAGGAAGATGACCAGTTCGGTCTTGGTGCTGGTGTCGTTGCGGTTGCGGAAGAAGTTGCCGACGCCGGGAATATCGCCTAGACCCGGAATAGAGTCAGTGAGGTAGCTGATGTCATCCTGCATTAACCCACCCATTACGGCGGTTTGACCACTATCGATCTTGATAATGGACTCCATCTCCCTTGTCTGGATTTCGGGCACACGGTTAACAACGCCTGCCGCCGCAAGTGTCGGATTCGGGTCATTTACATAGCTAACAATCCGTGTGATGGTGGGACGTATATTGATCGTAACCGAGTTCGCGTCACTGATCTGAGGCGTTACGTTCATTAGAAAACCAACTGAAACCTCGTTAGGAGTGGTGGTAAAGGTTGTGGTAGCAAGCCCGTTGGATGTAGTCGTATCCGCTTTGACCGTGAAATAGATTTTGTTGTCTGCCACCTTTAGTGTTGCGGTCTGGTTGTTCATTACGCTCAGCTTCGGGCTGGACAATACCTTCACTTTTCCGAATGATTCCAGCAGGGAAATCTGCGCCGCCAGATTGCCTATCGCCGACGTCGGGTTGGCATAGTTTATGGTGAAAAAATTTAGAGGATTGGCGCTAGCCAAACCAGCCGTTCCTGTCTGCGAAAATATGAATCCTTTGGGGCCGAACCTTAGAGCCGACCAGTCAATTCCCTGCTTGTAGTTATCATTCAGGCGCACTTCCACGATGGTTGCTTCAATCAATACTTGTCGCTTGGCTGTTTTCATTACCTGATCTATAAACAGCTGAACCTTTTCGTGCTGTCTGCTTGTGGCGCGGACGATTAGTACGCCGGTTTCACTATTCGCGAAAACAGAAAGAGACGGCTCGTAGACGCCGGTTTTTACCTGCGCCGCTCCCGAAGCTTGAATTGCTTGGTTTCCGCTACCTGCAGCTGACCCGCCCGGCCCAGAACTAGTAGACTTCCCATCCTTATCAGTAGTTGTTTTGCCTAAATTGGAGTTTGTGGCTATCGCGCCTGTCCCTGCCGTGGTTGCCTGATTTTCGGTTGCAAGTTCGACGGACGCCTTGTATCTGAGCCGGTCCTCCTCTTTAAGCATTTCACTAACATTGCTTATCAGGCTTTTCATTAAGTCATTTGTTGTATCGCTCGTAATTGAAGTTGTCGCCTTGTTGCCTGCCAAGCCAGTTCCGGAACCCGCACTAGCAATCTGGGTTGTTGTGGAAATCGTGCTTTTCACAACGCGGGCCATATTGAGAAAGTCGATCTTGTAGTTTCTCAAGAATGGCTTGTCTGGCATTACCACCAAGTTAGGGCCATCGTGTTCGACGCGCATGTCGACCTGATTGGAGATGCGGGTCAGGATTTGCGGCAGCGTCTGGTCGAAGGCGTTAAGGGTGACGAGTCCCGAAATTCCGGGACGGATATCGATGTTCATCTTGGCGTCCCGCGCCAGAGCGAAGAGCAATTCCTGCACGGGAATATCGCGCACGGAAACCGAGTACAACTCTGCTTTCGCGGTCGCCCTCGGGCGCGCAAGCATGACGGTCGCGGCTACCGGCGCAGGGATGTCCTGGCGTGCGACGACAGCAGGCTCTGCGACTATATGTCCGGCTGGCGTGGCTTTCGGCTCGATGCCGCCACATGCCGACAGGATGAGACTGACAGCCAGCGCTGCAGGGAACGGCGGAATCACTGGTGGGCGCAAACGAATCCCCGATCTGGTGGGCACATTAAATTTAGAATAACACATTATGTTTACGACGCAAGTCAATGATTTGATGGACTGAGCCGCCTCAGTTCTTCAGGTCTACCGGGCCTCAGCGAAGACGCACAACCTGGCGCGGGTAGGGCTGGTTCGTCAGCAGCGGCGTGGCTAGTTCGCGCATGGCGCCAGTCGCCGCCGCCCTTGTTGGATAGTCTCCGTACATGACGCCGAAGCGCGGCTTGCCGCTGAGGTCCGAGTAATAGACGTGGATGTTACCCAGTTCCGTCGTGCTCGAAGACAGCTTGCGCAGCAGGGTTTCGACTTCGGCGTGGTGGTCGGCGTCGGCGGCGAATATCTGAATGAACCAGCGATCGTCGGACAGTTTTTCCAGCCAGGCACTTCCTGCTTCGAGTCGTTCAAGCGTCAGGGGTCCGACTTTTGGTTTGGCCGGTTGCGGCGAAGGTGCGGCGTGGACGGGTTCGACCTTCGATGCTGGCAGAGACGCCGGTAAGGGCGCTGGCAAGGGCAATGCCGTGCTGACGGCGCCGGCAACGGAAGGCGGCGTCTGTGGCACGGTCGGCGGAGCGCCGGCCGTGGCGGCGGGCAAAGTGGGTACCACGCCGGCGGGCGGCGGGGGCGTGGCAACAGAAAGCGCCGGCGCAGCGATATCGGTGCGCGCGGCTGCCAACAGCCAGACGGCAATTGACAGGGCTCCAATCGTTAGGAGCGCTACGATCCAGAGGATCTGCGTTCTTCGCGCCGTCCTGCCGCCATAGGTCGCATCGCTGAACTCGCAGTCGCGGATGGCGGCGCGTATCTCTTTGGGACCTATCTGATGGCTACTCGAGGAAAAGGCGGCAAGCAGCGCCTTGTCGGCGAGTATGTTGATGCGACGGGTAAGTCCGAGTGAGCTCTGCTCGATCGACTTGAGCGCCGACGCAGAGAATACGCTGGGTCCGCGATAGCCGGCGGCGCGCATGCGGAAATCGATGTAATGGGCGATGTCTTCGCGTACCAGCGGCTCCAGGCCGAAGTTGTGGGTAATGCGCTCCTTCAACTGGCGCATGTCGGGGCGGGCCAGCACGTCGTTCAGTTCCGGTTGGCCGAAGAGCACCAGTTGCAGCAGCTTGCTGCGGTTGGCTTCGAGGTTCGACAACAGGCGGATTTCCTCGAGCGTTTCCACCGGCATGGCGTGGGCTTCATCAATCAGGACGACCACCTGCCGTCCTTCACCGTAGGCTTTGATCAGATGATCCTGCAGTGCGCGCATGACTACCGAGGAGCGCACATGGTCGGGAACGTCGAGGCGCAGTTCGTCGGCGATGGCGTAGAGAATGTCGTCGCGCGACAGTGACGGATTCGCCAGATAGATGATGGTGACATTTTCCGGCAGGCGTTCCATCAGCACGCGGCAAAGCATGGTCTTGCCGCTGCCGACTTCGCCGCTGACCTTGACGATGCCTTCGTCGTGGGTGATGGCGTAGATCAGGGCGTCGAGGGTCGCCCCGCGATTGGCCCCATCGAAGAAGAAGTCGGTATGCGGCGTGATGCGGAAGGGCGGCTCGTCAAGTCCGAAGTGTTCCAGGTACATGGTGTCGGTCAGTCGATCCGGTGGCTTACTGCGGGGTGGTGCGCTTCTCGCGCGCCAGCGTGTCGATGCGATTGTAAAGTGTGGTGCGGTTTACGCCCAGCAGCCGGGCTGCCAGGCTCATGTTGCCATGGGCGAGCTGCTGCGCAGCTTCGATGTAGGCTTCTTCCCAGCGCCGCAGCGTGGCATCGAGGTCGAAGTCATGGCGACCCTGAATGTGGCTCAGGGCAATCGCCACCAGTTCAGCTCCGCCTGCAAGAGTCGGCGCCGGCAGGACGCCGGCAACAAGCGAGTCACCGCCGAGATCGAGTTCTGCTTCGAGATCATGAACGGCAACCTCTTTTCCGGCGAGCTTTGTCGTCAGCCGGATGGCGATGTTGCGCAACTCGCGGACGTTGCCGGGAAAGCGGTAGCTCAGCAGACGTCGGGCGGCTGCTTCGGTGAGGCGGAACGGGGGTAAATCCGACTGTGCGGCGTAGACCGCGCGGAAATGTTCGAGCAGGCGCATCCGATCGTCGCCGAGATCGCGCAACGGCGGTATGGCGACCGTAAAAACTGAAAGCCGGTGATAAAGATCGGCGCGGAAGCGTCCTTCGCGAACTTCCTTCTTCAGGTCGCGATTGGTTGCCGTAACGATGCGCGCGGTTGAATGTCGGGCGAGAGTTTCGCCGATGCGCTGGAACTCGCCGTTTTCGAGCACGCGCAGGAGCTTTGGTTGCAGGTCGAGCGGAAGTTCGCCGATTTCATCGAGAAACAGGGTGCCATCGGAGGCGTCTTCGAAATAGCCGGCGCGCGCGCCGCTGGCGCCGGTGAACGCGCCCTTGCTGTGACCGAACAGCGTGGCTTCCACCAGGCTGGGCGAGATCGCGGCGCAGTTGAGCGCCAGGTAGGGTTTTGCGGTGCGCTCGGACAGCCTGTGCAATGCGGCAGCGGCGAGTTCCTTGCCGCTGCCCGACTCGCCTTCTATCAGCACCGGAAAAGGCGAGTCCGCCAGTTGTCGGAGTTGCGCCCGCAGCCTTTGCAGTGGAGCGCTTTCGCCTACCAGGCCGTCATCTATCTCTGCCGAGGTGTCTCTAAAAGACAACACTCGACGGATGAGGCTTCGCAGGTAGTCCGGATCAGCGGGTTTGGCGACGAATTCGGTCGCGCCGAGCGCCCGGGCGTGGCGCGCATTGAGTTCGTCGCTTTGGCCCGAAAGGACCACGATGCGCGTTCCCGGGGCGTGAGCCAGAATGTCCGCAATCAATGCGAAACCTTCATCGGGACCATGCGGCGTTGGCGGCAGGCCAAGATCAACCAGCGCAAGCGCGGGGGCAGTTTTCCGGTCGCGCAACAACCCGACGGCCTCGGCACGTGTCGAGGCAGTGGTTACTGCATAGTCACGACCGAGAAAATAGCCAAGCGCGTCGGCGATCAGCGGGTCATCGTCGACAATCAGCAGTTCAGTTTTGCTGTCAGGTGCGGTCAAGGATGGTGCCAGGCCAGGGTGGTTTGGATCAATCTCATCATCATAGCGGAAAGCAGGTGCAAGCACTTTCGGTTGTGGCCGTGGTTTACCCCGCTCTTCGCCGGCTGTGGCGAGCGCCGGACAAACGCCGGACAGGCTGATTCTGCTAGAATCGCCCGCTATGAATTTGACCGGTGTTCCCGGTGTGAACATGTCCCAGGAAACTCTTGTCGAAATCCGCGATCTGAACTTTACCTACGATAGCCGGCCGGTTCTCACCGGAATCAACATGACGATTCCGCGCGGCAAGGTTGTGGCGGTAATGGGGAGTTCGGGCTGCGGCAAGACCACTACCCTGCGCTTGATCGGCGGCCAGCTAAAGCCGACTTCGGGTGAGGTGAGAGTCGGCGGACAGGTGGTGCACGAGCTTGATGCGAAGGGCTTGTACGACTTGCGTCGGCGCATGGGCATGCTGTTCCAGTTTGGCGCCTTGTTTACCGACATGTCGGTGTACGACAACATAGCTTTTCAGATGCGTGAGCACACCGATTTGCCGGAAGCCATGATTCGCGACCTGGTGCTGATGAAATTGCACGCCGTGGGACTGCGCGGAGCTCATGCGCTTATGCCGACGGAACTCTCCGGCGGCATGGCGCGCCGTGTCGCCCTGGCGCGCGCGATAGCGCTTGATCCGATGCTGATCATGTACGACGAGCCCTTCGCCGGCCTCGATCCGATTTCGCTGGCAATTGTCGGTGACCTGATTCGCAAGCTGACCGACGCGCTGGGAGCCAGTTCGATCGTGGTGACGCATGACGTGCAGGAGTCATTGAAGATTGTCGATTATGTTTATTTTGTTTCGGAAGGAAAGATTGTTGCCGAAGGTACGGCCGAAGAGATGAAGAACTCCGAAGTGCCTTACGTGCATCAGTTCGTCTGGGGCGAAGCCGATGGTCCCGTGCCCTTCCAGTATCCGTCCCGCCCGTATGGCGAAGAACTGATGGGAAGCGCGGTGCGCGGTGGATAACGGCGTCGTGCGCGCGCTGCGCGGATTGGGGCAGCGGGTCACCGCGCGCATCTGGCGTCTCGGCTATGCCAGTCGCTTCGTTCTGGCTATCCTGATGTATTCGGGAACGTCGTTGCGGCGCGTCCATCTGACGATACGGGAGGTCTACTTTACCGGCGTCCTGAGCCTGATCATTATTCTGGTTTCCGGGCTGTTCGTCGGCATGGTGCTTGGCCTGCAGGGTTACGACACCTTGGCGCGCTACGGCTCGACGGAGGCGCTGGGGGTGCTGGTGTCCTTGTCGCTGGTGCGAGAGTTGGGCCCGGTGGTCGCGGCGCTGCTGTTCGCCAGCCGCGCCGGCTCGGCGATTACTGCTGAAATTGGCATGATGAAGGCGACCGAGCAGCTTTCCGCCATGGAGATGATGGCCGTTGATCCGATTGCCCGCGTGGTTGCGCCGCGTTTCTGGGGGGGGGTGATTTCCATGCCACTTCTCGCCGCGCTGTTCTCGGCGATGGGTATCTTTGGCGGCTATCTGGTTGGCGTGCAGTTGATCGGTGTCGATGAGGGCTCGTTCTGGTCGCAGATGCAGGCATCGGTCGATTTTCGCCAGGACATTCTCAATGGCGTGATCAAGAGTTTTGTGTTTGGCATCATCGTCAGCTGGGTCGCCGTGTTCGAGGGCTATGATGCTGAACCAACCGCCGAAGGCGTCTCCGGGGCGACCACGCGTACCGTTGTAACATCGTCGCTGGCTATTCTGGCTGCCGACTTCGTTCTCACCGCCTTCATGTTTACAGGGACATGACATGAGCCGTACTACACTTGACCTCTGGGTCGGATTTTTTGTTGCCGTCGGATTGGGCGCACTGTTGTTTCTTGCCCTCAAGGTAGGCAATCTCGCATCGTCCAGCAGTGGAGAAACTTATGCAATCCAGGCCAAGTTTGATAATATTGGAGGCCTAAAGGTTCGCGGCGCGGTAAAGAGCGCCGGCGTGGTGGTGGGGCGCGTGACGGAAATCCGCTTTGATCCGGAGGCCTATCTGGCTCTGGTGACTATCCAGGTGGATGCGCGTTACAAGTTTCCGCGCGATACTTTTGCGACGATCAACACCTCGGGCTTGCTGGGTGAGCAGTACATAGGATTCGAAGTGGGCGGCGATACGGCCATGCTGAAAGCGGGGGATACGATCAAGAAAACCCAGTCGGCAGTGGTTCTGGAGAAATTGATCAGCCAGTTCATGTTCAACAAGGCCGCCGAGGATGGCGGCAAGAAGTAACCAACAGGTGTCTGAAGAGAGAATGAAGATCGCACTGCCTGCCCGCATCAAGTCCGTCACGGTGGCAATGGTGGCCGTTGGCCTGCTGGCCGGCTGCGCCACATCGGGAAATCCGAAGGATCCGATCGAGGGCTTCAACCGGGCCATGTTCGCCTTCAACGAAGGGCTCGATGCGGCCATCGTCAAGCCGGTGGCCACCGGCTATGAGGCGGTACTGCCAACGCCCATCAGAACCGGCGTCACAAACTTTTTCAGCAATATTGAAGACCTCTTTATTGGCGTGAATAACCTGCTGCAGGGCAAGGTACCGGAAGCGATCAGCGATCTGGGCCGGGTCGCGATAAATACCACTGCAGGGTTGCTGGGCGTTATCGATTGGGCGTCCGACGCCGGTCTGGAAAAGCACGATGAGGATTTCGGCCAGACGTTTGGTCGCTGGGGCGTCGGCAACGGCGCGTATGTGGTGATTCCGGTATTCGGACCGCGCACCGCGCGCGACACCGTGGGTCTGGTGCTCGACGTTGCGGTCGATCCGGTGGCGAATCACAAGCCGACACGGACCCGCGATGTGGCGCTGGCGCTACGTCTGGTGAACGACCGGGCCAACCTGCTGCCGGCTGACAAGGTCATCGAGGAAGCCGCCCTGGACAAGTACTCCTATATGCGCGATGCCTATCTTCAGCGCCGACGCAACCTGATCCACGATGGCAACGCGCCGCGTGAGTCCTCGGCTTATGCAGAACCAGTCGATGGTCCGGCAACAGCGGAAGCGGACGCCATCGAGCCCAGGGCCGAGGCGGCATCCGCGCCGTCCATGCTGGCGGCGCGCACGGAAGCGGCGGAAGTGAAATAGTGTCCTACTCCGGGGAGTGTTGTTCCAATCCCGACTTCAGTACCAGCAATCTCAGGAAAACCAGAATGAAATCCCTGTTCGTATTTTTCAGCGGCCTGCTTATCGCCACGACGGCGATGACCCAGGAAGTCGCCCCCGATGTTCTGGTCAAGACGGTGACCAATGAGGTACTCGAGATCGTCCGCAAGGACAAGGAGATACAGTCCGGCAACACCAGGAAAGCCATCGATCTGGTCGAGTCGAAGGTGCTGGGCCACTTCAACTTCACGCGCATGACCCAACTGGCATTGGCCCGGGATTGGCGGCAGGCCAGCGCGGCGCAGCAGAAGATCCTGACCGACGAGTTTCATGTTCTCCTGGTGCGGACCTATTCCAAAGCCCTGACCGAATACAAGAATCAGACCATCGCTTTCAAGCCTTTCTCGCTCAAGCCGGGTGAGACCGATGCCCGGGTCCGCACCGAAATAAGGCAGTCGGGCGCGGGCAAGAACATCGAACTGGATTACTACCTTGAAAAGTCCGCCGCCGACTGGAAAGTTTACGATATCGAAGTCGGCGGCATCAGCCTCGTTACCAATTACCGCGAGTCATTTGCGGCGGAGGTACGCAACAACGGAATCGACGGCCTGATCAAATCGCTGCAAGCCAAGAACAAGTCCGGCGAGGCGACCTCGGTAAAGAAATGATTCGTATCGCCGGTGATTGCGTCGAGGTATCGGGTCCGATGATCATGTCGGGCGCTGCCACATTGCTTGCCGAAGGCGAAGCAGCGATTGCGGCCAATGCCTCGGCGTTCGATCTCGCTGCGGTGACCGACATGGACTCCTCCTGCCTGGCCGTGGTTTTTGGCTGGATGCGAGCGGCAACCGCCGGTGGGAAAACCTTGCGCTTTCTGAACCTGCCGCAGAATCTGCAGAGCCTCGCCGCCGTATACGGCGTCGCTGATCTTCTTCCGTCGCATTGACCGCAGCCTTCGGGTTGGTCATGTCCGCCGCGATCCGCATTCAGCAGGTCTCCAAGTGCTTTGGTAATGTCCAGGCACTGGACGGGATCGATCTTGAGGTGCAGCGGGGAGAGTTCTTCGGCCTGCTGGGTCCCAACGGTGCCGGCAAGACAACGCTGATTTCCGCGCTGGCGGGACTGGTTCGTGCCGATGCCGGCAGCCTGAGCGTGATGGGTCACGATGTTCAGTCGGACTATCGCGCGGCGCGCCGCCATCTGGGGGTTGTGCCGCAGGAACTGGTTTTCGATCCATTTTTCACGGTGCGCGAGTCGCTGCGGATCCAGTCGGGCTACTTCGACATGGGCGACAATGACGCATGGATAGACGAGATCCTCGAAAATCTGGGCCTTGCGTCCAAGGCAAATGCCAACATGCGCATGCTTTCCGGTGGCATGAAGCGCCGCGTGCTGGTCGCCCAGGCCCTGGTACATCGTCCGCCGGTGATCGTGCTCGACGAGCCGACTGCCGGCGTCGATGTCGAGTTGCGGCAGACCTTGTGGCATTTCATCCGGCGCTTGAACGAGGCGGGACACACCATTGTGCTGACCACGCATTACCTGGAGGAGGCCGAGAACCTGTGTACTCGCATAGCCATGCTGCAGGCCGGTCGCGTGGTCGCCCTGGACACCACGGCGAACCTGCTGCGCCGTTTCTCCGTACATAGCCTGCGCTTGCGCACCAACGGCGTGATGCCGGTGGAACTCACCCGTGAAGGCACGAAGAACGGCGGCTGGTGGTCTTTGCCCTTTGACGGTTTTGACGAAGTCGAGCCGCTGCTGGCAAGGATACGCGCGGCCGGTTGCAGGATAGATGATCTCGAGATCGGCAAGCCGGATCTGGAAGAGGTTTTCGTCCGCGTCATGCAAGGGCAGCCACGGGGGCAGTTGAACTGAGATGCGCTACGGCGGCTTTTCCACCCTCCTCTACAAGGAAGTGCTGCGCTTCTGGAAAGTGGGGTCGCAGACAGTCGGGGCGCCGGTACTCACCGCGCTGCTCTACTTGCTGATCTTTTCCCATGTCATGGAAGGGCACGTGAAGGTGCACGGCGTTATCTACACGGCATTCCTGATTCCGGGGCTGGTGATGATGTCGGTGCTGCAAAACGCCTTTGCCAATTCCTCGTCATCGCTGATTCAGTCCAAGGTGACGGGAAACATTGTTTTCGTCCTGTTGCCGCCGATTTCCTATCTGGAGTTCTTTGCCGCCTATGTGCTGGCATCTGTGGTGCGGGGCCTGGTGGTGGGAGCGGGCGTATTGTTTGCCACCTTCTGGTTTGCGCCGCTGACGTTTGCCGAACCGGGGTGGATTCTCGTCTTCGCCCTGATGGGCGGGGCGATCCTCGGCAGCCTCGGCGTGATCGCCGGAATCTGGGCCGACAAGTTCGATCAACTCGCCGCCTTCCAGAACTTCTTGATCATGCCGCTGACTTTTCTATCCGGCGTGTTTTACTCCATCAATTCGCTGCCGCCCTTCTGGCAGCAGGTGTCGCACTGGAATCCGGTTTTCTACATGATCGACGGTTTTCGCCACGGTTTCTTCGGCGTCTCCGATGCATCGCCATGGTTGAGTCTTGCCGTTGTCGGCACCTGCCTTGCCGTGCTGACGGTACTCACCCTGAACCTGCTGAAAAGCGGCTACAAGCTGCGCGCCTGAAATAGAAGCTAAGGAGTTACACATGCTTGACCCAAAACAAATCGAAACCTGGATCGCTGCCGGTCTGCCCTGCGAGTTTGTCGCCGTTCAGGGCGATGGTCAGCATTTCGAGGCCGTCATCGTCAGCAGCGAGTTTGCCGGATTGAATCGCGTCAAGCGGCAGCAGAGGATAAATGCCGTTCTCAAGGCGCGTTTCGATTCGGGTGAATTGCACGCGTTGTCGATGAAGACGCTGACTCCCGAGGAATGGAACGATGGATAAGCTGCTGGTCACGGGAGGCATTCCGCTCTCGGGTGAAGTGGCGATATCGGGCGCGAAAAACGCCGCCTTGCCGTTGTTGTGCGCGGCGCTGCTGACCAGGGAGCCGGTGACATTCACCAACGTGCCGCACCTGAACGACATCGGCACCATGCTGAAACTGCTGGCGCAAATGGGCGTCAAGGTTTCGCGGGAAGGCTCAAGAGTCGGCGCTGGCGATACGGTGACGCTGGATGCATCGGGCCTGAACAATGCCGTGGCGCCCTACGAAATGGTAAAAACCATGCGCGCCTCGATTCTCGTCCTGGGACCCTTGGTGGCGAGCGCGGGCGAAGCCAGGGTCTCGCTGCCGGGCGGTTGCGCCATCGGCGCGCGGCCGGTGGATCAGCACATCAAGGGCCTGACGGCGATGGGCGCCGAGGTCAATGTCGAGCAGGGCTATGTGCATGCCCGTGCCGCACGACTGAAGGGCGCGCACCTGTTCACCGA
The DNA here is from genome assembly GCA_030651305.1 of Sulfuritalea sp. Lineage (GTDB taxonomy): Bacteria > Pseudomonadota > Gammaproteobacteria > Burkholderiales > Rhodocyclaceae > Sulfuritalea. The sequence continues at coordinate 60,604 of JAUSCI010000054.1, read as the reverse complement.
CATGGTGACCGTCACCGGCACCGAGAACCTGATGATGGCCGCTTCTCTGGCGCAGGGCGAAACCGTGATCGAGAATGCCGCGCGCGAACCGGAAGTGGTCGACCTGGCCAACTGCCTGGTCGCCATGGGCGCACGCATCTCGGGTGCCGGCGGCGACGTGATCCGCATTCAGGGAGTGGATGCCTTGCACGGCACCACGCATCGCATCATGCCCGACCGCATAGAGACCGGCACCTATCTTTGCGCCGCGGCCGCGACGGGTGGCGAGATCCGGGTCACGGGCGCTTCAACCAGCTATCTGGATGCGGTGATCGACAAGCTGATGGATACCGGCTGTGAGATCGTTACCGAACGCGATGCGATCCGCCTCAAGGCACCGCGGCGACTGACTGCCGTGAGCATCCGCACGGCGCCCTATCCCGCCTTTCCGACCGACATGCAGGCCCAGTTCATGGCGATCAACGCGGTGGCGGAAGGTACCGCCGTGATGCGCGAAACTATTTTCGAAAACCGTTTCATGCACGCGGTGGAACTGATCCGCCTGGGCGCCGACATCAAGATCGACGGCAACACGGCCTTTGTCACGGGCCGGCCGACGCTCGATGGCGCCACGGTAATGGCTACCGACCTGCGCGCTTCGGCCAGCCTGGTCATTGCCGGACTCGTGGCGCAGGGCGAGACGTTGATCGAACGCATCTACCATCTGGACCGCGGCTATGAAGGCCTGGAACAGAAATTGGCCGCTTTGGGCGCCAACATTCGCCGGGTAAAGTAAGCCTTCCCCCCGCCCCCTTCCCGAGGAAGGGGGTGACGGTTGCTCGCGGGCAATGCCTGCTCGAATAGAATAGCGCATGAGCGGAATCACCATCGCCCTTTCCAAGGGCCGCATCTTCGAAGAAACCCTGCCCCTGCTGGCGGCGGCGGGAATAGTGCCGGCCGAGGATCCCGAGAAGTCGCGCAAACTGATCATCGGCACCAATCGCGATGACGTGCGCGTGGTCATCGTGCGGGCCTCGGATGTGCCGACCTACGTGCAATACGGCGCGGCCGATCTGGGCATCGCCGGCAAGGACGTTCTGCTGGAGCACGGCGGGGTCGGGCTGTACCAGCCGCTGGACCTTAACATCGCCAAATGCCGCATGTGCGTTGCGGTCCCTGCAGGGTTCGACTATGCCGCTGCCGTCCGGCGCGGTGCGCGCTTGCGCATCGCCACCAAGTACATTGCCGTCGCGCGTGAACACTTTGCCGCGAAGGGCGTCCATGTAGACCTGATCAAGCTCTACGGCTCGATGGAACTGGCGCCGCTGGCGGGGCTGGCCGAGGCGATTGTCGATCTGGTTTCCAGTGGCAGTACGCTGAAGGCCAACAATCTGGTGGAGGTCGAGGAGATCATGAGCATTTCGTCGCGCCTGGTGGTCAATCAGGCGGCGCTCAAAATGAAGCGCGAACTGTTGCAACCGGTCATCGCCGCCATCGAAGCGGCAATCAAATGATTCGCCGTCTGTCGACCACGGCCCCCGGCTTTCTCGCCACGCTCGACGCGCTGCTGCACTTCGATGGTTCAACTGACGATGCCATCGAACAGACCGTCGCCGAAATCCTGAAACGAGTCCGCGCCGAAGGCGATGTCGCGGTGCTTGAGTACACCCGTCGCTTCGACCAGCTCAATGTCAACAGCATGGCCGAACTCGAACTGCCGAGGAGTCAACTCCGGCACGCCCTCGACAGTCTCCCAAGCGCCCAGCGGTCCGCGCTAGAAGCTGCGGCGCAGCGGGTGACTTCCTATCATGAGCGGCAGAAGCTCGAATCGTGGAGTTTCACCGAAGCCGATGGCACCCGGCTCGGGCAGAAGATCACGCCGCTGGACCGGGTCGGGCTCTACGTGCCGGGCGGCAAGGCGGCCTACCCGAGTTCGGTGTTGATGAATGCGCTGCCGGCCAAGGTGGCGGGGGTCGGCGAACTGATCATGGTGGTGCCCACCCCGCGCGGCGAGAAGAATGCGCTGGTGCTGGCCGCGGCCAGTCTGGTCGGCGTCGATCGCGTGTTCACCCTCGGCGGCGCTCAGGCTGTGGCGGCACTGGCCTACGGCACGCAGACCATGCCGCAGGTGGACAAGATTGTCGGCCCCGGCAATGCCTACGTGGCGGCGGCCAAGCGCCGCGTCTTCGGCACCGTCGGCATCGACATGGTGGCCGGGCCGTCCGAAGTGCTGATCATCGCCGATGCCGCGGCCAATCCGGACTGGGTCGCCATCGACCTGTTCGCCCAGGCCGAACATGACGAACTGGCACAATCGATCCTGCTCAGCCCCGATGCCGATTTCATCGCGCGCGTCGCCGCCAGTGTTGAACGACTGCTGCCGACCATGCCGCGTCGCGAGGTGATCGCCGCCTCGCTCAATGGGCGGGGCGCGCTGATTCATGTAGCCGATCTCGAAGAAGCTTGCGCACTGGCTAACCGCATTGCACCGGAACATCTCGAACTAGCCGTTGCCGACCCAGCGCCGCTGGTGGACAAGATTCGCCACGCCGGCGCGATCTTCCTCGGGCACTACACATCGGAGTCGCTCGGCGACTACAGCGCCGGTCCCAACCACGTGCTGCCGACTTCCCGCAGTGCGCGCTTTTCGTCGCCGCTCGGCGTCTATGACTTTCAGAAGCGCACCAGTCTGATCGAGGTATCGCAGGCCGGAGCGCAGACACTGGGGCCGATCGCCGCGACCCTGGCGCATGGCGAAGGGCTGACCGCCCATGCCCGCGCAGCGGAGTTGCGCATCAAGCCCTAATCGGCAGAACTGCGGATCAAGATCCGAACATTTCCTTCAGTGCGGCGACCAACGCCTCACATTGTTCATCGGTGCCGACCGTAATCCGCAGGAACTGCTCGATGCGCGGCAGCTTGAAATGGCGCACGATGATGCTGCGTTGCCGTAGCGCCAGCGCCGACTCTTGGGCATCGTGCTGCGGATGGCGGACGAAAATGAAATTGGCGGCCGAGGGCAGCACTTCGAAGCCGAGCGCCTTCAATTCGCCGACCAGCTTTTTGCGTGAGGCGATGACGGCCTTGCAGGTCTGCTCGAAGTATTCGCGGTCTTCATACGCAGCGACCGCCCCGGCGATTGCCAGCCGGTCCAGTGGATAGGAATTGAAGCTGTTCTTGACTCGCTCCAGCGCCTCGATCAGATCGACATGGCCGACGGCGAAGCCGACGCGCAGCCCGGCCAGCGAGCGCGACTTGGAGAGCGTCTGCACCACCAGCAGATTCGGGTACTGGGCGATCAGCGGTATCGCGCTTTCGCCACCGAAATCGACATAGGCCTCGTCAATCGCCACGACCGAGTCGCGGTTGGATTTCAATAAAGCTTCGATATCGGCCAGAGGCACCAGACAGCCAGTCGGCGCGTTCGGGTTCGGAAAAATGATGCCGCCGTTCGGCCTCGCGTAGTCGTTGACCCGAATCGAAAAATCGTCGGCCAGCGCGATGGTTTCGAATTCGACCTGGTACAGCCCGCAATACACCGGATAAAAGCTGTAGGTGATATCGGGGAACAGGATCGGCCGCGCTTGTTTCAGCAGGCCGAGGAAGATGTGCGCCAGAACTTCATCCGAGCCGTTGCCGACGAAGACATTGCGCGCCTCGATGCCGTGATAGTTGGCTATCGCGAGCTTGAGCTGCTCGGCATTCGGGTCGGGATAAAGCTTCAGCGACTCCGCTGTGGCTTCGCGGATCGCTTCCAGCACACGCGGCGAAGGCCCGTAGGGGTTTTCGTTGGTGTTGAGTTTCACCAGGTTGGCGAGCTTCGGTTGCTCACCCGGCACATAGGGCTTGAGCCCCTTGACGACATCGCTCCAGAAACGGCTCATGGCTGGCAAGAATGATAGGTGCGGCAGTGTTGGTGGGCGTTCAGGCCTTGCGTGCAGCCTGCTACGCCGATGGTATCATGCAGTCCTCACCCCTTTGCTTGATCAAGACTGCCATGCGGCGAGCTGAAATCACACGCAATACCCTCGAAACAAAGATCCGTGTCGCCCTCGATCTGGACGGCACGGGAGCCTCCAAGCTCGTCACCGGCATAGGTTTCTTCGACCACATGCTGGACCAGGTCGCGCGCCACGGCATGATCGATTTGACGGTCGAGGCCAAGGGCGATCTGCACATTGACGCCCATCACACCATCGAGGATGTCGGCATCACGATCGGTCAGGCTTTGGCCAAGGCGCTGGGCGACAAGAAAGGTTTGCGTCGTTACGGGCATGCCTATGTGCCGCTCGACGAAGCCTTGTCGCGAGTGGTGGTCGATCTGTCCGGGCGACCGGGGCTGGTCTTCAACGTGCCTTTCACGCGGGCCAACATCGGCGAGTTCGATGTCGATCTGGTGCGCGAGTTCTTTCAGGGACTGGTGAATCATGCTGGGATTACGGTACATATCGACGCCTTGCGTGGTGACAACTCTCACCATCAGGCCGAGACCGTGTTCAAGGCCTTTGCCCGGGCGCTGCGCATGGCGGTGGAAGCCGATTCGCGTGCGGCCGGGGCCATTCCATCGACGAAGGGCACGCTCTGACCCTTCCATGAGCACGGTTGTGGTTGTCGATTACGGCATGGGTAACCTGCGCTCGGTGGCCAAGGCCATCGAGCACGTTGCTCCCGAGGCCGACGTGCGAATCAGTTCGGATGCGGACGAAATCGCCGCGGCTGACCGGGTGGTCGTTCCCGGCCAGGGGGCGATGCCGGATTGCATGCGCGAGTTGTCCGCGCGCGGCTTGCGCGACGCCGTCGTGCGCGCCGCCGCCGAAAAGCCCTTTCTCGGAATTTGCGTCGGCCTGCAGATGCTGTTCGGCCACGCCGAGGAAGGTGACGTAATGGGGTTGGAGATTCTGCCGGGCCGTGTGCCGCGGTTTCCGCAGGCAGCCATGGTGTCGCCCGATGGCACACGCCTCAAAGTGCCGCACATGGGCTGGAACCAGGTGCAGCAGGCCGAGACGCATCCGCTCTGGGACGGCATCGAAGATGGTGCGCGTTTCTATTTCGTGCACAGCTACTACGTCGAACCGGAGAGCCCCGAGGTGATTGCCGGCTCAACGCACTATGGCATTCCCTTTACCAGCGCGATCGCCCGCGCTAACATCTTCGCTGTTCAATTCCATCCGGAAAAAAGCGCCCAGGCCGGGTTGCGACTGCTCGGCAATTTCATGTGCTGGAAACCCTGATCCAACCACCTCCCAGGCACCTCTTGATCTCCACATCCCACTATGCTGCTGATACCCGCGATTGATCTCAAGGACGGTCACTGCGTTCGCCTCAAGCAGGGCGCAATGGATGACGCCACGGTATTTTCCGAAGACCCGGCGGCCATGGCCCGACACTGGATAGAACAAGGTGCGCGCCGCCTGCATCTGGTCGACCTCAATGGCGCCTTTGCCGGCAAGCCGAAGAATGAAGCTGCGATCAAGGCCATTCTCAAGGAAGTCGGCGACGAGATTCCCGTGCAACTGGGCGGCGGAATTCGCGATCTGGATACCATCGAGCGCTGTCTCGATGATGGCATTGGCTACGTCATCATCGGCACCGCCGCGGTGAAGAACCCCGGCTTTTTGCATGATGCCTGCGGCGCGTTTCCAGGCCACGTCATCGTCGGCCTCGATGCCAGGGACGGCAAGGTCGCGGTCGATGGCTGGTCGAAGATGACAGGCCACGATGTCGTCGATCTGGCAAAGAAATTCGAGGACTATGGCGTCGAGGCGGTGATCTATACCGACATCGGCCGTGACGGCATGCTCTCCGGGGTGAACGTCGAGGCGACGGTGAAACTGGCGCAGGCGCTGCGCATTCCAGTGATCGCCAGCGGCGGCATTGCCTGCATGAAGGACGTAAAGGCGCTTTGCGCGGTGCAGGGCGAGGGCATTTCGGCCGCCATCACCGGTCGCGCCATCTACGAAGGCAAGCTCGACTTCAAGAAAGCCCAGGCCGAGGCCGATAAGCTTTCCGGTCGCTGAGTTTGCCTACCGTGCTCGCCAAACGCATCATTCCCTGTCTCGACGTCAACGCCGGCCGCGTGGTCAAGGGCGTCAATTTTGTCGAACTGCGCGACGCCGGCGATCCGGTCGAGATCGCACGTCGCTACGACGAACAGGGCGCGGATGAGATTACCTTTCTCGACATCACGGCCAGTTCCGACGACCGGGACATCATCCTGCACATAATCGAGGCCGTGGCCTCGCAAGTATTCATTCCGCTGACGGTGGGAGGTGGCGTGCGTCAGGTCGAGGACGTGCGCCGCTTGCTGAATGCGGGAGCAGACAAGGTCAGCATGAATACGGCGGCGGTGAATAATCCGCAACTGGTCGCCGATGCGTCGGCCAAGGTGGGATCGCAGTGCATCGTGGTCGCGGTCGACGCCAAGCAGACGATGCCCGGCCGCTGGGAGGTATTCACCCATGGCGGACGCAAGAACAGCGGACTGGATGCCATCGAGTGGGTACGGAAAGTGGAAAGCCTCGGTGCCGGCGAAATCCTCCTCACCAGCATGGACCGGGACGGCACCAAGGCCGGTTTCGATCTGCCGCTGACCCGCGCGGTGTCGGAAGCAGTGGGTATTCCGGTGATTGCCAGCGGTGGCGTCGGCACCTTGCAGCATCTGGCTGACGGGGTGACGGAAGGCCGGGCGGATGCGGTATTGGCGGCGAGCATTTTTCACTATGGCGAATACACTGTGCGTCAGGCCAAGGAATACATGCGCAGCCGCGGCATCGAGGTAAGACTGTGAGCCTGTTCTCACGGAAGCGAAGGAGATATACAAGTGATTGATCTTCAAGTTGTTCACCGAGTCCAGGCGACGCTGCTCGAACGCAAGGGCGCCGCGCCCGATTCGTCCTACGTGGCCAGCCTGTATGCCAAAGGCACCGACGCGATTTGCAAGAAGGTGGCCGAGGAAGCCGCCGAAACCATCATGGCGGCAAAGGATGGTGATCGCCTGCATCTGGTGCGCGAAGTAACGGATCTCTGGTTTCACAGCCTGATCCTGTTAACCCAGTTCGGCGTTGGCGTCGATGACGTAATAGTCGAGTTTCGCCGCCGGGAAGGCATCTCCGGGATTGACGAGAAGAACAGCCGGAGCCCGGAATCATGAGCGACTGCATTTTCTGCAAGATCGTGCGCGGCGAGATTCCGTCGAAGAAAGTCTATGAAGACGATGAAATCTTTGCCTTTTGGGACGTCAATCCGATTGCGCCAGTGCATTTCATGATCGTGCCGAAGCTGCACATCGCCTCCCTGATCGAGGCCGACATGAGCCACCAATTGCTGCTCGGCCGCATCCTGGGCAAGGCGAACGAGCTGGCTCGCAGCCAGGGTCTCAACGAAGGCTTCCGTACCATCATCAATACAGGGCGGATCGGACATCAGGAGGTGTATCATCTGCACGCCCATATTCTGGGTGGCCCCGAGCCGTTGGGGTCCATGCTAAAGCGCAAGGCGCCCTGAGAATTCGCGGAGCGCGAGGAGAAAATACAATGGGATCTTTCAGCATTTGGCACTGGCTGATCGTGCTGGTGATAGTTATGCTGGTGTTCGGCACCAAGAAACTTCGCAACATGGGGTCTGACCTCGGCGGCGCGGTCAAGGGATTCAAGGACGGCATGAAGGAGGCCGCGTCCGACAAGCCCGCCGAAAAGTCGGCCGAGCCGCAGCAGGTGACCGGTCAGACCATCGACGTCGAGGCGCGCCGGGAACAGACCAAGTCCTGAACATTGGCGGATGATGCGGGCTGCCGGTCACTTCCGCAGCCTTGGCGACTCTGCCTGCCATTTCATTTCTGATCCCCCAACGAACTTATGTTCGACGTCGGCTTTTCCGAGTTGATGGTTATCGCCGTGGTGGCGCTGGTCGTCATCGGTCCGGAGCGGCTGCCCAAGGTGGCGCGTACCGCGGGCCTCTTGCTGGGTCGTCTGCAGCGCTATGTCGGCGATGTCAAGGCAGACATCAATCGCGAGATTCAGCTTGACGAGTTGAAGCAACTCCAGCAGCAGATGACCGACCAGGTGACGAACCTGGAGGCTTCCGTTACCCATGAAATGCGCGAGGTCGAGTCCTCGGTGAACAAGGTGATCGAGCCGCTGGCGGAAGAAATCGCTGTTACCGGCCCGCGAAGCGGAATCCCCGGTACGCAAGGCGAGCCAGCGCCGACTCTTGAGGCGGCCGCGGTCGTCGATGCGCCGTTGGCGCAAACCACCGCGCCCGAAACCGTGACCGCCGAGACGCAGAAGTCCTGATGGCTGAAGAACAGGAAACATTTCTGTCCCATCTGGTCGAGCTTCGCGACCGCCTGATCCGTGTCCTCATCGCTGTCGGCATCGCCTTCGTGCCGCTGGCTTTCTATGCCCGCGAACTGTATTCGCTGCTCGCCGCCCCCTTGCTGGCGACCCTGCCGGCCGGCGGCCAGATGATCGCCACCGACGTGGTGGGTGTGTTTCTGGTGCCCATGAAAGTGGCGCTGATGAGCGCATTTCTGGTGGTCTTGCCGTATGTGCTGTATCAGGTCTGGGCCTTTGTGGCGCCGGGACTGTATGCGCATGAGAAAAAGCTCGCAGTCCCGCTCCTGGTTGCCTCGGTGCTGTTGTTTTTCGTTGGCATGACATTCGCCTATTTCGCTTTTTTCCCGATGGTGTTCGGCTTCATGTCCAAGTTCGCGCCCGAGGGAGTGGCGTGGATGACGGACATCGAGAAGTATTTCTCCTTCGTGCTTACCATGTTCATGGCCTTCGGCATTACCTTCGAGGTGCCGATAATCGTCATCGTCCTGGTCAAGATCGGCGTCGTGGATGTGGCCAAACTGCGTGAGTGGCGACCGTATGTGATCGTCGGCGCCTTCGTGGTTGGCGCGGTGTTCACGCCGCCCGACGTGATTTCGCAGTTCATGCTGGCGATGCCGATGTGGCTGCTTTATGAACTCGGGATCGTATTGGCGAGTGTCATCGTCCGTCCGGCGCCTGCCGGCCAGTCAGACTACCAGCCGCCGTCCGAGCAGGAAATGAATCAGGAACTTGATCGCGCCGAGCAAGCTTCGCGCGACCAGAATACCTGAGCCCGGACCGTGGCCAGGCAAGTTCCTGCGCGGCTTTCCAGTGACGCCGAAGTTCGCAGCCTCGCTGCGTCGTCCCTGGTCAAGCTCTTCGACAGCCTGTACGAAGGTGCCGTGGTCATTGACCAGGCGGGCCGCATTACCTGGATCAACGACAAGTACAAGGCGCTGATCGGCTGGAACGGCAGCGAGGCGATCGAAGGCCGCGCCATCGAGGAAGTCCTGCCAAACAGCCGTTTGCGCCAGGTGGTGGAGACCGGACAGGCAGATCTGCTGGACGTCTTGACGGTGGGCGGACGCCAGATGGTGGTATCGCGCATCCCCTTGCATGGCGAGGCGGGCAACGTGATCGGCGCCCTGGGGGTGATTCTTTACGATCGACTGCAGGCCCTGAAGCCGATCGTTTCCAAGTTTCAGCAGATGCAGTCGGATCTCGCCACGGTGCGCAAGCAACTGGCGGACGGACGTCAGGCGAAATACCGCTTCAGTCAATTTGTCGGCACCAGCCGCCTGGCGGCGGAAACCAAGGAACAGGCACGTCGTGCGGCGGACCGCGAAGGTGCCGTGCTGCTGCTGGGCGAGACCGGCACCGGCAAGGAACTGCTGGCTCACGCCATTCATGCCGCCAGTCGCCGCGCCGAGGGGCCGTTGGTGACGATCAACGCGGCGGCGATTCCCGAGGCCCTGCTCGAAGCCGAGTTGTTTGGCGTCGAACCTGGCGCTTATACGGGTGCCGGAACCAGGTCGCGCAGCGGCAAGTTCCAGTTGGCCGATGGCGGTACGCTGTTTCTCGATGAAGTCGGCGACATGCCGCTTTCCTTGCAGGCCAAGTTGCTGAGAGTGTTGCAGGAAGGCGAGGTCGAGGCTCTGGGCGGCAATCGCTTGCGTCCGGTCAATGTGCGCGTGATAGCGGCGACCAGCCGCGACTTGAAAGCGATGATGGAGGCAGGTAGCTTCCGCGCCGATCTGTACTACCGCCTCAACGTGTTGCCGATTCGACTGCCACCGCTGCGAGAGCGGCGCGAGGATATCGCCATGTTGTGCGAAACCTTGCTGGAGCAGATTGCCGAGCAGGGCGGCGAAGCGTCCCGCACTCTGGCGGCGGACGGGCTGGCGCGGCTGGGTTGCCATGACTGGCCGGGTAACGTGCGTGAATTGCGCAATGTACTGGAGCAGGCAGTCGCGCAATCGGACAACCGCCGTCTCGCCAGCGCCGACTTTCCGATGTTGCCGGAAACTCCGGCCACTCCTGAAAAGCTGTCAGTTTCGCTAGCGAGCTCCGTCGAGTCCCGGGTTCGTCCTCTGCGCGAGGTGGCTGCCGCCGCCGAGCGACTGGAGATTTTGCGCGCACTGGAGGCGACCGGCAGGGTCAAACTGCACGCCGCCAAACTACTCGGGATCAGTCGCGCCCAGCTTTATGAGAAGCTTTCCAGTCTTGGTATAGTGTCAGGGGAAGCAGACATTTGATAATCTGCCTTGTTTTCATGGCGCACTTGTAATAATTATATAGTTCAATTAGTTGCAGTTTGCTATTTCAAGTATGTCTGGATATATGGACATATTCCAGTCGCTGCTGGTTGGCGATTCTCCCTTGGATATACGTCATGCCAGTGTTTTCGGGGGCTGGCACGTATTCTGCATAGGTGATGCCGAGCCCGTTCGCGCGGGGGACTATTTCATATACGGAGGATCACCCATGAAATTCAAGGCATTGGCTATTGCAGCCCTGGCGGCTACTGCCGCCACCCTGACCGCCCCGGTCGGCGCGCAGGAACTCAAGATCGCCCTTATTGCCGGCAAGACCGGTGCCCTCGAAGCCTATGCCAAGGAAACCGAAATCGGTTTCATGATGGGCCTGGAATATTTGACCAAAGGCACCATGACCCTCAACGGCCGCAAGATCAAGGTGATCTTCAAGGACGATCAGGGCAAGCCGGATCTGGCCAAGGCCGCGTTGGCTGAAGCCTACGGCGATGACAAGGTCGATATCGCTGTCGGCACTACCTCGTCCGGCGCCGCGCTGGCGATGCTGCCGGTGGCCGAAGAGTACAAGAAAGTACTGATCGTCGAGCCGGCCGTGGCTGACGTGATCACGGGCGACAAGTGGAACCGCTATATCTTCCGCACCGGTCGCAGTTCCTCTCAGGATGGACTGGCCGCCGCGGCGGCATTGATGGGGGAGGTGAATATCGCGTTTCTGGCACAGGACTATGCCTTCGGCCGTGACGGCATCAAGGCGTTCAAGGATTCGCTGGTGGCGGTGAAGAGCAAGGCCAAAGTGGTGCATGAGGAATACACCGCGCAGACCGCGACCGACTTCACCGCGTCGGCGCAGAGGATTTTTGATGCGCTCAAGGACAAGCCGGGCCGCAAGATACTCTCCATCTATTGGGCAGGCCCCAATCCGCTGACCAAGATCGCCGACATGAAACCCGAACGCTACGGCATCGAGCTGGCCGCGGGCGGCAACATCCTGCCGGTCATGAAGGGCTGGAAGAATCTCGCCGGCATGGAGGGCAGCATCTATTATTACTATGCCTTCCCGAAGAACAAGATGAACGACTGGCTGGTCGCTGAAAATCAGAAGCGTCTCAAGCAGCCGCCCGATTTCTTTACCGCAGGCGGTTTTGCGGCAGCCAGTGCGGTGGTGACGGCACTGACCAAGGCCGGGTCGAGCGATACGGAAAAGCTCATCTCGGTCATGGAAGGCATGGACTTCGATACGCCGAAGGGCAAGATGACTTTCCGCAAGGAAGACCACCAGGCCCTGCAGGCGATGTTTCACTTCCGCATCAAGAAGGCTCAGGCCAGCGAGTGGGATTTGCTGGAACTGGTGCGCGAAATCCCGGCCGCCGAAATGCCGCTGCCGATTCGTAACAAGCGCTGAGAAGCCTTAACCACGTCCTTCGGCAAGCTCAGGATGATCGGAGCCACGGCCCCGTTCATGGTGAGCAAGTCGAACCACGTGGCGAAAGCCTTTCCCATGACCACTGAACATCCGGTTCTCTCGACCCACGGCGTCAGTATTCGCTTTGGCGGGCACATTGCCGTCAATAACGTGAGTTGCGAGTTCCGGCCGGGGATCCTGACCGCGATTGTTGGTCCCAACGGGGCCGGCAAGACCACCTACTTCAACCTCATGTCGGGGCAGTTGTCGCCGACCTCGGGCACGGTCCGCCTGTATGGCGAGGATGTGACTCGCCTCGGTGCGCCGCAGCGAACCAAGCGCGGCATCGGTCGCGCGTTTCAACTGACAAACCTTTTTCCCAATCTCACTGTGCTGGAGAATGTCCGGCTGACGGTGCAAAGCCGTGCCGGGCTCGGACTGAACATGATCTCGATGTGGGCAAGCCATGTCGAACTGATTGAGAAGGCCGAGCATTTCCTGCATGTCACCGCGCTCGGCGAGAGTCGCCACGAACTGGCGTCCGCCCTGTCGCACGGAGACAAGCGCAAGCTCGAAATTGCAATCCTGCTGGCGCTCGAACCGGACATCTTCATGTTCGATGAGCCGACCGCCGGCATGAGCGTGGACGAGGTGCCGGTGGTGCTCGACCTGATCCATCACATCAAGGCGCAGGGCGACAAGACCATTCTGCTGGTGGAGCACAAGATGGACGTGGTGCGCTCCCTGGCTGATCGCATCGTCGTGCTGCACAACGGCTATCTGGTGGCCGACGGCGACCCGGCCGAAGTCATGGCCTCGCCCATTGTCCAGGAAGCCTATCTGGGCACAGGAATGGCCGAACATGTCTGAAGCCTTGCTGCAACTCGACGGAGTGCATACTCACATCGGCCAATACCACATCCTGCAGGGCGTCGACCTGGTGGTGCCCAGGGGCGGCATCACGGTTCTGCTCGGCCGCAACGGCGCTGGCAAGACCACCACGCTGCGCACCATCATGGGTTTGTGGCATGCCTCGCGCGGCACGGTGCGCTTTGATGACGGCGATATCACGCAAAGCCCGACGCCCGACATCGCCTGTGCCGGCATCGCCTATGTGCCCGAGACCATGGGCATCTTTTCCGACCTGACGGTACGCGAGAACCTGTATCTGGCGGCGCGTAACGTGAAAAAGGCGGGCGAGATGGACGAGGCCCGCCTGGAATGGATTTTCGGCTTCTTCGGTGCGCTGAAGAAATTCTGGAACCAGCCTGCCGGGACCTTGTCCGGCGGACAAAAGCAGATGGTGGCGATTGCGCGCGCCATCGTCGAGCCGAGAAAACTGCTGCTGATCGATGAGCCGACCAAGGGGCTGGCGCCGGCCATCATCCAGGGCATGATCGCCGCCTTCCGCGAACTCAAGCAGACAGAGACCATCCTGCTGGTCGAACAGAACTTCAGTTTTGTCTGCGCGCTGGGCGACTCGGTGGCGGTGATGGATGGCGGACGCATAGTGCACTCCGGGTCGATGGCGGCGCTGGCCGATGACAGGGACCTGCAGCACAGGCTGCTGGGCTTGTCGCTGGATACCCATCAATAGGTTGAAGACATGACAACGATATCTCAGGTCGCGCCACAGGATTCCGCCTTGCCCAAAGTGCGGGTGGATATGCTGCCCCTGCTGCTGGTACCGGTGCTGGCATTGCTGATGCTGCCGCTGGTGGGCAGTTTCCCGACCTGGGTGACGCTGACCGTGGCTGGCCTCGCCATGGGCATGATGGTGTTCATGATGGCCAGCGGCCTGACGCTGATTTTCGGCCTGATGGATGTGCTCAACTTCGGCCACGGCGCTTTCGTCTCGGTCGGCGCATTTACCGCTACGCTGGTCCTGCTGCCGATGAAAAGCTGGGTGGAAGCCGATTCGGTGTGGATGAACCTGTCGGTGGTCGGCCTCGCCATTCTGCTGGCGATGCTGGTCACCGGGCTGCTCGGCTGGGCCTTCGAGCGCATCATCATCCGCCCGGTGTATGGCCTGCACCTCAAGCAGATCCTGATCACCATGGGTGGCATGATCGTCGCCGAGCAGTTGATCCATGTCATCTGGGGCGCCGAGCAGATTCCCCTGCAACTGCCGACGACCTTTCGCGGCGCCTTCATCTTCGGCGACGCGGCGCTGGAAAAATATCGGCTGATTGCTGTCGGTGTCGGCTTGACTGTATTCATCACCATGTTCCTGGTGCTCAACCGGACCAAGGTCGGCCTGCTGATCCGCGCCGGCGTCGAGAACGGGGAAATGGTCGAGGCGCTGGGCTATCGCATCCGGCGCCTGTTCGTCGGCGTCTTCATGGCCGGCTCGGCGCTGGCCGGTCTGGGCGGCGTCATGTGGGGCCTTTACAAGGAAACCCTGACGGCGGCGATCGGCGGCGAGATCACCGTACTGGTCTTCATCGTCATCATCATCGGCGGCCTCGGCTCCGTCGGCGGCTGTTTCATCGGCGCCATGCTGGTGGCGCTGGTGGCCAATTACGCCGGCTTCCTCGCGCCCAAGGTCGCGCTCGTCTCCGACATCCTGCTGATGGTCACCGTGCTGCTCTGGCGTCCGCAGGGGCTGTATCCGGTTGCCAAGCGCTGACTATGAAACGACCCCCACGCTCGCTTTGCTCGCTGCCCCCCCGCGGGGGCGTGTCAGTACCTTGGGGCGGCCCGGCGGTACTGCCATGATCAAGACTCTGCTCTCCGGCGACTTGCCGCGCAGCCGTCTGCTGACGGCGATGCTGGTGGTGGTTCTGGTCGGCCTCGCGCTGGCGCCTTTCCTGGTCTCCGGCGCACGCTCACTCAATGTTGCCGCGACCATTTGCGTTTTCGTGGTGCTGGTCGCCTCCTATGACCTCCTGCTCGGCTACACCGGCATCGTCTCCTTCGCTCACACCATGTTCTACGGCATCGGCGCCTACGGCGTCGGTCTCGCGCTGCACGGCATGGGGCCGAGCTGGTGGGCCATATTTGTCGGCACGGCCGGGGCTCTGGCGCTGTCACTGGTTCTGGCGTTGGTGATCGGGCTGTTTTCGCTGCGGGTGCGGGCCATTTTCTACGCCATGATTACCCTGGCGGTGGCTTCCGCCTTCTCCGTGTTGGCGTCGCAACTGTCGGATTTCACCGGCGGAGAAGATGGCCGCACCTTCAAGGTACCGGAAATCCTGCAGCCGGGCTTTCGCCTGTTCGATGCCGAAATTCTCGGTCGCGTGGTCGACGGCAAGCTGATCACCTATTACCTGGTGTTTTTCTCGGCGCTGACGCTGTTCCTGTTCATGCTGCGCATCGTCAATTCGCCTTTCGGCCGGGTACTGCAGGCGATCCGCGAAAACGATTTCCGCGCCGAGGCGCTGGGTTACCGCACCGTCGTCTACCGTACCCTGGCCAACTGCCTCGGCGCCCTGATCGCGACGCTGGCTGGTGTCCTCATGGCGCTCTGGCTGCGTTACGTCGGGCCGAAGACCATGCTCTCCTTCGAGGTCATGACCGACATCCTGCTGATCGTGGTGATCGGCGGCATGGGCACGGTGTATGGCGCGGTGATCGGTTCGGCCCTGTTCATCCTGGCGCAGAACTATCTGCAGGTATTGATGGCACAGGCCTCAGCCGCGATGTCCGGGGTTCCCTTCCTGGCCAACCTGTTTCACCCCGACCGCTGGCTGCTGTGGCTGGGCGTGCTTTTCGTGCTCTCGGTGTATTTCTTCCCCACCGGCATTGTCGGCCGCCTGCGAACCAAGGCTCCGGCGCGAGGCCGGTCATGACGTGCTTATAAGCTTGTCATGAGCCTGGTGCGGATCGAGCAAGACGGTGCCGTGGTGCGCGTGGTTCTGTGCCGCGTTGCGATGCATAACGCATTGGTGCCGGAACTGCTGGCGGATCTGCTCGCCGCACTGGCGCGGTTGAAGGACGATGGCGACTGTCGCGCCGTCGTGCTGGCCGCCGAAGGGCCTGCATTTTCGATAGGCGGCGACATGCGCCGTTTCCGCCGCGAGGGTGAATGCGGCGATTTGCGCGCCTATGGCGAAAAACTGGTCGGGCAGTTGAATGAAGCCATCCTGGCGCTTATCGATTTGCCGCAGCCGGTGGTGGCCGCCGTGCATGGCATCGTCACCGGTGGTTCCATCGGTCTGGTGGTGGCGGCCGACATCGTCTTCGTGGCGCCACAGGCGGTGTTCAAGGCCCATTACGTCACGGCGGGATTCGGCCCGGACGGGGGCTGGACGGCGCTGGTGAGCCGGCTTGCCGGCCGTCGTCGCGCCGCTGCGGCGCTGCTGCTGAATCGCAGCATCCGCGCCGAAGAGGCGGTGGCGTGGGGGCTGGCCAACGAGATCGTGGCCGCTGACGGCCTGCTCGAAGAGGCGTCCAAGGCAGCGCGCAAGATGGCGGGATATCCGCAGGGTACCCTGCGCGCGGCAAAGCGCCTGCTCTGGGGCGACCGTGGGCAACTCGCCGCCGATCTGGAGGCCGAGCGTGCCCGCTTTGTCGAACTGATCGTCGGGCCGGCCGCACGGGCAGGTGTCGATGCCTTCCTGCGCAACTTTGGCAGTTACCCTGATGCAACGGAGTAGGAGATCGCACGATGTTGATACCTGACTGGCTGGTCAAACATGCGCAACAGTTTCCACGGCAGGTCGCGCTGGTCGATCTGCACAGTTCGCGCTCGGTCAGCTATGCGCAATTGAACGAACGCGCCAGTCGCTTCGCCGAGTTCATGCGCGACCGTTGGCAGATCAAGCCCGGCGACCGGGTGGCGGTGCTGGCGCACAGTTCCTCCGACTACGTCGAAATGCTCTATGCATGCGGCAAGATCGGCGCGATCATGGTCTGCCTCAACTGGCGCCTGGCGCTGGCCGAACTGACCGGCATCGCCGCCGACGCGGAACCGGTGGCACTGATCTGGGGCGAGGAGTTCGACCAGACCGGAGCGGCGCTGGCCGACGCCTGCCAGCTGACGCGCCGGATGGTGACGGGTGCTCCCCGCGCCGACGTCGCCGGCTACGAAGCAGCCCTGGCCGCAATGTCCGGCGCCAGCATCGAAATGCCTTGGCGCCAGCACGAAGACGTCTGGTACCTGCTGTACACGGCCGGCACTACCGGCAAGCCCAAGGGTGTGCCGCAAACCTGGGGCATGGCCTTCACCAATGCGGTCAACGGCATGCTGGCCACCGGCTTGCGGCGCGAGGACAAGATGCTCTCGGTATTGCCCTACTTTCACACCGGCGGCCTGAACCTCTACCTGAATCCGACAATCATGGTCGGCGGCACCACGCTGATCATGCGCCAGTTCAACGTCGACAAGACCATGGAGCTGCTGGAGAAGGAGGCCACGGTGATGTTCGGCGTGCCGGCCATCTACCTGTTCCTGAGCCACCATCCCCGTTTCGCCGGCGCCGACTTTTCCCGGGTGCGCAACTGGGCCTGCGGCGGCGCGCCGATTCCCAAGACACTGCTGGAGCAGTATCTGGCCAAGGGCGTCACCATCTGCTTTGGTTTCGGCATGACCGAGACCGGGCCGACCGTATTCCTCACCGACGAGGCCACCGCCCGCAAGAAGGTCGGCACCGTCGGCAAGCCGGTGATGTACGTTGAGGGCAAGGTGGTCGATTCGGCAACGCGCCAGCGCCTGGGGCCGAACCAGCGCGGCGAACTGCTGCTGCGCGGCCCCGGCATCACGCCCGGCTACTGGCAGCAGCCGGAAGCGACGGCAAAGGCCTTCGCCGACGGCTGGCTGTGTACCGGCGACATCGCCTATTTCGACGACGACGGCGACTACTACATCGTCGACCGCTCCAAGGACATGTACATATCGGGCGGTGAGAACGTCTATCCGGCCGAGGTGGAAAACGTTATCTTCCAGTTGGAAGGCGTCGCCGAAGCGGCGGTGATCGGCGTCCATGACGCCAAGTGGGGCGAGGTGGGCAAGGCCATCGTCGCACTCAAGCCGGGGGCGCAGGTTTCAACGGACGCCGTCATCGCGCATTGCAAGGCGAAGCTGGCGAGCTTCAAGGCGCCGAAATATGTGGTGTTCGTCCCCGCCGTGGCGCGCAATGCCGCCGGCAAGCTGGACAAGCCGACACTGCGCAAACAGTTTGGCGATGTTGGCAGCGTCTGATGAGCAGTTACCGGCAGGTCCTGCTGCAAAGCGATTTCGATCGCTTCGCGAAATTGACCGGCGACGACAATCCGATTCATTGCGACCCGGATTTCGCCGCGAGGAGCCATTTCGGCGGCACGGTCGCCCATGGCATGCTGCTCTACAGCTGCATCTGCAAGGCGCTGACGGAGCAGATTGGTCCCGGCGTGGTGCAACTGGAACAGGCGCTGATGTTTCCCAATCCGACCTATGTCGGTGACCGCCTCCATGTTGGTCTGCGTGTCGAAGGCGAGATCGATGGTCTGCTGGACATCGTCACCGACGTGACAAGAGTCGGCGCTGACGGTACGGCGATTCCGACCGCAACCGGCCGTTGCAGAGTCGTGCCACCCGGTGTTGCGCTGCCTGCAGTAGCTCCCGCCAGGCATCCGGTGGAGCACGGCGATGCCGAACTCTACGGCCTGCGGCCCGGCATGAGCGCCAGCGCCGCGCGCACTTTTGCCGCCGTTGATCTCGACGAATACGGTGACCTGACCGGCGACCGCAATCCGATCTTTCGCGATGATGCGGAAGCCCGCGCGCGCGGCTTCAAGCGCCGCATGGTGTCGTGGCCGCTGCTGGCCGGGATGTTTTCGGACGTGCTCGGCACGCGCTTGCCGGGACGCGGCACGGGCTGGATGAAGCAGGCTTTGCGCTATCACTCCGCCGCCTATCTGGGTGAGGCGCTGACGGCGACAGTCTCGATCACGCGCCTGCGGGCCGACAAGGAACTGGTCAACCTCTCCACCCGCATCAGCGCTTCCGACGAACGCGTGATCTGCGACGGCGAGGCCTTGGTGCTGGTGCGTAATCTGGAAAACAAATCCGGGCCGCGACTCGCATGAACCACGTCGGCATTCTCGGCTACGGCCTGTATCTGCCGTCGCAGCACATGAGCGCCGCCGACATCGCAGCAGCCACCCTAGGCCGCTGGTCGGCAGCGGCGGTGCGCGAAAAGCTGGGCATTGTCAGGAAGACCATCCCCGGCCCGGAAGACGGCACCCAGGAAATGGGCGCCCGCGCCGCGCTCGATGCGCTGGCACGCACCGGCATCGATCCGCTGGAAATCGACCTGATCCTGTGCATGGGCGAGGAGTGGAAGGAATATCCGCTGACCACCTCGGCGATCCATATTCAGGAGCGCATCGGCGCGCGCCGCGCCTGGGGCATCGACCTTCAGCAGCGCTGCAATACCACGGTGGCTGCAATCAAGATCGCGAAGGACATGATGATCGCCGATCCGGACATCGCCACGGCGATGATCGTCGGCGGCTACCGCAACGGCGACCTGATCGACTACACGGATCCCGACGTGTCGTTCATGTATGACCTCGCGGCGGCAGGTGGCGCCTTGATCCTCAGGCGCGGTTTGGGCCGCAACGCCGTGCTCGGCAGCCACATCATTACCGACGGCTCGCTGTCGCGCGACACCGGAGTGCGTTATGGCGGCACGGTGCAGCCGATCGAAACGCTGCCCGAAGAAACTCTGCGGGAACTGCGTGCGCACGGCAACCGCAGCCTGGGCGTGTTCGATGCCGAGCACATGAAGGCGCGCTTGAACGAAGTCTCCATGCCCAACTGGCTGACCTGCATCGACCGGGCGCTGGAAAAGAGCGGGGCGACACGGGCCGACATCGATTTCCTCAACGTGCTGCACTTCAAGCGCTCGATGCACGACGGCTTGCTGGAAACGCTCGGACTCGGGTCCGAGCAGGCGGTGTATCTGGAAGATTTTGGTCACGCCGGGCAGGTGGACTTCATGGTTTCCCTGCATGAAGGCCTGCGGCAGGAGCGCCTGAAGGACGGTGACCTCATGGTGGCTATCGCCGCCGGCATCGGTTATGTATGGGGCGCGACCGTGGTACGCTGGGGCGAAGTCTGAAAACACTCAGGAGGGGATGGTCGATGACGACACAGCTTGCGGGCATTCGCCCGTCATGGTGCGCGCTGCTCGCGCTGCCGCTGCTTGCATTCGCAAGTCTGGCGCAGGCCGTCGAGCCAGCCGTCGATTCGAGCCGGAAGACCGATTCAGCCGCGCCCGTCGCGGCTAGCAAAAGCGCCCGCAAGGAGCCGCGGCCGTCCGCGTCAGGACGGGCGAAGCAAAAGACACGCAGCGAACAATCGCCGTCCAGTCCCGCGTCCCGGAAAGCAACGAATGTCCCGATCGCAGCGACAGGTACGACCGGGAAACAGGATCAGGGTCAGGACGTTCCGTGTTTCAAGACGAGGCTCTGCGAGTGACCCGGTAATCGCACGCAATGAATCCTGCCGGGGTCGTTGATAGCAGGGAGGTTGACGTCGTCTGATGCCGATGATCGTGCGCCTGCGGATGCTTTCCTGCCTGTTGTTGCTCGCGGTCGGTTTCGATGCGGTGGCGGGCGATCTTTACGCGACGATCAAGCAACTGCGCGAAGGCGAAGGCGGTTGTGACGCGACGAAACAATTGCCCCCGCTTAAACCGCAGGTTGCGCTGGAGCGCGTCGCAAGAGATCTTGCGCGCGGAACCAAGCTGGAGCAAAGCCTGGCGGCGGCGGGGTACAGGGCGACGCGCGTCAAGGCCCTGACCTTCAGCGGTGACAGGATCGGTGCACGGATGGCGGAGATACTGGCAACACAAAGTTACTGCCAGCAGTTGCAGGATGCCGCGATGACGGAGATCGGCACTTACCTGGATGCGCGGCAGGTCTGGATCGTAATCGCCGCGCCCTTTGCTCCTTTGGTGGAAATGGCCGCGCCAGCGGCGGGGCAGCGCGTACTCGACCTGGTCAACCAGGTGCGCTCGACGCCGCGAAACTGCGGCAACAAGGCGTTCAGCGTGGCGCGGCCGGTAAGTTGGAACGACGCTTTGGCCGCGGCCTCGCGTCTGCATGCAGAAGACATGGCGCGCTTCAGCTACCTGAGCCACGGCGGTCGCGACGGTTCCACTCCGGCGCAGCGTGTCGAGCGGGCCGGCTACAGATACCGGGCCATGGGCGAAAACATCGCGGGCGGGCAAATGAAACCCGAAGATGCAGTGACGGCCTGGATAAATAGCCCGCCGCATTGTGCCAACCTGATGAATCCGGTGTTTACCGAAATGGGCGTCGCCTTTGCGGTCGATCGCACGAGCAAGCTGGGCGTGTACTGGGCACAGGAGTTCGGCACGCCGCGTTGATCCAAGAGCGTCGGCGAGCCGCGTGTTTCAGTCCGCGGCCGTTTGGGGTGGTTTCAGGTCGTGCAAACAATCGAAAGTGAGCGCCCGGCAGCTCGCGAAGCGACGCCCCGCTTATTCCCTGGGTGGCGTCGGGCGCTTGCCGACGACGACCTCGACGCCCATGTCACGGCCGTCGCGCTTGAGGTCGAAATGCGCTGTCTTGCCCGGCTGCAGCGCTGCGATCAGTTCCAGCATCGCCTGGGCATCCTTTACCGGCCTGTTCGCGACCTGGGTCAGCACGTCGCCGGGTTTGATGCCGGCCTTGTCCGCCGGGCTGCCGCGCATTACGCCGGCGATCATGGCGCCCTGGGTCGCGCCCAGCTTGAAGGATTCGGCGAGGTCCGGTGTAATCTCCTGTACCTCGATGCCGACCCAGCCGCGCGTCACGCCGCCGTTCCTGACGATTTGCTCCATCACGTTCTTCGCCAGCGAGACGGGAATGGCAAAGCCGATACCCATCGAACCGCCGCTTTGCGAATAGATTGCGGTGTTGATGCCCACCAGGTTGCCATTGGAATCGACCAGTGCACCGCCCGAATTGCCCGGGTTGATTGCGGCGTCGGTCTGGATGAAGTTCTCGAAAGTGTTGATGCCAAGGTGCGAACGGCCCAGTGCCGAGACGATGCCTGAGGTGACGGTCTGGCCGACGCCGAAGGGATTGCCGATGGCCAGCACCACATCGCCGACGCGCAGGGTATCGCTGCTGCCAAAGGCGATCACCGGCAGCTTGTGATCGGCCGGGATGCGCAGTACCGCCAGATCGGATTCGGGGTCCGAGCCTACGACACGGGCCTTGTACTTGCGGCCATCGTCGTGTGCGACTTCGATTTCATCGGCGCCGTCGATGACGTGGAAATTGGTCAGGATGTAGCCTTCGGGCGAGACCACGACGCCGCTGCCCAGTCCGGAGCGGCGTTGCGCTTGTTCGCCAAAGCGGTCGCCGAAGAAATGCCGGAAAATCGGATCGTTGATGAAGGGATGGCGCGGCCCCTTCATCTCCTGACTGGTAAAAATATGCACGACCGCGGGAACGGCCTTCTGTGCCGCATCCGCGTACGAACCGTGACGGCGTACCTCGCTGCCGACCGGTGCTTCGATCACGGTCGCCATTTCGCTTACGCCATCGCCGGCGCCGGGCAGATGGCCCAGCCACTCCGGCTTGAGCGTCTTCACGACAAACAGTACAGCGACACAAACCGTGACGGTCTGCGCAAAAATCAGCCAAAGGCGGCGCATAATTTGATCTTTATTTTTGTCCCCGGCTCTGCGGGGACGGTAGCCCTTTCGGGCGGGACAAATGATGCTGGGTGATGCGGTACTGCGGGAGGATCTTCGCGCTTATCTGGACTCGCTGCTGGATGCCGCGCGCTTTCGCGATTATTGCCCAAACGGGCTGCAAGTGGAAGGGCGCGAACGCGTGCAGCGAATTGTTTGCGGAGTCAGCGCCAGCCAAGCGCTGATCGAGACGGCCATCGAGCGTCGGGCAGACGCCTTGCTGGTGCATCACGGCTGGTTCTGGAAAGCCGAAGACGGTCGCGTTACGGGCTTTCGCAAGCAGCGCATGGCGCGTCTGCTGGCGCATGACATCAACCTGTTTGCCTATCATTTGCCGCTGGATGCGCATGCCGCGCTGGGCAATAATGCGCAACTCGCGCTGCGCCTCGGCTGGACCGTCACTGGTCGTTTTGGCGAACAGGACATCGGCTTTGTCGGCGTACCGCCAGCGCCGACTTTTGCAGGTGAATTGGCACTGCAGCTGGAACGGGTATTGGGCCGCACGCCGCTGCTGATAGGCGATCCGGCGCGCAAGGTGGCACGCGTGGCCTGGTGCAGCGGTGGCGCGCAGGATTACTTCGAGGTCGCGCTGGCGACGGCCGCCGACGTCTTCATCTCGGGCGAGATATCGGAGCAGACGGTGCATCTGGCGCGCGAGACGGGCATGGCGTTCATCGCTGCCGGTCATCACGCCACCGAGCGCTATGGCGTGATGGCCCTGGGTGCGCATCTGACTGAGCAGTTCGGCATCGACTGCGAGTTTGTGGATATCGACAACCCGGTGTGACCCGCGGCTATGCCGAGCTTCCTGCCCGCGCAGGCCCGCCGCATCCGGCGGTCAGGCGCGCCGGATCAGTGAAAAGGCATTCTTACAGCGCAGGCGTATCGACCGCATCCGGATCTACGTCCGGGTCGAGCGTATCGGGATATTTCGCCATCTGTACTTTCAGGAGATTCTGATGCTCTACTTCTTCATCCCTGAGTTCCTCGAAAAGCTTGCGCACTGAGCTGTCCTGAATGCCGCGCAAGGCATTGTCAAAAAACTCCCAGGCTTTGATTTCGGATTCCATCGCGACGTCGATGGCATGTCGCGGCGACATGTTGGGTCTTGGCTTGCCACTGTCCGGAGCCTCGACATCTTCGATCATGTCCGCCGTGATCCGCGCCGGGGCATCGCCAAAAAGCGAACGTCTGCGCGCCGCGAGTTCCTCGCCGTGGCGCCGCTCGTAACCAGCCATCGTCTTGAAGAAATCCGCCGCATCGCCCGTGTAGTGCTCTCCGAGCAGGTCTACAAACCAGAGGTAGCGTTCTTCCGCTTCCTTTTCGACCAGCACCGCCATATCGAGTGCATCCTGCAGATTCAGTTTCGAGATATCCAGTTGAGTCATCATCTTTTCCTAAGGGACAGGGTTTAGCGAAGGGTAGCGATTTCAATCTTACAAAAATCTTACAAACGAGGCCGCCTCTGAATTTTGTAGTCACCATGCCCGACCGAGGCAGGTATCACCGCATGAAGATTGCCGTGGGCTAGCATTGTCGGTTGTTTTTTTTGGCGTCTTCTTGATCTCTGTCAACAGCCCTACTGCTCTA
The DNA here is from genome assembly GCA_030651305.1 of Sulfuritalea sp. GTDB lineage: Bacteria > Pseudomonadota > Gammaproteobacteria > Burkholderiales > Rhodocyclaceae > Sulfuritalea. The sequence goes on along the minus strand of JAUSCI010000054.1, from coordinate 36,417 downwards.
CGCGGCGATCATTGCATTAATCCCAAGTAACGCGCTTTTCTGGCCAAGTAAGTTCATTTTGGAGCGTGTTCTTGGGAATATTTATGGCAACCAACCAATAGCGAAAGCGAAAAACATGTCCAATGAATCCGTAACGGCACGTCCAGTCGAGGAGCTCGACAGCGTCGTCATCCGCTTCGTCGGAGACTCCGGCGACGGCATGCAACTCACCGGCACCGAGTTTTCCAAGGCGGTCGCCAAAGCAGGCCACGGTTTCGTCACCCACCCCGATTACCCGTCTGAAATTCGTGCCCCGACCGGTACGCTGTACGGCGTTTCCGGCTATCAGATCCAGTACTCCTCCAGCCAGGTGTTTACCTCCGGCGACGCGCCGGACGTGCTGGTAGCAATGAATCCCGCCGCCTTGAAGACCAACCTGCCGGACGTCAAGCGTGGCGGGATCCTCATCGTCAATAACAGCGCCTTTACTGCGGGCAACCTGGAAAAGGCCAAGTACGCGAGCAACCCGCTGACCGATGGCAGCCTGCAGGGGTATCGCCTCTACTCGATTGACATTTCCACGCTGACCGCGAATGCCTTGGCAGACTCGGGCCTGGGCAAGAAAGAAGTAGGCATGTGCAAGAACTACTTCTCGCTGGGGCTGATGATGTGCCTCTACAGCCGCCCGGTGGACAAGGAAATCACCGACATCGAGAAGAAGTTCGCCAAGAAGCCGAAAGTCGCCGCGGCCAACATCACCGCACTGCGGACGGGCTATGCCTATGCCGAAGCCACCGAGATGTTCGCCGTCTCCTACCAGATGCGCGAATCTACGCCCAAACCGGGCAAGTACCGCAGCATCACCGGTAACACGGCGTCCGCACTCGGTTTCGTCGCCGCTTCCGAGATTTCCGGGGTGCCGCTGTTCATCGGTTCCTACCCGATCACGCCGGCGACCGAGATCCTGCAGGAGCTCGCGAACCTCAAGCACTACAACGTGACGTCGTTCCAGGCGGAGGACGAGATCGCCGGCATTTGTTCGACCATCGGCGCTTCCTATGGCGGCTCACTGGCTTTGACGACAACATCCGGGCCTGGCCTGGCGCTCAAGACCGAGGCGATGGGCCTGGCGGCCATCCTCGAAATTCCGATGGTGATCGTCGATGTCCAGCGTGCGGGTCCCTGCACGGGCATTCCGACCAAGACCGAGCAATCAGATCTGCTGCAGGCCGTGTATGGCCGCAACGGCGAATGCCCAATTCCGGTGATCGCCGCCAACTCGCCGTCCGATTGCTTTGACGCCGCGCTGGAAGCCTTCCGCATCGCCGTCAAGTACATGACGCCCGTCATCCTGCTGACAGAGGGTGGTATCGGCAATGCCTCGGAACCATGGCTGATTCCCGATGTGGCCAGCTTGCCGAAGATGGAAGTCAAGTATCGTACCGACCCGAAGGGCTTCCATGCCTATGCCCGCGATGAAAATCTGGCGCGTGCCTGGGTTCGCCCCGGTACGCCCGGCATGGAGCATCGCATCGGCGGTCTGGAGAAGGACGCCCTGACCGGCAATATTTCTTCCGAGCCGCTGAATCACCAGATCATGTGCGAAACGCGTGCCGCCAAGGTTGCCGGCATCGCCAGGGATTTCCCGCCCTCGAAGGTCGAGGGTCCCGCCAAGGGCGACCTGCTGGTGATCGGCTGGGGCAGCACCTACGGCTCGATCGCCCAGGCCTGGCAGAAGGCCAGTGCCGCGGGCAAATCGGTGGCCTTCGTTCATCTGCGCCACCTCAATCCGCTGCCTGCCGATCTCGGCGACATAATCGGTCGTTACAAGAAGGTACTGGTTCCCGAAACCAATTTGGGACAACTCTCGCGGCTGCTGCGTGAACGCTACCTGAGCGACGTGGTCCAGTTGAACAAGATACAGGGCAAGCCCCTCATGGTCACCGAAATCTACGACCGCATCCTGGAATTGTGCTGAGGAAACAATGATGACCGATATGACTGAAGCAACACAGATTCAAGCTCTGACGAAGAAGGACTTCGAGTCCGGCCTGGATGTGCGCTGGTGCCCCGGCTGCGGCGACTATGCCGTCCTCTCCCAGATCACCAAGCTGATGCCCAAGCTGGGCATCCCGCGCGAAAACTTCGCGTTCGTTTCCGGCATCGGCTGTTCCAGCCGTTTTCCGTACTACGTCCAGACCTATGGCCTGCACACCATTCATGGCCGTGCCCTGGCCATCGCCACCGGCCTCAAGGTGACCCGCCCGGACCTGTCGGTCTGGGTGGTCACGGGCGACGGCGATGCGCTGGCCATCGGCGGCAACCACTTCATCCATGCCCTGCGCCGCAATATCGGCGTGAAAGTCATCCTGCTCAACAACCGCATCTACGGCCTGACCAAGGGTCAGTACTCGCCGACGTCGGAACTGGGCAAGAAAACCAAGACCTCGCCGCTGGGCAACATCGATCAGCCCTTCAGCCCGGTGGCGCTGGCCTTGGGCGCCGGAGCCACCTTTGCGGCGCGGTGCATCGACGGCGACCAGGCCATGATGGCCGCCATCCTGGAACGTGCCGCCAAGCACGAGGGCACGGCGTTTGTCGAGGTCCTGCAGAACTGCGTCGTCTTCAACGACGGCGCCTTCGACGCGTTGTCCGACAAGACCACGCGGGACGACACGCGGCTGGTGATGGAACACGGCAAGCCGCTGATCTTCGGCAAGGAGCGCAACAAGGGCATCCGCCTGCGCGGCATGGACATGGAAGTGGTCACCATCGGCGAGAACGGCGTCACCGCGGCAGACATTCTGGTGCATGACGAGAACGCCGCACACAGTGGCCTGGCGTTCTCCCTTGGACAGTTCGAGTCACCGGATTTTCCGGTTCCGTTCGGCGTGTTCCGCGATATCAACAAGCCAAGCTACGAAGAACTGCACAAGCAACTGGTCGAATCCGCCCGCGCCGCCAAGGGCCGCGGTGACCTTCAGCGCCTGCTCAACGCCGGCGAAACATGGACAATCAAGTAACCCCAATCAGGAGAACAAAATGGCATTGATGATCACCTCAGACTGTATCAACTGTGACGTGTGCGTACCCGAGTGCCCGAATGAGGCTATTTCCCAGGGCGACGACATCTACATCATAGATTCCGCCAAGTGCACCGAGTGCGTCGGGCATTTCGACGAGTCTCAGTGCGTTGAAGTATGCCCGGCAGATTGCATCCTTCCGGATCCCAATCACGCAGAAAGCAAGGACCAATTGCAGGCGAAATACCAGAGCCTGACCGCGGCTTGAGGGATTCGGGTGGCCGGGAATAGTCCGGCCGCGTTGGCTCGCTTGCTTGCTCGGGGCACTCGGCGGAATAACGTGCCGCCGGGTGCTCTTGTTTAACGAAGTCACGCTTTTCCTGATCCTTCCGGGGTCAGCTTTGTTGAGGCTGTCATCATGCGCATTCCTGTGTCCCGCCGTCGCTTCATCGCCTTTGTGGCTGTAGCAGCAGGTTTGCCGCTATTGCTCAAGGCGGGTGGCGCGCAGGCCCGACTGGTCAGCTGGCAGGGCACCGCCCTCGGGGGGCCGGCCTCGATCCGGCTCTACCACACCGACGAGATGATCGCGCAGCGAGCCATCTCCGCGGCCCTGGCCGAGTTGCGGCGTCTCGAAGCGATCTTCAGCATCTATCGTGGCGATAGCGCGATTTCATTGCTGAATCGCCAGGGAAAACTCGAACAGGCGCCCATTGACCTGATCAACATGCTTGAGCGTGCGCTGTTCCTGGCGAAGATCAGCGACGGCGCCTACGACCCGACAGTGCAGCCGCTTTGGAATCTGTATTCCTCGCATTTCACTGCCGCCAATTCCGACCCGGCCGGCCCTTCCGCGAAAGATATTGATAAGGCGCTGACGCTGGTCGATTGGCGCCAGGTAGAGGTCGATCATGCTTCGAACCGCATCGCCTTCGCCCGCCCCGGCATGGGCCTGACGCTGAACAGCGGCGCCCAGGGCTACATTACGGACCGGGTTGCCGAACAGTTGCGCGCACACGGCTTCGACCGCATGCTGGTGGACATGGGTGAGCCGCGTGTCTTTTCGGCCAAGCCCGATGGTTCGGCCTGGCGCATCGGCATTGCCAATCCGGCCGACCGGACGCAGACAATCACCAGCCTCGACGTGGTCGACAAGTGCATCTCCACCTCCGGCGGCTACGGCACCATTCTCGACAAAGCCGGACGCTTCACCCACATCTTCGACACCCGCACCGGCGGGACGGCTCCGGCCATGTTCAGCGTCTCGGTGGTGGCCGACTCCGGCATCGCCGCCGACGGCCTGTCCACCGCCATGCTGATGGTCCCGGTCGACAAGCGTCAAACGGTCCTCAAGGCCGGTGGTGGTGAGCAGGCGATATTCGTCACGCCCCAGGGTGTGGTCGCCACAGTGAATGCTTGAGCGAAGGGTATAAAAGGATGAGTCTGTTTTCCTGGCGCAATTCTGCACTGCCCACCTTCTCGCGCGGGGGCGTCCATCCCGACGAACACAAGGAACTCACCGAGCACCTGCCCATCGAGGATTTCATCCCGACCAACGTGTACCTGCCCGTGAGCCAGAGCCTCGGCGCTTCGGCCGAACCGCTGGTGGCCAAGGCGGCCAAGGTCAAGCGCGGTGACGTCATCGCCAAAGTGCCGGGTGGCGTTTCACTGCATGCACCGGTCAGCGGCATCGTCAAGGGCGTGGCGACCGGCCCCCACGCGTCGCTGGTCTACGACACGGTCATCACCATCCAGGTCAAGCCCAGCGAAGACGATCCCCAGTTTCCGGAGCAGTTTGGCTGGCAAACGCTGCCGGTGGCGCAGATGCTCGAGCGCATTCGCGATGCCGGCGTGGTGGGACTCGGCGGCGCCGCCTTTCCGACCTATCGCAAGCTTTCCCTGCCCAAGGACGCCAAGGTGGACACCCTGGTGATCAACGGCTCGGAGTGCGAACCCTATCTGACCTGCGACTACCGGCTGATGCTGGAGGAGAGCGAGAAGGTCGTACTCGGCTCCTGGCTGATTGCCAGGATCATCGGCGTCGCCAACTGCGTCATCGGCGTCGAGGACAACAAGCAGCCTGCCGCCGAAAAGCTGCGCCAGACCATCGCCGAACTCGGCCTCGACAAGATGGAGCCGCCTGTCAAGATGACGGTGGTGGTCACCCAGACCCGTTATCCGCAGGGCTCGGAGAAGCAACTGGTGCAGTCGCTGACCGGGCGCATGGTGCCCAAGGGCGGCCTTCCGCTCGCCGTTGGCGTGGTGGTGCAGAACGTTGCCACCGCCATTGCCTGCCTCGATGCGATCCGCAATGGCAAACCGGTGATGGAACGGGTCGTGACGGTATCCGGGCGGGGCATCCTGTCGCCGAAGAATCTCAGGGTGCCGATCGGTACCTCGGTCGAGGACATCATTGCCCATTGCGGCGGCTATGCCGGCGACGTAGTGAAGATCCTGCTCGGCGGCCCGATGATGGGGCGCACCATCGCCGATCTCGACGTTTCGGTGACCAAGGGCACCAGCGGTCTGCTGTTCCTGACCGCGGCGGAAACCAGCATCACTCACTACCAGCCCTGCATCTCCTGCGGCGAATGCGTCGATGCCTGCCCGATGGGGCTGGAGCCCAACCGCGTATCCCAGTACATGGAGGTAGGCCGGCCCCTGGAAACCTTGCAGTTCGGCGTCAAGGAATGCTTCGAATGCGGCTGCTGCTCGTATAGCTGCCCATCCCACCGGCCCTTGGTGCAATTCATGCAGGTGGCAAAGGCCGCCTACCGTCGCCAAGAGAGGAAAACCACGTGAGCGAAGCCGAAGTTACGTCGCCCCCGACCCTGCACCTGTCCAGCGGCCCGCACATCGCCTCGGGTCGCACCACCGGCCAGATCATGTGGATGGTCAACCTGTCGTTGCTGCCGGCGCTGCTTTGGGCCTGGGCCGTTTTCGGCTGGCCGGTGCTTGCCGTCACCGCGTCATCGATACTCGGCTGCATCACAGCCGAGTATCTGGCCTGCCGCATCGCCAAGACTGAATCGACCGTACCGGATGGCTCCGCTTTTTGCTCCGGCCTGCTGCTCGCATTCACCCTGCCGCCGGCGATCCCGATCTGGATGCCTTTCATCGGCGGCGTGCTGGCGATAGTCTTCACCAAAGCGGTGTTCGGCGGCCTGGGCTACAACATCTTCAACGTAGCTCTGGTCGGGCGGGCGATGATGATGGCCACCTTCCCGGTAGAGATGACCACGCGCTGGTTGACGCCCGCCCTCGGCAATGTCGACGCCGTCTCCTCCGCTACGGTGCTGGCCCAGATCAAGCTCGGCGGCCAGGAGGCGTTGAACAAGATTCTGGCTGCGGTTCCCGACGGTGGGCACCTGTGGCTTGACTTCTTCCTTGGCATGCGCGCCGGCTCGGTCGGCGAAGTGTCGGTGCTGATGATCATGCTCGGCGCCGCTTTCCTCTTCTGGAAGGGAATCATCAAGCTTTACATCCCGCTCAGCATCCTGGTCGGCGTCGCACTGATGGCGCCTTTCTCGCCGGCGCCGACGATCTATATGCTGTCCGGAGGCATCTGGTTGGGCGCCTTCTTCATGGCGACTGATTACGTGACCAGCCCGATTACGCCCAAGGGACAAATCATCTTCGGCCTGGGCATCGGCCTGCTGACCGGAATTATTCGCAACTGGGGCGGTTACCCCGAAGGTATCTGCTACGCGATCATGCTGATGAACATTCTCACTCCGGCGCTGAACGACTGGTTCAGGCCCAAGCGTCTCACTGCCGGTGGAGCGCCGTCATGACCTGCGTAACCGGTAAAGTGGTAAATCAGGAACCGCCCAACGGGCGCGAGATGGTGATCATCGCCGCGGGCCTTACCGTGGTGTGTCTGGTCGCCGCGATGATCCTCGGCGGCCTGTATTTCGTGACCCAGCCTGCCAAGGAACACAATCTGCACGTCCGCGAGGAAACAATGATCCGCGGTCTGCTTGGCCTGAGCCCGCAGGCAAGAATTCAGGAGGTGCGTCGCTACCTGAAGAGCGAGGGCAAGCAACTGCAGGTGATCTATCTGACCGGCAAGAAACTTGCGCAACTGGAACTGGACGGCAAGGAGGTGGCTGCGCTCGCTGTACCGGAAGCGGTCGCCGCGACGAGTTCCGCCGAGGTCAAGGACGAATGGGTGAAGAAGCAGGTCAAGGTCGCCAATCCGGAGCACCTCAAGTACGCCGGCCGCTTCTTCGTCGGCATGGAAGGCACCCAGCCTGTCGGCTACGTGGTTGAGGGCGTCACCCTTGGCTTCAAGACCTGGGTGCGCTTCTTCATGGCCATCGACTCGACCTACACCATACAGGGCGTGGAGATCATCGAGCACGAGGAGGATCCGGGGCTCGGCGCCGAGATCGTGCAGCGCTACTTCAAGAACCAGTTCGCCGGCAGGAGCCTGGCGGACATCGAGAAGATCAGCGTCATCAAGGATCCACTGCCGCAGGAGTGGCAGACCGCGCTGGAACAACTCGGCGACATGCCCTTCCGACCCTGGGCGGAGAAGTATCGCGAGATGCTGCCCAAGAACCCGAACATCTACGCCATCACCGGATCTACCATCAGCAGCGTGGCGGTCACTACCGGCATAAAGACTGCCCTCGGTAACTTCCGCAAACGGATGACCATCGTGGGGAACTATCTATGAGCGCGAACCGTCCGCCGCCGCCCGTCTCGACCATGCTCATGCGTGGTCTGTTCGAGGAAAACCCCATCTTCCGGCTGGCCTTGAGCCTCTGCCCGGCCGTGGCGGTGACCACTTCGGTGAAGAACGGCCTGATGCTGGGTGTCGCCGTGCTGATCGTGCAGGTACTGTCGAGCATGTCCGGCTCCCTGGTGAAGCACGTCATCAACCCGAAGATCCGCATTCCGGTATTCACGCTGCTCATCGCCATCTGGGTGAGCGCCATGGACATGATACTGGCAGCCTATTTCGCCGATATTTACCAGCAAGTCGGGCTTTACGTGAAGCTGATCGTGGCATTCGCCATCATCATTTCGCGCATGGAGTTGTTCTCCATGAAGCACAGCGTCGTGCCGTGCTTCTGGGACGGACTTGGCATGGGCCTGGGCTTCCTTGTCGGCCTGGTACTGGCCGGCGCTTTCCGCGAACTGCTGGGCAGCGGCAGCATCTTCGGCATCGCCGTGTTGCCGTTCAAGCCGCTGCTGCTGGTAGTGCTGCCGGCAGGAGGGTTTTTCACCATCGGCCTGATCATGGCACTTTTCAACTGGGTCGATGTCAAACGCGGGCACAAGCTGCCGACCGGAGGAGGAGCACATGGCTGATGCGAAAGTAATCTCTCCCCACGAGATTCAGGTCGAGGGCGCACTGCCCGCCGACGCGACTGCGATACGTCTGGTGCGCAGTTCGGACGCTGACATTCCGCTGGCCGTGGTATCCGTCAAGCCGGCGGCGCAGGCCAACAGCTTCGTCCTGACCACCGCCGAAACGCTCAACAGCCAGGACCACTTTCAACTGACGGCCAAGGGTGTGGACCAAGCCTGGGATATCGCGCCTTCGCCGCTGGCCATGGTGGTCTCGGTGATCATCGGTTCGGCCTTGATCAACAACTTCGTGTTTACCCGCTATCTTGGTCTGTGCGTGTTCTTCGGGGTCAGTCGCAACAAGGACACGGCGATCGGCATGGGCGTCACCTTTACCATCGTCGGCGTGCTCTCCGGGATGATTGCCTGGGCGCTCAACACCATCGCCCTCGTGCCACTGAAGCTGGAATTCATGCAGATCATCGCCTTCATCGGCATCGTCGCCTGCCTGGTGCAGGCGACCGACCTGATCCTGAAGAAGGTGAATCCGATTCTGCACAAGAAGTTCGGCATCTATCTGGTGCTGATCACCACCAACTGCATCATCCTTGCCGTGCCGTTGCTCAACGCCACCAGCGGCGCGACCATGTTGCAGGCCTTCGGGCTGTCGCTGGGCGCCGGTCTCGGCTTCGCGCTGGCGCTGTTCCTGATGAGCTGCGCCATCGAGAAGGTGAACATGGCGCCAGTGCCGATGGTGTTCAAAGGACTGCCGATCGCCTTCATCATCGCCGGCCTGTTCGCCTTGAGTTTTCTCGGTTTCTCCGGCCTGAAGGTGGCATAACGCTATGGATCTGCTACATGTAGCACTTTGGGGTGTCCTTGTCTTCACCACGCTCGGGCTCTTCTTCGGCATCGCCTTGGCCAGCGCCGCGCGAAAGTTTCACGTGCCGGTCAATCCGCTGGTCGAGGAGGTGCGCGAGAACCTTCCCTCCGCGAACTGTGGTGCCTGCGGTTTCGCCGGGTGCCAGACCTACGCGGAAAAGGTGGTCGAGGACGAAAGCATCTCGCCCTCGCTATGCACCCCCGGCGGCAAGGTAGTCGCCATCGACATCTCCCGGCTTACCAACAAGACGATGGGCGAGATGAAGGAAGTGGTGGCCATGTTGCGCTGCTCGGGTGCCGATTCGGTGGCCCGCCAGCAGGCCGAGTACGACGGCATACACACCTGCCTCGGCGCCAACCTGACGTTCGGTGGCGCCAAGGCCTGCAAGTACGGTTGCCTTGGTTTGGGTGACTGCGTGCGTGTATGCGCCTTCGACGCCATGAAGATCGGCGACCTGGGCATCGTCGAGATCGACTACCAGAAGTGCACCGGGTGCGGCCTCTGCCTCGATGTCTGCCCGAAGGACTGCCTGATCGGCTATCCGCGCCAGTACCGCGTTGCCTTGACCTGCCAGTCCAAAGGCAAGGGCAAAGCCGTCAAGGACACCTGCACCGTGGGTTGCGTCCAGTGCATGGCCTGTATCAAGGAGTGCCCGGCCAAGGCGATCAGCATCGCCGACGGCATCCTGAACATCGACCATGTGGCGTGCATGGCCTATGGCCCGAGTTGCAACGAAATCTGTGTCACGGTCTGTCCCACCGACATCATCCATAGCCCGGGCCAGCAGCCGGACGCCAATAAGCCCAAGCCCAAGAAAGTCGCGAAGCAGGCAGACGCGGCAACGGCCGCAACCGCCGAATAGTCCGGTGCGATGGAAGCGGCAGGCCTGCACAGCCTGTCGCCACCAGGCTCTACGGCTCAGTCTTCGGATTCTGGATCCGCAATAAAACTGAAGTCGCGGATCGAAACGACGCCGACAACCTTCTTCTTGCCGTCCACCACCGGAAGATGGCGGATCTGGTTCTCGGACATGAGCTTGATGGCTTCCTGCTGAGTCATTTTCAACGTGGCGAAGTGAATGCGATCATGCTCGACCATGATCTCGCTAACCTTCGTTGCCTTTGAAGTGCGCCCTTGAAGCACTACCTTGCGAGCGTAGTCTTTCTCCGAAATTATGCCAACGAGCTTGCCCTTGTCCATTGCCAGCAGGGCGCTCACATTGTGCTTTTCCATGAGGGTTAGCGCGTCATGAACAGACTGCGTTGAAGCAATCGAAATGACCGTGCCTTTTCGTGAGCCAAGAATATCGGAAATGGTATTCATGTAACCCTCCTGCTTTGGTTTGGGAAATGAAGCGGTGCTGCGGCCAGTATTGCAGAGACTGGCCGCCGTAGTCAATCGCCCGATTCTTCGGAGGTTTCCTCTCGAGAATCAGTTGTCATTGCAGGCGAAAACTCACCGGAAACAGTGTCTGCCGGGGGTTGCCGGGGAGGGCGCCGATGCGCTGCGCGGCATCGAGCGCGGCCCGATCGAGCAGGGCGTGGCCCGAACTGCGGGCGATCGAGGCGGCAACAAGCTGACCGCTGTCGGAAAGGATCAGGAGCAGGATGACTTCGCCTTCAAGCCCGAGCGCCACTGCTTCCGGCGGGTAGAACAGGTGCTTCGATAGTGCGGCCTGGGCACGACGCAACGCGCTGCCGGCCAATGTGCCGGGCGGGGCAGCAAGCGGACGGGAAGCGGCGGCGGTATCGATGGCACTTGCCTCGGTGCTGACTGCCGCCGCCATTGCCGCGGGTTCAGGCTGTGGCAGAAGCCTTGCTTCGATGCTCGCCGTTGGCGCCGGGCGCTGCCTCACCTCAAGCCAGGTCGGGGCGACGATCAGGGCAGCGTGCAGGATGAGGCTCAGCAGCAGGGCAAAGTAAAGCGGCATTGCGACGATTCTAGGGGGTCAGACGTCATTCCGATTCTCTATACTGCTTCCCATGCAAATTCTTTCTCTTGTTGTGTGCTTGCTGCTGGCCATCATGCCGGTGCGGGCCGCAGGTTTGCCGGATGCGGTGAGCTTCTCCAACGCCATCGAACGCGGCGATCTGTCGGCGGCGCGCGAGTGGCTGGATGCCGGCCTGTCACCAGATTTTGAGGGCAACGTGGTCGGCACCGGATTGATGATCGGCGCCTGGGAAGGCAACATCCCGATGATGGAACTGTTTGTTGCACGCGGCGCCGATATCAACAAGGCCAATTCGGTCGGTGAGCAGGCGCTGCAACATGCGGCCTGGAAGGGCCGCATGGATGCCGTGCGCTGGCTGGTGGAACACGGCGCTCGCTTGAATCGCGAAGGCAAGGAGTGGGCCGCCCTGCACTACGCGGCTTTCGCCGGACATGCCGAGGTGGTGGCTTACCTGCTCGAGCGCGGCGCCGATATCAATGCGCTGTCTACCAACGGCTCGACACCGTTGATGATGGCCGCACGCGAGGGGCGCGAAACCATTGCTGGAACCTTGCTGGCGGCCGGCGCCCGGCGCGATATCGTCAACGAGCGGGGTGACGACGCGCTGCGCTGGGCGATGCGCTACAACAACCTGAAAATTGCCCGTGATATTACCGGCTACGAGAGTTTTGCCGTGGCGGCGGCGAAGCCGGCGGTTTCCTGGGGGCGCCCGGTTCGTTCGCAACCGGTACCGGATCGCGCCGACCTGCTGCTGGCCCAGGCGCGCAAGGTGGAGGCGGCCGGACGGCGCGACGAGGCGCTGAAACTCTATCGCGCAGCGCTCGCCGCGATTCGGCAGGCCGATGCAAGTGCGAACAGGAAAGCCGGTCCGGCGCGCGCCGTGACCGGGATGGCGATTACGGCGCAGCGTGGCAAGCCCGGTGCGCAGACGGCGGCACTCAGTTACGCTACGCCGGCGGCGGAAAGCGAGTCCGCAATAGTCGGTGCTGGCGATACGGCGAGCGGGACTTCCGCGGCAGCGCCCGACATGGTCGACGACTGGCTGCGCCGCGCCCGCGAGTTCGAAGCGGCGGGCCGCCGCAAAGACGCGCTGCAAGCCTATCGGCAGGCAGCGGCAGTCCTGCGCAGTCCAGGCCATGTGCCTGCCTATTCGCGGGCAAACCCGCGAACCGAGCCGGTTGGTGCCATCGGCAGCGGGGCACCCGCGCCCATGCCCTGACGTGTTGCACGACCGGACCGGGAAGTTAGCCTGGGAGTCTGCCTCGGGCAGTTGGTTTTCGTTGGAAGTTTTCTTGGGAAGATAATCCGCCACCGGAGTTGAAATCGCCATGACCCCTACCGAAACGCCCCGCGCCATCGCAGCCGGTCTTGCCACCGTGCTGCATGGACAGGATGCCAACATACGCAAGATTGTTTCCGCCTGGGTCGCCGGTTTGCACGTGCTGCTCGACGATTATCCCGGTACCGGCAAGACGACGCTGGCCAAGGCGCTCGCGCGTTCGGTCGAGGCGAGTTTTTCGCGGGTGCAATTCACCCCGGATCTGCTGCCCAGCGACATCGTCGGCGTCTCGATCTTCGACGCGCAGACCCAGTCCTTCCGCTTTCATGAAGGTCCGGTGTTCGCCCACGTGCTGCTTGCCGACGAAATAAATCGCGCCTCGCCGCGCACGCAATCAGCGCTGCTCGAGGCCATGGCCGAGGCGCAGGTGACGGTCGATGGCCAGCGGCGCCTGCTGCCGCAGCCCTACTTCGTCATCGCCACGCAGAACCCGGTGGAGCAGGCCGGCACCTATCCCTTGCCCGAGGCGCAGATGGATCGCTTCGGCATCCGGCTCGGCCTCGGCTATGTAAGCGCCGGGGAAGAAGAGCGCCTGCTCGACTACACCGCCGCGCGGCATCCGCTCGACCAGCTTGCACCCTGCGCCACCGTGGCTGATCTACTGGCGGCACGCGATGCGGCGGCCGCCATTAACGTGGCGCCGGCGCTGCGCCGCTATATCGTCGCGCTGGTCCATGCCACGCGCGCCCATCCGGCGGTGCAGATGGGCGCCAGCCCGCGCGCGTCGATTGCGCTGTTCCAGTTGGCCCGGGCGCTGGCGCTGTTCGACGGCGCATCCTTCGTTACGCCCGACGCAATCCAGGAAATCGCCGCCGACGTCCTCGCCCATCGCCTGGCGCTCGATCCGCAGGCGCGCTACTCGGGCACGACAGGCGCCGAAGTGGTGCGCGACATCCTCGCGCAAATCCCCATACCGGTGTGAAGCGGGCATAGGGCGGTCATGCGCAAGCTCGCGCTCTTCCGTTTCGTCTTCGTTTCGTCACGCTGGCTGCGCGAGCGACTGACGCCGGGTGGTCTGGTCATCGTCGCCCTGAGTGGCTTCGCCGGCGCTTTCGGCCTCGATACGCAATCGAATCTCGCCCATGTGGTGTTCTCCCTCGGCGTCAGCCTCGTCGCAGTCGACGCTGCTGCCGCGGCGCTGTTGCGCCGCCGTGCGCCGCGGTTGGCGGTGCGCCGCCACTTGCCCGAGTTCCTTACTTGCGGACAGTCCGCACGCTACCGGATCGATGTGCGCAATGACGGTCCGACTCCGGCGCCAGCCTGCTTTCTGGTTGAACAACTGCGCCAGCCCTGGCCGTCGCCGGCAGCGCTGCAACATCACCGGGGCCAGGTGACGACCAACCGCTTCGACCGGCGCATCGGCTACCCGGCATTCCTCGACATGTTGCGCCGGCTGCGTGCGCTTGACGTGGAACGAGTCGCGCTGTCGGCGCTGTTGCCCGGCCAGCGCGTCGACATCGATGTTGCGGCGCAGCCGACCGCACGCGGGCTGGCCGTGTTCGAGAGTCTTTGGCTGGTGATGACGGGCCCGCTCGGGCTGGTGGAAACGCGCGTGCCGGTCGCTGCCTCGGCAGCCACACTACCGGTGCTGCCGGTGCGTTTGCCAGTCGAACTGCCTGCCGCATCGAGCCACCGCCTGCTGCAACCTAATGGCATTTCACTGGCGCTGCACGTAGGTGACAGCGAGGAGTTTCGCTCCCTGCGCGACTACCGGCCGGGCGATCCCCTGCGCGCCATTCACTGGCGCAGTTTTGCGCACACCGGCAAGCCGCTGGTGCGCGAATTCCAGGAGGAGTTCTTTTCGCGGCACGCGCTGGTGCTCGATACGGCGGCGCCGTATCCGTTCGCGCCGGCGTTCGAAACGGCGGTGTCGATGGCGGCCTGGCTGGTCGCCCGACCGCGCGACGCCGACAGCCTGCTCGATCTGATGTTCGTCGGTGACCGCGTGCATCGCCTTACCGCCGGTCGCGGCCTGGGGGGTGCCGATGCGCTGCTGCGAGTTTTGGCCACCGTCGCGCCGACGCCAGCGGAGAGCATCGAGCCCTTGCTGGCTACACTCGAACGTAATGCCGCCCAGGTGCCTTCGCTGGTCGCGATCTTCCTGGTCTGGGACGAGCGGCGTCAGAATGCGGTGCGGCGCCTACTGGCGCGCGGCGTGCGGCCGGTCGTGCTGATCATGGAGCAGGAGGGAACGTCTCCTGCCGCCGACGATGCCGGATTCGCCGGCATCCTGCGGCGCATCGTGATTCCCGCAACGCTTGCGGAAACTCCCGCAGCGATGCCGGCGCCATGAACACGCCGGCGTGGCTGCAAGCCGCAAGTCTCGTCCTGTGGGGCTTTGCCGCCGGACAGGGCGTGGTCGGGGCACTGCTGGCAGTGGCTCGCTTGCTGGCACCCGCCAGCGCTGTTCGCCTGAGCCTGACTGACCGCGATTTGAACCGCGTGGTCGATCTCTCGGGGCTGGCGGTTGTGCTGATCGTCACGGGCTTTTTCGTGACGCAGGGCGTGTCGAAGGGATTGCTGGCGGCGTGCGGCTGGTTTCCCGCCGCACTTTTTCCGTTGTTGCTGACAGGCGCACTGAGCGAAACGCCACTACGGCTGCGACATCTGGCGGTGACAATGCGCCGCTCCACTCACCCGGATGCAGATCGCGTTGCCGAGCTTGGCGCGCCCTATCTGGCCATGACACTGGTTTCGGCGGGAGTGCTGGCCCGACCGTCGCCGTGGTTCTTCTGGGCGCTGGCCGGACTCGTCCTCGCCTGGCTGTTCGTGGCTCGACCGGCGCAGCACGCTGCCGGGCTTGCAAGCTTCGTCCTTGGCGCGCTGGTCGCGGTGGGGGGCGGCTATGCCGCCAGTGCAGGACTTCAGCGCGCGCAACTGGTGCTGCAGGATTGGGCGGTCGAAATCCTGACAAGCGCCGACACCGATCCCTACCAGAGCCAGACGCGAATCGGCGATCTCGGCCGGGTCAAGCTCTCCGACCGCATCGCGTGGCGGGTCGAGCAGACGCCGCCGGCCGTTGTGCCGCTGCTGCTGCGCAGCGGCGTGTTCACGCGCTACGCCAACGGGATGTGGGTTGCACGGCGGGATGCGTTCGTGCCGGCGCCCACCGCTCCCGTCGGCGCACTGCGCAGACTTACGCTGCATGGAGAAAGCAGCAAGGGGGCCGCCCTCCTGCCGCTGCCGATTGACGGCGGGCAGATAAGCGGCGAGGTCGGAGCCATCGGGCGCAATGCTTACGGCGTGGTCCGCATCAGCGATGCGCCGGCTTTGCTGGATGTCACCGTGGCGAGCCTGCCGGCTGCGGCCCTTTCACCAATTGCGCCCGAGGCTGATGACCTGGCGCTGCCACCGGGCTTTGACGACTTGATGCAGCGTCTGCCGGAGCTCGCGGCACTTTCGCACAACAGCGAGCGCGAACGGCTGGCCGGCGTGGAGTCCTGGTTCGCCGCACATTTCCGCTACACGCTGTTTCTCGGCGACGAGCAGCGCGGCAGGCGCGACCTGGAGCGCTTCCTGCTGACCGACCGCGCCGGCCATTGCGAATACTTTGCCACCTCGACCGTGCTGCTGTTGCGGGCGCTGGGCATTCCGGCACGCTATGTCACCGGCTATTCCGTGCAGGAATACAGCCGGCTGGAAAGGACTTTTCTGGTGCGGTCGCGGCATGCCCATGCCTGGGCCGAGGCTTTTGTCGGCGGCAAGTGGCTGGAGGTAGATACCACGCCATCGACCTGGCTGGCGGTCGAGGAGGACGCGGCGCCTTTCTGGCGGCCGTTGTCTGATTTGATGTCCTTTGCCTGGCGGCGCTTCGGGGAACTGAGGCGTGACATGGCCGCCTCGGCACATCCGGTCGATGCCTGGGCGCTTGGTGCGGTGCTCGCCGTGCTTCTGGCGTGGCTGGTACTCAAGCGCGGCAGGAAAGCGCGCAAGCCAGGGAGCGAGAAAGTCGGCGCTGACGATACGGCGCATGACGCGTCCAGCGGCGAACTGCGTTCCTTCCGCGCTCTGGAACACGAGCTGGCATTGCTGGGATTGGGCCGTCGCCGGACCGAGCCGCCGCGAGCATGGATTGTCAGGGTTGGCCGCGAGGGCAGGTCGGTGCTGGATGAATTCCGGATATCCGCTGCGCGCGACATGATTGAAGCGCTGTACCAGGAACGCTATGGTTCGCCCATTCGGGAATGACCTCGCCTGGAGCTTGTTCCGGGTTGCCGCGAGCAGTAACATTTGACAGTTAAAGCGCTTTTGTATTACGATAAGAGAAATCGAATTACGACAAAGTAAATCCTCGATCGCCGCCAAGGAGTCCCCATGAACGAGAAAAAGTTTGCCTCCCACGCCGACCTGGAAGAAAAAAGGGTCAGCTTCGACAGGCTGTCGGACAACGCCTATGCCTATACCGCTGAAGGCGATCCCAACACCGGCGTGATCATCGGCGAGGACGCCGTGATGATCATCGATGCCACGGCGACGCCAGTCATGGCGCAGGACGTGATCCGCTACGTGCGCCAGATCACCGACAAGCCGATCAGGTACGTCACGCTGACCCATTACCACGCGGTGCGCGTGCTCGGCGCTTCGGGCTACAAGAAGGAGGGCCTGCAGGACATCATCGCCTCGAAGCAGACCCGCGAACTGATCGTCGAGCGCGGCCAGCAGGACATGGATTCCGAAATCGGCCGTTTTCCGCGCCTGTTCAATGCGGTCGAGAGCGTGCCCGGCCTGACCTGGCCGACCGTGGTTTTCGACAAGGAACTGACGCTATGGATGGGCGATCTCGAAGTGAAGATCATGCATTTGGGCCGTGGCCACACCAAGGGCGACACGGTGGTCTGGCTGCCTCAGCAGAAGATTCTGTTCTCCGGCGATCTGGTCGAGGCGGATGCTGCCTGTTACACCGGCGACGCCTATCTGGCCGACTGGCCGGCGACTCTGGATGCGCTGGCGGCGCTGAAGCCCGAGAAAATGATTCCCGGTCGCGGTCCGGCCCTGCTGAATCCCGAACGCGTCCAGCAAGGCCTGGCCTACACGCGGGACTTCGTTTCGACGCTGTATCGCAGCGCGCAGGAAGCTGTGGCCCAGGGCATGGATCTGGCCGCCTGCATGGCGCATACGCGCAAGAACATGGATCCGAAATTTGCCAGCGTGTTCATCTACGAGCATTGCCTGCCCTTCGACGTGACGCGGGCCCACGACGAGGCGTCGGGCATCACGGATCCGCGTATCTGGACGGCACAGCGGGATCAGGAAATGTGGCACGCGCTGCAGGCGGCGTGATGTTGTCGCTGCTTCACAAGCGGAAACCGACGCATGCTGACGACCTACACCTACCCCAAATTTGAATACCTGACGCCGCCGGAAATCGCCAGCGGACAGACGCTGAAGGTGCCGGTGGTGGTGGTCGGCGCCGGACCGGTGGGACTCGGTGCCGCGCTCGATTTGCAATTGCATGACGTTCCGGTGCTGCTGCTGGACGAAGACGACACGGTTTCCGTCGGCTCGCGAGGCGTGTGCTACGCCAAGCGTGCACTCGAAATCCTCGATCGCTATGGCGTTGGTGATGCGGTATGCGACAAGGGCGTGTCGTGGAATGTCGGGCGCACATTTTTCCGCGAGCAGGAGGTGTACAACTTCAATCTGGTGCCGGAAGCCGACCACCACCGGCCGGGCATGGTGAACCTGCAGCAGTACTACCTCGAAGAATACCTCGTGACGCGCGCCGCCTCGCGGCCGAAGATTGAACTGCGCTGGAAGAACAAGGTCGTTGCGGTGGCGCAGACCGGCAAGACGATGACGCTCAAGGTGGAGACCGAGGATGGCTGCTATACCGTCGAAACCGACTGGCTGATCGCCGCCGATGGCGCGCGCAGCCCGATTCGCCACCAGTTGGGCCTCGATGTCGAAGGCAAGATCTTCATGGATCGCTTCCTCATTGCCGACGTGGTGATGAAGGCCGAGTTTCCATCCGAGCGCTGGTTCTGGTTCGATCCGCCGTTCTATCCGGGGCAATCGGTGTTGTTGCACCGGCAGACCGACAGCGTCTATCGCATCGACTTCCAGTTGGGCTGGGACGCCGATCCGGAGCAGGCGAAGAAGCCGGAATACGTGCTGCCGCGGATCAAGGCCATGCTGAGTGGATTGGACGGCAAAGACCGCGAGTTCGAACTGGAATGGGTCAGCGTCTACACCTTTCGCTGCCGGCGCATGGATAGTTTTAACCATGGCCATGTCCTGTTCGTCGGCGACGCTGCCCATCAAGTGTCGCCCTTCGGCGCGCGTGGCGCCAACTCCGGCTTGCAGGATGTCGACAACCTGGGCTGGAAACTCAAGCTGGTGATGGATGGCAAGGCGCCCGCAGCGCTGCTCGACAGCTATTCCGAAGAGCGGATCTTCGCCGCCGACGAGAACTTGGTGAATTCGACGCGTTCGACTGATTTCATCACGCCCAAGAGCACGGCCAGCAAGACCTTCCGCAACGCCGTCCTGGGACTGGCGAAAGATCACGCCTTCGCGCGCGCGCTGGTCAACTCGGGGCGCCTTTCGGTGCCGGCTTTTCTCACCACGTCGAGCTTGAACACGCCGGACCAGGCGGGCGACGCATTCGTCGGACGCATGCTGCCCGGCGCGCCGATGGACGATGCGCCGTTGCGGGACAACGGCGCCGACTGCTGGCTGCTGAACAAGGTCGGGAATTCCTTCATTGCGCTGTATTTCACCGAGGATGCCGCCGTGCTGCCAGAGCCGACTCTTGCAAGCTTGGCGAATCTGTCCTGCGGTGGAATCGCAGTGCAAGCCCTGGTGATTTCGGCGAGGCCTGGCCGGCCGTCCGGCGACATTCCGGTTCTCGAAGATCCGCGCGGCGTTGCCGCACTGCGCTACGACGCAAAGCCCGGCACGGTCTACCTGCTGCGCCCCGACCAGCACGTCGCCGCGCGCTGGCGTGCGCTCGATGCCGCCAAGCTCAAGGCCGCGGTCGCCCGCGCCACCTGCAACATGTGAATGAGGACACGCTCATGGCACTCAATCTGAACCCGAATTTTTCCGAAGCCGGCAAGCGTTACTTCACTGCCTATGCTCCCGGCGACGACTTCTACGAAATGCTCATCGGCACACACCGTGACTTGTCCGATGAGCAATCCGAGTTGCTCAACGCGCGCCTGATCCTGCTGCTCGCCAATCACATCGGCGACCTCGACACCCTGCGCGAAGCGCTCACCGTTGCCTGCGAAGGAGTCTGAACATGGCCAACAGTCTCGTCAGGAAAGTGCACCACGTCGCCTACCGCTGCAAGGACGCCAAGCAAACCGTCGAGTGGTACGGCAAGTACCTCAACATGGGTTTCATCCTGGCGATTGCCGAGGACGAAGTACCCTCGACCAAGGCGCCCGATCCCTACATGCACGTCTTCCTCGACGCCGGCGGCGGCAACATCCTCGCCTTCTTCGAACTGCCGACGCAGGCGCCGATGGATCGCGACCGCAATACGCCGACCTGGACCCAGCATCTGGCGTTGGAAGTGGGCAGCCTGGAGGAAATGCTCGACGTCAAGGCACGCCTTGAGGCGGATGACATAGAAGTCGTCGGCCCCACCGACCACACCATTTTCCTTTCCATCTATTTCTTCGATCCGAACGGCCATCGCCTCGAACTCGCGTTCAATACCGGAACGCCGGAAATGATGAAGCAACTCGACGACGTCAAGTGGGACATGCTCGAAGAATGGGCGAAGACCCGCAAGGCGCCAAAACATGCGCGCTGGATGCATGACGGCAGCTATGTGGCAGCGGAAGCCAAGCCGTGAAGCTGGCCAGCCTCAAGCAGGGCGGTCGCGACGGCACCTTGGTGGTGGTCAGTCGCGACCTGACGCGTTGCCAGGCAGTCGGCGAGATTGCGACAACCCTGCAGCAGGCGCTGGACAACTGGGATGCGCTGCGGCCCGGGCTGGAAGCCGTGTATCACGCGCTGAACCATGGCGCCTCACGCCACGCCCAAGCCTTCGATCCGCGGCAATGCCACAGCCCGCTGCCGCGCGCCTACCAGTGGGTCGACGGTTCGGCCTACATCAATCATATCGAGCTGGTGCGCAAGGCCCGCGACGCGGAAATGCCACCGGAGTTGTACGTCGATCCCCTGATGTACCAGGGCGGCTCCGACAGCTTCGCCGGTCCTTGCGACCCGGTGCTGGCCGGCGACGAAGCCTGGGGCATCGACTTCGAAGCCGAGGTGGCGGTGGTGACCGGCGATGTACCGATGGGCGCCACGCCGGAACTATGCGCCCGGCGTATTCGTTTGCTGATGCTGGTGAACGATGTCAGCCTGCGCCAACTGATCCCCGGCGAACTGGCCAAGGGCTTTGGCTTCCTCCAGTCCAAGCCGGCCTCGGCGTTCTCCCCGGTGGCGGTGACAGCGGACGAACTGGGCGCAGCGTGGCGGGATTCGAAGCTGCATTTGCCGCTGCAGGTCGAGTTGAACGGCAAGCCCTTCGGCAAGCCCGACGCCGGCATCGACATGATCTTTGACTTTTCCCGGCTGGTCGCGCATGCGGCGAAGACGCGCGATCTCGAAGCCGGATCGATCATTGGTTCCGGCACGGTATCGAACAAGCAGGGCGGCCTGTTCGGTTCCTCGGTAGCCAATGGCGGCGTCGGCTACGCCTGCATCGCCGAGCTTCGCATGTACGAAACCATCGAAGAGGGAAAGCCGCGGACACCCTTCATGCGCTTCGGCGATCGCGTCAGGATAGAGATGCTGGATGGCAGCGGCGCCAGCGTCTTCGGCGCCATCGATCAGCTTGTCGAGCGCTACGTTCCGGCAGCCTGAGGAGGGACGGAAGTCTTCTCCTTCAGGATTTCGATCAGCCACAGAAGTTCTTCGGCCACCGCCAGCGGGAATCCTGCGCGTGCGCCTTCGCGATTGTCTTCCAGCAGGTGTTGCAGGTACGCGATGCATTCCTCGGGCTGCCCCCAGATTTCCTGAACATGCTGCGCGACGCGGGAAAACTGTTCCAGCGTCGGCGATTCGCCCGTCCCCGGCACTATCGAGTCTTCGGCCTGAATGTTGAAATGCTGGCGCAGCTTTTCGGCGGTCTCCTTGAACTCTTTCACGAGGCCTTTGCTGCGATATATGCCAAGCAGTTTTAGCCAGTGATAGACGGCCTGGCGCGGGTTGGCTTCGGTGTATTCGAGCAGGGCCTGTGCCGCTCCCTGCTCAAGCCCCATTGACAGCATGATCTCGGCCAGTTGCAGGGTGGGTTCGACGTTGGATTTCTGCTCTTCCGCGGGGGCTTCAGGCGGCGGTGTGATCTTCAGTTTCCTCAGTTTGGCGTCTTCGCGTGCCACCACTTCCGGATCGGCATCTTCCAGCAGGAAGTCAATGACCGGCTCTTCTGCCACCGGTGGTGGAGCGGGCAAGCGGATTTCAGCCGCTGCCGGTGACGCCGACGGTTCGACCGCTGCTGCCGTTGCCGGCGCTGGAGAAGGCTCGGCCATGACGGCCTCCTTCTTGGCCAGAGGCTCACGCGGGAGTTTTTCGGCGAGGGCTTCGATGGCGGGCGCCGCGAAGCTCAGGCTGTCTCGAACCAGCGGCGGGTCGCCGGTATCCGTAGCGGCGGGTGTCGCTGCAACTGGTGCGGGCTCGGCGGTCGGCGCTGTTGCCGGCGAGATCCAGGACGGCGATGGTGCGACGGAAGGGCCTGCCTCCGATGACGGGGCGAAGCTTGCCGTTGTCTTGGAACGCACCGCGGAACTCCGGCGGCGGAACCACCAAAGGGCCACCAAACCAGCCGCAGCGACGTTGGCCAGCGCCAGGCGCGAGTTGAAGTCACCCGATTCCGACGGTTCCTGCGTGTCAGCCACGCCAACCGGTTTCTGCGCCGGCATGGTGCGGACCAGGCGACCGACTTCGACCATGTTTTGTTCCAGGCGCTGCAAACTGTCGAGCATGTCCTGCACGGTGCGCGCTTCATCTCCACCCATTACTGCGGCGCGCCACTCGATCCGCAGTACCGAGCGCTCATCCGCCGAGACTTTTCCCAGCCGACGGACATCAAGTTGTTCGCTGCGCCTCAATGCCGGATCGGGGGTGGCGGCGACGGCGCTTGGAGACTGTGACAGAATCAGCGTTGACAAGACGGCGCCGAGCCAGCCGCTATGCATTCGGCAATTTGAAACAAAGGTGGCCGCAGACTTTGACATCGAATTTGACCGCGCTATAGTGGTTCCATTCTAGCCTCTGCGGGCGCTGCCCGCTTTGTTCGAGCAGGGACGGGCAAACCCCTTAAATTGTTTTTTTTGCAAGGTATCCATGAACCTCTACAACTACTTTCGCAGTTCCGCCAGCTTTCGTGTGCGCATCGCGCTGGCGCTGAAGGGACTTGACTACGAGTATGCGTCGGTTGATCTGCTGCACGGCGGGGGCCAGCAGTTTTCCGCTGGTTTCACCGCCATGAATCCCGCTGCGCTGGTGCCGGTACTGGATGACGATGGAACCGTGCTGACCCAATCCCTGGCCATCATCGAGTACCTCGAAGAAACGCGGCCCCAGCCTCCGTTGCTTCCTGCCGATGCGGTTGGTCGGGCGCGAGTGCGGGCGATTGCGCTGGCAATTGCCTGCGAGATCCATCCGCTCAACAACTTGCGCGTGCTCGGCTACCTGACCAAGACGCTGGGTGTTGCCGAAGAGCAGAGGAAGGCCTGGTATTGCCACTGGGTGGAAACCGGACTGGCGACGGTCGAGGCGATGCTGGCCGGCGATCCTCGAACGGGAAGCTGTTGCCACGGTGATGCACCCACCCTGGCGGACATCTGCCTGGTGCCGCAGATATTCAATGCGCAGCGCTTCAATGCCCGGCTTGACCACGTGCCGACGGTGATGCGCATTCACCAGCATTGCCTGACGCTGCCGGCGTTTGCCGCATCTGTTCCCGCCCGGCAGCCTGACGCGGCGTAGTTACTTCTTGAGTCGGCCGGCGAAAACCTTGCGCAGCTTCGCTGCCTTCGGTGCCACCACGCCCTGGCAGTAACCCTGATCCGGGTTGTTGGCGAAATAGTTCTGGTGATAATCCTCTGCCGGCCAGAAAGTCGGCGCTGGCGATACGGCGGTAAGGATTCGCGCGGGCCAGATTTTTGCGGCCGTGAATTCGGCGATCAGGGTCTTGGCCGTCTTTTCCTGTTCGGCGTCATGCGTGAATATCACCGAGCGGTATTGCGTGCCGACATCGTTGCCCTGCCGGTTGGGCGTGGTCGGGTCGTGGATGGCAAAGAAGGCGGCAAGCAAGGTGCGGTAGTCGATGACGGTGGGATCGAAGCGCACTTCGACCACCTCGGCGTGACCGGTATCGCCGCCGCATACGCTGGCGTAGTCCGGATTCTGCATCGGCCCGCCGGCGTAGCCCGAGACTACGGATTCGACACCGGCGAGTTGCAGGAAAGCGGCTTCCAGGCACCAGAAGCAGCCGCCGCCGAGTGTGGCAACTGCCGTGGGCTGTTCAGTGCTGTGTTGGTCGTTCATTCGAAGCTCCGGCAGCGCCGCTCCAGCCGGGAGATCTATACCCGCTCAATAATAATGGCGATGCCCTGACCGACGCCTATGCACATGGTGCATAGGCCGTAGCGGCCGCCCGTGCGATGCAGCTGGTACATTGCCGTGGTGACCAGGCGTGCGCCGCTCATTCCCAGCGGATGGCCGATGGCAATGGCGCCGCCGTTGGGGTTGACCCGCGCATCGTCGTCCGCCAGGCCGAGATCGCGAGTGACCGCCAGGCCCTGTGCGGCAAAGGCTTCGTTGAGTTCGATGACGTCCATCTGGTCGAGCCGCAGCCCGGTGAGTGCCAGCAGCTTCTTTACCGCCGGAGCCGGGCCGAAACCCATGATGCGCGGCGCCACGCCGGCCGTGGCCATGGCCACGATGCGTGCCCGGGGTGTCAGGCCGTGCATTTTGGCCGCGGCTTCCGAGGCGATGAGCAGGGCGCAGGCACCGTCATTGACGCCGGAAGCATTGCCTGCCGTTACTGTCAGCTCGGCACCGTTGATGCCCTTCAGTTTGGCCAGTTGCTCCAGCGTGGTATCCGGGCGTGGATGTTCGTCTGTATCGAATATCTTCGGCTCGCCCTTTTTCTGGGCTATCTCAACCTGGACGATCTCATCCTTGAAAAAGCCGGCGGCTTGCGCCGCGCCCCATCGCTGTTGCGAACGCAAGGCAAAAGCATCCTGGTCGGCGCGGCCGATGCCGAATTCGGCAGCGACATTGTCGGCGGTTTCGGGCATCGAATCCACGCCGTATTGCTGCTTCATCAGCTTGTTGATGAAGCGCCAGCCGATGGTGGTGTCATACACCGCATTGCTGCGCGAAAACGCGCTCTCTGCTTTCGGCATGACGAAGGGGGCGCGGCTCATGCTTTCGACGCCGCCGGCCACCATCAGTTGAGCCTCGCCCGCCTTGATCGCACGGGCGGCGGTACCGACGGCATCCATGCCGGAGCCGCACAGACGGTTGATGGTCGCCCCCGGGACGCTAACCGGAAGGCCGGCCAGCAGCGCGGCCATGCGTGCCACGTTGCGGTTGTCTTCGCCGGCCTGGTTGGCGCAGCCGTAGATGACGTCCTCGACCAGGCCCCAATCCACTTTCGGATTGCGCGTCATCAGGGCCTTGATCGGCAGCGCGCCCAGATCATCGGTGCGGATGCCGGACAGCGTGCCGCCGTAGCGGCCGATCGGTGTGCGTATTGCGTCGCAGATAAAGGCTTGTGCGCTCATGCCATTTCGCTTTCGTCGAAGAAGTGTCCCTTGATGCGGGTGGAGCGGCCACGAAACAAGGCTATCGTCTTGCCGTCCTGGTTGGTGACCTCGATGTCGTAAATTCCGCTGCGTCCGCCCTGGTGGCGGGCGCTGCCGACGGCCATAAGTGTATCGCCGAGATGGGCGGGGGCGATGAAGTTGATGTCGACGCCGGCAGCCACCGCACGGTGGTTGAAGCTGTTGCAGGCGTAGGCAAAGTTGGTGTCCGCCACGGCGAAAATGAAGCCGCCGTGGCAGATGCCGTGCCCATTAACCATGTCCTGCCGCACCACCATGGTAACTATGGCGCCCCCCGGTGTGGTACTGACGATGGTGATACCCAGACCGCGCGCAGCGTGGTCGTCCGGCCACATGATTTCGGTGCAGCGATCGGCGACCTGCTGCGGTGTCAGACTCATCAGTCGCCCCTGAAGTTGGGGCTGCGCTTTTCCATGAAGGCGGCAACGCCCTCACGGTAGTCGTGGCCAAAGCCAAGTTCCTGCTGGCTGGCACGTTCCAGTTCAAGCTGCTGTTCCAGGTTGTTGCCGCTGCTGGCGTAAATCGCTTGCTTGGTGCGCGCCAGCCCCTTGGTGGGTGCGGTGCTGAAATGGACGGCCAGCCTCTCGGCCTCGGCCATCAGCTTGTCGTCATCGACGCATTTCCAGATCAACCCCCAGGCTTCGGCCTGCTCGGCGGAAAGCTTGTCGCCGAGCATTGCCAGGCCCATGGCCCGCGCGGTGCCGACCAGTCGCGGCAGCGCCCAGGTACCACCGGCATCAGGCACCAGGCCCAGCTTGCAGAAGGCCTGGATGAACGTCGCCGAGCGCGCTGCGACTACCAGATCGCAGGCCAGTGCGATGCTGGCGCCGGCTCCGGCGGCGATGCCATTGACGGCACATATCACGGGCATTTCGAGTGCGCGCAGACTCAGCACCAGCGGCCTGTAGTAGGTCTCGATGGTATAGCCGAGATCGACCGGGTCGCTGCCCGCCATGACATTGCGTTCGGACAGATCCTGTCCAGCGCAGAAGGCCCGTCCGGCTCCGGTCAGCAGCAGCACGCGGGCATTCTCGTGCCGCGCCTTGGACACAGCATCGCGCAGTTCGAGATGCATCTCGGCGTTGAAACTGTTGAGCCGGTCCGGGCGGTTCAGCGTGATGCGGGCGATACCGTTTTCGAGCGAAAGAAGGATGTACTGGTAGCTCATTGGCTGGATTCCGGAGAGCAATTTTTGGGGATGGCCAAGCCGAGTCGCTTGAGCGCGGCGGCGGATTGAGCTTTCCAGTCGCGCAGCATCGCGGCGCTGCTGCGGCGACGCAAGCCGTACTGGATATAGACCGCGGCATGATCCGAATCGACGCGGCCGAAGGTGGCGACGACGCGCGGATACCAGTAATTGACCGCCGCCTGCGCGGCGGCCTTGCTGCCGCTGCGCTCGATGGCCTGCCTGACGCCGCTTTCGCCCAACTGCGCATGTTCCTTTTCGCGCGGCAGGATATGCGCTATCGCTCCGGCCAGCGGTACATACGAGCTCTGCGCCATTTCGCCGAGCTGGATCGCGGTGGCCGCGCCCATCAGCATGTTGAAGACGACGGCGTCTTCCCAGCCTTCGAGCGGATAGTGGAAAACATTGAGCCGCTTGTCGCCGCCGATGCGTCGCGTACCGAGATCGATATGGCGGTCGAGGCGTGAATCCCATGCGTGGGAGCGCACATAGAGCAGGGGGTTGACGCCGAAAGGTTCGATCAGTTTGAGCGCCATTTCGGCGTGGACATATTTTTCGGTGACGATCTTCGCTGCGACGATGCGCTCGCGCACTCCCGGGCCCTTATTGATGAACGGGCAGAAGCCGGCCGCACCCGCCAGTTCGGAGTCGGCGAACACCACTACCAGGCGCATCAATTCGCTGCGGTAGCCGGTCGGCACCGTTTCGCCGGCGCAGCGCAGAACATCTCCGTCGGGGGCAGCTATCTTATGTCCGGCGGCGATGCGATCGAGAAAATCCTTGTCCTGTTTCTGCATGTCTCGTTCCACAATGTGTGCCCGTACTCTGCGCCCGGACTATAGAATCATTTCACGGTGTGCGGCAAATGGATGCAATGTTGCCAACATGAAATATTGAAATGGTAGCAAATTAATTATGACACAGAAGATGCCGGCAGAGTACAATAAAAATGTATCACGTCGCCGCTCCCTCGCGACCAGGACGTTCGCGGAAAAGGCACCATGGCCAACATACTGATTATCGTCGGCACCGAGTCGGGCAACGCCCAGATGTGTGCCGACCATCTGTCGGACAATCTGCCGGCTCTCGGTCACGAAGTCGAGGTGGCCGCCGATGCCGACGCCGGCAGTGTCGATCTTGCGGGTCGCGATGCGGTGCTGGTGTGCACTTCGACGCACGGTGACGGCGAATTGCCCGACAACATTATTCCGCTGGCCGAGCGCCTGCGTGAAGAAGCGCCGGACCTTTCCCATCTGCGTTACGGCGTGATCGCTCTCGGCGACCAGACGTACAAGGCGACCTTCTGCAGGGCCGGCAAGGACATGGATGCGCTGTTCGCCAAATGCGGTGCGCGCAAGCTGGGTGAGCGACTGGAGATTGATGCCTGCACCCAGCCGCTGCCCGACGAGGATGCGTTGAACTGGGCACAGGAATGGGTCACGCTACTGTGACGTCCTGCCGCGCGCGGGACCAGAAAATGGAGAGAACCGAATGAAGGTTTACGCGATAGACGGCGTCGTGCCGGTGGTTGACCCGACGGCCTATGTGCATCCATCG
The DNA here is from genome assembly GCA_030651305.1 of Sulfuritalea sp. Taxonomy (GTDB): domain Bacteria; phylum Pseudomonadota; class Gammaproteobacteria; order Burkholderiales; family Rhodocyclaceae; genus Sulfuritalea. Next base: position 8,389 of record JAUSCI010000054.1, on the reverse strand, counting down.
GCAGTCCTGATTGGCGATGTCGTGGTCGGTCCCGGCGCCTACATCGGCCCCTGCGCCAGTTTGCGCGGCGACTTTGGCCGCCTGTTCATCGGCGCCGGGGCCAATGTGCAGGATTGCTGCGTGATGCACGGCTTTCCCGGCAGCGACACCATCGTCGAGGAGCGAGGTCACATCGGCCACGGCGCGATTTTGCATGGCTGCATCGTGCGCCGCAATGCCATGGTCGGCATGAATGCGGTGGTGATGGATAACGCCGTGGTCGGCGAATCGGCCATCGTCGCGGCACAGAGCTTCGTCAAGGCCGGCATGGAAATTCCGCCGCGCATGCTGGCGGCCGGGGTGCCGGCCAAGGTGCTGCGCGAACTGACGGAACTGGAAATGGCGTGGAAGGTCGAAGGTACCGGCGTCTACCTCGATCTGGTGAAGCGCTGCCATGGCACCCTGCAAGAGGTCGAGGCGCTGACCGAGGTTGAGCCAGATCGCAAGCGGGTCAAGTTGCCTGAACTGAAGACCCTCCAGGAAACCCGGCGCGGCTGAGCAGAAGTCGGCGCTGGTGATACGGCGCCTAAAGCGTCGTCTGCGCCACCGCGTGTTCCCAGCGCTGCATCAGTTCGGCGGCGCGGTTGCGTGACATCGTCGGATGAAAGCTTCGCTCTGCCTGCCATTGTGCGGCGAGCTGGTCGAGGTCCGTATAGACGCCGCACGACAGGCCAGCCAGATAGGCGGCGCCCAGCGCCGTGGTCTCGATGACTTTTGGCCGTACCACGGGGATGCCCAGCAGGTCGGCCTGAAACTGCATCAGCAGACTGTTCACGCAGGCGCCGCCGTCGACGCGCAACTCGGTTACGCCGCCGCTGTCTGCCAGGTCGCGACTCATGGCCTGCAATAGCGCCGCGCTTTGGAAGGCGATACTTTCCAGCGCCGCGCGGGCGATGTGCGCCGCTGTGGTGCCGCGGCTCAGGCCGAGGATGGCGCCGCGCGCGTCGGGCTTCCAGTAGGGGGCGCCGAGGCCGGTGAAGGCCGGGACGAACATCACGCCGCCACTGTCCGGCACGCTTTCGGCCAGACTCTGCACGGCCTCGCTACCCTTGATTGCCTGCAGGCCATCGCGCAGCCATTGCACGACCGCCCCGCCGATGAACACGCTGCCCTCCAGGGCGAACTCGGGCGTGGTCGTGACTTGTGCGGCGCTGGTGGCGATCAGTCCATTGCTGCTGCTCAGACAGTGTTCTCCGGTATGCATGAGCATGAAGCAACCGGTGCCGTAGGTGTTCTTGGCCAGGCCGGAAGCGAAGCACGCCTGTCCGAACAGTGCGCTTTGCTGATCGCCGGCGATGCCGCCGATGGCGATCGGCGCACCGAGCAGGTCGCCTTCCGTATGCCCATAGACATGGCTGGACGCATGTACTTCGGGCAAGACTTCACGCGGGATATCGAGCATCGCCAGCAGGTCGTCGTCCCACTGGTTGCGATGGATGTCGAAGAGCATGGTGCGCGAGGCGTTGCTAACGTCGGTGGCATGCACGGCGCCCCCGGTTAGTTGCCAGGTCAGCCACGAATCCACCGTGCCGAAGGCCAGTTCGCCACGGCCTGCGGCTTCGCGTGCGCCGGGGACTTTGTCGAGGATCCACTTGAGTTTGGTGCCCGAAAAGTAGGCATCGATGATCAGGCCGGTCCTTTCGCGCACCAGGGATTCACAGCCACGCTCGCGCAGAACGGCGCAGTCGGGTTCGGTACGCCGGTCCTGCCAGACAATGGCATTGCACAGCGGCTCGCCGCTGCCGCGATTCCACACCAAGGTAGTCTCGCGCTGGTTGGTGATGCCGATGGCGGCAACGTCGGCGGCGCCGATGCCGGCCTTGTTCAGCGCTTCCTGCGCTGTTGCCAGCTGGCTGGTCCAGATTTCGCGCGGGTCATGTTCTACCCATCCGGGTTGGGGAAATATCTGGCGGAATTCACGCTGTGCCATTGTCACAATGCGCCCCTGGCAGTCGAACACGATACTGCGCGAGCTGGAGGTGCCTTGATCCAGAGCCAACAGAAAGCGAGGGCGGTTCATCGAAATCTCCTGCGGGTGAGAGGTGGCGTTCCATGCGGGACACCGCCAGCCGTCAGTCATTATGCTGCCAGCCGGTCTGGCGCGCCGGCGGGCATGCGCGGGCCTGGAATCAGCGCCTGTAAGCCTCCATTAAGTATGCTTATGTTAGTATTCCGCGCCGCAACAATGGCGTTTCAGACTGTTTTCTCACTCCTGTTGAGGCGTACGACGACTTCGGAGAGGGGCTGACGGTTTTTCCAGCGCGATCTCGCTGCAACAAGACCGGCACCTGGTTTTCCGGATCGATGTCGGCCCCGATCAACGAATTACCTACAACAAGGAAGACGCATGAAGATCCACGAATATCAGGGCAAGGAAATCCTGAAAAAGTTCGGCGTGACGGTTCCACGCGGCAAGCCGGCTTTATCCGTCGATGAGGCGGTAAAGGTTGCCGAGGAACTCGGTGGCAAGGTCTGGGTGGTCAAGGCCCAGATCCATGCCGGAGGACGTGGCAAGGGCGGTGGTGTAAAAGTGGCCAGGAATCCCGACGAAGTCAGGATTTTCGCCAAGGCCATCCTCGGCATGCAGCTCAAGACGCACCAGACCGGCCCCGAGGGCCAGAAAGTGCGCCGCCTGTTGATCGAGGAAGGCGCCGATATCAAGCATGAATACTACTGCGCGGCGCTGACCGATCGCGTTACGCAGAAGGTCGCCCTGATGGCGTCGTCCGAGGGCGGCATGGACATCGAGACAGTGGCGAAGAACACGCCGGAGAAAATCATCAAGGTCTTCGTCGATCCGGGGACAGGCCTCACCGACGCCCAGGCCACCCAACTGGCGAAGGGCATCGGCGTACCGGACGGATCGGTGGCACAGGCGGTGGATACGTTCAAGAAACTTTACACCTGCTATATGGAAACCGATGCCAGCCTGGCCGAAATCAATCCCCTGATTCTCGAAGGCAACGGCAACATCAAGGCGCTCGACGCCAAGTTCAACTTTGACGACAACGGTTTGTTCCGTCATCCGGAGATCGTCGCCTACCGCGATCTGGACGAGGAGAATGCCGACGAAATCGAGGCCTCGAAATATGACCTCTCCTATATTTCGCTCGATGGCAACATTGGCTGCCTGGTGAATGGTGCGGGCCTGGCGATGGCCACCATGGATACCATCAAGCTGTTTGGCGCCGAACCGGCCAACTTCCTCGACGTCGGTGGTGGCGCCAGCACCGAGAAGGTCACCGCGGCCTTCAAGATCATGCTGAAGAACCCCAAGGTGAATGGCATTCTGGTGAACATTTTCGGCGGCATCATGAAATGCGACACGATTGCCACCGGCATCGTCGCCGCCGCCAAGGAGACGCACCTCAGCGTACCGCTGGTGGTGCGCATGAAGGGCACCAACGAAGACATCGGCAAGCAGATCCTCAAGGACTCCGGCCTGCCGATCATTGCCGCCGACACCATGGCCGATGCCGCGACGAAGATCGTCGCCGCCGTCAAGTAATCAAGGAACCGATATGTCCATTCTGATCAACAAAGATACCAAGGTCATCACCCAGGGAATTACCGGCAAGACCGGCCAGTTCCACACCGAGAAATGCCAGGAATACGCCAACGGCAAGAACTGTTTCGTTGCCGGCGTCAATCCGAAGAAGGCCGGCGAGTCGATTTTCGGCATCCCGATCTTCGGTTCGGTGAAGGAAGCCAAGACGCAATCTGGCGCCACCGTTTCCGTGATTTACGTGCCGCCCGCCGGCGCTGCCGCCGCCATCTGGGAAGCCTGCGAAGCCGACCTTGATCTCGCGATATGCATCACTGAAGGCATCCCGGTGCGCGACATGCTGGTGGTGCGCAACAAGATGCTGGCCAAGGAGGCCGCCGGTGGCAAGAAGACGCTGCTGCTCGGCCCCAACTGTCCGGGCGTGATCACGCCGGAGGAAATCAAGATCGGCATCATGCCCGGCCACATTCACCGCAAGGGTCGCATCGGCGTGGTCTCCCGCTCCGGCACCCTGACTTATGAAGCGGTGGCCCAGTTGACCGAGATCGGCCTCGGCCAGTCGACGGCGGTTGGTACGGGTGGCGATCCGATCAATGGCCTCAAGCATATCGACATCATGCGGGCCTTCAATGACGATCCGGACACCGATGCCGTGATCATGATCGGCGAAATCGGCGGCCCGGACGAGGCCGATGCGGCGGTGTGGTGCAAAGCCAACATGAAGAAGCCCATCGTCGGCTTCATCGCCGGGGTCACGGCTCCGGCCGGAAAACGCATGGGTCATGCCGGCGCGTTGATCTCCGGCGGCGCCGATACGGCGAATGCCAAGCTGGCCATCATGGAGGAATGCGGTTTCACCGTGACGCGCAACCCGTCGGAAATGGGTAAGCTGCTCAAGGCACTGCTGAAGTAAGAGTCGGCGCCGGTAACACGCCAAAAAGCCGCACCGGTGGAAGCCGGAGCGGCTTTTTTCCGCATACAATCCGCATGTGACGTCGCCGACCGAGGCTGGGTGTCATGATCCCGCGGGGGGATACCGTCCCCTACGCAGGCTCTGGGGACATAAATTGATTGACGGAGTTGATGCAGGACTGTAAGAATTGGGTTTATTGTCCTGTTTTAATGAGGGCTCTCATACAGGGTAGCGACCGATGAAGAAGGCAGACTTCTGGAAGAGTGACTGGTTCTTCGGTGTTGTGGTCAGTGTCGTCGTGCTGATTCTGGGCAATGGCGAACTGCTGCAGGGTCTGGAGCGCAAGGCCTATGACATGGGTGTGGCGGCGACATCGCGCACCCCGTCGGACAAGATCGCCGTGATTGCGATCGACAAGCCCAGCCTCGACAACATTGGCCGCTGGCCGTGGTCACGCGAGATCATGGCCGACATGGTGGACAAGCTCGCTGCCGCCAAAGCCAAAGTGATCGCCACGACCGTGTTCTACTCCGAGCCGCAGCGCGATCAGGGTCTGGCCTATGTCAACAAACTGATCGAGACCTGCGGTGTGACCGTGCCTTCGGCAGTCGCTGTCGCCACAACGCCTGCGACGCCCGCGGCAGGAGACGCGGCGGCTCCCGTTCCTGCTCCGGCCCCGGTGCCCGCTCCATCCTCCTGCCCGCAGATCGAGTCGATACTTCTCGAGGCGGACCAGAAGCTGAATACCGACCGCCGTCTGGCGGAAGCCTTCGCCAAGGCGGGTAATGTGGCGCTGCCGATGCTGTTCGTGCTGGGTGAGCCGCGTGGCCGGCCGGACAAGGAACTGCCCGAGTATGTGAAAAAGAATGCAGTGAAGCTGACCGGCGCAGATGAAGCGCCGCCCTGGCCGACCATCGGTGTCGATGCCGGTGTAATAGAGCCGCTGGGTAAGGTAGTGACCGCCATCGGCCACCTCAACGTGATTGCAGATCTGGATGGCGCGATTCGAACCGAGCCCCTGGTTCTGGCCCACTTCGATCAAATCTATCCTTCCCTGTCGCTGCTGGTGGCGGCGAGGAGCCACAATCTGACGGTGGCAGACATCCAGGTGACCGCCGGCAATTCGGTCAAGCTGGGCAAGCTCAAGATTGGTACCGATATCGATACGCGCATGCTGACGTTCTATTACAAGGACCGTGACGGCGGTCCGGCTTTTCAGGTCGATTCGTTCTTCGACGTCAAAAGCGGCAAGATTCCCTACGAAAAGTATCGCGACAAGATCGTCCTGATCGGGCCGACGTCATCATCGGTGGGGAGCGTGTTCGTCACCCCGGTCAGCCCGGCCATGCCTGCCGTGCTGATGCAGGCGCATGCGGTATCCAGCTTGCTTTCCGAGCATTTCTTCGTTGCTCCGACCTGGGGCTTCTGGGTCGAAAAGCTGGTATTCCTGCTGATCGCCGCCTACCTCATCGGCCTCTTGCCGAGGATCAAGGCTGGCATGGCGGCCGGGATTACCGCAGGGCTGCTGGTGGCGCTGATCGCCATCCATTTTGCGTTGATGACGACGCAATTGATGTGGTTGCAGTTGATGGTACCGGCTACTCTGCTGCTGGTCGGCCATTTGCTGCTGACCACCAAACGCTTTCTGGTTTCCGAGCGCGGCAAGGAAAAGTCGGATGCCGATTCGGCAGAGTCGAACCGCATGCTGGGTCTGGCCTTCCAGGGCCAGGGGCAGCTTGACATGGCCTTCGACAAGTTCCGCAAGTGTCCGATGGACGAGGCCTTGATGGAGAACATGTACAACCTGGCGCTCGATTTCGAACGCAAGCGGCAGTTCAACAAGGCCGAGGCGGCGTTCCGTTACATATTCGATTTCAACCCGAAGTTCCGCGACATCGAAACCCGCGTGAATCGCGCCAAGCAGCTTTCGGAAACCATAATTCTCGGTGGTGGCGGCGGTGGACGCAGCAACGCCAGCCTGATCGATACCGCCGGCAATGTGGAAAAGCCGATGCTGGGCCGCTACGAGATCGAGAAGGAACTGGGCAAGGGAGCCATGGGCGTGGTGTATCTGGGCCGTGACCCGAAGATCAACCGAGTGGTGGCGATCAAGACCATGGCGCTGTCGCAGGAGTTCGAGGCCGACGAACTGGTGGAGGTCAAGGAGCGTTTTTTCCGCGAGGCCGAAACCGCGGGGCGGCTCAATCACGCCAACATCGTCACCATGTTCGACGCCGGCGAGGAACACGACCTGGCCTACATCGCCATGGAGTTTCTCAAGGGCAAGGATCTGGTGCCCTACGCCAAACCGGGCAACCTGTTGCCGCTGCCGCGCGTGATGAGCATCGTTGCGCGCGTCGCCGACGCGCTGTCCTACGCCCACGAAAACAACGTCGTGCATCGCGATATCAAGCCGGCGAACATCATGTACGAGCCGGACTCCGACCAGGTCAAGGTGACCGACTTCGGTATTGCGCGCATTACCGATTCGTCAAAAACCAAGACCGGCATGGTGCTGGGTACGCCGAGCTTCATGTCCCCCGAGCAACTTGCGGGCAAGAAGATCGACGGCCGTTCCGACCTGTTCTCGCTGGGCGTCATGCTCTACCAGATGTCCTGCGGCAAGCTGCCGTTCGAGGGCGACTCGATGGCACAACTGATGTTTCGCATTGCGAACGAGCCGCACCCGGACATTCGCGGCATCAATCCCGATCTGCCGGACTGCCTGGTGGCGATCATCGACAAGGCGATGACCAAGGATCCGGATGCGCGCTACCAGACCGGTGCGGAATTTGCGCGGGACGTTCGCACTTGCGTGACGATGACCGGCGGCAGCGCCGCCGCCGATGATTCCGGCGTCGATATCAGCATTTGAGGGCCGAGCCATGGATATGACCGCCGTTCTCGAAATTGTCACCCAGAGCAATCCTGGCATGGTCCGCACGAACAATGAAGACTCCGTCATGGCCAATCCGCTGCGCGGGTTCGCCGTGCTGGCCGACGGCATGGGTGGTTACAATGCCGGCGAGGTCGCCAGCGGCATGGCAACCGCGCTGCTCGGCACTGAACTGGACAAGGCTTTTATCGAACGGGAACCGAGCAGCAAGGACGCTTCCGGAAAGTCCTGGGCGCACGTCAAGGTCGAGGCTGAAATGGCGCGCGTCAATGCCGCCATCTACCAAGCGGCACAGAGCCAGCCACAGTACGCTGGCATGGGCACGACGCTCGTGGTCGGTGTGTTTCACGACAACAGGGTGACGGTCGGCCATATTGGCGACTCGCGGCTGTACCGGATGCGCGGCGAGGATTTTCAGCAGATCACGCGCGATCATTCACTGCTGCAGGAGCAGATCGACGCCGGTATCATCACGCCCGAGCAGGCGCGCCATTCGCAGAACAAGAATCTGGTCACGCGTGCCGTCGGCATCGATCCAGAAGTGGCGGCCGAGATACACGATCATGAGGTGTTGCCCGGCGATGTGTACCTGTTCTGTTCCGACGGCCTCAACGACATGGTTGAGGACGATGAGATAGGCATGACCCTGGGCGCGTTGTCGGCCAATCTGGAGTTGTGTGCGATGCAGTTGATTGAGATGGCCTGCGACAACGGTGGCCGCGACAATGTTTCGGTAATCCTGGTCAAGGTGAAGGGGGAATATCCGGCCGCGCGAGGCTGGTGGGCCCGTTTCCTGACCTGGTTCAAGTAATGCAGCGCTCAGTGACCTCGAAGGACGAAAACAATGGCTAAGCTCATACTCAGCATGGAAACCACGGTGCTCAAGGAAATCCCCTTGACCAAGGAGCGCATCACGATCGGCCGCAAGCCACATACTGACATCCAGATCGACAATCTGGCAATCTCCGGCGAACACGCCGTGGTGATCACCATCCTCAATGATTCCTTTCTGGAAGATCTGGGCAGCACCAACGGC
>JAUSCI010000050.1 GCA_030651305.1 Sulfuritalea sp. | reverse complement strand
TCGCTTTGAGGCAGCCCGAGGCTAAAATGATCCCCCGACTTTCCCACCGCGCCGCCCGCCTACGGTCTAGAGGGACCTTCGGCAGGCCGCACCGTGGAAAAGTCTCTTCCCGCCTCACACACAGAATTTCTGACACCCCCCGTTGGCAAAATCCAGCCCATCAAGATGCCAGTGCAGTGCGCTGTCGACATGTTCCCAGTCTTCAACATGGACGTTTGGCAGGCCCAGCAAATGGCGCACCACTTGTACAAACTCGGCATTGCCGAATCCGTAGAACGCACGTAGTACCCATTCCAGCTCCAATATCACGGTTCTGGGCACGAAGATGCTGGCTGATTCCGCCAATACCTTGCGCGCAATGGGGCGTTGTTTTGATGCTTCAGGATCGTTGGGGTCGTCTACGTAGAAACGTGCAAGGACGTTGGTATCAAGGGCGATCATCAACCGGTCTCCGCATGGCCTCGGCAACGTCAAAGTCGGCAAGATTCCGCTTTGGGCCTGCCTTGCAGACCAGCATGCCGAACCCCTCGCCAACCAATGAAGGGGTTACCTTCCGCTTTACTTCAGCTTTGATGGTGCTCCCTTCCAGCGAGAAATCAAGCTGGCAGCCCGGCGTGATGCCGAGCCGTTTGCGGATATCGGCAGGGATGACTACCTGGCCTTTTTCGGATACGGTGACGGTGGACATGGCGATCGCACTCTCTTACTGGGTAAGACAATTATAGTTGTTGTAGAGACGAGTGTGCAACGATTGCTCGATCAGTTTGCCGTGCCGTCACGAGAGTTTCCTCTCCACACCCAGGTCGGAAGAAGAGTGCGGCCCATTCCATGTAATACAAGCACAAACCGAGGAGCCTCAGGGCAACAGGCAGTTGTCCGATCACGTAGCTATCTTTGCGTTGCAGGGCGGCGCTGGCGCCGAGTGTCCAGTTGGCGTCCCGTGGTGTCGTTGTAGAGCGGGTAGTGGCGAAGCCTTCATCCGAGCAGAGTTTGGACAGATTCCGGCAGTTGAACAGGTGCAGGTGTCGTGGCGGGTCGAGATGCAGCCAGTCCTTGCCGAACCAGCGATGGCCGAGGCTATCCGTGTTCGGGGTCAGCATGACCAGCACGCCGCCGGGACGCAGCAGGCGGTGACACTCGCGAATGGTTTCTTGTGGATCAGGAACGTGTTCGATGACATGGCTCATGAGGATGGCGTCGAAGGATGCCGCAGGGAGGGCGCCTGGTTGCAAGGTCGCTGCAAGAACATCAAGCCCCCTGGCACTTGCCATCTGCGCTGCTCTGGCGTCTGGTTCGATCCCGCTGACCCGCCATCCCAGATTCCGGAACAGTGCCAGACGATCACCGTTGCCACAACCGATCTCAAGCAACGTCCCTCCAGGTTGCCATGGCAGCCACATCGCCATGGCATCCATCCCGATGCGCCGGTGGGGCAACAGGGCGATCAACGTGCCAATGATCTCGATCCACCATGAGCCTTCAGTTGCTGGATAGCCAAATCTCCGGCTGATGTAGCTGTTGCGAGCGCGGAGATACAGGCGACGCAATCCCGAGACGCTGCCTTCCGGGCTGTGGGTGTAGTAGGTCTCGTAGGCCTTGGACAAGGTTGCGGCATCCGGCATCGGATCAATCCAGACGAGGCCGCAATCAGGATGGGTACACCGAACCAGATTCCAGGATCCAGGAGTCTTGCCTATTCTGTCTTGCAGGGACTCATGGACGAGCCTTGACGGGCCGCCGCAGAGTTGGCAGATCGGCGCGGTGGAGCCCGCCGAGGTCATGACGCCACGTAGCGCGCTAGGCATTTTGGATGCACGTTGGTTAAAATCACCGGTTCTACGAGGGAACCATGGTATGGCTTTGGGCTCAGGAAATAAGGATTTGGCGAGAATTGTCGCGGAAATTGTGCAGCAAGCGCGCGACTCCAATCGAATTGTTTTCGTGTCCGGCAATTTTAATGTGATCCATCCGGGCCACCTGCGGCTATTGAACTTCGCTGCCGAGTGCGGCGATTTTCTTGTTGTCGGCGTTACCGGGGACGATCTTCCTGGCGCATTTATTCCAGAGAACCTGCGCCTGGAGGGCGTACAAGCTATCAGTGCCGTGAGTTTTGCCTTTCTGTTGCCCGTTTCTGCCGAAAAGTTTGTTGCAGCTTTGAAGCCGCACATGGTGGTCAAGGGAAAAGAGCACGAGGCACACTTCAACCCGGAACAGCAGGTCATCGAGGGCTACGGTGGAAAACTGCTGTTCAGTTCCGGCGAGGCGCGTTTTTCGTCCATGGATTTGCTGCAGCGCGAACTCCGCGAATCCAATCTTTCCACGATTCGCAAGCCCATCGACTTCCCGGCTCGTCATGGATTCAATAGCCGGGGGCTTGTCAATTTAATCGGCCGGTTTTCCTCCATGCAAGTCGTGGTGATAGGCGATCTTATTGTCGATGAGTATGTGACCTGTGATCCAGTGGGTATGTCGCAGGAGGATCCGACCATCGTGGTGACGCCGATCACGCGTGACCTGTTTGTCGGCGGTGCCGGAATCGTTGCCGCGCACGCCCGGGGGCTTGGCGCGCAGGTCAGGTATTTTGGCGTCGTTGGCGAGGATCAGGCAGCGGATTTTGCCTTGCAAACGCTTCAGAAACATGGCGTTGACGCCTGCCTGGTCAAGGATGAAAGCCGGCCCACCACATTGAAGCAGCGGTACCGGGCTCATGGCAAGACACTGCTGCGTGTGAGTAACCTTCGGCAGCACGATATCAGTCGTGAATTGATCAACAACATGCTCGATGAACTGGATCTGGCCCTGGAAAGTGCAGACCTTCTGGTGTTCTCGGATTTTAACTATGGCTGCCTGCCACAGCCCCTGGTCGATGAGATCATGGCGCGCTGCGCACAGCATGGGGTGCCGATGGTGGCCGATAGCCAGTCGTCGTCGCAGGTCGGGGATGTCTCACGCTTTCAGGGAATGATGTTATTGACGCCGACCGAGCATGAGGCGCGGCTGGCGTTACGCGATACGGGCTCCGGCCTGGCTGTCCTGGCGGATACGCTGCACCGCAAGGCCAGGGCCGGGCATGTGTTCATCACTCTTGGGGCGGAAGGTATGCTGGTGCATTCGGCCGATGGCGCGCACCGCGGGTTGATCACCGACCAGTTGCCGGCATTCAATATGGCGCCCAAGGATGTTTCGGGCGCCGGCGACTGCCTGTTTATGTGCTCGTCGATGGCGCTGGTTGCAGGGGCGAGTATTTGGGAAAGCGCCTATCTCGGTTCCATCGCGTCTGCCTGCCAGGTTGGGAGGGTAGGAAATTTCCCCTTGTCCGTTGCAGAGGTGGTTCGGGAACTGATGCTGTGAGGGCATTGCTTCTGGCTGCGGGTCTTGGCACGCGCCTGCGGCCCGTCACCGACCATGTGCCGAAATGTCTGGTGTCAATCCATGGCAAGCCATTGTTGGGATACTGGCTCGATATGCTGCTGCCGAACGGGGTCGATAGGGTGTTGGTGAATACCCATTACTTGCCAGATGCAGTACGTGAGTTTGTCGCAGCTTCGTCATGGCGCGATTCGATAGCGATGGTGCACGAGGATGAGTTGCTGGGGACCGGAGGAACTGTGCTGAGGAACCGCGACTTCCTCGCCGGCGGGCCGTTCATGGTGGTTCATGCGGACAATTTGGCGCGGTTCGATGTCATGGCGTTTGTTCGCGCCCATGCCGATCGGCCGGACGGCGTCGATATCACGATGATGACCTTCGATACCGATGTACCACAGAGCTGCGGCATCGTCGAACTTGATGAGCGCGGAGTCGTGATCAGGTTTCACGAGAAGGTCGCAGCGCCTCCGAGCAATCATGCCAATGCCGCCGTGTATATCTTCGAGCCATCGGTGATTGATTTTCTTGACGCATTGGGCAAGGATGTCATTGACATCAGTACCGAAGTTCTGCCGAGGTATTTGGGGCGCATGCAGGCTTTCCATAATTCGGATTACCACAGAGACATTGGCACACCGGAAAGTCTGCTGCTGGCCGAGCGGGAGTTCTGATGACCACGGAGGCGGCCAGCACGGATGGTGCCGCTACGGTGTCGGTGATCGTGGTCAATTTCAATGCGCAACGCACGCTGTCACGTTGCTTGGCTGCACTACGCGCACAGTCTCTGCAGGCCGCGAGAGTGATCGTCATTGACAATGCCAGCACCGATGGTTCCATCGAGAGTGCGAGGGAACTGTTTCCCGAATTCGAGTATGTTTCCCTGCCCGTGAATACGGGCTTCGCCGCCGCAAACAACCGGGCTATCGCACTCTGCGACAGCGAGTTCGTCGCCTTGCTCAACCCGGATGCCTTTGCCGAACCGGCTTGGCTGGAAGAACTCGTCAAGGCGGCCAGACGAACTCCGGCGGCAGCGTCTTTCGGTTCCTGTCAGTTGATGGCAGGCGAAGCGGACCTGATCGATGGTATCGAGGATGTCTGCCACATCAGCGGGCTTGTCTGGCGAGGGGATCATGGCCGTTCCAGAAATAGCGACGATTGCACGGCAAGGGAAATCTTCTCGCCGTGCGCCGCAGCGGCTCTTTATCGACGGCAGGCGATCCAGTCCATTGGTGCATTCGACGAGGATTTCTTCTGCTACGTCGAGGATGTCGACTTGGGGTTCCGCTTGCGACTCGTCGGTTGGCAGTCGTGGTACGTTCCCGCTGCCGTCGTCAGGCACGTGGGCTCGGCAACGACGGGTGGTGCGCACAGCGGTTTTGCCGTTTATCACGGCCACCGCAATCTCGTGTGGATGTTCGTCAAGAATATGCCGGGATACTTGTTCTGGCTGCTCCTGCCGTTGCACATCGCGATGAATCTTGTCAGCGTCGCCTGGTTCATATTCCGGGGCCAGGCCGGAGCCATTCTCAGCGCCAAGCGGGATGCCATTCTGGGTTTGCGGAGGGTCTGGCAAAAGCGTGCAATCGTGCAGAGCCGTCGCACCCTGCCCACCATTGCTTTCCGGACCATGCTGAACAGGAATCTCATTCCAGGCCGGCGGCAGAGCCGCACCAACTCTTTCACATGAAAAAGTCTGCATTGCTGCGGTCGGATGATTCTGGCATGGAGAAAGGCGTGACCATTGTCGTGGTCAACTACAACGCCGGAAAGCTGCTTGAGCCCTGTATCGACTTGAGCCTCCAGCAGGCCGGGGAAGTAATCCTCGTCGACAACGCCTCTGCCGATCGGAGTCTGGACGAGGTGACTCGCCGGTTTGGAGCAAATACAAGGCTGCGGTTTATCCGCAATTCAACCAACCTCGGCTTTGCTGTCGCGTGCAACATCGGGGCGGAGGTAGCGACTGGCCAGTTCGTGCTGTTCCTGAACCCGGATTGCGCCTTGGAAGAGGGAGCGGTGAGTCAGCTCCGATTGGCTCTTGATGCCGATCCGAAGGCTGGCATGGCGGGGGGGCTTCTTATCGACATAGACGGCAAGGAACAGGGCGGTGGGCGTCGCGCGGTTCCCACGCCTTGGCGTTCGCTCGTTCGCGTATTTCACCTGTCTCGATTCGCGGATCGGTGGCCTCGCCTTTTCACCGATTTCTATTTGCACAAGCAAGCTCTTCCAACCGGTCCAATCGAAGTCGAGGCGATCTCTGGCGCCTGTACGATGGTGAAGCGCCATGCCATGCAGGATGTCGGGCCGTGGGATGAGAAGTATTTCCTGCATTGCGAAGACCTGGATCTTTGCATGCGCTACCGACAAAAGGGCTGGACCATACTTTTCGTCCCTGGCTCGCGCATTGTTCACCACCGCGGCGCATGCAGCAGGTCGAGACCCCTGTTTGTAGAGTGGCACAAGCATCTTGGGATGCTGAGGTTCTACCGGAAGTTCTTCCGGCGCCAATACCCTGGCGCGCTCATGTGGCTGGTTACGCTTGGCGTATGGTTGCGATTCTGTGCCGTTGTTGCCTACATCGGGTTGCGTGGTATCGGCGGGAGATTCATCGGCGAGCGGAATGGATGATCGGCTTGTAGGCGTCCTGGGGGCGCGAAGTCTGGTGGGGGAATGCCTGTTGCCGCTGCTTCTGGAGGCTAGCTGGAAGGTGACTGCCGTATCCCGGCAGTCGATGGTTTCGAATCGCCCCGGTCTTGAATGGCGTCAACTGCCAGCTAACGAAATGGATGTCGATTGCCCGATCGACCATTGGATATCACTGCTGCCGATCTGGATACTTCCGGAGTTCTTTCCTCTGCTTGAGCGATATGGTGCACAGCGCGTTGTCGCACTTTCATCAACCAGCCGGTTCGTCAAAGTCGAATCTTCGGAACCCTGGGAACGAGAACAGGCGACATTGCTTGCAGGCGGTGAGCAACATCTTCAAGACTGGGCGGAATCGGCCGGAAAGCAGTGGTCGGTTTTTCGTCCGACACTGGTTTACGGGTTGGGCCGAGACAAGAACATTTCCGAAATGGCCCGATTCATTCGGCGTTTCGGTTTCTTTCCCTTGTTTGCAGGGGGCCGGGGCTTGCGGCAACCGATTCATGCCAGTGACGTGGCGAAGGTTTGTGCAGCAGCCGTTGGCAATGAGCCGGTGAGCAACCGGGCCTACGATATTTCGGGTGCGGACACGCTTACTTACCGCGACATGATCATTGAGGTATTCCGGGGGTTGGGCCGGCATCCAAGGCTCGTTCCCGTGCCATTGTGGAGTGCCAGGCTGGCCGTTTCACTGGTGAGACTGCATCCAGGATATCGCCACTGGTCGGCCGCGATGCTGGAACGAATGAGTCGGGATCAGGTATTCGATCATGAGGATGCGTCGCGTGATTTGGCATTTGCACCAAGACCTTTTGTGCTGAGTTCGACCGACCTGCCGGCCAACTGACAACAATGCAGGCGCCGCGTCTGGTGCGCGGTAGAATCATCTCGCCATGACGCCGCTCGCCCTGAATTGTTTTCAGCTTTTTCCCTGTTCACCGGGGAAGACTTGTCATTCATGGTCGCATCCTGTCGCAACAATACTTTGTGCATCAGTCGCCCGGGTGGTGAAATTGGTATACACAAGGGACTTAAAATCCCTCGGCGCAAGCCATACCGGTTCAAGTCCGGTTCCGGGCACCAGCAACTCAAACGCGTGATAGTTCTCAATCTTCTCTGCGACCACGGACACCGCTTCGAAGGCTGGTTTGCTTCGGGCGAGGCATTTCGCAGTCAAAGCCAACGTCATATGGTGCATTGTCCCCAGTGTCAGACGTCGGCAGTGAGCCAGTTGCCGTCGGCACCGCACGTCAAGCGCGGGGGCACGGAAGTCGTGATCCCGGAAAAGCCTGCGGCTCCAACTGCGGCGACCGGCATGGGCGCTTTGCACCAGGCTCTGGTGACGATGTCGAGGAAGGCGGAGAACGTCGGCGAACGCTTTCCGGAAGAAGCGCGGCGCATTCACTATGACGAAGCACCCGCACGCACTATTCGCGGCGTCGCGACGGCCGATGAAACCCGTGATCTGTTGGAGGAGGGAATCATGGTCCTGCCTGCGCCGGTGCCACCGGAGGGCGAGCTGCACTGATTGCCGGCTTGTTTTCCGCGTTCGCCGCGGACCGTCTTACGACCCAATGCTACGTCTTGTTTTATCCGGGGTTTTGAAATAAAATGGCCGGCTTTCCCGCTTTCCAAGAGTACACCATGGTTGTTATTCGTCTCGCTCGCAGCGGTGCCAAAAAGCGCCCGTTCTTTCATATGGTGGTAGCCGATTCGCGCAACCGCCGCGATGGCCGTTTCATCGAACGCATCGGTTTTTACAATCCAGTCGCTGCCGAAAACGAAACAGGCCTCGTCGTGAATACCGAGCGCCTCGCTTACTGGCAGGGGCATGGCGCGCAGTTGTCGCCGACCGCCGCACGTTTGGTCAAGCAGGCCGCGGCGCCAAAGGCCGCCTAAGTCGCATGATTGTCTTGGGGCGTATTGTCGCCCCGTTTGGAGTTCATGGCTGGCTGCGGGTCCATCCCTTCGGCGATGATCCCGAGGCATGGCAGAAGATGCCGCAGTGGTGGCTTTCGGCAGATGTTGATGCTCCAGTCGGAAACTGGAAGGCGCGTGGTCTGGAAGCGGTCAAACTGCACGGCGATGGCGTGGTAGCGAAGCTTGCGGGCATTGATGACCGGGATGCATCCGAAGCGCTGGGCAACTGTTTTTTTGGCGCGCCGCGTAATGCGTTGCCGCCGCTGGTGCAAAACGAGTACTACTGGGCTGATCTGATTGGCCTGGCTGTGGTGAATATGCGGGACCAGTCGCTGGGTTGCGTCAAGTCTCTGGTCGAGACCGGGGCGAATGAAGTGCTGGTGGTGGTGGATGGCGAGCAGGAAAGATTGTTGCCGTTCGTTGAACACGTAGTGAAGGCGGTGGATATTCCGGGAGGAACGATCCGCGTCGATTGGGATAGCGACTGGTGAGCTTGCGCTTCGATGTCGTCACGCTGTTCCCCGAGATGTTTGCGGCGCTCACGGCGTCGGGAATTACCCGGCGCGCTTTGGATCGGGGACTGTGGCAGATCGAATGCTGGAACCCTCGCCAGTGGACGCAGGATGTGCACCGTACGGTGGATGACCGGCCTTACGGTGGTGGTCCCGGGATGGTGATGATGGCATCACCGCTGGAGCAGGCGATAAATGAGGCAAAGGCCGCGGCAAGAGTTGGCGCTGGTGGTACGGCGAAAGTGATTTGCCTTTCGCCACAGGGCGCGCGGATAGATCAGCGGCGAGTGACGGAACTGGCAGCAAGCGATGGGGCGATTCTGCTCTGTGGCCGCTATGAAGGCATTGACGAGCGGCTTATGGAGCGCTGTGTGGATGAGGAACTGTCGCTGGGCGATTTCGTCCTTTCCGGCGGCGAACTGGCGGCGATGGCGTTGATGGATGCATGCATCAGGCAGTTGCCGGGTGCGCTGAATGACGAGGCTTCGGCGATTGAAGATTCATTTGCCGCAGGCCTGCTGGACTGTCCGCACTACACGCGGCCAGAATTGTATGAAGGATGTGCGGTGCCGGATGTGCTGTTGTCCGGCAACCACGAAAGAATCCGGCGCTGGCGCCTGAAACAGGCGCTGGGACGGACGTGGCAAAGGCGCCCCGATCTCCTTGAGACGAGGGCGTTGAGTGGGGAAGAAGCCGATCTGCTGGCTGAATTCCAGCGGGACGGTAAATAGAAACGGCGCGCATCAGGAAGGTAAATCAATCCTGCTCTGCGCGAAAGGTTGGCGGGTGTTATCCGCAGCCATAACTTGATGGAGAAATGCATGAACCTGATCCAGCAGATGGAAAAAGAAGAAATTGAGCGTCTGGGCAAGACAATACCCGCCTTCGCTCCCGGTGACACCGTGATCGTCAATGTGAATGTGGTCGAAGGCGACCGCAAGCGCATCCAGGCTTTCGAAGGCGTTGTCATCTCCAAGCGCAATCGCGGCCTCAACTCGAACTTTATCGTGCGCAAGATTTCGTCCGGCGAGGGAGTCGAGCGCACCTTCCAGACTTACTCGCCGCTGATTGCGAGCGTCGAAGTCAAACGTCGCGGCGACGTCCGTCGCGCCAAGCTGTATTACCTGCGTGATCGTTCCGGCAAGTCGGCGCGCATCAAGGAGAAGCTGACGCGCAAAGCCTGATTCAACGCCGCACAAAAACAAACGGGTCGCCCAGTATCATCTGGGCGGCCCGTTTTGATTAGGGATACGGCGGATCAATAGCGCTTCTTGTTGTTCTCTATCAGCGCGTAGGCCGAGTGGTTGTGGATCGATTCGAAATTTTCGCTTTCGACCACATAGGCATCGATACGCGGATCGGCATTCAGCGCGCCGGCAACGTCGCGCACCAGATCTTCGACGAATTTCGGATTGTCGTAGGCCCGCTCGGTGACGTATTTCTCGTCGGGCCGCTTCAACAGTCCGTAAAGCTCGCACGATGCCTGGGTTTCCGCCATGCGGACGATGTCCTCGATCCACACCAACTGGTTCGTCGTGGCGGTGATGGTGACGTGTGAGCGCTGGTTGTGTGCGCCGCGATCGGATATTTTCTTCGAACAGGGGCACAGGCTGGTGACCGGAACCACGACCTTGATGGTTTGCCGGTAACGGCCGCCGTCGATGATTTCGCCGATGAAAGTTACCTCGTAATCCATCAGGCTCTTGACCTTGGAGACAGGTGCGACCTTGTTGATGAAATAAGGGAAGCTCATCTCGAGATGGCCGGTTTCGGCCTCGAGGCGGGCCACCATCTCGCGCAACATCGTCTCGAAACTCTCGACGGAGATTTCCTCTTCGTGGGCGTTGAGAATCTCGACGAAGCGAGACATGTGGGTGCCCTTGAAGTTGTGGGGCAGCCCGACATACATGTTGAAGGTGGCGATGGTGTGGCGCACGCCACCGCTCTTGTCCAGCACCTTGAACGGGTGGCGAATGGCCTTGATGCCGACTTTGTTGATCGGCAACTGGCGCGAATCCGCGCTGTTCTGGACGTCTGCAATGGCGGATGGTTTGGGTGGAGCCATGGGGTCTCTGCAATTCATGTCATTTCTCGGGGCTTGCACGAAAACGTGCAAGCGACTATAGCATTATCCGACAGATTTACTCAACTATTATTTCCTGCGGCAAGTTTCGCGGTCACGCTGCGTACTATACCGGTATCGTCGAGTCCGATTTCGGCCAGCAGCAATGCGGAATCGCCGTGGTCGACGAATCTGTCCGGCAGGCCGAGACGCAGCAGCGAGGTGCTCAGGCCAGCCGATTCCAGTGCACGCGCCACTTCAGCGCCCGCACCGCCGATCAGGGCGTTCTCTTCGATGGTCACCAGCAGGTCGTGACTGGCGGCGAGTTGACGGACGAGTTCAGTGTCGAGCGGTTTGACGAAGCGCATATTGGCGACGGTGGCGTCGAGTGTTTCGCCAGCCTTGAGCGCGGGCGTCAGCATTGCGCCAAACGCCAGCAGGGCTACCCGCTTGCCGTTTCGGCGTAGCTCGCCACGGCCCACAGGCAAGGTTGCAAGCGCGGCTTCCATGGCTGCTCCAGGTCCGCTGCCGCGCGGGTAACGCACCGCGCTCGGGCAATCCAGAGTGAAGGCGGTCGACAGCATCTTGCGGCACTCGTTCTCGTCGCTCGGCGTCATCACCACCATGTTGGGGATGCAGGTGAGATAGGAAAGATCGAACGCGCCGTTGTGCGTAGCGCCGTCGGCGCCGACCAGACCACCGCGGTCGATGGCGAACACCACTGGCAGGTTCTGCAAGGCAATGTCGTGAATCAACTGGTCATAGGCGCGTTGCAGAAACGTCGAGTAGATGGCAACCACCGGCCTCATGCCTTCGCAGGCCAGCCCACCGGCAAAGGTCACCGCGTGCTGTTCGGCAATGCCGACATCGAAAAAACGCCGGGGAAATTCCTGGGCGAAGCGCACCATGCCGGAACCCTCGCGCATGGCCGGGGTGATGCCGATCAGGCGGGGGTCGGCCTGAGCCTGGTCGCACAGCCAGTCGCCGAATACCTGGGTGTAGGTTGGCCGGCCCGGTGCCTTGCCCTGCTCGATGCCGTTGGCGGCGTCGAACTTGCCGACACCGTGATAGAGGATGGGGTCCGCTTCGGCCAGTTTGTAGCCTTGGCCTTTCCTGGTGATGACATGAAGGAACTGAGGTCCCTTCAGTCTGCGCAAGTTCTGCAGGGTTGGAATCAACGCGTCCAGGTCATGACCATCGATGGGGCCGATGTAGTTGAAGCCCAGTTCCTCGAACAAGGTGCCCGGCGAAATCATGCCCTTGACATGCTCTTCGACACGATTGGCAAACTCCAGAACATTCGGCATCGAGGCCAGCACCTTTTCGCCGGCGCGACGCGCGGCGTTGAAGGTGCCTCCCGACAGCAAACGTGCGAGATACTTGTTGAGCGCGCCCACCGGCGGCGAGATCGACATGTCGTTGTCGTTGAGGATGACAAGCAGGTTGGCGTCGATCACCCCCGCATTGTTGAGGGCCTCGAAGGCCTGGCCCGCCGACATCGCACCGTCGCCGATGATGGCGGCGACGCGCCTCTCCTCGCCCCTGTTGCGGGCGGCGACGGCCATGCCCAGCGCCGCGGAGATCGAGGTGGATGAATGGCCGACGCCGAAGGTGTCGTATTCGCTTTCGCTGCGGCGCGGAAAGCCGGACACGCCGCCTTTCATGCGCAGGCGCTCCATGCCGGCGCGTCGGCCGGTGAGCGCCTTGTGCGGATAGGTTTGATGACCCACGTCCCACACCAGGCGATCTTCCGGGGTATCGAACACGTAATGCAGTGCGACGGTCAGTTCGACGGTGCCGAGGTTGGAGGATAGATGTCCGCCGGTTTTCGATACCGATTCGAGCAGAAAGGCC
>JAUSCI010000039.1 GCA_030651305.1 Sulfuritalea sp. | reverse complement strand
GAAGCCGAACCAGCCCGGCAGCATCAGGCGGCACTGCGCCCAGGAGAAGACCCAGGGAATCGCGCGCAGATCCTCGATGGCGGTGGTTTTCTTGCGCGAGGCCGGCCGGCTTCCGATGTTGAGCGCGGCGATTTCGGCGATGACGGTGGATTCCCAGAAGTATTGTTCGAAACCCGGCGTCTCGTAGACCATCCGGCGGTAGGCGGTGAAGGCCGTCGCCGACAGCTCTTCCATCGCGGCAATGAACTCAGGACGCGGCGCATCGTGCTCGTGCGCCAGCAGCGTGGCTTCGAGCGTGGCGGCGGCGAGGATTTCCAGGTTGCGGCGGCCGAGTTCCGGGTTGGCGTATTTGGAGGCGATCACTTCGCCCTGTTCGGTGATGCGGATCTGGCCTTGCACCGCGCCCTGCGGTTGCGCCAGGATGGCCTGATAGCTCGGCCCGCCGCCGCGACCGACCGAGCCGCCGCGACCGTGGAACAGGCGCAGCGTGATGCCGTGGCGGGCGAAGACCTCGGTCAAGGTAACTTCAGCGCGATACAGCGCCCAGCCGGAGGTGAGGAAGCCGCCATCCTTGTTGCTGTCGGAATAGCCGAGCATGACCTCCTGCAAAGCCTGGCGCGAGCCGAGCAGGCGGTTGTAGAGCGGCAGCGCCAGCAGCCGGTTCATCACCGCGCCGGCATTGGCCAGGTCGCCGATGGTCTCGAACAGCGGCACGATGTTCACGTCGAGCGCGTGTTCCAGCGGCCGCAGCAGGCCGACTTCCTTCAGCATCACGGCGACTTCGAGGATGTCCGAGACACCGTCGGTCTTGGAGATGATGACGTTCTCGATGGCGGCCTTGCCGTAGCGCTGGCGAATGCTGCGGGCGGTCTCGAAGATCGCCAGTTCGCCGCGGGTTTCCTCCGAGTAATTGATGCCGGGCGACGCCAGCGGCCGCGGCGTGGCGAGTTCCTCGAGCAGCAGCGCGATGCGCCCGTTTTCGTCGAGTGCCAGGTAGTCCGTTCCCGGGCGGGCGATGCCGAGCAGCTCGGCCACGGTACGCGCATGCACATCCGAGTTCTGCCGCAGGTCGAGCGGCGCCAGGTGGAAGCCGAAAATGGCAACGGCATGGCGCAGCCGGCGCAGGCGACCGCGTCCGAGCAGGCCCGCCTTGTGGCTGATCAGGGAGTGGTGCAGCACGTCAAGGTCGGCAGCCAGTTCGGCGGCTGAAAAGTAGGGTTCGGCCTGGGCCACGGCATGGCGCGGCGCTTCCAGGTTGTCGAGCTGCAGGGCGGTCGCCGCCAGCCGCGCGTAAAAGCCGGTAATGGCGCGGCGATAGGGCTCGTCGAGACGGTGCGGACTCTTGTCCGGCGACTGTTCGGCCAGTTTCATCAGCTCGACGCTGGGCACCGAAATCAACGACGTGGTGGTCGACAGTTCCGCGCCGAGCTGGTGCAGTTGTTCCAGCAGGTAGCCGATGGCCTTGCTGCTTTGCGCGCGCATCGCTTTCGCCAGTACGTCGGCGGTGACAAAGGGATTGCCGTCGCGATCGCCGCCTATCCAGGAGCCGGGGTGCAGGAAGGGCGGCAGTTCGGCGATGCCCAGCGTCTTCCAGTCGGGTACGTTGCGGGTCAGGTGGTCTTCGCAGGCGTTGTAGAGCCGCGGCAGCTCGCGCAGGAAAGTGGTGTCGTAGAAGGACAGCGCGTTGGCGACCTCGTCCATCACCGAGAGTTTGGCCCGTCGCAGCATGCGCGTCTGCCACAGGCGCAGCACGGCGCGGCGCAGGGCTTCGTCGTGCTCCGCCTGCTCCTCCGGCGCAAGCTGGGTGCGGTCGTGCTCGTCGAGCAGGCTGGCAATTTTCCACTGGCAATCGAGGATGCTCTTGCGCTGCACCTCGGTCGGGTGCGCGGTCAGCACCGGCCTCACCTGGGCGCCGGCGAAGAACCGGGCCAGCTGCCCGGCCTCGATGCCGGCGGCGAGCGCGCGTTGCAGCGAAAAGGCCAGGCTGCCTTCGCGCGGCTTCGCTCCAGCACGGGCATGGGCACGGGCGCGGCGGATGTGGTGCTGGTCCTCGGCGATATTGGCCAGATGCGAAAAATAGCTGAAGGCGCGCACCACCAGATTGGTGCGCTCGCGCGGCAAGCCTTGCAGCAGCGCCTCCATCTCCACGCGCGCGGCGGGATCGTCGTCGCGATGGAAGCGCAAGGCGAGCTTGCGGATTTCCTCGACACCGTCGAATACCGCGACGCCTTCCTGTTCGCGCACGGTGTCGCCGAGCAGGCGACCGAGCAGGCGGATGTCGTCGCGCAGGGGCTGGTCCTTGTCGGCCATGGTTTCGGCTGGTGGCATAGTGGTGGTCATTTTCGTTGCTGGAGTCGGACCTGGCTGTCGCGGATCGCCCGTTCGAGATAGGCGGCGTAAAAGTCGGCCAGACGGAAACCGACTATCGGTTCAGCCAGTTCCTCGCCAGCGGGGCCGTGGAACATCACGGTGGGCGCCAGGTGCGCCCGCATCTGTCTGGAGAAGTCGGCGCTGGTGGTACGGCGACCCGCGAAATCCAGCAGGGGTGTGGCGCGGTCCATGTGCAGTTCGCGCACCAGGGCGGGAACTGCCGGGTCGCGAGAGAGCGGAGCGAGATGTTCGCGCCGCAGTTTTTCGCACCAGCTGCAGTCATCGCGGCTGTAAAGCACGACCAGTGGCACGCCTTTGGCGGCAGCAAGGCGGCCATCGGCGGCGAGGTCGCGGGCTTCGCTGAGCGCGACCGGCGCAAGGCTCTGCGCCGTCGCCAGGGGGCTCGTCAACAGCCAAAGCAGGGCGCTGAGCCAGACTGGAATGATCCGCGAAATCATGGCGGCAGCCTCACTATGTCGCGTTCTCAATGCGACAGGATCTTCGACAGGAACAACTGGGCGCGCTCCGAGCGCGGGGTGCCGAAGAACTCGTCCCTGGTCGCATCTTCGATGATCCTGCCCTGGTCCATGAAGATCACGCGATGGGCAACCTTGCGCGCGAAACCCATTTCGTGCGACACGCACATCATGGTCATGCCCTCCTTCGCCAGTTCGACCATGACGTCGAGCACTTCGTTGATCATCTCCGGATCCAGCGCCGACGTCGGTTCGTCGAACAGCATGCAGATCGGATCCATGCACAGCGCCCGCGCAATCGCCACGCGCTGCTGCTGACCGCCGGAGAGTTGTCCCGGGTGCTTGTGGGCCTGCTGCTTGAGGCCGACCCGGTCGAGCAGTCGGGCGGCCTTTTCCTGCGCCTCCTCCTTGCTGCGCCGGAGCACCTTGATCTGGCCGATGGTGAGATTGTCGGTAATCGTCATGTGCGGAAACAGTTCGAAATGCTGGAATACCATGCCGACATGGGCGCGCAGCCTGGGCAGATCGGTCTTCGGATCGCCGACCGAGGTACCGTCGACGATGACCTCGCCTTGCTGAAAAACTTCCAGGCCGTTGACGCACTTGATCAGGGTCGACTTGCCCGACCCGGACGGCCCGCAGACCACGATCACTTCGCCCTTCGACACGCGGGTACTGCAGTCCGTCAGCACCTGGAACTGTCCATACCACTTGCTCACATTGCGCATCTCGATCATGGCGCTGTTCGGCACTTGATTCATGGGCGGATTTCCGGAGGAGGCAGGTGACAGGTTCAGCGCTTGAAGGCGAAGCGCTGCTGCAGGCGTTTGACGACGAAAGAAAGCGAATAGCACATCACGAAATAGATCAGCGCGGCGAAAATTACCATTTCCACGGGCCGATTGTAGTTTTTTCCCGCGACTTCGGCCGCCTTCAGCAAATCCTTGGCGCCGATGGCATAGACCAGCGAGGTGTCCTGAAACAGCACGATGGTCTGCGTCAGCAGCACCGGCAGCATGTTGCGGAAGGCCTGCGGCAGAATCACCAGGCGCATGTTCTGGCCGTAAGTGAAGCCCATCGCGTAGCCTGCCGCGACCTGGCCGCGGCTGACGCTCTGGATGCCGGCGCGCATGATCTCGCAGTAGAACGCCGCCTCGAACAGGGTGAAGGTCACCAGCGCGGAATTTTCGGCGCCCATCGGCTTGCCGGTAATCAGCGGGATGACCAGGAAGAACCAGAGGATGACCATCACCAGCGGAATCGACCGCATGATGTTGACGTACCAGGACGCGGCCCTGGCCAGCGGTGCTATCGGCGACAGGCGGGCGAGTGCCAGCAGCGTGCCGAGCGCGATGCCGCCGAGCATGGCAACGGCGGTCAGCTTGAGCGTGAACTGCAGCCCGGTCCACAGGAAGGGCAGGCTGTCGACCAGGACGCTGAAATCGAAATCGCCGTGCATCAGCTTTGTGCCGCAACGTCAGCTGCGGTGCCGGGAATCCGCGTGCGGCGCTCGATCACGGCCATGACGCGGTTGGCGCTGAAGGCGCAAATGAAATACAGCAGGGTGACCGCAAGAAAGGTTTCGATGCCCTGCTCCGAGTCTTCCTGCATCTGTTTTGCCTGGAAGGTCAGTTCCATGACGCCGATGGCGAAGGCCACCGACGAGTTCTTGAACACATTCATGAACTCCGAGGTCAGCGGCGGCACCACCATGCGCAGCGCCGTCGGCAGCAGCACATGGCGATAGGTCTGGGGCAGGGTCAGGCCCATCGCCAGCCCGGCCATGAGTTGACCGCCGGGCAGGGCCTGGATGCCGGCACGCACCTGTTCCGCCACGCGCGAGGAGGTGAACAGGCCGAGGCAGATCGTGGCCGTGAAGAATTCCTTGGCCGGCATCTCCTGTTTGACCCAGAGCCCCCAGTCGGCCGGCAGCAGTTCCGGCATCACGAAAAACCAGAGGAACATCTGCACCAGCAGCGGAATGTTGCGGAACAGTTCAACCCAGGCCGTCGCCGCCGCGACCAGAGCCCGCGAGGGTACGGTGCGCAAGACGCCGAGGAGGATGCCGAGCGCAAGGGCCATCACCCAGGCCGACAGCGAGACGGCGACGGTCCAGCCGAATCCGGTCAGCAGCCAGTTGAGATAGGTCTCATCCCCGCCCTTGACTTGTTCAAGGAAGATGCCCCAGTTCCAGTGATAGTTCATGCAAAACCTTTTTAGCCACAGAGGACACAGAGATCACAGAGAAAAACGGAAAAAGGCAATAGGCGTCAAGCCGCCCTTACTCTGTGCCCTCTGTGCTCTCTGTGTCCTCTGTGGCTGGGTTTGGTTTTCTGTTTCATCCCATTGCGCCGTACCGCCAGCGCCGACTATTGCTTCTTGTTGTAGGCCTCGGCCGGCGCATCGCTGGGCGCCTTGATCAGTTCCTTGAGCTTGTCGCTCATGGCGAAGTTGAGGTTGGCGCTCTTCGGCGGGATCGGGCTCATGAACCACTTGGCGTAGAGCTTGTCGATTTCGCCGCTCTTCATCAGGGCCTTGACCGCATCATCGACCACGGTCTTGAAGGCCGGGTCGTCGCGGCGCAGCATGATGGCTATCGGCTCGATGTTCAGCACTTCGCCGACGATGGCGTAGTCATTCGGATTCTTCGAGGTGACCATGAGGCCGGCCAGCAGGTTGTCGTCCATGACGAAGGCCACGGCGCGATCGGTTTCCAGCATCAGGAAGGCGTCGGCGTGATCCTTGGCATAGACCTCCTTGAAATCGATGCTCCTGCCTTTTTCATGGGCGCGCATCAGTTGCACGCTGGTGGTGCCGGTGGTGGTGGCCACCGGCTTGCCATTCAGTTGCGACAGGCTCTTGATGCCCGATGCCTTCTTGACCGCCATGCGCACGTTGGTGACAAAGGTGGTCGGCGCAAAGGCCACCTGTTTCTGCCGCGCTTCATTGTTGGTGGTGGAGCCGCATTCGAGATCGACCGTGCCGTTGGTCACCAGCGGAATGCGATTCTGCGAGGTCACCGGCGTATGCGTGACCTTGAGCGAAGGAAGTTTCAGCTGCGCCTTGACGGCATCGACGATCCTGTTGCAGATGTCGATGTGATAGCCAACCGGCTGCTGCTTGTCGTCGAGATAGGAGAGCGGCAGCGAGGATTCGCGAATACCCAGGGTGATGCTGGCGCTGTCCTTGACTTTCTTCAGCGTGCCGCCCAGGTCCTGGGCCAGGACGGGCAGGGCGAATGTCGCGAGGGCGATGAAAGCAACAACGGTGGCACGAATCATGGCGGTCTCCTCTAGTCCTGTTTGTCAAACGTCAATCAGTTGTTCCTGCTGCTGCAAGGCCCACATCTGCGAGTATAGGCCGCCGCGATCGAGCAGCGCCCGATGGGCGCCGCGTTCGACTATGCGCCCGGCATCGAGCACCAGGATTTCGTCGGCGTTCATTACCGTCGATAGCCGGTGGGCGATGATCAGCGTGGTGCGGCCGACGGCCGCCTGTTCCAGTTCCGCCTGGATGGCCTTTTCGGTTTTCGAGTCGAGCGCCGAGGTGGCCTCGTCGAAGATCAGGATCGGCGGGTTCTTCAGCAGCGCCCGCGCGATGGCGACGCGCTGCTTCTCGCCGCCGGAGAGTTTCAGGCCGCGTTCGCCGACCCGGGTGTCGTATCCGTCCGGCAGCCGTTCGATGAAGTCGTGGATGTGCGCCGCCTGCGCCGCGGCGATGACTTCCTCGCGCGGCGCTGTGGGCCGGCCGTACTGGATGTTGTAGAAAATCGTGTCGTTGAACAGCACCGTGTCCTGCGGCACGATGCCGATCGCGGCGCGTACCGAGCTCTGCTGCAGCGCGCGCAGGTCGGAGCCGTTGATCTTCACCGATCCGGCTGTGGTGTCGTAAAAGCGGAACAGCAGCCGCGCCAG
>JAUSCI010000037.1 GCA_030651305.1 Sulfuritalea sp. | reverse complement strand
GGTCTGCCGCACGGCGCCACCGCCCTGGCGCGAGGTGGATGCGAAGCAGCGCGTGCGTTGCTTTCTGCCCGGCGCCGCACCCGGCGTTGCCCCGATAGTCGGCGCTGGCGATACGGCGACAGCGGCCGAGTCGAAACCGCTGCTGGAAGTGAAAGACCTGCAGGTGCATTTTCCGATCCGGCGCGGCATCCTGCAGCGCGCCGTCGGCGCCGTGCGCGCGGTCGATGGCGTGTCGCTGCAACTCATGCCGGGGCGCACCCTGGCGCTGGTCGGCGAGTCGGGCTGCGGCAAGACCACCGCCGGCAAGGCCATGTTGCAGTTGTTGCGGCCGACGGGCGGCAGCGTGATGCTCGACGGTGCGGAACTGACCACCCTTTCAAGCGGTGAATTGCGGCCGCTGCGCGCCAAGATGCAGATGGTCTTCCAGGACCCCTTCGCCTCGCTCAACCCGCGCCTGCGCATCGGCGACATCATCGCCGAAGGCATGCGGGCCCTGGCCCCGCGTGGCAGCGGTGGCGATCTGGCGGCACGTACGGGCGTCCTGATGGAACAGGTCGGCCTGCGCGCCGACATGGCGGGCCGCTATCCCCACGAATTTTCCGGCGGCCAGCGCCAGCGCATCGCCATTGCCCGCGCCCTGGCGGTAAATCCGCAACTGCTGATCTGCGACGAGCCGACCTCGGCGCTGGATGTATCGGTACAGGCGCAGATCCTGAACCTGCTATCCGACCTGCAAGGCGAGCTGAAGCTGGCTTATCTGTTCATCACGCACAACATCGCGGTGGTGGATTACCTGGCGCACGAGGTGGCGGTGATGTACCTCGGTCGCGTGGTCGAGCGCGGCACGGCGGAGGAAGTGCTGCGCCAGCCGCGGCATCCCTACACGAAGGCCTTGCTGGCGGCGGTGCCGCGCGTCGATGGCGCGCGCAGCGAGGTGCCGAAGCTGGTCGGCGACATGCCGTCGCCGGCCAATCCTCCAGCCGGCTGCCATTTCCATCCGCGCTGTCCGCTGGCCGACGAAGCTTGCCGCCGCGGTTATCCGGTCGAGACGCTGTTCGGCGCCACCCACGCCGTGCGCTGCATCAAGGCGGTTTGACCCTGGAGTGAGCTTGCCATCAGCCATAAACTGTCGGGCGACTTGGCGGCTCAGTGGATGCCGGGCGGCCACGTCCGGCCAGTAGCAGCTGCCATTCGGTTTGGTTGACGTCACGCTCGGGCAGGCTACCTGAGCCGCTCCCAACTGCCCAGGCGGTGATGAGCCGGTTGCCGCTCGGCCCAGGCAGCGAGGCGCTCCATCAAGCCTGCGTGAGCCATGCCTGGCGCCGGGGTTCGCGCCAGTGTTGCCGGGCGCAGCGCAGAGCGCGGCTTGTCGAGGCCGAGTACGTGAGGCGAAGTGTAGGTGTTCATGGCGGCTCCAGTCAGCGGATTGTGCGGAACTCGTGAATTCGGGTTTCCGTGCAGTGAATGGACTATAGAGCTTTGCAAATATGCGCACAATATGTAAAAATGCACTATGAGTTTGCAAGAACGCAACATCAGGTATGCCTGCCCTTGACTGGGACGACCTGAGGCACGCCCTCGCGATCGGCGTCGCAGGCTCGCTAGCCGGCGCGGCGCGTGCGCTCGGCGTCAACCACACCACGGTTCTGCGCCGACTGGATGCGCTGGAAGCCCGACTGGGCTCGCGCCTGTTCGACCGCCAGCGAAGTGGATACCGGCCCACCGAGGCCGGCCTTGCCCTGCTGGAGCAGGCGCGCCACATGGCGATACGCGCCGACGAGGTAGAGCGCAGGGTATTCGGGCGCGACCGGGAGCTCACCGGCGTGCTGCGGGTGACCACGGCTTTTGTGTTGATGGACCACCTGTTGCCGCAGCCCTTGGCCGATTTTTCGCGCGCTTATCCGGGCATCGAAGTCGAGGTGATCGAAAACGCCTTCCTGATCGACCTGTCGAGCCGGCACGCCGATCCGGAGCAGAACTGGTCGCGCCGCGAGGCCGACGTGGCGCTGCGCCTGTCGGGCAACGTGGCCGAGCATCTGGTGGGAAACCAACTCGGCATGGCCCCGTGCCGCGTCTATGCGTTGCGCGGCGCGGCGAGCTTGCCGCAGTGCGTGACGCCGATCGATGTGCTCACGCGCGAGGCACCCTGGGTGGCGTTTGAGCGCGAGGCCTCAACACGTGTATACGACCGCTGGCTGCGCGAGCGCTTGGTGCAGTCCAACGTCCGGGTTCGGGTCGACATTTTCAACGCAAAAGCCGCGATGCTGCGCACCGGCATCGGTGTGGGGCTGCTGCCCACCTTCATGGAAGACAAGCACCCTGAATTGGTGGCGGTGTCGGAGCCCATCGCCGAACTGGCGCAGCCGGTATGGATGCTCACCCACCCCGATCTGCGCCACACAGCGCGGGTACGGGCCTTCATACAGTTCGTCGGCGACGCGCTCACCAAGCGACTGGCGCGCTTGCGGTAGTAAGCCTTGCCCGGCGCGACAATTGGGCGGGCCAGCGAAGCCGCTGAACAAAGTGGTTCAGCGTGCGGCTATGGAAGCTCTACCGTTTGCTGAGAACTGATCGCACTTCTCAATGCGGAATCGTCATGGCGGCGACGATGATGGCCGCGACCAGGGGCACCATGGTAGGGAAGAGGTCCGGCTTCTTGGCGACGATGACGCCGCGAAGCTTCTCGACATGGTCGCCCATCCCTTTCATTCGCACATAGAGCTCTGCCGCACATCCGGCGATTACGATGAGCGCCAGATAGAAGATGGCGGTGCGGGAGTCCATGCTTCCTTCCTTTCGGCGACTGGCCGGCAACCCGACAGGGCAGCCGTCAATCTGAATCCTATCTGGATTCGCGCAGGCGATATGTCTGCTGCCGAACAGACTGATCTAGGGCTTCGTCGGCTTCACCGCCGGCTTGGCGGCAGGCGCTTTCCTGATCTTGACGATGATGGTGCCGCCGGGTTTGACGCGGGCCTTGCCCGCCTTGGCCTTCTTCCGCTTCGTCGCGCGCGGCGGATTGGCCGGGGTCTGCGGCAGGTGGGCGGCGATCGACTCCTGCCCCATCGCATCCTTGCCGGGCACCAGCAGGGCGAAGCCGGTCGCGATCTTTGTTCGTGCGTTGATGCCGTTCAGCTGTTTCAGCCGTGCCGCGCTGATGCCGTAGCGTTTGGCGACGGCTTCAAGCTTCTCGCCCTGCTTCAGGTTGTGGGTGTGCCAGGCGGACAGCGGCTTGTCCTGCGCTTCGTGGTCTTGCAGATTGTCGAGAAAGGTCTGCACCTTCTCGGCCGGCAGCACCAGCGGGCTGTTGGCCGCGGTCGGCATCACCGGCCGGCTGTAGGCCGGATTGAGCGCGATGAATTCGTCCAGCGGGATTTCCGCAAGTTGCGCCGCGAGGACGATGTCCATGTTGCCATTGCGCTCCACCGTGCCGAAATATGGCCGGTTTGGAATCGGATCGAGGCTGATGCCGAACAGTTGCGGCTGGGCAATGATGTTCTTGATCGCCTGCAGTTTGGGCACGTAATAGCGTGTCTCGCCCGGCATTTTCAGGTGCAGGTAATCGGTCGGCAGACCCTTGGCCTGGTTTTTCACGATGGCGCGACCGACCGCATTTTCGCCCCAGTTGTAGGAGGCCAGCGCCAGATGCCAGTCGCCGTGCATTTCGTAGATGGTTTGCAGATAGTCGAGTGCGGCGCTGGTCGAGGCGACGATGTCGCGGCGCTGGTCGAACCACCAGTTCTGCTGCAGCTTGTAGGTCTTGCCGGTGGCGGGAATGAATTGCCACATGCCCAGCGCACGGGCGGACGAGTAGGCCAGCGGATTGAAGGAGCTTTCGACGATCGGCAGCAAGGCCAGTTCGGTCGGCATGCCGCGCTTTTCGAGTTCGACCACGATGTGATACAGATAGCGCCGGCTGCGCTCGAATACCCGCTGCAGCAGATCGGGACGGTTCAGATACCAGGCCTGGCGGTCGGCCACCAGCGGGCTGTCGAGGTCGGGCATGGAAAAACCGTTGCGCATGCGCTGCCACAGGTCGTCGGGCGGCGTGGTGAGGTCGATGGTCGGCATCGGCGGCAGATCGTCCTTCACTTCCCGCGACGGATCGGGCAGTTGCATTACCGGCAGCGCCGCGCCGAACGACAGACCGGGCGGCGATGTCATTTCCGCCGTCACGTGCAGCGCCTGCTGGGCATGTGCGGAACCGATCAACAGAAGCAGCAGCGGCAGGATTAGGCAGCGCAACAGGGACATTGGGAAGAGAGGCACCGGCTAGGGTGCGCGTGAAGGCGGCGAATCTTATCATCCGCAGCCGCGCGGCCGGCGTCTTTCGCCGGATCCGATTCAGGCTGCCTTGCTTCGGCTGACCAGGGGGCTCCGCAGCCCGTCCGCCAGGGTTGTGCTAGGAAGCGATGGTGTGCTGGCGCATGGCGACGAGTTCGCGTCTTTCGGTCTTGACAAACTGTCCCCTCTTGTTGCGGGTGACGGATTCGCTCCTGACCGGAAAATTTAGGTTCGGTACCAGCCAGAATTTCACTTCTCTGCGGTTGCCACGGGTTATGTTCCAGCCTTCTCCTTCGATTCTGAAGGTGTCGAAAGTTCCCGCCGGAACGGTGATGGTTTCCCGCTTCACGATCTGCATGTCGAAGAAAATGTTCGACGTCTTGTCATTCTTGGATCGGTGAAAAGCGGCGGTCCATTTCTTGCCGACCTGGAACTCGGCCGGTGTGAATTGCACCGGAGAATCGAATTCATTCGGCCCCTGCTTGATGAAGTTGCCCATCAAGTCCGTGATGGCCGCTCCCTGATTGAATTCGACCCGATCCTCGTCGTAATCAACCTTGGTCACGCGTATCCTTTGCATTTGTTCCTCGATCCCCGTCAGGAGGTCCGACTGGCGGATGGTTGCGGCATCCCCGACGGTAAATATGCGGTTGAGCGGATAGCGACCGGCGGAGAAGGGGTTGGCCGACAGCGCGATCAGCTTCGGCACGGCGGCACCTTCGCCGATCTCGATCGGCGGCGCAGGGCGCGGCGATGAGGCTGCCGCAGTCGATTTCGGCAAGCCAGTGGATGCGGAAGTTGCCGCGGCAGCGGGCAACGCCGGAGCTGGAGTAGCCGTCTGCATCGGGGCCGGTGCCGTGGTCAGGCGCGCTGTCTCGGCGCGGTCGCGCGGTTCGCGCTCGAGCTTCTGCTGCTCGATGCGTTTCTGCTCTGCCAGTTGTCGTTGCTCCTCCTGCTGCTTGTGTTCCGCCGCAAGGCGTTCCGCTTCGGCGATGCGCTGGCGCTCGCGATCCAGGCGTTCCTGCTCCTGCCGGCGCTTGGCGTCGAGGCTCTGTTGCTCTTCCTGGCGGCGGCGCTGTTCCTGAAGTTGCTGCTCCTCGAGCTGCTTGCGTTCGGCGGCAAGACGTTGCGCTTCGGCGACACGAATCCGCTCGCGTTCCATGCGCTCCTCATCGAGGCGTTTTTGTTCGCTCAAGCGCTTCTGCTCATCCTGCACTCGCTGCTCTTCCTTCTGCCTCTGCGCTGCCGCGAGTTCAATGCGTTTCTGTTCGGCCGCCTGACGCTGTTCTTCCTGTTTCCTGCGCTCCTCGGCAAGGCGCTCGGCCTCGGCAATCCGCTGGCGCTCGCGATCCAGGCGTTCCTGCTCCTGTCGGCGCTTGGCTTCGATGCGCTGCTGCTCTTCCTCGCGCCGCCGCGTTTCCTGAAGCTGTTGCTCTTCGAGTTGCTTGCGTTCGGCGGCAAGGCGCTGTGCTTCGGCGAGACGAATCCGTTCGCGTTCGATGCGCTCCTGCTCGATACGCTTCTGTTCTTCCTGCTGCCGCTTCTCGGCCGCGAGCTTGTCGGCCCTCGCCGCCGCTTCCTGCCGCTCCTGCGCTTCCCGTTGCCGCTTTTCGGCGGCACGCTTCTCGTCTTCCGCCAACAGGCGAGTCATGCGCATCTGGGCGATTTCGGCGAAGCGGCCGTTGGGGAAGGCGCGCAGGTAGCCGACCCAGTCGTCGGTATTTTTCGACGACTTGATCCGCGTCCATTCGGTGATGTCGGCCTCGACCGCCTGATCCATCTCGGCCTCGGTGAGTTTCTTCTGGCCTTCATTGAAAATGAAGACATCGCCTTCCAGCGAGGTGGTCTCCCAGGGGATCTGCTCGCCATGCGAGGCCAGGCGCACATTCAGGCGCACGCGCTTGAGCGCGTCCTCGATGCGGGTGTTGCGCTTTCCCAGTTCGCGCACCAGATTCTCGGTGTAGAGGCCGTTCTGTCCGTCGCCGTCGGACGCCACGTTGCCGGGCGAAGTGGCGTAGGCGAGCAGGCTGCCGACCGGCGCATCGAACTGCGACAGGCCCTTCTGTTCGGGCCGGTAGGCGGCGCCGAAAGGGTTGTTGCGGCAGGCATCGAGGATGACGACGAAGGTCTTGTCTTTCGCCGCGCTGAACTGGCCGAGCAGCAGGCCGAGATCGACGCAGCGCTGCTTCATGTCCTCCTGCTTTTCCACCACGGCATCGACAGGCAGCAGGTAGTTGCGCCAGTCGAGCTGGGCGCCGTGGCCGGCGTAGTAGAACACCACCAGCCGGGTATCCGAACGCTTGACCGCCGCGCCGAAGCGTTCGATGGCGGCCATCATGTCGCTGCGCGTCGCATTGAGGTGGGAATCGACGGTGAAGCCGGCCTGGGTGAATAGTCCGGTGACGGCCTTCGCATCATTGACGGGATTGATCAACGGCGCGTCGCGGTAGCTGCTGTTGCCGATGATCAGCGCCAGCCGCGAGGGATCGGCCGCCGCCCGCGCATGCCGGAAGGCAAAGGCCGGCGGCAGTGCGGCGAGGGTCTGGATGAAGCGGCGGCGGCTGGTCATGAAGGGATTGTTGCTGGCTCAGGCGATGCTCAAAACCGGTTCTTCCACTCGCGGATGGCGGTGAAGGTCTCCACCGCGTCGACCGGAACATGCCCGAGGCGGCTTGCCGCCGCGGCGCGCACGGCGGGTGCATCCCAGCGCAGGAAGGGGTTGGTTTCGAGTTCGCTGCGGATGCTGGTCGGGATGGTAGGGCAGCCTGCCGCGCGGTCTTTCGCCACATTTTCGCTGCGCCGCTGCACGGCGATGCTGCCCGGCTCGACGGCCAGGGCAAAACGCAGGTTGCTCTGGGTGTATTCATGCGCGCAATAGACAAGAGTCGGCGCTGGCAACACGGCGAGCTTGGCCAGGGACTCCTGCATTTGTGCCGGCGTGCCTTCGAACAGGCGTCCGCAGCCGGCGCCGAACAGCGTGTCGCCGCAGAAGACCGCACCGTGGCCGTTGAGACTTGGGCCATAATAGGCGATGTGGCCGCGGGTATGTCCGGGCACGGCGATGATGTCGAGGTGAAGCGAAATTTCCGGCAGTTCGATGCGTTCGCCGCCGGCCAGCGGGTGGCTCACGCCGGGGATGTTCTCCAGGCCCGGGCCGAACACGGGGACGGGGAAGCGGGCGAGGATGTCTGCCAGACCGCCGACGTGGTCGCCGTGATGATGGGTGGACAGGATGGCGCAGAGGCGGTCGCCGCTTTGCTCCAGGTAGGCGAGTACCGGCGCGGCATCACCCGGGTCGACCACCGCAACGTAACCCCCGGCGCGCAGCAGCCAGATGTAGTTGTCGTCGAAAGCGTGCAGGGCGAGTATTTCAGTCATAAAGCGATTTTCTCCAAATACAGCGCAATGTCAATTCAGGGTTTCGAAAGCTGGCTGGAAACGCCGGCCGGCCAGTATGTGCTCAACTGGGAACAGCAGCAGCACGATCTGCTGGTTGCCGACATTTTCGGCTTCAATGCGGTGCAGCTTTCCCTGCCCACCCATGATTTCCTGCGCGCCAACCGCATGTCGCTGCGTTTCCGCTGTGATGACGGGCGTTACGACGGTGCTTCGGAAGTGCGCTCCGATCTGCATTATCTGCCCTTTGCGGCCAACAGCATCGATCTGGTGGTGATGCCGCACACGCTGGAATTCGACGCCAATCCGCACCAGGTGCTGCGCGAAGTCGAGCGCGTACTGGTGCCGGAGGGGCATGTGATCGTCACCGGCTTCAATCCCTTCAGCCTGTGGGGCGCCAAGCGCAAGCTGTCGCGGCGCCAGGCGCTGCCGCCCTGGCGCGGCGCCTATCTGAGCGTGCCGCGCCTGAAAGACTGGTTTTCGCTGCTCGGCTTCGAGATGCAGGCGGGCGCCTTCGGCTGTTACGCACCCGCGGTGACGCAGGAGAAATGGCTGCGCCGCTTCAAGTTCATGGATGCCGCCGGTGATCGCTGGTGGCCGATTGCCGGCGCGGTGTATATCGTGCAGGCGGTCAAGCGCCAGCAAGGCATGCGCCTGATCACCCCGACCTGGAGCGATCGCATGGCGCGCGCCAAGGCCCTGGTGACCGTTACGCAGCGAGTCGATCAATGATTGAAATCTTTACCGATGGCGCCTGCAGCGGTAACCCCGGCCCCGGCGGCTGGGGCGCCATACTGCGCCATGGCGCGACCGAGAAGGAACTGTTCGGCGGCGAGGCCCTGACCACCAACAACCGCATGGAAATGATGGCGGTGATCGAAGCGTTGCGTGCCTTGAAGAAGCCGGTGCAGGCGCGCGTGCATACCGATTCGCAGTATGTGCAGAAGGGCATCAGCGAGTGGATACACGGCTGGAAACGGCGCGGCTGGAAAACCGCCGGCAAGCAAGCGGTGAAGAACGAGGACCTGTGGCGCGAACTGGACCGCTTGGCGGCGCAGCACGAGCTTGAATGGATCTGGGTCAAGGGCCACGCCGGTCACGCCGAGAACGAGCGCGCCGACGTGCTGGCGCGCCGTGGTGTCGACCTCGTTCGCAACGGAGGCTGCAGTGCGTAAAGTCATTCTGGATACCGAAACCACCGGCCTCGACTTCAAGACCGGCGATCGCGTCGTCGAAATCGGCTGCGTCGAACTGCGCGGTCGCCAACTCACCGGGCAGCGCTTCCATGCCTACCTGAATCCGGGGCGTCCGGTGGCCGATTCGGAACGAATCCACGGCCTGTCCGACGATTTCCTCGCCGACAAGCCGAAGTTCGCCGAGGTCGCCGCCGACTTCATGGAGTTCGTCCGTGGCGCCGAACTGGTGATTCACAACGCCGCCTTCGACATCGGCTTTCTCAACAACGAACTGGGCCTGTTGCAGGTCGAGAGCATGGAGCAGCTTTGCGGCGAGGTGATCGACACGCTGCGCATGGCGCGCGAGATGCGTCCGGGCAAGAAGAACAATCTCAACGCCCTGTGCTCCGAGTTCGGCGTGGACAATTCCGGCCGCCAGTTGCACGGCGCGCTGCTCGATGCCGAGTTGCTGGCCGAGGTTTACCTGGCCATGACGCGTGGCCAGAATTCGCTGGAGATCGAGTTCGACAGCCCCGCCGTCGACTATTCCATGGGCGGCACGCGCCAGCGTCCGCCGCTGGTGGTGTTGCGCGCCAGCGCTGAAGAACTCGCTGACCATGACCGCGTGCTGGGTGAAATCGACAGGGAGAGCAAGGGTAAGTGTCTCTGGCGCGATCCCGGGATTGCGCCGCCGGCATGAGTTGCGTTCAGGTCTGACGCCGCATCATCTCCCGCAGCGTCGCCAGCGCCGCCGGATAGTCGAAGGCGGCCATCTGTCGTCCCAGTTGCATCGCGTCGGCGCCAAGCGTGGCCACCAGCAGCGGTCGGTGGGCCTCGAACAGATCGCCCGCCGCGGTATCGTCGCTGGCCAGCAGGGGTCGCAGCTGCTTGAGTACCGCCCGCGCCCGGCCGGGATCGGCGACGCCACCGCCGTCGACGCATGGCGGAACGTCGGGCAGAAGCGCCAGCACGGCGTCCAGGGCGCTCTGCTCGGTCTGCAGGGCGTCGAGCAGGGCCGGCCAGGTCGCTGCCGGCGCCGCACTGCGCAAGGCCCTTTCCAGCGCTTCTGCGGCGGCCTGGAGGCGGGAGGCGCCGAGGGTTGCGGCGACACCCTTGAGTGCGTGCAGGCGTTGCCGCGCGGCGTCGACACTATCCTGCGCAAGCTCATCCCGTAATTTCCGTGTATCCCCGCCATGACGGTCGGCGAACTGCCGCAACAGCCGCAGATAAGCAGCCGCATTGCCGCGAAGGACTGCCAGGCCGCGCTTGGTGTCGAGCCCGACAAATTCGGCCAGTGAGGGCGGCAGGCTCTGCTGTTGCGCCGTCGGCGCGTTGATCCCGGCGTCTGTCTGGCCGCCCTGTGGCACATTCTCCCTGCCTGCCGTCGACGCCGACAGCCATATCAGCAAGGTGTGGTAGAGCGCCTCGGGCTCGACCGGCTTGGCGATGAAATCGTTCATGCCGGCTTCTTCGCAGGCCAGGCGATCCTCGTCGAAGGCGTTGGCGGTCATCGCCAGGATCGGTTTGGTCTTCCAGCCCGGCAGGGCGCGGATGGCACGGGTGGCTTCGAGGCCATTCATGTTCGGCATCTGGATGTCCATCAGGATCAGGTCGTAGTCATGCGCCTGCGCCTTCGCCAAAGCCTCGCGACCGTCGCTCGCGGTATCCACCGCCAGGCCGGCGCCGTGCAGCAGTTCCAGCGCCACTTCGCGGTTGATCGGCTGGTCCTCGGCCAGCAGCAGTCGGGCGCCGCCGTGCGTGCGGCGCAATTGCGTTTCGATATCCGCTGTGTCGATGGGCGCTGACTTGGCGGGCATGACGCCGTGGCCACGGTGCAGGCGGGCCGTAAACCAGAAACAGCTCCCCTTCCCCGGCGTGCTGTCAACGCCGACTTCTCCACCCATCAGTTCAGCCAGGCGCCGGCTGATGGCAAGGCCGAGTCCGGTACCGCCGTATTTGCGCGTGGTCGTGGCGTCGGCCTGCTCGAAGGCATGGAACAGGCGTGTCATCTGCTCGGGCGTGACGCCGATGCCGGTGTCCTCGACCTCGAAGCGCACCAAGATCGCGTCGCCCCTTTCATGCAGCAGGACGGAGCGCAGGGTGATGGTTCCGTGTTCGGTAAACTTGACGGCGTTGCCGGCGTAGTTGAGCAGCGCCTGGCGCAGTCGCGTCACGTCGCCGCGCAACCACAGGGGTACGTTATCGCGCTTGACTTCGATCCGCAGCCCCTTGTCCTGGGCGGCGCCGCCGATCATGGAAGCGACATGGTCGAGGACCGCCGTGAGGTTGAAGTCGCTGCTGTCCAGGTGCAGCCGGCCGGCTTCGATCTTGGACAGGTCGAGGATGTCGTTGATGATGGACAGCAGGTGCTGCCCGGCGATGTCGATCTTGGCGAGACGCTCGGCCTGCTCGGGCGTTGCCCCGGCACGGCGCAAGAGGTGGGTGAGGCCGATGATGGCATTCATCGGGGTGCGGATTTCGTGGCTCATGTTGGCCAGGAAGCTGCTCTTGGCCAGGTTGGCGGCCTCGGCCTGGTGTCGTGCGGCGACCAGCTCCGTGGTGCGTATTTCCACCAGTTCTTCGAGATGGTGCCGATGCGCATCGAGTTCGAGCCCGAGGCGCTTTTTCTCGGTGATGTCTTCCTTCACCGCGACATAGTGGCTGATCGAGCCGTCGGCCTGGCGCAGCGGCGTGACGATGGCGAACTCGACATACTCGCTGCCGTCCTTGCGTTTGTTATTGAACTCGCCTTTCCACGGCCGGCCCTGGGTCAGAGCCTCCCACATCGCCACATAGGTTTCCGGCGGGGTCTTGCCCGAGTGCAGAATATTCGGGTTCTGCCCGATCGCTTCCTCGCGGCTATAGCCCGTGGCCCGCACAAAGGCTTCGTTCACGTACTCGATCTCGGCATCGACGTTGGTGATGGCGATGCTTTCCGGGCTTTGCTCGACGGCCAATGACAGCTTGCGCAGTTGGGCTTCGGCGATTTTGCGTTCGGTGATGTCGGTCCAGATCGTGAGTGCGCTCACCACTTTGCCGTCGGCATCGAATTCGGGCACGACGCGCACAAACCAGCATACCGGGTTCCCATCCTTGGTCCATGACAAGTCGATTTTGGCGATCGTACCGGCCGCCATTGCCGCCATGAGTCTTTCTGTGAACTCGGCGGCCCTCGGGCTGAGTTCGGTCGAGAGTTCGAGTGGTGTCTTGCCCTGTACTTCCCTGGCCGAAAGGCGATTGACCCGCTCGAACTCCGGGTTCACGTATATTCGCCGGCCCTCCCTGTCGTAGCGCACGATGACATCGGGAGAGTTTTCGACGACGGCGCGGAATGCCTGTTCACTGGAACGGAGTCGAAGTTCCGCCTTGTGGCGCTCGCTGACGTCGCGGAAGCTCACCACCGCCCCCATCAGCGCGCCCCGCTCGTCGCGTATCGGTGTGCTGACGTATTCGACGGGAAAACTCGTGCCGTCCCTTCTCCAGAACACTTCATCGGCCGCACGGTGCACAACGCCATCGCGGCAGGTCGCATGGATCGGGCATTCCTCCGCTGGATAGGGAGTGCCGTCGGCCCTGATGTGGTGATGCAGGGCGTCCATCATCTGGCCGCCGATCTCGTCCGCCGGCCATTGCAGCATTGCCGCGCCGGCCGGATTGATGAACGTGGCGCACCCTTCCTGATCCAGGCCGAAGATGCCGTCGCCGGTTGAGTTGAGGATCAGGATGTTCTGCTTTTCGAGCCGATTCAGTTCGGCCTGGGTACCCTTGTACGCAGCCTTTGCGCGCTGCGTGGCGATGCCGTAAGCCAGATCGAACGCTGCCTGGCTGAGCATTTCGACCGCGTCCTCGGTGAAGGCGTTTGCTTCCGCGGCGTAGATATTGAGCCCGCCGATGACAACGCCATCGACCTGCAGCGGCAGGGCCAGCGACGAGGCATAGCCATGGGCTTGCGCCAACTCCCGCCAAAGGCCGCAGTCCGGGTCCGCCAGGACGTTGTTGCAGGTGACGGCAATGCCCCAGCGGATCGCCATGCCGGACGGCGCGCAGCCCGCTGCGGACTCGTCCCAGGGAATGTTCAGGCGGTCGAGCAAGTCCGCCTCGGCGCCCCAGGAAGCCACGGGCCGCACGGTCTTGTCGTTTTCGGCATAGCCGACCCAGGCCATGCGGTAGTCGCCGGCTTCGACGATGGCCCGGCACATTTCTTTGACCAGTTCCAGCTCACCGGTGGCATGCAGCAGGGTCCGATTCCCGGTGGAAATGACGCGCAAGGCGCGGTTGGCGTTGGCCAGCCTGCGCTCCCTGTCTTCGATGCCGGCCGCCGTTTCATCGAGTATCCGCGCCAGTCGTCCGACCTCGTCGTCGCTATGCGGCAGCCCGCTGCGGACCCTGGAGTCTCCGGCGCTGAAGCGCGTTGCCGCCCGCGACAGCGTCTGCAGCGGCCGCGCGACCAGCCGGTCGCCGCCCCAAACCAGCAGCCCCAGTGTGGCCAGCAGCACGGCGAGCGTCATGCTGAAACTGAGCCACCCGGCACGCCACGCCGGAGCTTCGATCACCTCCTTGGGTACGCTCAGCCACAGCTGCAGGGGGCCTGTCACCGTGTCCAGCAGCGTGGCGTAAGCGAAGATTCTGCGCACCCCGTCGAGGCCGAAATCCTCTGCGATGCCGTCGCCGTCCGTGGCTTGGATGCGCCGCAACAGCGGTAGATGTTCGGCGCTCTTGCCGACCCAGCCCTCGGGATCGGGGTGACGCACGGCGACGGTGCCCTTGCTGTCCACCACCGCCAGCCGGGCGCCCTCCGGCAGACTGGCGGCGGCCAGTTCGTGGTGCAGCCATTCCAGGTTGAGCGACAGGAAGAGGACGCCGGTCACGCTGCCGGCCTCGTCGCGCATGGCCTTGGCGAAGACGATGACCGGCTGGTTGAGGATTTTTCCCGTGACTACTTCGCTGACGACCATTCCGTGGGACTTGAGAACAGCCTGGAACCAGATGCGGTCGGCAAAGCTGACGCGGCCCGTGGCGGCGACCGCCGCGCAGACGATCTCGCCGCCTGACTGCGTGCGGGCGATCTGGGTGAATTCCTGCTGTTGCTTGAGTCGCGCCGATAGAACCTGCGCGCATGTCACGGCGGACACACCAGGCCGCAATTCCGGCCTCAGCATCAGACCGGTCAGGATGGCGTCGGCTTTCGCGACGATGGACTGCTGCCTGGCGGCGATTACTCTCGTGTCGGCCAGCAGCCGTGCCGAGGCGTCGCGCAAGCGCTCCCCGGGTTCCTCGAGTGAGTGCCAGCCGATCAGGACAGTCAGCGCGGCGAATGCCGTCAGCACCAGCAGAATCATCCGGCCGCGCAGATCGAGGGTGAAAGCGGGTTTCACGATGCCATGGCCTCTCGCTGCTGCCCAGTGATGGCGACGCAACCGGCCAGGTCGCACAAAAAAGCACCAGCCGCGGCGGAACCGAAGCGCTCGCCGTACCCGGCCTTTGCGATGCGGATGCTTGCTGCGACCACGGCGTGCGCCTTTTCCCTGTCCTTGGCGGGATCACCAGTCATGCATAGTACATGCGCTACGACGCCGCACCAATACCGCCTTCTTGGTAGGTGCGCTCATGGCTGCGCGTCAGGCGTCGCCCCTCATGTCTTGGGCGCCGGCTTGAACTGCATGGCCTTGTATTCGAGGAAATCCTCCAGGCCGTACTTGCCCAGTTCGCGGCCGTTGCCGGACTGCTTGTAGCCGCCGAAGGGCGCGTAGAGGTTAAAGGGGCGCCGTTGATCTCGACCTGGCCGGTGCGCAGGCGGCGGGCGACCTGGGCAGCGCGATCACCCGGGTCGACCACCGCAACGTAACCCCCGGCGCGCAACAGCCAGATGCGCTCGGACTGATCAGGAAAGTCGCGCATACCTATCGCTACTACCTGACACGCATGGGATGTTCCGCCATCGCCGCCGCTTGCTCACTCACGCGGTTCAACATCGTGCCGGCCATGGCTGCTGTACGTTGGATTCTTCTCATGATCTGTCAAGACTGAACTTGTTAGTGACTATATACTTGAAGCAAATTGCGGCCTTCGCCGCAAACCCAGGCCTTTATTCCATGGATTATCAGGAAGTCGTCTTCGACCCGCAGGTCATTCAACGCTTCGACGTCAACGGTCCGCGCTACACCTCGTATCCAACCGCCGACCGTTTCGTCGGGACGTTCGGCGCCGACGATTACATACGCTGGCTCGGACAGAGAGCGACGGCAGGGAATGGGGTGGGAACGGAAGGCCGACCGCTCTCGCTATACGTCCACATTCCCTTCTGCAATACCATCTGCTACTACTGCGCCTGCAACAAGATCATCACCAAGGACCACGGTCGTTCCGCCAAGTACATCAAGTACCTGGGCAAGGAAATCGCCATGCAGGAAGCCGCCCTGGACGGCAGTCGGGATGTCGTACAACTGCACTTCGGCGGCGGCACGCCGACCTTCCTCAGCAACGACGAAATGCGCCGCCTGATGGACATCATCCGCCAGCACTTCCGCCTTTTGCCCGGTG
Organism: Sulfuritalea sp.; assembly: GCA_030651305.1. Classification (GTDB taxonomy): domain Bacteria; phylum Pseudomonadota; class Gammaproteobacteria; order Burkholderiales; family Rhodocyclaceae; genus Sulfuritalea. The sequence continues at coordinate 77,944 of JAUSCI010000037.1, read as the reverse complement.
GCGAATACTCGATCGAGGTCGATCCGCGCAAAGTCGACCGCGACACCGTCAAACTGCTCGGCGAACTCGGCCTCAATCGCATGAGCGTCGGCGTGCAGGACTTTTCACCCGAAGTGCAAGTCGCCGTGAATCGCATACAAAGCCTCGAAGAAACCCAACTGGTCATCGATTCGGCACGCGAATTCGGCTTCAAGGGCATCTCGGTCGATTTGATCTACGGCCTGCCCAAGCAGAACGTGATCAGCTTCAACCACACCCTGGACGAGGTCATCAAGCTCGACCCCGACCGCCTGTCGATCTACAACTACGCCCATCTGCCCAGCCTGGCCAAGCCGCAGCGGCGCATCAACGAAGCCGACCTGCCGACCCCCGACGCCCGCCTGCAGATCCTGCAACTGGCCATTCGCCGCCTGACCGACGCGGGTTATGTCTTCATCGGCATGGATCACTTCGCCAAGCCGGACGACGAGCTGGCCGTGGCCCAGCGCCAGGGCCGGCTGCACCGGAATTTCCAGGGCTATTCGACCCATGCCGAAGCCGACCTGATGGCCTTTGGCGTGTCCGCCATCGGCAAGGTCGGTCCCAGCTACTGCCAGAACGTGAAGACCCTCGACGAGTACTACGACAGCCTCGACCAGGGCGTGCTGCCGATTTTCCGGGGCATCGAACTCAATGCCGACGACCTCCTGCGGCGCAGCATCATCCAGGCGCTGATGTGCCATTTCGAGTTGTCCATCGAATCCATCGAGATCGCCCACCTGATCGATTTCAAGTCCTACTTCGCCGCGGAACTGGAAGGCCTGCGCGACATGGAAGCGGGCGGCCTGCTCACCATCGACGAGCAGTGGATCAGCGTCCTGCCGCGCGGACGCCTGCTGGTGCGCGCCATCGCCATGGCCTTCGACAAGTACCTGCGTACCGACCGCGAACGCGTTCGCTACTCCAAGGTCATTTGAACGACCGGAACCGCGGTTTCACCTGTCTGCCGCAGCCACGGCCTCGGCGATCACCTCGGGCAAATGCTCTTCCAGCTCCATCCACAGGGGCAAACGCACCAGTCTTTCGCCGATATTGTCGGTGTGCTTCATGTCACCTGCAGCGCGCCCCATGGCTTCACCAAGAGGCGATGAATGCAGGGGCACGTAATGAAACACGGTATGAATGCCCCTGGTTTTCAGACGTTCAATAAAGGCCGTGCGCTGGTCCAGACCGGGCAGTAGCAAGTAATACATGTGCGCGTTGTGCAAGCACTCGCGGGGTAGCCACTGGCGTGCGCCTGCGAGATGTACCAGAACTCCTTGCCGGTCATGCAGGGTTTGTTGAATGGGATCTTCACGACGCTATCTCGGCTTATTTTCAATCAAGAGTTGCAAGGCCGCAGATTGCCACTCGGTTTTCTGGCCAAATTCGATTGGACCGGTCCACATCTGTTCACCTCCCAGTCTTGTTTACTCACCCTCCCTGTCCGTCGGAATTGCGAAGAGAACCTTCCCCGGCGACGATACGCGGGATAATTAGCACCATGCGATTTCTGTTAGTCAACTACGAATATCCGCCGATTGGCGGCGGCGCGGCGACGGCCACCGAAAAGATCGCGCAGGGCTTGTTGGCGCTTGGCCACGAAGTTACCGTGCTGACCGCAGCGTTCGGTGACTTGCGCGGCAAACGCGATGAGCACGGTGTCCTGGTCTGGCGCGTGCCCGCGCTGCGAGCCCGTGCGGATCGGTCCAGCATGCGCGAGATGGCGAGCTACGTTGCCTCAGCGGTTTGGGCCATGCCGCGTGTTCTTCGCGAATACCGGCCGGAGGCCGTCATCACCTTCTTCTCGGTGCCCTGCGGGCCGGTCGGCTGGTGGGCGTCGCGACTCGGGCGGATTCCCTACGTTGTTTCTCTGCGTGGCGGAGATGTGCCAGGAACGGAGCGCAGTCTCGATCGGATGCATCGTCTGCTGGCCCCATTCCGGCGCCGGATTCTGCGCGATGCGTTGGCGGTCGTCGCGAATTCAAACGGTCTCAAGACCTTGTCCGAGCATGCAGACCCAGTACCAGTGACGGTGATTGTCAACGGGGTCGACCACGAGCGATTCAAGCCGGTGATCCCAACGCAGCCGCGGCAGGCGTTCCGCTTTCTCTTTGTCGGCCGGCTGAACGAACAGAAGAACGTCGCGCTACTCCTTTGGGCGTTCGCCGATCTGGCAAAGCAGCAGGCACCGGCGGCGCGCCTGAAGATCGTCGGCGACGGCCCGCTGAAGCCGGCGCTGCTGGCCCAAACCCACGCGCTGGGCATCGCCGACCTTGTAGAATGGGCACCTTGGCAGAGCCGCGAGGCGATGCTTGGGCTGTACGCGGAAGCTGACTGTCTTGTCAATCCGTCACTTTACGAAGGAATGCCGAACGTGGTTCTCGAGGCGATGGCCTGTGGTGTCCCGGTAATCGCAAGCGCAGTCGCGGGTAATATCGATGTCATCGAGGATGACGTCGATGGTTTGCTGTTTCCTTCTTGTGACCAGTTGGCGCTGAGCGACGCCCTGTGCAGGATTCTTGCCGATCCGGTGGCTGCCAAACGAATTGGACTGGCGGCAAGGCAGCGCGTCGTTCGCAACTATTCCTGGCTGGCGACGGCAGACGCCTATGCGGATCTTTTCAAGGCCGAGCATCATCGAGAGAGTTATGAGGCAATTTGATTTCGGTGAGAACTGGGTTGGTTTTTCCACACACGCGCTGACTGCGGAGAGTATCAGTGAATCACGTGCAGCTTTTGGCGTTCTGATGGCGGGAGTGCCACTCAAAGGGTGCACGTTTCTGGATATCGGTTTTGGTCAAGGGCTGATTGTGCTGATGGCGCAAGAGCAAGGAGCAAAGGTCTCCGGTTGCGATATCAACGAAAAGTGCGTTGAGGCCTACCGTGCGACAAGCAAGCATTTCGTCAAGGTTAGTAGTGATGAGCCGCACCTAGTTGTTGGATCCATTCTTGACGATGGCTTCGTCCAAATGGACTTGCTCCAGCCAGTGATAGGCGAAAGGGGTTACGACGTAGTGCACTCATGGGGAGTGCTCCACCATACTGGCGACATGGCGAAAGCAATGACCAATGCCGCATCTCTGGTGAAACCGGGCGGGTACTTTGTGATTGCGATTTACAACCGCCACTGGAGCAGTCGGCCTTGGCTTTTCATTAAATGGTTTTACAACCTCCTGCCACGATTTCTGCAACCGGCTTGCTGTTGGCTTTTCACGCCCGTCATCTGGCTCGCGAAACTTCTTGTTACCGGCAAGAACCCGTTGCGGCAAGAACGTGGAATGGACTTCTATTACAACGTCGTGGACTGGGTTGGTGGCTATCCATACGAGTACGGCAGCATCGGGGAAATCGAGATGTTCTTGGATCGAATTGGTTTCAAGATGATCAAAGCCATTCCAGCCGCAGTGCCTACTGGGTGCAATGAGTTCGTTTTCCTGAAAAATGTCTGACTTCAGTTTGCACTTTATCGAACCTATGAGATCTTGTGATCAAAATGTAACCGGCTGCTGCGGATCAGTCTTGGGTGACCGACGGCTCAGGAAAGCAGGCTTCAATATAGCCGTTTGTGACCCCTCCGACTATCACCAAGTCCGGCGCCAGATTGCTAACGAACTTTGTGAAGTTGGTATTTTGGGATGAGTTGGCATCATCAGTTCTTCGTCCGCCCGAACTTGGTGCGCAGGCTCAAGGCCGCCGCTCGCAAGCTCGGCTTTGACGTCGTGGCGCTCAGCGCCAACGATGTCGAACCACACTATTTTGAAATTAACGATCGTGTCGAGCAGTACACGATGACATCGCTCAGTCGCGTGTTCGCCGTCATCGCGGCGGCGGAACACCTCTCGCGCCGCAGTGTTCAAGGAGCGGTTGTTGAGTGCGGCGTGTGGAAGGGCGGCAGCACGATGGCGGCGTTACTCGCATTGGCGCGGATCAAAGATATCTCCAGAGAGGTTTGGCTATACGATACATACGAGGGTATGGCCGCGCCGACGCGCCAAGACGGTGACACTCACACGCAGCTCTTTACCACCTACCTGCGCGCCGACGGTGGCAGTGATTGGTGTCGCGCCGAATTGGGCGAGGTGGTTACCAACGTCGAATCCTGTGGATATCCAATGGCGAAGATAAAATTCATTAAAGGTCGTGTGGAAGATACGATTCCAGGAAATTTGCCCGATCGGATAAGCCTGCTCCGACTTGACACTGACTGGTACGAATCGACGAAGCACGAACTCGATCATCTATATCCGCGGCTCGTTTCTGGCGGAATACTCATAATTGACGACTACGGTGCTTTCGCTGGCGCGAAGCAGGCGGTTGACGAATATTTCGCCTCGCAAAAGATCAACACCTTCTTACATCGCATCGACACGACCGGCCGCTTGCTGGTAAAAGCGTAAGTTAGTCACAGTCACGACGGGCCTATATGAGCAACGACCGCACCCAAGATTTTTATGATGAGTTTTGGCCCAAGAACGTCCCGCATTACGACGAGACGAAAAAGTACATGCTCGATACGATCACCGGGCGCTCTTACAAACAGGCGATGGACGGTGGTTGCGGTCACGGCATCTGCTCAGTGGTGCTTTCCGAACTGGCGGAGAAGGTCTTTGCCGTTGATGTTTCGAAGAACTGCGTGGATACAGCACGAAGGCAAGCGGCAGAGTTCAAGCGAACAAACATTGAGTTTAGCGTCCAGGATTTGCAGGAACTGGATGCACCAACCGGGCAGTTTGATCTAGTCTGGTGCTGGGGCGTCGCGATGATGGCGCCCGATCCAATCAAGGTAATGAATCACCTGATGCGCGTCACTCGCCCCGGCGGCGAGGTATACCTCGGGTTGTACCTTAAGACTTGGCTATCGCCCGTTCATCAGGGGGTTAGATATTTCTGTCGCGCATTCATGAATACAACGCGTCGGAAGAAATTTGTGCTTGATGGTTTCGCGAAACTAACGAACGTCATCGTTAAGCTGCGCGGCAAGGAAATCAATGTCCGCGCCGACAACGTCTCCATCCAGGCTCAGGTAGATGACTGGTACTACCCGCCCTACAAGACGTTCTACTCGATCGAGGAAATCATTGCGCTATTCGAGAGGAACGGGTTCATTGCCGAGTGTATTCAGGACCGTTTGGGCAGGATGAAATCGGCAACGATCTTCGTGGTTAGGGGAGTCAAAAAGCCGTAATCATGGGCTTTCTTTTCCAAAAGCTGGCAGCAGTGCTGCTACTGGTGGCCGATCTACTCGCCCGAAAGCCCGCACCCGCGCCGCTCGTGGCACTCTATTTGGCATTGCGATGGCGTTGCATCGTTTCTTGGAAGGCTGATGTTCATTACCCATTCAATATTAGGCTTGGGGCCGGGACAATTATTCCGGGGCGGTGCACATTGATTGCGAGCGGCGACGGAATCAGTATCGGAAAGCGGGTGGAGCTGCATGAGGGGTCTTATCTTCATTGCCAAGGCGGAAGCATAAGTGTTGGCGACGAAACGGCGATCGGACCGTATGTTGTGATCTACGGTGGTGGAGGCGTCTTCATCGGGACTTTCTGCGGGATCGCAACCCATACGGCCATAGTGTCAACAAGCCACGTGGCAGACCGAAGCGATGTGCCGATTCGTGCCCAAGGTAGCCGGGAAGCCGCTGTCAACATCGCCGACGATGTCTGGGTCGGCATGCATTGCTCTGTCGCCATGGGCGTTACGATTGGCGAAGGCAGCATATTGGGCGCCGGCACAGTGTTGCTGAGATCAGTTGAACCACGTTCGGTTGTGGTGGGAGTTCCCGGTGGCGTTGTTAGAACGCGGTGAGCTATTTTTATGGAGGTCGACGGCAAATTGCGCGCGAAAATTTGTATTCGACTCGACAGAGTAATTGTTGACGCGATAGCTTGAAGACGGTCACAATCGTTTCTAGAAAGCCATGAACCCGCGTTTCAAGTGGTTGCTTAAGGGGGCTGTTGCCTGTGGCTTGCTCGGATGGTTGCTTGCACGCGCCGATCTCGTAGCGCTTTGGCGCTTGCTTTCAAGCCAGGCTCCAATAGGCATCTTGGCGGCGATAGCGCTTCAATGGTTTGGGATTGTCGTTGCCACAGCGAAATGGTGGTTACTCTTGCCGGCCCAGTCGTTCGGCCCCTTGTTCCGGCTAAATATGGCCGCACAGTTCTATTCGCTAGTCATCCCGGGACAGGTGGGCGCCGAGGCGTTCAAGGCCTACCAGCTCGGACGGGGACGCGCGGACGCTCAAGCGATCGCGGCTTCTGTCCTCTTCGACAAGCTCACTTGCCTCATTGCGCTTTTGGTGCTTGGAGTCGGCGGCGCATCGATGACCAATTTACCGGTAGGTGACGCTGCTAGGCTGAGCTTGGTGGGGTTGCTCGTTGTTGGTTTTGGGGTGTTGGTCGGGCTTCGTTTCGAGGCACTAAGTTTGTTCGTGGAAGGCCGATTAACGCATTTTGGACAACGTTTTCCGAAATTCGAACAGCTTTCATCTCAGATGGTTCTCTTCGTCAATGCGTGGTGTGCCTATACAAGGCAGCCGGTCGCGTTGTGGGGGTCGCTAGCAGTTGGCTTGGTGCAGGAGGCGATATATATCTCGATTGTCGTCGTTCTCGCCCGATCGCTTGGATTGGACATACCGATCCTCGAGTGGTGCTGGATCTTCGCTCTGGTTTCGATGGCCGCTGTTCTGCCGATTTCGCTGGCTGGAGTGGGGGTGCGCGAAGGAGCGTTCGTTGGCATCCTCGCCGCTTTTGCTATTCCGGTCGAGCAGGCGCTCGCCGTCTCTTTAAGCATCTTTGCGCTGCATCTCCTGCTCGGATTGATCGGCGGTTGTCTCGAATTCGTACGCCTTAGCAGAAAATAGTGATCCCACCTGCTCTTGGCTGGGGAGATGGGTTCGTTCTAAGGCCAGAATCGCAGTCGTTACCGCAATGTCGGGATCATTTGCATCGAATTCTGGCGCCAGGTGTTTGACGACACACCGAAATTCTTCCGCCAGCGTTGCCGAGCGAAGAACTTGCATGCGGAACCCACGGCCGGCGAATAGCCGTCGGTGGTCGCTAAGTCGCCAGCGTGGCAGGTCGCCTGGATCTAGCCAGCGCTCCCATATCCGCCGCGAGAAGAACAGAAAGTGATAGGGGTACTTGAAAAAGTGGTCGCGGTAATCGACGGCATGGATCATCCAGCCGTTGGGGGCAAGGATGCGCCCGAGCTCCAACATCAGGGATTGCGGATCGCGGACGTGCTCAAGGACAGAATGCGAAACGACGAGGTCAACTGAACCGCGTGCAATTTGGCGCAGAGAGGTTAGGCGGTCGATGCGGCAGCGTAAGCCGGCTTCGCCAGCGGGTTCGGGAACCGGGATCGGCGTGACGTAGGGTTCGTAGAGGAGCACACGCCCTTGCTCTCCGGCGAGGCCGCGTTCTAGCAGCGCCACTCCGACCGCGTCGGTGGCACCACTGCCGACTTCGAGAATCGTCCGTTCGCTCGAAACCTCCAGCCCAAGAGCCTTCATCGCCTCTGTATAAAGATCGCAGACGGGTTTCGGGTCGGCCTGGTTGGCATTGGTCCGGTAGTACGGAAGGTAGCGCCCCCAGCGAAGCAGGAAGGCGTCGCTGAACAGGAAGCGCCGTGCCACGCGCAGGCTCACATACTCGACGATACCGGGAATCACGCGCACCATCCGCCGGCATCAAGCAGATAGGCGTTCCAAAGGAAGGCGCGTTCGTCGGCGCGGCCGGCGACATGAGCCGCGCCTTTATCCTGCAGAAATTTTACAGCGAGGCCGGCGGGAACTTTCTGCGGCAGCGGCAGCGTGCCGTCGCGGAACCAGCGACCGACCGGCACGCCGAAGCCCTTCTTCGGACGTTCGATGATGTCGGCAGGGATCAGGTCGGTGGCGGCTGTCCTGAGGAGGGACTTGGTTCGCGAACCATCGAGCTTGTAACGCAGCGGCAGGCGGCGAACGAAGTCGACGAGTTCGATGTCGAGAAACGGAGCGCGGACTTCGAGCGAGTAAGCCATGCTGGCACGATCGACCTTGGCCAGGATGTCGTCCTGCAGGTAGAAGCGTGTGTAGAACTCGAGGACATGGCTGGCGATATCGGGCTGGGTACAGGATTCCCACGTTTCAATGGCATCGGCATACACTTCTTCGCAATCAATCGTTTGTTGAAACAGTTCGGAAAGTTCGTCCGGCGCAAGCGGTGCCATCCACACCGGGCACCACAATCGCGGTGGGAAGTCGAGGCCGCGCATCGTGCGCTTGATGCGGAAATCGAGGCTCATGTTGCGATGGGAAACCGGCATCCGGGCGACGACGAAGCCGATAGCCTGATGCAACGGTCGTGGTACCCAGCGCCGGTAAAGATCGGCCCAGCGTAGTGCGAGAAAGGGGTCGTAGCCGGCGAAGAGCTCGTCTGCGCCATCGCCGCCCAGTGCGACGGTGACGAATTCGCGGGCGTGCCGGCAGAGGAATGATGTCGGCAACAGCGAGCTGTCACCCATCGGTTCGTCGAGTCGGGCGACGACGGCGGCAAGGTCGGCGCGTGCCTCGGCTTCGGTGAACAGGCGATGATGATGACGGGAGCCAATTTGTTCCGCGACCCGTCTTGCGTAGTCCGACTCGTCGAAACTGGGATCGTCGAAGCCGATGCTGAAGGTTTCGAGGCGATCGGCGCCTATGCTCCGGGCAGCAAGGGCGCTGACGGTTGATGAATCTATGCCACCGCTGAGGAAGGCGCCGATCGGAACGTCGGAGATCAGGCGCCGATTGACCGCGCTCGTGATAAGCGCCTTCAATTTCTCGGCGAGCGCCTGATCATTTTCTCCGGCGACGGGCTCTTCGGGTTCGAGACGAAATTGCCAATAGCGCCATGTTTTGAGGTGGCTTGATCGCAAGTCAAATTCGAGGTTGCAGCCACCCGGAAGCTTGAACACCGCGTCCAGATAGGACCACGGCGCGGGGATGTAGCCATAGGCGAAGTACTTGCGCAGGGCCATAGGCGATGGGCGGGCAATAACGCCGGAATGTGCGGCGATGGCCCGCAGTTCGGAAGCAAAAGCGAACAGGCCCTTTGTCTGCGTGTAGTAGAAGGGCTTCTTGCCGAAGCGATCGCGACTGGCGAACAGGCGCTGCCGTGCCCTGTCGTAGATGACGAACGCCCACATGCCGTTGAGGCGCTCAACGAAATCGTCCCCCCATTGCCGATAAGCGTGTAGCAGTACCTCTGTGTCGGAATGGTCTGAACGGAAAGAGGCGCCGGCAGCGACAAGCTCCTTTCGCAGGTCGGAATGGTTGTAGATCTCGCCATTGAAAACGATGCCGAGCGCACCGTCGGCAGTCCACATCGGCTGGGCACCGCCGCCCAGATCGAGGATCGACAATCGCAGGTGGCCGAGATAGATGCCCTGGTCAGGGTCACAATAATGCCCTTCGGCATCCGGCCCGCGCGAACGCTGGGCCTCGTTCATCCGTTTCAGGTCATCAAATGTTCCGGCACCGATAAAACCGGCAATTCCACACATCTGGGCTAACCCGAGTCGAGATTTCGGGTTGCTCCGACGATATAGGTCGGTTTGTCCTGCGATTCGTGCCAGTTGCGGGTCACCATTTCCGCAACCAGCCCGAGCAGGATGCACATGACGCCGGTGATGGTCGCCATGACAGAAAGCAAGGGCAGCGGCGTCTGGACGAAAGAGGTGTTCTGGAAAAATTTCAGATAGACGGCCCAGAGGCCTGCAAGCAGGCTGACGACAAAGTTAATCAGACCAAAACCGCCAAAGATATAGATTGGCTTCTGGTAGTAACGGTCAAGAAATTTGACGACGATCAGGTCGAGGATGACCTTGACAACACGCTCAAGTCCGTACTTCGATGTGCCGGCCACGCGCGGATGGTGTCTGACCGGAACTTCGGCGACCTTGGCACCCAACCAACTGGCATAGATCGGAATAAAGCGGTGCATTTCGCCGTATAGCTTGACGCCCTTGATGACATCGCGCCGATAAGCCTTGAGCGAGCATCCGTAATCGTGGAGCGGAACGCCCGAGACCACGGATATCAGCGAGTTTGCAATCCTGCTCGGCAGGTTGCGTCGCAGCGAATGATCCTGCCTGTCCTTACGCCAACCCGAGACGACGTCGAAGCCCTGATCCAATTTCTCCAGGAGCATTGGAATGTCGGCAGGATCGTTTTGCAAATCGGCATCCATCGGTACGATGATCTCGCCCTGAGCAAAGTCGACGCCCGCCATCATTGCCGCGGTTTGGCCGGCGTTGCGCCGGAAGTGGATGACCTTGATCCGCGAGTCGGACTCTGCGAGTTCATCGAGAACGAGGTCGCTTCCATCGTTGCTGCCGTCGTTGACCAGAATGACCTCCCAAGTCTTACCCAAGCCATCGAGGATCGGCACAAGGCGAGTGTAGAGTTCGCGAAGGTTTTCGGCCTCGTTATACACGGGGACGGTGACGGAGACCGCAAGCCTGACGGGCATTGATTCAACGCTGGAGGGCATGGAAGGACTCATAGCGAGCCGGCCGCAGTGGCCCATTGGCGGCGTGTAGACAGCCACCACGTCAATGCCAGCAACATCGCGGCGACAGCCCCAATGGCATAGCCGATGCGACGTCCTGGCTGTCGAAATTCAAGTTCGACGGCGTGCGGGCCACGATCGATCCGGACCGCAAGCATTCCCAGGTTGGCGCGGAAGCTCGGTGTATCAGTACCATCGATGCGAACGATCCAGCCAGGGGAATTGGGAATTGAGAACACGAGGATGCCGCCGTTACCGCCGGGAATGCGCCCGGTAATATGCTGGTGCGAGAACCGATCAACTTGCAGACCACTTGACTGGTGGCGATGTGCCGGTTGCGCAAGATACCTGTCGACAGCGTCGAGCGCATACGGGTCAAGATCCCGTTCGTCAGCAAGTCGAAGGCCGTCAATCGGGCGTTCAACAATGGCTGCGTTGATCATCATCAGGTCCTTGGTTTCGTTCGGCAGTTGGGCTAGACGTTCGCGAGGATACTGGGCTTCCTGAACGATGCCAAGCGGTAGCGCGTAATGGTTGCGATAAATGGTCAGCACGCGGTTGCCGGCGATTGCCTCAAAGCCTGGCCAGTGCAAGGGTAAAGGACTGACGACATACCTTACGCCGAGCAGTGAATATAGCGCAAAACGATCTCCCAGGCCGGGCAGCCAGTTGGTGAAATTGGTGCCGCGGCTACGGTTTGGAATCAAGCCGAGAGCAATGTTGAAGGCGACAATGCCTGATCCATGGAAGAAGTAGGACTTGACCCCGAAGTAGCCTTGAGCAGTGGAGTCGCAGAATCCAACCGACTCGTATGTCTTCTCGATTCTGTAAAAGGCCGGGTCTTGGCTCTTGATGAACTTGACTGCGCTGGGTGTTGCATCGGCGTAGCCGAAATTCTGGCGGGTCACGGCCAGCCTGCCTTCGTTGGCGCTTGGCCAACCGATCAGCATTGCCTCGGCAGCAACGAAGATCAGCAAGGCAATAGTCACCGGGCTGCCCGTCAGTCGGCTTCGCGACCACAGCATGAGGCCGAATGTTGCGACACCGATCAAGACCAGCAGCATGAACACATGGTCGCTTCGAACCACGGCTTGATAGTGCGCGACAACGGCGCCGAGCAAGGCAAGGCAAACGACGGCGGTGACGGCGAACAAGCGCCGGTCAAGACCGCGCTCCAGGACAATTGACAGCGCGCGGGCAAAGAGCACGAGAAGCAGCATCGCGACCCAGAGCGTCGACACGCGGAAGTAAAACTGGCCGAAGCCAAACGCGGCGAAGCGAACGAACGGGCTAAGAATATAAAAGGCCAGCGTGGCAAGGCCGGCGATCAGCCATATCCGATCGCTCCGCACGCCGCGCCAAAGTTGGGGGATGAGCAGCAGAGGCAGGATACCGACCCAGAATCCGGGACCTTCGAGATAGTTCATCCAGCCGCGGTAGTTGTTGCCGATGCCGACGATGTCCTTGTGCCAGAACCCGGCGAGTTGCGCAAAGACGGTATCTATGGCATTGGGCGAGGCGAGGTCGCGCAGGCGATCGGCGAACATTGACTGGGTGCCGGTAACGCGCGGGCTATCCAACAACTGCATGGCATTCGGAATGACAATCGGCGCGGCGATGAGCAGTCCGAGAAGGGCGAGCGGAAAGGTTTTCAGGCACCAGTCGCGGGCAACTTGTTGCCGCTGCTCACTGCCCACGAGATTGGCGATGAACAGCAAGGCGAGGAAGATGCCGACCGAGAACATGAAGATGCCAGAGGCGGCCATCGCGGCGACGGCAAGCGGCAATACCAGGACACCCCCGTTGCGTCGATGACGGACCACGACCCACAGCAGCAGAGCATGGAAGACAAATTCGCTGGCATGCGGATCCCACTGGCCGTCGATCAGCAGGTAGCCACAAAATGAGTAAGCGAGCGCGCCAACGAGGGCAGCTTCGCGGCGGAGCTCAAGCGCGAGTAACGCCTGCAGGAAAAAAGCGCCGCCGCAAGCGATCTTGAGCATGAAAATCCAGATGCGGAGGCCGGGGACGGCCTCCGCGCCGAAGACCGTCGACAACAGCAGGAATGGATCGGTCAACATGCCCAGGCTGGCGCCCAACCCGACCTGGAAGGACCAGCCGGGAAAACCCTCGTTGCCGAGGTAATCGGCCATGTGCATGGCCAGAGGAATGAATTGAGTGTAGGTATCGCTGCCGATGTCCGCGAATGCGAAGTACTGGCTGCCGTTCAGGAATTTCCAGTAGATGACCGACGCGACGAGAATCTGCAAAGCGAGCAACAACAGCCCACACCGTCGATTGCTGGAGCACACTCCTCCCGTGGACAAATCGGTAGCTGATGACATTGGGGGATAGGCGCTCATTGGGGGCGAGGCAGATGCTAACAATACAGAAATGAAATCACCTTCACATTATCAACTGAAGTTTAGACACTCTCGGCTGCCGTCCGATGCCGAAGGTATCCCCGTGGCGCGAAATATATTTTTAAAAAAGTGCAAAAAAACCAGGCATGACGTTCGCTTGCGGCGACCAATGAGGAGTTTTCCCTCGCGGATGCTCCCTCATGTCTCTCACTGCTTCGGTTTGCCTGCTGCTCTCGAAATGGATTTCCTTTCTCGTGGTGGCCGTGCCACCGCGCTCGCGTCGGACCTTCGTCGAACTCTTGATCGGTTGCATGCTCAACCCGGAAGGTTGGGCCACCCGTGCCATCGGGGCCATTTGTCGAGAGCTCATTGGACCACCTGTTACAAGCTGATTGAGCGGGCGCATGTCTCGGTCGCCGATCTGTCGATTCGCCTGCCGCAACTGGTGCAATGGGTGTTCCCGGCCGAACTGGTGAATCTGATTGTCGACGAAACGCTGGTACCCCGCACAGCGAAGACCGGGCCGGGCATCGGTGTCAAGCACGACCGTGAGCGCAAGGCCAATCGGCCGACCTTTCTGAACAGCCAGTGTTGGGTGACCTTGCCCCTGGTCGTGCGGGTACGGCTGGGTTCGGCTCTGACGGTCCCGATTCGTTCCTGGCTGGTCGAGGAATCCGGCCAACGTGGCAAGCTCTGGATGGCCCGGCAGTTGATCGACTTGGTGAGGGGGCAGGACAAGGACGCGCGCCTTCTGATCGATGCCTGGTTTATACGCAAGAGTCCGATTCTGCCGTTGCTCGACCAGCGCGTGCGGATCATCGGGTAGGTGCGGCGAGACACGGCCTTGTTTCTGCCGCCGAAGCCAAAACGTCGAGGGCGCAAGCGCAAGTACGGGCAACGGATCGATGCCGCCCTGCTCGATATGCTGCCAATGACGGAGATGGAACTCACGCTGTACAGCAAGTCGCAGCGCGTCCGTCTGCGCTCGGTTATTGCGATCGCACGCTTTCTCAAGGAGCTGCCGGTACGGGCAGTGTGGTGCGAGATGCACTAGGACGACGGCACGTGGTCGCGCCCAGGGCTGATTCTGGCGACCGAGACGGGTCTGTCGGCACGGGACGTGGTGGATATCTATGCCGAGCGCTGGGGTATCGAACCCTTGTTTCACAATCTGAAGCGCTGGTGGGGTGTGACAAATCTGTGGCAGCAGTCGAAGCAAGCGCTGGAACTGTGGATGTAGATTCGTTCCACGGCGTATGCCTTGATGCAGTTGCTTGCCTTGAAACTGTGGGGAGCCTTTCCGCTGAAGGATATCGCGCCTTGGCGCAGGGGCGCCATGATCACCGCGGGACTGTTTGGCCAGTGGATGCGGATTCAATTTATCGGACTTCGCGTAAGGCGCGCCTTCGACCCGAAGTCGGGGAATTTCGTGATGCCTTTCCCCGGTCAGGATCAGCGTTTGCAGTGTTGAGTCGTGTGGCATTGAGTAGGTCGGCGTCGAATCGTCGTGTTCATGTTGTTGTCATTGCTCTCCACCGGGGAAATTCCGGGCGGTGGGTCGTGGCGTGTGTCTAAACTTCAGATTATCAAGCATCCTCGCGCCAAAAACATCAGCAGACTAGACAAAAAGGTCTATCGTGGGGAGGGGAGTCCTTCCGTAGCAATGCGCAGACCGAAATCGGATCACACATTTTCATGGGTTCAGAACTTGGGCTGGGCAGGCGGAGTGTCAGTGCAAGGAACCGGTGCGAGGTTCACTGTCAGTCTTGCTTGTGCTGCTGGAGGAGGACATCAGCCTGGTGCGACCGAACGTCCAGATATCGTTGAGCAGGAAATTCATCCTAATTTCCTCTGTTACCCCGGTGGGATGAGAAGCGAAACTGACGGCGAGAGGGCCGGTGGCGAGTGATTTTTCGGTTTGGCCGCGATGATTTTTTGAATGATGTAACGCACGAGGGCCCTCCATCGCTCCGGTTTGGTCAGCTGAGGCGCAGATGCGAGAACGGCGTCCAAGCCCATGCGTATATTGGCAATCATGGCTTTGATCTGATCACCTGCGGCATGGGTCAATGCCAGTAGAAGCCGTGATTGACCGGCATGCTGAGTCAATCGCGCCACTCCCGCCAACAACAAGGGTCGAGAGGTAATGGCCTCCAGCCGCGTCTTCGGGTGTGCCAGTCGCACATGCCAACTCCACCAGTTGTAAATCAGGGCCACCGCATGCGCCGAGAGATTGCAGCGTTCCATATCCTGGGTCGTGTAGCCGCCCCAGCCCCACTGGTTCTTCAACTCATCAAAGCCGTTCTCGCAATCCGAACGATCCCGATAGAGCTGACCGATGGCGTCCGGATTGTAGTCGGAATTGGTCACCAGGACGGCGTATTCCCAGAGCTTCACCGGTTGCAGCGGATCGGCAAAGTGCAGACGTTGCTGGCGCTTCTCCCGCTTGCTCATCTTCTTCGTCTCCGCCACGAGCGTGTCCTTCACGGCTCGGCGTACCACGACCACTCGTCGCGCACGGCTCCAACCGGACAAGGCAAGCTCCGCTTCGACGGCGTGATACCCCTCACCGATATCCTTCCAGTCCGTCCGCGACCAGTGTCGCTCAATCAGACGCTTGACGCCGGGGCTTTGGCGCAGCTTGAACAGATACGTCTGACCAATCGCTTCGAGTTCGATCATGAGCGGCTCGTTACCAAAGGAATTGTCGCCACGGACCAACCGGGGACGCTGCTCAGGTGGGAGTGTCTTGAGGATAACGATCAGTCGCGACAGGCTGTGTTTGGCGGCATGGGCCTTGCGGCCTTGAACTTCGGCATCGAGCACCAGGCGCATGTTGGCGATCCAGTAGGTGTGGATGGCATGACTGGGACGCTTCGGTTTGGTCGGGTTGTAGCTGATTTCAGCGCCGTCCTGATGACCGTAGAGCAGCTTGATCGTGGTGTCACAATCGAGTATCCAGCCGGTGCGCAGCGCTTCGTGGATGCTTTCCTTCAGCGCGGTATCCATCCACTCGGTGCTCTTGGTCAATTGGGCTTCGCGTCGAATGCGCTCGTCCTCAGGACAGCGTTTGCCGATGCAGGGCGCGAGATGTTTCAGCGCTCGGCGCAGGCTTTCGTCGCTGATGATCTGGGTCATGCCCAGCAGTTGCGGGGCCACCGCGTCACCGCGCAACCCGGCCACGTGCGCATAGCGTCTCTGGCCATCAAGAATCGAGAGCAGCCGGGTGCCCAGTACGTCAGCTACCTCCGGAGTATTGCCGCTGGTGTAGGCCAGCGGGCAACTTTTGACCCAGCGCTCAAACAGCCCCGGTACTTCCAGGAACTCCGCAAAGAACGCCAACTGGCCCAAGGCGCTGGCGCTGCCGTTCTTATCCCACCGCACTTGAAACCGACCACCGGGTGTGCTGACGCGCAGGTCACTCGCTTCTCTCATCTGCTCCGCAATCGCCTCGCCAACCGCTCTTACCAGCGCGTTTTTCTCAAATCCCGCTTCACCCATCGGGTGACCTTCCCTGTTCGCCCAAAACCCTCGTCAGCGCTCAGTTTGCAACAGTTTCAAGACGGCCAACTGAGGAAGATAGGTAAATTGGTGCATTTTTCTGGCGCAGCCAAAACGTTCTATGGCACCGCTTACCGCCGCTGACTTGCGTCGAAGCGGCGACGGGACAGTAACGCTTGCCCTACATCACCGAGCGCCTCTTGCGCCAGCGCACGCGCTAGCCAGGGCTGCGGATGATCCGGGTAGGTGTCGAGCACCCATTGTGCCTCGACGAGCATGTGGCGCCAAATTTCACGCTTGTCAATCACGGTGGCTGGAGCCAGGTCGCTGCGCACAAATAGCAGGCCGGCATCTTCGACATTCACCAACTGCCAGTTATTGTCGTTCGCCAGTGGTACCACCAGCGTTATCAAGCGGCCTGAGTAAGACATCAGGGTCGGAGTGAAAATCGCGTTGATGCGATACCGTTCAAGAACATCCTGCCAACCTGGTTCGGCCTGAAAAACACCGTCGTGCAGTTCGGCGGCACGGTTCATGGCGGTATCGTGACTGTCAGCAAACACGGTGGCTTCGCGCCCAAGCGCCCAAGCGAGGTAACCCCCATAATCGATAAAGTTAAAAACGCGCGCTCGCGGCAGGTGGGTGCGCAGGTAGCTAACCGACTGCTCCGGGAATACCTGCGGAACCGGGCCACTGCCCCAGTCGCCGCGCCACAGGGGAAACGCCATGAGAAACGCCAGTGGAACGGCGGCGGCGGCGGCGCGCGACGGCCACGCGGGCAACTCTTGCGGCCACACGCGCAACGCCAGGCGCACGGCCGGAATCGTGAGCACGAGTGCGAATAGCCCGATATTGCGTGCATAGAGAAATGCAAGGCCACCAAAGACCGCAAGCAGAAGACCCGCCGCGATCCGGTGCCGGGGCGCCAACAACACCGCTGGTATGGCCAGCAGTACCAGGACGATATAGGTGCTGCGAAAATCCGTTGCCATCACCGGTTGGTACTCGGTGACCGCGTACATCAGGTCGGGATTGCTTAAATCAGCCAAGTGGGCGATGACCGGCAACGCTACCTGCCGCCAGCCATAGGGGTTAACGCAGGCGAGCAGGAGCGCCAGGCCAGCACTTCCAGCCAGCGCGACGAGCGAACCGGCCCGGGTCGCCCCGGACGGCGGAGTGCGCAACGCCTCAATACCATAGGCACCTATCAGCGGCACGATAAGCAGGCTCGATGGGTGAGCTTGACTCAGAATTAGGGCGCATAAAGGGATGGGAACGAGTTTGCGCCATTGTCCGCACTCCATGAACCGCTCAAGCGCCCAGAAGGTGATGCCCAGGGCCAGAAACAGGACCATCTCGGCGCGATATTCGGTGCGTGTTCTGAATGACCAGGCAATGATGGCGAGCGCAAGCAGCGCCGCCGGATGCAACCATGACTTGCGCCCGACCGCCGCGGAATAAGCAAAAAGTAGCGCGCCGGTCGCCAGCACTGAATTGAGCAGGGCCATGCCGGAAAAGCCGGCTGTGGCATAGGCTAGGTGCTGGGCGAGGCCAAATCCCCACTCAATGTAGTTCGTCGGTTCTCCCAGCAGCGGCAGGAGGTAGAACATCGTCTTCGGTAGCGCACCGTTGTGCGCCATCTCGCGACCTACGACCAAATGAAACCATATGTCGTAGTCGTGGATCTGTCGGTAAAAAAAGAACAGCAAGAAGGCACACAGCAGCGCCGCCGGGAAAAGCCGCGCGAACGCCTCTGTCACCCGCTCACGGCCCCCGTCGCTCATGCAAGCAATTCCGGTACGGACTTAATCCTTACGAACCCTGAATGCTGCCAATCAGCGAGGAAATTTGGCATTGATTGAATTCTCATTCGAACATCTTGCAAAACATCGATTGCACGCTGTCTTTTCGCGGCGGAAGGCTAAATTGAAGGGTGCGGGCTGCCATTTCTCGCGCTCTGCGATTCTCGACGCGAACATCATAAAGCCCGTAAAGCGGATACTATCCGACACGACCTGCTGATGCAACGCTGGTTGTTGGGAGTGTTGCAAGTAATGGTTTGTCCGGTTTTGTAGCACGCAATCTGTCCTGTCGTTATGGTGCCCTGAAGGTGGCACCATGACTCTGCAGCATCCTTGCCGGGAACGACCTATTGCAACTTAATTCATTGCCCCATGCTCAAAGATTTGGGGCATGTTGTTCGGCCGATCTCGGTCCGAAAGGAAAGCAGGAAGGGGCTTAACAGTCATGGGTAGGAAATATAATTCTTCGAAGGCCGGGAATTTCCTGGGGCGGGTTTCGAACCCGTGAGCACACCCAGCTTGTTGCGGGCACTTTGGCCGCTCTACTTCTTCGCGCTGGCCAGTTGCTCCATTACCCACGCCATCCGCACCGAAAACAACCAGCGCATCGATGTCGAGCAGATGATTGCCGAAGTACGCGATGCGCCGCTGTTGTTCGTCGGCGAGCGTCACGATTCGACGGCACACCACGTCTTGCAACTCGATGTCATCAAGGGCTTGCAGCAAACCGGCAGACCGCTGGCCATCGGCATCGAGATGTTCGAAATCCAAAACCAGGCGGCACTCGATGCATGGATCGCCAGGAAAACTTCGGAAGCAGAATTCGTCAGGATCTACCAGGCCAACTGGCGCAATCTGAGCTGGTGGCTGTACCGCGACATTTTTGTTTTTGCTCGTGACCACGGCATCGCCATGATCGCCTTGAACGCGCCGCGGGAGATCGTACAAAAGGTCGCGCGACAGGGTTTCGCGGCCCTGTCAAGCAGTGATCTGCTTGGCCTGCCGCCGGAGTCAACGCGGCCGATCAGAGACGACGACGTCAACTTCATGACGCGCTATTTCCCGGGACACAGCAGGGACGGCGCGGCGGCGTACCATCTGGCCGAAGCGCAGGTGCTGCGCAACCGGGTGATGGCCAAAGGCATCCTGCGCTACCTGGGGCGACATCCTGACTCGCGCCTGCTGGTGCTAACCGGCGGCGTGCACGCCTGGGCCAAGGGCGGCATTCCTGGCGAACTCGGTGGCCAGCCCTACAAAATCATTGTGCCACCCATACCCGGCTTGGAAGTCGGCGCTGGCGCCACGGCGGGGGCCGACTACCTGCTGGATTGACTGCGCCTGTGTTGCGTCCGCAAGATACTGCGGCTGAATGAGCCGCGCGACGACGATCGTTCCCCGGTTTTCGGTCATCGCCGTGGCGTGATTCCCTACATCGGCAACCTTGGCACCGCCGCTCGGATGTATCATTGCGGCATTTCCGCAGCCACCCACCCCATTGGAATGTCCATGAAATTCATCTCGCGCCTGCTTTGCGGCATCGTCCTGTCCGCCGTCATGATGTCCGCCGTCATGGCTGCCGAAGCCAAAGTCGTCAGTTCCATGAGCACCTTGAGCTACACGTATATTGAAATCATCCGGGATGGCAAGAGTTTTTGGCTTGCCTCGGACCTGATCAACCTGAAGCCGGGTGATCAGATTCGCTTTGAGGAAGGCTTCATGATGCTCAACTTCCGCAGCAATGATCTCGAGCGTACCTTTCCCAACATGACGTTTATCGAAAAGGTCGCGGTGATTCCTGAAAAATAGTTCGATACCCGTGCCTTTCGCCTGCTGCACCAAACGGCAAACGGCGAATCTGCCGCGACTCGGACAACAAATCGGGGCGAGTGGCGCGCGAACCCAGTTCACGGCTGCTGCTTGACGTACTTCCGGCTGATGCTTGATGTACTTCCTTATGCCGCGTGCCGCGGGGCCACGAACTACGAAGGCGGAGTGCTTCTGCAAAAAAAAGCCCGCCATCCCGACCTGCAGGATGGCGGACCCTGTTAGCTGCCGCTGTTGCTTACTGCGCCAGAATCCAGGCAATAACGGCCTTGATGTCGGCTTCATTGGTGGTCTTGATCTTGACGTGCTTTTCTTTCGCGCCGTCGACCTCGATCTCGGGTGCGGTCGTCAGGTGCGTGAACAGCTTCTTCTCGGCGTCCGCCTTGCCCTTGTACTTGGCGGCGGTTTCCTTGTACGCAGGACCATCCTTCTTCTTGTCGGCGGCATGACACTTCGTGCATTTGCTGTCCTTCATCAAGGCATCCCTGCCCGCATCGTCGAGCGCAAATGCGGCGGAGGAAGTCAGGGCAAGCGACGTAAGGGCAAGCAGCGTCATTTTCAGTTTGTTCATGATTGGGTACCTATGTGAGTAAGTGACATGCATATAACGGATTAAAAGCTGAAAAGTTACAGGCTTTCTTGGTATTTTCCCGCCGGTTCGCGACAGGTTTGATGCGAAAACACAAGTGGACAGAACAGGCTTCATGGACAGTCTCTATTCACGCAACCTGGCCCGAACCGGACGGGTGAACGTGAGGCGGACCGCAGATTCCGGGCGTCTTGAAACGATGGAACTGTTGCGACAGGCAGGCTGTGCAGGCCATGATCGGGCGTTCATGCATTTCGATCGCCATCAGTCAGGCCCATCGGGCAATCCATTTTTTGCGGGCAGATTCAGTTTTCGCATCTTTTCCCAGAGGGTCTTGCGGCTGATGCCGAGCGCTGTGGCGGTATCGGCAATACGGCCTTCCTTGCTTTCCAGTATTTGCGCAATGTAGCGGCGCTCGTAGTCCTGGAGATACTCGTTGAGC
This sequence comes from Sulfuritalea sp., assembly GCA_030651305.1. Taxonomy (GTDB): domain Bacteria; phylum Pseudomonadota; class Gammaproteobacteria; order Burkholderiales; family Rhodocyclaceae; genus Sulfuritalea. The sequence continues at coordinate 56,870 of JAUSCI010000037.1, read as the reverse complement.
GAAGAAAATTCGGTCGGCTTCGCCATTTCCTGCGGCTTGTCGAAGAAGGATTCGGGAGTCAGTACCGCTTGGCTCGACAGGACGCAAGCCCGTTCCAGGATGTGCTTGAGCTCGCGGATATTGCCGGGCCAGGGGTAGTCGAGCAGGGACTGTTCGGCGGCTGCGCTTAGGGCGCGACGCGTGCGACCGTGCTGCACGGCTTCGCTATCGAGCAGCATTGCCGTCAGCCAGAGGATGTCTTCCTTGCGCTCGCGCAAGGGCGGCACATTGATCTCTACGACGTTGATGCGATAGTACAAGTCCTCGCGAAAATCGCCGGTCTCGACCATTTTCTTGAGGTTCTTGTTGGTGGCGCAGATCAGATGGATATCCACGGGAATCGTTGTTTCGCTGCCGACGCGAACTATCTTCCGCTCCTGGATTGCGCGCAACAGCTTGACCTGCATGGATAGCGGCATGTCGCCGATTTCGTCGAGGAACAGGGTGCCGCCTGCTGCTTGCTCGAAATAGCCCTTTTTATCGCGGATCGCGCCGGTATAGGCACCCTTGACGTAGCCGAACAGTTCCGCCTCGATCAGGTTTTCGGAAATCGCGCCGCAATTGACCGCGATGAACGGGCGCTGCCAGTCCGGATCGCGTTGGCGGTGATGCGCGCGCGCAACCTCTTCCTTGCCAACGCCGGATTCACCGGTGACGAGGACCGATGTTCTGTCTACCGCCAGGCGCCGGAGCATGGCTTCGATGTTGCGCATTGCGCTGGAGATACCAAGCACCGGCTTGTCGTCGCTGCTGTCGATGGCGGGATGCGCCTTGGCACAGATGGTCCTTATTTTTTCGATCAATTCGCGAATGTCGAGCGGCTTGGTCATGTAATCTTCGGCGCCCAGCTTGAGCAGGCGGACGGCACGATCGATCGCTCCATAGCCGGTGATGAAGATGTAGGGCGGCAACTCCACTCCGGCGTCGCGCAACTCCTCGAACAACTGCTCGCCGTCGCAATCCGGCAACATGATGTCGCTGATGACAATGTTATATTTGTCCTTCAGCAGCGACTTGCGTGCGGCTGCCCCGGTCTGGAACCAGGCGCACTTGAAGCCTTCCAGGCCAAAGCGGTCGGAGACTGCCTCGCCCATGATTTCGTCGTCTTCGATCAGGCAGATACGATGGGCTTTCATGCCGGAGCACCTTCGCTGAATGGGAGCATCACGCTGAAGCGCATGCGACCATTGTTGCGGTCCAGATGAATGTGGCCGCTGAGTTGCTGCACGATCTGATAAGTGATCCACAGGCCCAGGCCGTGGCCACTTTCACTCAGCGGCGAAAACGGCTCATAGAGATGCGCCGCCTGCTCAGCGGTCATTTGCTTGCCGTCGTTCTCGACGCTCAAGTGCAATTCGCCGTCACTCGCAGCGATGGAACAAGCGACCAGTCCCTTGTGCTGCGCCGCCTGAATTGCATTGAGCAGAAGATTGATCAGCAACTGTCGCACGGGATTGGCCTGAACAGGCAGGGACTCGCCAACGCTTGATTGCCAGTCGAAGGTGATTGCTTTCTTTTGTGCCTGATGAATCACCAGATTGCGGATGTCCTCGAAATCCTGGGGTTCGATATTGCGGTTCTTGGTGCGGGCCTCGACCAGCAGCGCACTCACGGTCTCCTTGATCTGGGCCAGGCCGCGCTCGATCAGGGAGATCGTCTTGGCAGTTCTCGCATCAAATTCGCTGTGGCTGTTCTGGCCGTGACTCTTCAACGTATCGATGGCGGTGAGCATTCCTCCCAGCGGATTGTTGATCTCGTGGGCCACTCCGGCCGCAAGGCGGCCGACGGCCGCCAGGCGCTCGGAATGAATGACCTGCTGTTCCAGCGCAGCGCGGGCATCCTGTTCCTGCAGCATGCGGCGATAGGCCTCGAAAAGCTGTCCCAGTTCGTCCTCGTACGGATAGACGTTCTCGGCAACTTTCTGGCTTGGGCCGTGGTCGATGCGGTTCATCCATTCGGCGATCATCAGCAGCGGACGCGACAGACGCTGCCCCCAGTACCAGTTGATCGGCAACAACAGCGCCAGCACCAGCAGCCCGACCATGCCCCCGCTCTGTGCAATGCTCAGGAAGCGTGGCTTCAGTACGTCCTTGGAATGGATCACGACCAGCGTGCCATAGCGGCGGCCTTCGTCGGCGATCGGTGCGGCGATGAAGATGTTTTTCGCATCCTGCATATTAATGACCTGGGTCACAACGTTTTTTGATGCGGCAATGCGCTTGACCAGGGCTGCATACTCCGGACTGGTCTGAAATATTCTCGATTGCAGCGGGAACGCCTTGGGTCGGGTGGATACGGCAACCTGCAACTCGTTGTCGAGGACCACGATGGCCTTCGGGACGAAGTTTTCCAATAGATTGAAATCAACCAGGGGCGCATTGATGATTTCAAAGGATTGCCAGACATCGTCTTCCAGCAGGGGCAAAACCAGGAGTTCGGCCAGGCGCTGACTCAGACGGGTTGAACTGGCCAGCAGGTCTGCGTGCAAATCTTCGTAGGTCCGCAGCATCAGCGAGCCGGAGACGACCAGCGTGGTCATGACAATGAGGAGGCTGCCCCACAGGGGAATCTTGATGCGGAAACTCAAGTCGAAGAGACTTTTCATTCTTCGCCCAGGGCCTTCCTCATTTGCAGCAGAGGCTCGTAGAACCTTGCCTGGGCGGGGGCAAACCCATCGAGATTCATCCGTTTGAGCAGTTTCACGCCTTCGGGATCGTGCGCCATACCGATCAGCACGCCCTGCATGTTGTCGAATTCCTCGTTGCTGATGAAGTGATTGGCAACCATGGGTGGTGCGCCATATTCCTGCGAGCGGGCGACGGTCCGTGTCTGCAGAGTCAGTTCGGGACGGCCTTTCGCCATCGCATCCCAGACGAAATTGTCGACTTCGACCGCATCGGCGAGACCCAATATCACGGCGTCAATGCTCTCGCGATGGGAATGGGTGAAAAATACCTTGCGGAAAAACCGCTTCGGGTCCTCGCCGGCTTTCAGCAACAGGTAGCGGTGTTCGATGTGGCTGTTCGAGGTCGGGTCGGCAAACACCATTACCTTTCCCCTCAATTGCATCAATGTCGTGGTTTGCGTGTCGCTGGCAGGGACTATCAGATAGGAAGTAAAAAATGGCTTGCCTTTGTAGAGAGGGGCGACCAACAGGCGCACCGGGAGCCCGTGGCGGAGACTGGGATAATCGGTGACCCAGGCAAAGTCCAGTCGTGCGGCGTGCAGCTGGACTATGGAGTCGGAGAACTTTCGGCTACTGACAAACTCCACCGGGCGACGCAGCTTGCCTTGGAGATATTGTTGCCAGTCGGCGACCAGCAGGTGTTGAGTGTGAAAGATGCTTTGTGGCAGCCCGAAGCGGAAGGGCCGCGAAGAGTTCTCGGCGCGGGCTCCGGCCGCAAGCAAAAAAAGGCAGGCCGCGATCCACGCGCCCCATGCCAGAGACTTGCGAATGTTACATAAGCGTAACATTTTAGGGGTCATGTTAAGTCGTAGATGTTACTAAAACGTAACATTTTTGCATGTGTAGCGGATGGCAATCGCTGGCATAAAACCAGTCTCCAGACAGTGTTGTTCGCCAATAACCCTTGATGAATAAGGGGGGTTTTCGCAGATGAGCAATTTTTACAGGACATGTTGATGTTCTAAAAGCAAAAATCGCGCCGCGACTCTAGACGAAACCATGCGGCGAAAAAGTACAAGGGCCGGGCCGGATCTACCGGAACGGAGTCGGCGGTGGATGTAATTGCGTTTTTGTGCATGGCTTTCATTGCCCTTCCACCGCTTTGCCGAAGGTGTCGGCTATGGTGAGTTGATGAACTTGCCTTTCGATGTTACGGAATTGTAACGCACATGCCACTTGCGGCAATCCTTCCGCGCAAGAATCCACCCTCCAGGCAATTCCGGCGGGAGCAATGGCGCGCCTCTGGCGTCGTTGCGGGCCGCATGGCCCGAATCAGCGCAACACCAAGGTGGGCGGTAGTTTTAACAAGCCACGGACTCCCTCGAAAGGGCCTGGGTCGCGATGAATTGAACCGGCGCGGCGTGATCAACCAGAGACCCCACGTGGTCTCGCGCACAGTTCGTGCTTGCGCTCCCTGCGACATGCTTGCAATCTCCGATCTTGACCGCGTGCTTCCGCCACCGCCCTTCTTCGGGGCGAGGCTTTCGGCCGGAAGCGCGGTCGATTGCATTTGATTGCATTTCCATGGCTGAAACTCGTCCGCAAATGCGAACAACGATGAACAAGAGTGAAACATGAGCAACCGGGTAATTCATTGGTTCAGGTACGGATCGCCGCAGAGCTTCTATCCGTTGGCCGGCAAAATGGTGCCGTGGTTTGTGATGCTGGCGGTACTGTTCGGCATTGCCGGCCTGTGGACCGGCTTTTTCGTGGCGCCGACCGATGCCACGCAGGGCGATGCCTATCGGATAATCTTCATTCACGTCCCGGCCTCGTGGCTGTCAATGTTCCTCTATCTGATCATGGCCTTCTGGGCGGGTCTGGGACTGGCGCTGAACACCCGGCTGTCGTCGATGATGGCCAGCGCCGTGGCGCCGACCGGAGCGATGTTCGCCTTTCTGTCGTTGTGGACCGGCGCACTGTGGGGCAAGCCAATGTGGGGCGCCTGGTGGGTGTGGGATGCGCGCCTGACCTCGGAACTGATCCTGCTGTTTCTCTATCTCGGCTTCATGGCCTTGCAGGCCGCCATCGACGAGCCGCGCCGGGCGGACAAGGCCGGCGCAATACTGGCGCTGGTGGGCGTGATCAACGTGCCGATCATTTATTTTTCGGTGAAATGGTGGAACACCCTGCATCAGGGCGCGTCGATCTCAATGAGCAAGGCGCCGAGCATGGCTAAAACCATGCTGCTGGGCATGCTGCTGATGGCCATCGCCTGCTGGATGTATTCGATTGCGGTGTCTCTGATGCGGGCCCGCACCATCATGCTGGAACGCGAACCAAACAGTGAATGGGTGAAACATGCAGTGGAATAGTGCAAGTGATTTTTTTGCCATGGGGGGCTACGCCTTCTATGTCTGGGGCAGCTTCGGTGTTACGGCTGCGGCTTTGCTGATTGAGCCTTTCCTGCTCAGGAAGCATGGAAGCGAAGTTGTGTGCGGTCTGCGCCGTCAACTGTCGGCGGATCGGGCCATGAACAGTGCGAGCGAGGAGAGCGCATCGTGAAAGCAGGCAACAAACCCAACGCCACCATCGCTACCGATCAAACCGGAAAGCAGGCCGGGACACCGAAAGAATGAGAACCCCATGATCCCCGAACTCGGACATTTTGCAACAATGCTGGCCCTGCTGGTGGCCATTGTGCAGGGCGTAATGCCGCTGCTTGGCGCACATCGCAATCGCAGTGCGTGGATCGCCCTGGCGCGCCCGGCGGCGCAGGCGCAATGGCTGTTGCTGCTGCTGGCCTTCGGTTGCCTGAGCTACGCTTTCTATGCGAATGATTTCTCGGTGGGCTACGTTGCCGAGCATTCCAATTCCAGGCTGCCCGCCTTGTACCGCTTCGCCGCTGTGTGGGGTGGACACGAAGGATCCCTGATGCTCTGGGTGCTTATGCTGGCGACCTGGACGCTGGCCGTGTCGCTGTTTTCGCGCGCCTTGCCGGAAGCCATGGTGGCGCGCGTGATCGGAGTTCTGGGCCTGGTCTCCTGCGGCATGCTGCTGTTCATTCTGGCCACCTCCAGCCCATTCGAGCGACTGATCGACATTCCCGCCGACGGCCGCGACCTGAATCCCCTGTTGCAGGACCCGGGGCTGGTGATTCACCCGCCGATGCTCTACATGGGCTATGTCGGATTCTCTGTCGCCTTTGCCTTCGCCATCGCCGCATTGCTCTCGGGACAGCTCGACGCTGCATGGGCGCGCTGGTCGCGGCCGTGGACGGTGCTGGCATGGATATTCCTTACACTCGGCGTCGGTCTCGGCAGTTGGTGGGCTTACTATGAACTGGGCTGGGGCGGCTGGTGGTTCTGGGATCCTGTCGAGAATGCCTCCTTCATACCCTGGCTGGTCGGTACGGCATTGATCCATTCGCTGGCGGTGACGGATAAACGCGGCGCCTTCAAGAATTGGACCGTGCTGCTGGCCATCGGCGCATTTTCCCTGAGCCTGCTCGGTACATTTCTGGTGCGTTCCGGAGTGCTGACCTCGGTGCACGCCTTCGCCACCGACCCGCGCCGTGGCTTGTTCATCCTGGTCTTTCTGGTCGTGGTCATCGGCAGTTCCTTGCTGCTGTTCGCCTGGCGCGCGCCCAAGGTCGGCCTCGGCGGTCGCTTTGCGCTGATGTCGCGGGAAACCCTGCTGCTGGTGAACAACGTACTGCTGGTGGTGGCCAGCGGTTCCGTACTGCTCGGCACGCTATATCCCCTGCTGATCGATGCGCTGGGCATGGGCAAGCTGTCGGTCGGGCCACCCTACTTTCAGGCGGTGTTCGTGCCGCTGATGGCGCCACTGCTGTTTCTGATTGCCATCGGTCCGCTCGCCCGCTGGAAGCAGGCGAGGACGGGCGATCTGGTCAAGCGCCTGCGGCTTGCCCTCGCCGTCGCCGCCGGCATCGGCGTGCCGCTGGTCTTCGGCAACTGGACGCCGCTGGTGGGTCTCGGCCTGCTGCTCGCAGTCTGGATCATTGCCAGCGGCGTGGCGCAGATCCGCGATCGCTACCGCAGTGCTGCCGGAAAGCGCGTGCCGCGGGCCTTCTGGGGCATGCAACTGGCCCACATCGGCGTCGCGGTGTTTGTCATTGGCGTGACGCTGGTCAAGGGCTATGAGACAGAAAAAGACGTGCGCATGGCGCCCAATGACACCGTGCAGGTCGGCGGTTATACGCTGCGCCTGCTCGGAGTTAGAGGGGCAATGGGGCCGAACTATCGCGCCGCGGTGGGCGATCTCGAACTGTCCACGGACGGCAAGGTATTGCGCATGATCCATCCGGAAAAGCGTGCCTATTTTTCATCGACGATGCCGATGACCGAGGCAGCCATCGACTCCAACGTGTTCCGCGACATTTATGTTTCTCTCGGCGAGTCGCTCGGCGGGCAGGACGGCATCGGCGCATGGAGCGTGCGCGTGCATTACAAGCCGTTTGTCGGCTGGATCTGGGGTGGCTGCCTGCTGATGGCACTGGGCGGGCTGGTTGCCGTCAGCGACCGGCGCTATCGGCTCAGTGCCAAGGTGGCGGCGCCTGTTGCCGGTGGGCTGCAGGGAGCTTCGGCATGAAGCGCTTCATGATTCCGGTCGCCCTGTTTGTCATTCTGGTCATCTTTCTGGGCATCGGGCTGACGCTGGATCCGCATGAAGTGCCCTCGCCGCTGGTCGGCAAGCCCGCGCCGACGTTCAATCTGCGGCAACTCGCCAATGCCGACAAACCGTTCTCGCCGAAGGACATGCAGGGCAAGGTCTGGTTGCTGAACGTCTGGTCGTCCTGGTGCGTCTCCTGCCGCACGGAACATCCCCTGCTGGTTGCCTTTGCTCGACAGGGCCGTCTGCCTATCGTCGGATTGAGCTACAAGGAAGTTCGCGGAGACGGCGCAATCGACAGCAGCAAGTTGTCGGCGGACGACGAACTCATAATGACGCGCAGCCGCGCCATCTCATGGCTGGCCGAGCGCGGCAATCCCTACGCCCTGGTGGCGCTCGACATCGACGGCCGCGTCGGCATCGATTACGGCGTCTATGGCGTACCGGAGACCTATGTCATCGACAAGACCGGCATCATTCGCTACAAGCAGATCGGTCCGCTTACGTCCGATGCGCTGGACAAGAAAATTCTGCCGCTGGTCAAGGAACTCGAAAAATCATGAGCAATGCCCGCCAGGCGACGAGGCTGCTCATCGCGCTGATCTTTGCCCTGTGCGGCATATTGGCCCAGGCCAGGGAAGCGACGCCGCTGGCCGCCGACGAAGCAGTGGAAAAGCGCATGGTGGAAATTTCCGACGAATTGCGTTGCCTGGTCTGCCAGAACGAATCGCTGTCCGGCTCGCACGCCGAACTCGCTGTAGATCTGCGCCGCGAGATTCGCGGCATGATCAAGCAGGGCAGATCCAATGACGAAATCATGGAGTTCATGGTCAGCCGTTACGGCGATTTCGTGCGTTACCGGCCGCCACTGAAGGCAACGACCGTGCTGCTCTGGTTCGGTCCGTTCATCCTGGCGGCCGGCGCCGTTGCCGGCCTGGTGGTTTATTTGCGCCGCCGCCGCGGGCGCGTCGAGCATGACGCGACAATCCTGTCCCCCGAAGATCGGCAACGCGCCGAAGCCCTACTGCAACAAGACGAGAGCGAGAAAACCTAATGAGCATGCAATTTCTGGGAGCCGCCGCGCTGCTGACGGTGTTGGTTCTGGCCTGGCTGTTGCGTCCGCTGCTACGCGGCCGGCAATCCACTTCGCGGACCTCGCGCCAGGCGCTGAATGCCGCCATTTACCGAGATCAGCTCGGCGAACTGGAGAGCGACCGCATTGCCGGCAGCCTCGCCGCCGGCGATTGCGAACAGGCGCGCCAGGAATTGCAGCGGCGTCTGCTGCAGGACGCGGCCGCGGCCGATGAACCGCCCGCTGCTGCGGCGCCGGAGAAAAACAGTGCGCTGGCACTGGGCCTGCTGTTGCCGCTCGGCGCCGCGCTGCTGTATTTCTGGCTCGGTGCTCCGGACGCAATGAAGCCCCTGCCGGCCGAACATCAGGTCGCCTCCGCCGCCTTCGAGGACATGGTGGATAAACTGGCGGTGCGGCTGAAAACCAGCCCGAACGACATCCAGGGCTGGATCATGCTGGCGCGTTCCTACAAATCCATGGGGCGTTTCGACGACGCCGACAAAGCCTTCGACCATGTCGTCGGTATTGCCGGCAACGATGCCAACGTGCTCACCGAATATGCCGATCTGCTGGCGTTTCGCGCGAAAGGGAACTTTGACGGCAAGCCGATGGAACTGGTCAATCGGGCGCTGGGCGCCGATCCGAAAAATGCCACGGCCCTCAACCTGGCCGGCACGGCAGCCTTCAATCGCCAAGACTTTGTCACGGCGGCCCGTTACTGGGAAACACTGCTGAAAGGCCTGCCGCCCGGATCGGAGGAAGCAAGATCAATCGTCGGCGCGGTGGCCGAGGCGCGCGGCAAGGCCGGCATGGCGCCGCTCGAGGTCGCCCAGCCCGCGGCGCAGCCGCAGGCGCCCGTGGTGGCCGCCGACGCCACCAAGGCCGTCAGCGGCACGGTCAAGCTGGCGCCGGCATTGGCCGGCAAGGCACAGCCTGACGACACTCTGTTCATTCTTGCGCGGGCCGTCGACGGCCCGCGCATGCCGCTCGCGGTTTTGCGCAAACGTGTCGCCGACTTGCCCTTGTCATTCACGCTCGACGACTCCCTGGCGCTTGATCCGCAGATGAGGCTTTCCAGTGTCGCGGCAGTGAACATCGAGGCGCGCATTTCAAAGTCCGGTCAGGCCATGCCGCAGCCGGGCGACTTGATTGGCGAGAGCGGTCCCCTGCAACTTGGCACCAAAAGCGCGAAGATCCTGATCGTACGGGCATTGCCCTGAGTCAAGGCAGCAGGGTTTCGTCGCCGGTCGTCTGCGCTATCGTCGCGCGTTCCGTATCCGGCTGCCCGCGCCGACGCGGGCGATCTGCGGTCTGGTAGCGTGATCGCCTTCGCGCGGCCCTGTTCGACCGTGTTCCTACTCTTCGGCCTTTTTTATCACGGGTCCAACAACACCGTCCAGGTTTGACACAAGGGCTTTGCGATACTCGGAAACATAGAACTCCACTGCCTTTCCCCGATCCTGTTGGGTGCCCCCGGTGGCAATGAAATTGAAGGCGTTGTAGCGACCGGCAGCGAACAGAATTGCGGCGCTTGCCTCACCGGTCTTGCCATCCGCAGACAGTTGGTTGGCAAGATCGATGAACTGGTCGACGAGCTTGAGGAATTCGGGTGGATAGGCCATGGCGTTCTTTCTATGAAGTGATGGAACTGAAGCAGTGACCGATCACATTTGCAGCGTGGCATCCTCGATCAGCACTTTATAGACGTAGCCTGCGCCGAAGTCCTTGTCCTTGCGCACGACGCCTTTCACCAGTACCACATCCCCCACCTTGGCTTGATCCTTGGTGGTTGCCGTCACGTCGTTGGTATTGTCGGCGGCCGAACCCGATCCGTCGCGCAGATGAATCCAGTTCTTGCCCATGATCGCACTGGAGTACTTCACCACTTTGGCGCGGACCAGAACGGTCCTGTCCTTGAGTTCGGCTGTCCTGGTCACGATTTCCGCGACCGTGCGGGCTTCGGGACCAGCGGCCTTCGGCACCTTCACGTCGCCGGCATACTCGGTCCTGGGTGCGGCTGCATGCGCCGCAGCCACCTGGCCGGCGGCATCGGCGGCCGTTGGCTGCGCGATGCGGAGGCTGCCAAAGTAGATCTTGGGAAAGGTCTTTTTCAGCGTCTTGCTCTCGAAGTTATCCATGAGCTCGGCGTTCTCGATCGTGATCGTGCTGCCTTTCTTGATCGGGGCCTTGCCAACCGCCGCCCAGAGTTCTCCATTCACGGTCTTGAGACGCACATAGGTATAAGCCCCGACTTCGTTGACTTCGAGGACCTCGCCCTTAAGCACCACCACGGCCGGGTCGGCGCTCCAGGCGACGCTGGTACACAGCATCGCAAAAACCACAAAAAGTAATTTCATGACTTACCGTACCCTTCCGAGAAAAATCCACCAAACCAACCGCAAACCCGGCGCAAAGAATCTTTTGCCGATCCGTTGATTTGTATTTTACCTGTTGCCGCGCCCACATGCCGGACGCCAGGGCAAACGCATCCTTTGCCGCGGAAAGGGAGAAGTGCTCGCCGACCACGGGGCGCAGCTCGCGCGGCGCCCTTCTTGCGTCGCATCGGCGGCCGACGACGGCCAGCCTATGCTTTCGGCGCCGGCTTGAACTGCATGGCCTTGTATTCGAGGAAATCCTCCAGGCCGTACTTGCCCAGTTCGCGGCCGTTGCCGGACTGCTTGTAGCCGCCGAAGGGCGCGTAGAGGTTAAAGGGGCCGCCGTTGATCTCGACCTGGCCGGTGCGCAGGCGGCGGGCGACTTGCTCGGCGTGTTCGTCGCTGGCCGACCAGACGCCGCCGGCGAGGCCATAGACGGTGCCGTTGGCAATGCGCACGGCATCGTCTTCGTCGGTGTAGGTGATGATCGATAGCACCGGGCCGAAGATTTCTTCCTGGGCGATGGTGGTGTCCGGCTTGACCTTGCCGAAGATGGTCGGCGCGACGTAGTAGCCGTCCGGGTTGACGCCCGCGGGCAGTTCGGCGCCACCGGTCAGCAGCTCGCAGCCTTCGGCGATGCCCTTGGCGATGTACTCGCGGACGCGGTCCTGCTGCATCTTCGAAGCCAGTGGGCCGAGCGTGGTGCCTTCGGCCATGGGGTCGCCGGGACGGTAGGCCTGGGCCGCTTCGACGGCAATCTGCGCGGCTTCCGCATAGCGCGCGGCGGGCACCAGCATGCGGGTGTGGGCGGTGCAAGTCTGGCCCGAGTTGAGGAAGCAGTTGCCGACCACGCCCTTGACCGCGACCGCAAAGTCGGCGTCGTCGAGAATGATCGCCGCCGACTTGCCGCCGAGTTCCAGTGCGACGCGCTTGACCGTGGCCGAGGCCAGTTCGGAGACGCGCGTGCCGGCGCGGGTCGAGCCGGTGAAGGACACCATGTCCACTTCCGGGTGCGTCACCAGGGCTTCGCCGATCACCGGGCCGTAGCCGGTGACGAGGTTGAAGACGCCGGCCGGCATGCCGGCGTCATGGATGATTTCGGCCAGCAGGAAGGCGTTCAGCGGCGCGACCTCGGAGGGCTTCAGCACCACGCTGCAGCCTGCCGCCAGCGCGGCGGCGACTTTGGCGGCGATCTGGTGCAACGGATAGTTCCACGGCGTGATGGCGACCACGACGCCGACCGCTTCGCGCAGCACCTTCGAATTGCCGACGCGTTCCTCGAAGGGAAAGTCGGCCAGCATTTTCGAGTACATGCCGAAGCTGGCAGTCGGCGAGCCGACCTGGATGCGCTGCGACAGCTTGTAGGGCATGCCCATTTCCAGCGTGATGGTCCTGGCGATTTCATCGCTGCGGGCCTTGAGGCCTTCCTGAATCTTCTTGAGATACGCGGCGCGCTCGGCGGCCGGTGTCGTGCTCCAGGCGGCGAAGGCGCCTCGCGCCGCCATCACGGCCGCGTTGGCGTCGGCGGCGTGGCCTTGCGGGATGGTCGCCAGCAGGGCGCCGTCGGTGGGCGAGAAAACCTCGATGTTGCCCGTGCCGGCCGGGGCAACCCATTGGCCGTCGATGTAAAACTGCGTGCGCTGTTCCATACGTTTCCTTGTTGAAATAGAAGGCCAAACCATTAGCCACAGAGGACACAGAGAGCACAGAGAAAAGCAGAAGGAGGGTTTCCTCTGTGACCTCTGTGTCCTCTGTGGCAAATAGGTTTTAAGTTGGTTTAGCTATTGGGTAAAACGACGATCTTGCCCTTGACCTGACGGTTGGCGATCTTGGCGATCGCATCCTTGGCTTCAGCGAGCGGGAAGCGCTCGCTGACCACCGGGTGGATGGTGCCGGCGGCGAACCATTCATGGAGTTGGTGCAGATTGGCGAGGTGGCCGACCGGATCGTGCCGGGTCGAATCGCCCCAATACACGCCGATGATCGAGCGCTCCTTGAGCAGCGCCAGGTTGAGCGGAATCTTCGGGATGTCGCCGGCGGCGAAGCCGATCACCAGCAGCCGTCCGTGCCAGGCCAGGGCGCGCAGCGCCGGCTCGGTATAGGGCCCGCCGACCGGGTCGTACACAACGTCGGCGCCTTTGCCCGCGGTGAGTTCGTTGATGCGGTCCTTGAGATTTTCAATGCTGTAATTCACCGTGTCGTCAGCGCCGACTTTCTTGCACAGCTCCAGCTTGTCGTCCGTCGAGGCGGCGGCTATCACCCGCGCGCCCATGGCCTTGCCGATCTCGATCGCCGAGATGCCGACACCGCCCGCGGCGCCGAGTACCACCAGGGTTTCGCCGGCCTGCAGGTGGCCGCAATCCTTGAGGCCGTGCAGCGAGGTGCCGTAGGTCAGCACCAGTGCGGCGCCGGTTTCGAAATCCATGCCGGCTGCAAGCGGCATGACGCGCGCCATGTCGGCCAGGCATTCCTCGGCGAAGCCGCCGGTACTGGTCAGGGCGATCACCCGGTCGCCCGGCTGGTAGTGCTTCACCTCGCTGCCGACGGCCTTGACGATGCCGGAAATCTCGGCGCCCGGCGTGAAGGGCAGCGGCGGCTTGACCTGGTAGAGGCCCTGCACCATCAGCGCATCGGGGAAGTTGACGGCGGCGGCCCTGACTTCGATCAGCAGTTGTCTGGGGCCGGGCAGGGGGGAGGGGACGTCCTTGACGACGAGGGTGTCGATCGGACCATAGGCTTCGCACATCAGGGCTTTCATCGGGGGATTCCTTTGTTGTTATGCCAGCGGCGTAGGATTGCGCTGGTTCATGATGTCATCCATGCGCAACTGGATGGCGTTGTTGATCTTGCGGTGGGGGATGACATAGAAGCGTCCCTCGCCGACGGCATCGAACACGGCGCTGGCCATGTCGGTGGCGGTGAGGCGGCCTGACTTCACCGCCTGCCCCATGCGCTCCTCGTAGGCGGCGGAAAGGCCGGCGGTGGGCGCGGCGCTGCCGTAGCGATCTTGCCGGTTGCGCGAGGATTCATGGATGCCGGTCGGCACCCAGGCCGGGCACAGCACCGAGACGCCCACTTTTGCCTTGGCCGCCAGCAATTCGCCGTAGAGCGTCTCGGACAGCGTCACCACGCCGTGCTTGCTGACGTTGTAGGCCGCCATGCCCGGTGTGGACAGGAGTCCGGCGACCGATGAGGTATTGACGATGTGGCCTTCGTCGCCCTGCGCCAGCATCTGCGGCAGGAAGTGGTGGATGCCGTGGATCACGCTCCAGAGATTGACGCCGAGCACCCATTCCCAGTCGGCCGTGCTGTGCTCCCAGGTGACGCGGGTGAGGCCGACGCCAGCGTTGTTGCACAGCAGATGCACGGCGCCGAAGCGGGAGAAGGCGGCGGCGGCGAGTACGGCGATTTCATCTTCGCGGCTGACGTCGGTTTTCTGCAGCAGTAGGCGCTCGGCGGGCAGGCCCAGTGTTGCCGCGGCAGTCTCCAGCCGGGCGTATTCGATATCGGCCAGCACCAGTTGCATGCCTTCGGCAGCGGCACGTCGCGCCAGTTCGAGGCCGATGCCGCTGGCAGCGCCGGTGATGACCGCCGTACGGTCGCGGAATTGTTTCATTGGGGGGTCCTCCGTGGTTGGATTTTCCTGCGCGCTTTGGCCGGCTGTGCAGCAGGGGATGGGGCAGGCCGCAGGCCGATCATCTGGCACAGCGTGGCGGTCAGCCGGCTGACGAGTTCATCCGGCGGTAGACGTCCTTCCGGGCGATACCAGGTGTACATGAAGCCCACCGCGCCGCCCATGGCCATCGTGGTGACCGTGGTGTCCTCGAAGGACAGCGTGCCCTGGCGCCGGCCTTCTTCCATCAGGGCGCCGAGGTCGGCATAGAAGTCGTTGGCGAGATTGCGCAGTTCGGCGCGGAATTCCGGGCGCAGCGACGCGGTTACGCGAAATGCCAGCGCACTGGCGCGGAAATGCGTGACGCTGGCGGCAACCCAGCGCTGCAGACCCTCGGCCAGCTTGAGATGAGCCGGCCGATCGTCGCCGGCCGGAAACTTCATGGTCGACAGGCAGGCGACGGAAGCCCGCCAGGCCAGGGTTTCGACGATCGCATGCTTGTCATGGAAATAGTAATAGACGAAAGGTTTGGTGACGCCGATCTCTTCGCAGATCATGTCCACCGTGGTGCCGGCAAAGCCGTGCCGGTAGAACAGGTCTTCGGCGACCGCCAGGATGCGCTCGCGCTTGTCGATGCAGGCCTGCGTTTCGGCAGGTCGGCTGGCGGCGGGCGCGGCGGCTTTGATGGCGTTGCGGATGGCGGGCATCGGGGAGTGTTGTAAAAGGTTTGCCGGGCGACGAGGGATGGGACCAGGCGACGATTATACTGGGCGGTAGAAACTATTCTACCGATGGGTAGGAATTTGTTTCCGGTCGGCCTTGGGCGGATACTGGGCGCTGTCGAAGGGGAGTGCATGAGTAGAAGGAATCCGAAGGAATCAGGGATCGAAACCCTGAGCGGTGTCGATGGCGCTTTTCTCAACCTCGAAACTGCGGCGACGCCGATGCATGTCGGCTCGCTGCATCTTTTCGAGACACCGGCCGGTTTCAGGGGCGACTTCTTTGCCAGCGTCCGGCACATGATGGCAAGCCGCATGGTGCCGGTGCTGCGCCGGCGTCTGGCGGGTCTGCCGCTGCAAGTGGCGAATCCGGTCTGGCTACAGGACGAGATCGATCTTGACCAGCATATTCGCCGCGTCCGCATTCCCAAGCCGGGCACCTGGGCGCAACTTGAGGCGGTGGTCGCCGACCTGCATGCCGAGCTGCTCGACCGCTCACGCCCCTTGTGGATGCTGTATGTACTGGAGGGACTCGCCAGCGGCGACAAGGCGTATTACTTCAAGATTCACCACGCCATGCTCGACGGCCAGGCCGGCGTGGCGCTGGCCGGGGCGCTGTTCGATACCACGCCCGATGTCGTGCCGGCGCGGAAGCGCAAGGCGCAGCTGGTTGCAGCCGACACAACAGCGGCCGCTGGCAAACCGGGAACGCTGGCGCTGGCGGCGGCCGCGTTTCGCCACGATGCCGCGCAGTACGTCAAGCTGGTACGCGAACTGCCCGGTGTGGTGCGAACCCTCGCCGCGATTGTCGGCAATTCGGTCAAGAGTTCCGCCGGCCGGGCGCGCGGCAAGGCGGGAAGCGAGCAGGCGGTTGATCTTGGTGAGCTGCGCCGCTCAGTCTCTTTCGGCCCGCGCACGGCATTCAACGTCGCGATCACCCCCGCGCGCGGATTTGCTACGGCCACCGTGCCGCGCGACGAACTGAAGGCGATTGCCGCCGCGAATGACGCGACCGTCAATGACGTTGTCCTTGCCCTGTGCAGCGGCGCCCTGCGCCGCTACCTGAAGCGCAGCGGCTCGATCCCGCGCAAATCGCTGATTGCCTCGATGCCCATCTCGCTGCGCGAGCAGGGCAACACCGAGATGCGCACCCAGGCCACGCTGAGCCTGGTCAGCCTGGCCACCAACGTCGCCGACCCGGTCAAGCGCCTACGGGCGATTCGCGACTCCGCGGGCGCCACCAAGGCAGTGGCACGCAGCGCCAAGTCGGTAATCCCCACCGACATTCCCCTGATCGGCGTGCCCTGGCTGCTCGGTGCGCTGGCGTCCGTGTACGGCCGCAGTCGCGTCGTCGATACGCTGCCGATACTGGCCAACGTGCTGATTTCCAACGTGCCCGGCCCGACCGTGCCGCTTTATGTCAATGGCTTGCGCATGACCGGCTACTGGCCGCTGTCGATCGTCGAGCACGGGATCGGCCTCAACATCACGCTGATGAGCTACGCCGGCAAGCTCTGTCTCGGCTTCGTCGTCGCCCGTTGCGCGGTGCCTGACGTGCGCCACCTGGCAGACGATTTCCTCGATGCCTTCGAGGAGATGAAGCAGGTCATGCAGAAGCCGGCAAGAGCACCGCGCAAAGCCGCGGCGGCGAAGCCCGCGGCAAGTCGCGCCAGGCTCAGGCGCCCCCCCGTAGTTGCGATCGCAAAATGACCGGAGCGCTTGCCATGCCCCAACGCCGCGCCGTCGTCCGCCATGCCCACGTCGGGTCGCCCCGCGCGCTGTATTCGATCCTGGAACCTCGCGCCCTGCTCGAAATGGCGCTGCTGCCGGCCTCGCTGCCGCTGCTGCTGCAGGCGCCGCGCGGCGACGGACATCCGGTGTTGTTGTTGCCCGGCTTCATGGCGGACGAAAAGTCGCTGATCGCGCTCAAGCTGTTTTTGCAGAGCAAGGGTTACGACGTGCACACATGGGGGCTGGGGCGCAATCTGGGTTTTCGCAGCAAGCACGCCAGCGCCCTGCCGCAAAAAATCCGTTATCTGCACCACTCCGCCGGACGCAAGGTGAGCCTGGTCGGCTGGAGCCTGGGTGGCGTATTTTCGCTCTACGGCGCCGAGAGCACGCTCGAATGCGTGCGTTCGATCATCACCCTGGGCAGTCCGGTCAGCGTCGATGCCGCCGGCAGCCAGTCGCCTCCCGCCGTGAAAGCGCTCTACCGGCTGGTGTCACATCGCCTCGGCGCCGCGGCGCATGTCATGCAGCCCCGCGCCAAGACGCTGCGCGAGCAACGTCGCCTGTCGGTTCCGACCAGTTGCCTATACTCGCTGGGCGATGGCGTGGTGCCGCCGCAGGAGGCCACCATCGACGGCGACCCGGCCTTCCATGAAAACATCCAGGTGCCCGGCAGCCATCTCGGGCTGGGCTTCAATGGTATCGTGCTGGCTATCGTCGCCGATCGTCTGGCACAGCCGGAAAACGACTGGCAGCCGTTTCACCCGCTGCGCATGCTTGGCCGCGTCTGGCACATGACCTCGGGTGCGTCGCGGGTCGACCCGCACTCTCCCGCCAATTGAAACAAAACCCTTGAATCCAGCCACAGAGGACACAGAGAACACAGAGACGGCATGGCCGGGTTTTCCTCTGTGAACTCTGTGTCCTCTGTGGCCAAAGAGGTTTTAGCGTGAAAGGAATTGCATGCGACAACTGAGCGAACACGATGCCGCTTATATCTATTCGGACAGCGCCCACGCCAACTCCAATGTTACGTTGCTGCACATCTACGATCAGTCCACCGCGCCAGGCGGCATGGTGCGCTTCAAGCAGATCCGGGCGCATGTCGAGAGCCGCCTTGGCCAACTGCCGATCTTTCGCCAGAAGATCCAGCGCGTGCCGCTGGATCTCGACTATCCCTACTGGGTCGAGGACGAGAATTTCGATATCGAATATCACGTTCGCCACATCGCCCTGCCCAAGCCCGGCGACTGGCGCCAGTTCTGCATCCAGGCCTCGCGCATTCACGCCCGGCCGCTCGATCTGCAGCGTCCGCTATGGGAAATGTATGTGATCGAAGGGCTGGACAGTTTTCTCGATCTGCCGCTGGGCAGTTTCGCCGTGTTGCTGAAAATCCATCATGCCGCGATCGATGTCAGCCGCAACAACGAGATCACCACGCTGCTGCACGACATCTCGCCCGACTCGCCGCCGCCGGCGCCGCCGGCGCCCTGGTTTCCCGAGTCGGCGCCGGGAAGTTTTGGCCTGCTCTTTCGTGCCAGTCTGAATCTGGCCACCTTTCCGCTGCGCATGGCACAGCCGGTGCGCCGCAGCTGGACAACGCTGAAGTCGGCTACGAAAACCCTGGTCGGGGAGTTTCTCGGCGAGCCGCAGGAGTTTCCCCTGACGCGCTTCAACAGCGAGGTGTCGCCGCACCGGGTGTTCGAGACGCGCCGCTTTGCGCTGCAGGATTTCAAAGCCATTCGCGGTCTGGTCGACGGCGCGACGGTCAATGACGTGGTGCTCGCGGTTTGTGCCGGCGGCTTGCGGCGCTACCTCGACACGCAGGGTGAGTTGCCCGCGGAGAGCCTGGTCGCGGCGACGCCGGTGGGCGTGCGCAGTGGGCCCGACGCGGCGGGGCAGGCGAAATTTGCCTGGGTGCGCCTCGGCCTTGGCACTGATATCCTCGACCCGGTGGAACGGCTGGCCGTCATCCATGCCACCATTTCGTCCTCGACCGTCATGGCGCAGGCCGTCAGTGCGCGCGAGCTGATCGACCTCGCGGAACACGCACCTTCCGCCGCGATTGCCGCCACCAGCAAGATGCTGCGCTCGGCGTCGGCCCTGCTCGGCGACTGGGCGCCGCTGGCCAACTGCGCCATCACCAACGTGCCCGGCCCGCAGGTGCCGCTCTATCTGCAGGGCGCCCGCCTGACTTACGTATCGGCCATCATGCCGATTTCCGACGGCATGGGGCTGGTGTTTTCGGTGACCAGTTACAACGACATGATCGTCATCTCATTCACTGCCTGCTACGAGCAGGTGCCGGATCCCGGCGTCTTTGCCCATTGCCTGCGCGACAGCTTTCAGGAATACCTGGCGCTGGTGCATCCTCCCGCAAGGCGCAAGCCGCGGCCGGTTGCGGTGCGGACGGCGCGCCGCAAGCTCGTCGCCACAGTGTCGAAGGTGCCAAAGGTGACGCGGCGCAAGGCCGCCACCCGCGCGGCGGTGCACTGAACGATGACCGGTCAGCCCCTGCACATCGAATACGAATCGCTCGGCGATCCGTCGCAGCCGACTATTCTCCTCATCATGGGGCTCGGCATGCAGTTGACCGGCTGGCCCGACGACTTCTGCCATGGACTGGTGGCGCGCGGCTATCGCGTGATCCGCTTCGACAATCGCGATTGCGGCCTATCCGGGCGAGCGCCGGGAAAGAAGCGCGCCAATCTGCTGCTGGCCATGGCAGCTGCCGCGCTCGGCCTGCCAGTGCGCACGCCCTATACGCTGCAAGACATGGCCGGCGATGCTGTCGGCCTGATGGACCGCCTTGGGCTGGAGCGCGCCCACATCGTCGGCGCCTCGATGGGCGGCATGATCGCGCAGGTGCTGGCGGCGAAATTTCCGCGGCGCGTGCTGAGCCTTACTTCAATCATGTCCACCTCGGGCAACCGGAAAGTTTCGAAGCCGACTAGGCCGGCGCGCAAGGTGCTGCTGGCGCGACCGGCCGACCCGAAGGACCCCGACTCGGTGATCGAGCACCTGGTCGAGATGTTCGGCGTAATCGGCAGCCCCGGCTATCCCTCGACGCGCGAGGAATTGCGCAGTCGCATCGGCAAGAGCGTGCGCCGCTCCTACGATCCGGCAGGCGTTGCGCGTCAGTTGCTGGCCATCATCGCCTCCGGCGACCGGCGCAAGCTGTTGCGCACCATTGACGTGCCGACGCTGGTGATCCATGGCGCCGCCGATCCGCTGGTGCCGCTGGCCGCCGGTCGCGACACGGCACAGAACATCCCCGGCGCATCGCTGCTGGTGATCGACGGCATGGGCCACGACTTTCCCGAGGCCTTGGTGCCGCGTCTGGCAACGGCCATCGCCGATCATTGCGAGCGGAATGCTCCGGCGCCGCAGTCGGTTGCCGCGTAGCAGACCATGACGCGCGTCGGCATCTACTTTGCCGCAGTCCAGTTCCTCTTCGTCACCTGCTGGACGGTGTATGTCATCTACCTACCGCAGCTCGCGGCGCAGGCCGGCATCGAGAAGAAGTGGGTCATCTACATCCTGATGGCCGACCAGGCGATTTTCACGCTCATGGATTTCTCCATCGGCGTCGCCGCCGACCGGGTGTCGCGTACGCTGGGCCGGCTCGGAAGCTTGCTGGTGGTGCTCACGGCGATTTCCTGCGTCGCCTTCCTGCTATTGCCGCTGGCCGCCCCGGCGGGCCCGCCGCTGCTGTTCCTGGCGCTGATCGCGATCTGGGCCATGACGTCCTCGGCTCTGCGCGCGCCACCCATGATGATGCTGGGCAAATACGTGCCGACGCCGAAACTGCCCTGGGTGTCGACGCTGACGCTGCTCGGCATGGGCATCGCCGGCGCCAGCGCGCCCTACCTGACGGTGAGCCTGCGCGGCGTCGATCCGCGGTTGCCTTTTGCACTATCCTCGATCGCCTTGATCGCCGCCGTCAGCGCCATGCTCTGGGCCGAGAAGCATCTCGCCGCGGCGGCGGTTGCACCGCTGGCCGAGTCGACCTCAGCCAAACCCGTCAAGAAGCCGGTGAACGCGGACGTCGTGCTCTTCTTTGGCGCCGTGGCGCTGCTTGGTCTGGGCTTCCAGGCGCATTTCGCGCTCAACTCGGCGCCGTTCTACCTGCGCTTCGCCAAACCGGCCGAGCTCGACACTCTCATGCCGGTGTTCTGGGTCGGCTTCAACCTGCTGATCTTTCCGGCCTGCCGCGCCAACCAACGTTTTGGCGGCACCGTCGTCATGGCCGCGGGCGCCGTGCTCGGTGCGTTCGCCTCGGCGCTGGCCGCCGCCGCGCCCTCGCTGGAATTTCTGCTGGCGACGCAGTTCCTCGCTGGCGGCGCCTGGGCTGCGGTGTTGATGAGCGCGATGACGGCGGCAATTGCGATCGGCCATGTCGGTCGCGAAGGCGCGGCCACCGGCGGCCTGTTCGCCCTGCTGGCGATCGCCACCTTCACACGCATGGCGCTGGTGGCCGCGCAGTTGAACAAGGATCCCGCTGTCGGCGCCATGCTGGTCTGGTTGCCGGGGGTCGCCTGGGTCGCTGCCGGCCTGCTGCTGGCGTGGCTGGCGCTGCGCTCGCGGGCCATGGCCAGCACTTAGGCGGCACAGATGCGGCGCCGGCTTATCAGGCTGGCCTGGCTGGCCTGGAGCCTGTCGGCATGGTCCTGTGTTGCAAACCAGCCGTTGACCGGCAGCGATCGGGACTACGACGCGCTGCTGGCAATGACGGCCGGCGCGCGCGTGGTGATGCTCGGCGAATCGACCCACGGCAGCCGGGAGTTTTATCGGGAGCGGGTGCGCATCACGCGCCGCCTGATCGAGGAGCAGGGCTTCGGCGCGGTGGTGCTGGAGGCGCCGTGGGAACTGGTGCGGCGGCTCGATACCTACATTCGCGGCGAGGGCCGCGACGCCGATGCCGCTGCCGCACTGGGCAGCTTTGCGCGATTTCCCGACTGGCCGACGCGCAACCGCGAAATCCGCGACTTCGTTGAAATCCTGCGCGCCATCAACCGCGTTCGCGCTCCGGGCATGGCGCCGGTGCGGCTGTATGGCATGGACCTCTACAGCGTTCCCGAGTCGGCCGATGCCGTCGTGCGCCACCTCGCGCGACGCTCGATCGACGCCGCTGCCGTGGCCCGCAAACGCACTGTCTGCTTCGACAACTACCTGCCCGATCCCATGCTCTACGGGCGCGAGGTCGTGGCCGGCCGCGCCCCTTCCTGTGCCGAGGGAGCGGCGGCGCAACTGGCGGAAATGCCGGTTGCGTCAGTCGACGAGGATGACTTTCTCGCCTGGCAGAGCGCGCGGGTGGTGAGCAACGGCGAAAGCTACTACCGGGCGCTATACCGGGGAGAAAGCGTGGGCTCGTGGAACCTGCGCGAACATCATATGGCCGGCACCATCGACCACGTGCTGGAGCGCCTCGGGCCGCAGGGTCGCATCGTGGTCTGGGGCCACAACCTGCACCAGGGCGACGCGCGCGGCACCGACCAGGCACTCGGCGGCGAACTCAGTCTCGGACAATTGATGCGCGAGCGCCATGGCCAGCAGGCGGTGCTGGTCGGGTTGTCCACCTGGCGCGGCCGGGTGCGTGCGGCGCCGGAATGGGGCGCACGCGACCGCGTCTCGCGCCTGAGGCCGGCCCTGCGCGAGAGCTGGCACGGACTTCTGCATCGTCGCGGGTCGCCAGCCTCTCTGCTGATCTTCCGCGGTGCGCCGGCGCTCGCCGCGGAGTATGCGGCGCGGCGACTTGAGCGCGCGGTCGGGGTCATCTACCTGCCGCGCACCGAGCGCAAGGACCATTATTTCTACGCCTCGCTGTCCGCGCAGTTCGACGCCGTCATCCATTTCGACGTCACCAGCGCACTCGATTCCCTGCGCCACCCGGCGCCGCCGCGGCAAGCCAGGCCAATGACTGCACGGTGACGCGATGCTGCGCTCAGTTCGCCAGCAGCATTTCGGCGGCGGGCATAGGCATGGCGAACAGGTAGCCCTGGCCGTAGTCGCAGCCTGCCGCTTGCAACAGCTCGCGTTGTTCCGCGGTCTCGACGCCCTCGGCGATCACCTTGAGGCCGAGCTTGTGGGCCATGACGATGATGGCCTCGACGATGGCCTGGTCGCCGCGATCGGTGGCCATGTCGCGGACAAAGGTCTGGTCGACCTTGAGGAAGTCGAGGGGGAACTTTTTCAGGTAGGACATCGCCGAGTAGCCGGTGCCGAAATCGTCGAGTGAAACCCGAAAACCGGCGGCGCGGAATTGCAGCAGTTTTGCCGCGACTTCTGGCCGGTCGTCGAGCAGCACGCCCTCGGTAATTTCGATGGCGATGCATCTGGCCGGCAGGCCGATCTCCTTCAGGTAATCAATCCAGGTCTCCTGCGTGTTGCCGGAAAAGAACTGGCGCGGCGATTTGTTGATGCTGATCTGGATCAGCCCGTCATCGGTCGGCTTGAGCAATCCCGCGTCGTACCAGCGCTTGGCCGTGCGCGCCGATTCCTTGAACACCCAGTCGCCGATCTCGTTGATGAGGCCGATCTCCTCGGCAATCGGAATGAACCGCGCCGGCGCGACCATGCCGTACGTGGGGTGGCGCCAGCGCAGCAGCGCTTCGGCCTTGATGATGCGACCCGTGGCCAGTTCCACGATCGGCTGCAAATGCACTTCGAGCTGGCCGGCGGCGATGGCATTGCGCAAGTCATTGCTGAGCAGCAGCCGTGTTTGTGCGGTCGCCTGCATCGACGCGGTGAAATAGCTGAAGCGGTTGCGGCCCTGCTCCTTGGCCGCGTACATGGCCTGGTCGGCATTCTTCAGCAGGGATTCGACGTCGTCCGCGTCGTTCGGGTAAATCGTGATGCCGATGCTGGCGGAAACATAGACCGCCTCGGGCCCGAGCGCGAAGGGCGCGGCCAGTGTCTGCAGCATGGCCTGGGCGACCTCGCCGACGCGGTCGGTGTCGGCCAGGTCGGACATGATGACCGTGAATTCGTCGCCGCCGAGACGCGCTACCGTATCGGTGGTGCGCACGCATTCGCAGACGCGGCGCGCCGCCTCGATCAGCAGGAGATCGCCGGTATGGTGGCCGAGGCTGTCGTTCACTTCCTTGAAGCGGTCGAGGTCGACGAACAGCAGCGCGACATGCAGGCCGCCGCGTTCCGCCTTGAGGACTTCCTGCTGCAGGCGGTCGCGGAACAGGCGGCGATTGGGCAATTCGGTCAGGGAATCGTAGTTGGCCTGGCGCCAGATGGTTTCCTCGGTGCGCTTTTTTTCCGTGATGTCGGAAAACATCGCGATACGCCGCAGCACTTTTCCGTCGCCGTCGTAGATGGTGTTGATCGACAGCCACTCCGGGTAGACATCGCCGCACTTGCGGCGATTCCAGATCTCACCCTGCCAGCGGCCGGTGGTGTCCAGCGCATGCCACATCGCCTGATAGAAGGGCAGATCATGACGTCCGCTTTTGAGCAGGTTGGCGTGCCGGCCGATGGCTTCGTGCGGCGCATAGCCGGTCACCTGGGTGAACGCCGGATTGATGGCGATAATTCGGTTGTTGGCATCCGTTACCGTGATCGCCTCGCTGATCGCCTGGTGCACCGAGGCGGCGATTTGCAGTTCGTTTTCGGTGCGCTTGCGCTCGATCGCGAGTCCGGCCAGTTGGGCCGCTTCGTGCATCAGTTCGATATCCGCGGCATCCGGGGCGGCCGGCTGCTCCCAGCAAAAGGCAAAGACGCCAAGCACGTCGCCGTTCATCGCCAGGATCGGCTCCGACCAGCACGACACCTGCTCGTCGGCCGCCGAGGGCGGCCGGCAATCGTCGCAGGCGCGATCGGCGCGGATGTCATCGACGATCAGGCGCTTGCCGTGATTCGCCGTCGCCGCGCAACTGGCGCGGGAACTGTCGGCGATGGACATTCTTGCGCTGCTGACGCGATGCGGCAGGCTCGGCGCTGCGCCATAAATCAGTTGCTCGTGGGGTTGATCCAGCAGCAGGATGGAGCAACTCATACCGTGGGCCTGCCGCTCCGCGCCTTCGGCAATCAGATGGAGTATTTCCGCCAACGTGCAATCCTCGGCAAGCCGCCCGGTGACCGTGCTGCGTGTGCGCTGCCGCTGCTCGCGGCGCTTGCGCACGGTGATTTCAAGAATGTTGCCGAGATACCCGGTGACTTCTCCCTTGTCGTTGTGCATGGCGACGGCATTGCCGCTGACCCAGACAACTCTTCCATCGGCCCTCAGAAAGCGGTAGTCCATCGACCATTCGCCGCCGGGCGACAGGGCTTTCTGCCAGATCGAGGCGACGGCATCCCTGTCATCTGGATGTATCGTCCGGGTCCACCCCTGTCCGGCGGCTTCATCGACGGAAAGACCGGCGATCTCGCACCAGCGGGGATTCACGAAATGGCAATAACCCTCGCTGTCGATCTGGTAGATACCGACCGGGGCGTGGGTCGCCAGCATGCGGAAGCGTTCCTCGCTTTCTCTCAGTTCGGCGACCCTTTCCTTGATCCTGGATTCCAACAGAAGTTGATGGGATTCGAGCTGATGGCGCTGACGGTAAAGGTCGCAAAAGACCTTTACCTTGCTCTGCAGGATGTGGGGTTCGAAGGGCTTGATCAGGTAATCGACGGCACCGAGTTCGTAACCCTTGAATTGCAGCTGGATATCCTTCATCCCCGCGGTGACGAAGATGATCGGCAGGTGCCGCGTCTTGGGATTCGAGCGCATCAGTTCGGCCGTCTCGAAGCCGTCCATGCCCGGCATCTGCACGTCGAGCAGCACCAGCGCAAAATCCTGCTTCAGGGTATGGCGCAGGGCATCGTTGCCCGACGCGGCGGTTACCAGGTTGAGTTCCTGGTTGCCGAGGACTGCTTCCAGCGCCACCAGGTTTTCCGGGCGGTCATCGACCAGCAGCAGCGCCACCTTCTCAAGCATTTCGCCCCCTCGTGATGTGCGGCAGTGTGGCGCGTCTCGGTGCCAGCTTCTGCAGCAGGGCGGCCATGCCATCCAAGGCAACCACATAGTCTACGCCGGTTGCGGCGGTTGCCGCAATTGCGGCCTGCGGCATTTGTCGCGCCTCGGCGTCGGCCGGGTCCTGGACGATGGCGGTGCCGCCTTGTTGCTTGATGGCCTGCAATCCCCGGCTGCCGTCGAAATTCGCTCCGGTGAGGACCACGCCGATCAGGTCCGGCCCGAAGACTTCGGCCGCCGACTCGAACAGGACATCGATCGAGGGGCGGGCAAAGCTCACGTAAGGGTCCGCGGAAAGCGACAGGAAGCCCGCCCGCTCCACCAGCAGGTGGTAGTTGGGAGGTGCAATGTAAACCGTGCCGGGAAGGATTTCGTCCTGCTCGTCGGCCTCCTTGACCCGCAGGGCGCAGCGCTCGTCGAGCAGTTTCGCCAGGCTGCTTCCCGCATCCGGGCGAACGTGCTGAACGATCAGGATCGGCAGCGGGAAATCAGCCGGCAACTGGCCGAGCAATTTTTGCAGGGCCTGCAAGCCGCCGGTGGAGACGCCTATCACTACGGCCTGGAAGGTGCTAGCCATAGTGCTTTCTGTAGATGCGCAGGGGAGCCGCCAGTTCCTCGTAGCGTGCCCCGATCTGCTTTTTCTCCAGGCTTTCCTTGAGGCCGAGGCAGAGAAATCCCCCCGCCAACAGGCTGCTGTCGAAAAGCTGCAGGCAGCGCTCCTTGAGGGGAGGCTTGAAGTAGATCATGACGTTGCGGCACAGGACCATGTTCATTTCGCCGAACTCACCGTCGACCGCCAGATTGTGCGGCGCGAAGACGATGTCCTTCTTCAAGGCGGCCGACAGGATGGCACGATCGTAGCGGGCGGTGTAGTAGTCGGCGAAGGAGACGCTGCCGCCGCTCTTCTGGTAGTTGCGGGTGAAGCGCTGCATTTCGGTGATCGGCATCACGCCCTCGGCGGCCTTCTGCAGCACTGCCTCGTTGATGTCGGTGGCGTACATGCGGTAGCGTCCGGCCATGCCCTCCTCGTTCAGCAGGATCGCCATGGAATAGGCCTCCTCGCCCGTGGCGCAGCCGGCATGCCAGATCTTGACGAAGGGATAGGTCTTGAGAAAGGGCACCACCTGTTCCCGCACCGCCCTGAAAAATGCCGGGTCGCGGAACATTTCGGTGACATTGACGGTGATGCCGCGCAACAGCGATTCGAACACGCTGCGCTCGCGCAGCAGCCGCGACTGGGCCTGCGAGAAGGTGTCGAATTCCGACTCGGCCAGCCAGTGGGTCAGGCGGCGCTTGATCGAGGCATCGGCGTAGTCGCGGAAGTCGTAGCCGTAGATCTCCTGCACCCCTTCCAGCAGGAGCCGGATTTCCACGTCTTCGACGTCGCCGGATTTCATACGTGCTGGAAGATCCAGACGCGAATCAGCGACAACAGCTTGTCGACATCGATCGGCTTGGCAATGTAGTCGCTCGCGCCCGCCGCCATGCACTTCTCCTGATCGCCGCGCAAGGCCTTGGCGGTCATCGCGATGATCGGAATATTCACCAGGCGGGGGTTCCTGCGAATTTCGCGCATGGCGGTGTAGCCGTCCATTTCCGGCATCATGATGTCCATCAGGATGATGCCGATGTCGTCATGCTGTTCCAGTCGGGCGAGCGCCTCCTTGCCGTTTTCGGCCTCGATCACCACCATGTTCTTCTCCGCCAGGACGCTGGACAGGGAGAAGATGTTGCGCATGTCGTCGTCCACCAGCAGCACCTTCCTGCCTTCCAGCATCGCCTCCTTGTCGATGGCGGTACGGATCATGCGCTGCTTGTTCGGATGGAGATTGCTCTCCACCAGGTGGAGGAACAGGGTGACTTCGTTGAGCAGCCGCTCCGGACTCTTGGCGCCCTTGATGATGATGCTCTCGGCGTAACGGCGCAGCTTGCGCTCGTCCTCGTGGGTCAGTTCGCGGCCGGAGTGGATGATGACCGGGATCCGCCGCGCCCCTTCCATCTTCTGGATATATTCGAGAAGATCGAAGCCGGACATGTCGGAAAGACCCAGGTCGAGCACCATGCAATCAAAGGGCTGGGAGGAGAGCAGGGCGATGGCTGCCTGGCCCGACGCCGCCACCGCAATCTCGACGCCGCTTTCCTCGAGCAGGGCGACCATGCTTTTCGCCTCGTGCTCGTTGTCCTCGACGATCAGAAGTTTCCTCATCGACTTCGCCAGCGAGCCTTCGATGAACTGGAACACCTCGTTCAGCTGCTCCATGCTGGCGGGTTTGGTGACGAAACCGATGGCACCCATGGCCATGGCCTTCTGCCGGTCTTCCAGGCAGGTGATGAAGTGGACCGGGATGTGTCGGGTGGCAGGGTCGTCCTTGAGGCTGCGCATCACGCCCCAGCCGTCGATATGCGGCAGCATCACGTCGAGCACGACGGCACTCGGCAGAAAGCGTCGCGCCATGGCGATGCCGGACTCGCCGTCAGACGCCACCAGGGCATCGAAGCCGCGCTCCTTGACCATGCCCTGCAGAATCCTGGCGAAGTTGAGGTCGTCCTCGATGATCAGGATGCATTTGTCACCTGCCGCCAACTGGCTGCGATCGTCCGGCAGAGGTGCCTCAAAGGACAGCGGTTCCGCGTTCTCCGTTCCGCGTCGGGGCGGCGTCGCCAGCAAAGGTCGCGCTGCCCGTGGCGGCGTGGGCAATCGGGCGGCGGGCGCGGCCCTTCGCTCGGCCTGGGGTGCTGCCGCCGTGAGCGGCATGTAGAGGGTAAACACGCTGCCCTTGCCCTCTTCGCTGCTCATGCGAATTTCGCCGTGCATCTTGCGCGCAAGCTGAAGCGAGATGGACAGCCCGAGCCCGGTGCCGCCGTATCTGCGGCTGATGGAACCGTCCGCCTGCTGGAAAGCCTCGAACACCAGTTGCTGGTCCGTGGTGGAAACGCCGATGCCGGTATCGCTGACGACAAAGGCCAGCGCCGGCACCGGCAGCGGGTTTTCCTCTGCCGATGGCGTCGCGATGCGCAGGCTGACCTGGCCCTGCTCGGTGAATTTCAGGGCGTTCGAAAGCAGGTTCTTGAGTATCTGGTGCACCCGCTGCTCGTCGCCCTGGAACATGGCCGGGATACCGGCATCGGCCTCCACCCGGAAAGCCAGGCCTTTCTGCTCGGCCAGCGGTTCGAAGGTGGCGCGCAAGGAATCGCAAAGATCCGGCACTGGCAGCGCGGCGAAATTGAACTGCATCTGGCCGGCCTCGACCTTGGACAGATCGAGTATGTCGTTGATCAGGTTGAGCAGATCAACCCCGGCGGAATTGATGGTGGCGGCAAATTCGACCTGCCTCTCGGTCAGGTTGCCGTCCTTGTTCTGTTTCAACAAGCTGGAGAGAATCATCAGGCTGTTCAACGGCGTGCGCAGTTCGTGCGACATGTTGGCGAGGAATTCCGACTTGTAGGTGCTGACCCGCTCCAGTTCCGCCACCTTCTCCTGCAGGATCTGGCTGCCGGCTTCGATCTCCTGGTTCTTCACGCGGATGTTCTCGCGCTGCTGCTCCAGCATCTGCGCCCGCTCTTCGAGTTCCTCGTTGCTCTGCTGCAGTTCCTCCTGCTGCACCCGCAGTTCCTCGGACTGCTGCTCGGTCTGCTCGAGAAGTTCGGCCGTGCGCAGGTGCGCGCGATTGGCATCGATGGCGATGGCGATGGTTTCCCTCGCCAGTTCGACAAATTTCAGCTCGGTTTCGGTGAAGTCGCGGAAGCTGCCGATCTCGATCACGCCGACCAGGCGGTTGCCATGCAGCAGTGGAATGGCGGCGACGACTTTCGGCGCCGACTCGCCGAGGGCGGAGCCGATCGGCAGATAGCCTGACGGCACATCGGCCAGGCAGATGACTTTCTGTTGCCGCGCGGCCTGCCCGATCACCCCTTCGCCGAGACGGAACTGCTCGCCGGTTTTCATGTCCCCGGTCAGGGCGTAGGTGGCGGTGAGGGAGAGCTTTACCGCGGATTCATCGAACAGGTAGAGGGCGCCGACGCCGGCCTTGAGGTAACTGACCATGAAGGCCAGCACCTTGTCCGCCATTTCGGACGTGCCTTGATCTTCCCGGATCAGGAAATTGAGTTCGTTGCGCCCGCTTTTCAGCCAATCCCTTGCCGTCTCGTTTACGCGCGCCAGCCGCAGGGATTTGGTCATTTCCTGAAAGGCCTTGTCCAGCGCGTATTGAACCTCGCTCAAGTGGCAGGCGGTCTTGATCAGGACACCCAATTCGTCCCTGGGAAGGCTGTCGAAATCCATTTTCAGGGGCTCCGAGACAACAATCGCCCGGCTCAGGTCTCCCGATCCGACG
This sequence comes from Sulfuritalea sp., assembly GCA_030651305.1. GTDB lineage: Bacteria > Pseudomonadota > Gammaproteobacteria > Burkholderiales > Rhodocyclaceae > Sulfuritalea. Next base: position 26,764 of record JAUSCI010000037.1, on the reverse strand, counting down.
GCTTGTGCGGCGAGCACCTTGTCGGCGCTGTCGGCGATCAAGCCATGTACTGCGCCGACGGCGACCTGCAAGGACTTGCGGACGCTGCGCGTGATCAGGAAAGCCACCACGGCGCCGCCGATGAGGATCACGACCAGCATGAAGGCGATCGTCCCCATCGCCGCGTCACGTTCATTCAGCGCCGCCTGTTCAAGCTCGGCGGCTCTGGCGGCGGAAAAGTCGGCGACGTCGCTGACCTCCTTGAAAACCACATCGACCAGGCGCGCGTCGCGCCCGTCGTTCAGCGCCATCGCCTCGGTGCGGCGCCCGCTGCGCGCCAGGGCAAGGGTTTCGTCGCGGGCGGCATGCCAGTCGGCCAATGTCGCGTCGATGCGGACCAGTACCGCCTTGTTGCCCAGGAAACGCTCGCGCACAATCGCCATATTCTGGTCGATGCGGGCCGTTGTCGCGGACAGCTTTTGCTGCACCGGGCCGATCTCGGCGGGACCGGCCTTGCTCACCAGGTCGTTCGCCAGTTTGTGGGCGGCGAGAACATCGGCTTTCACGTTGAGTACCGCGGTGGTGACCGCGAACGGGTAGCGGAAGATGTCCGAGCCGATTGCCGACAGTTGGCTAATGCTGCGAGTGCCCAGAAAGCCCAGCACCATGGCGCCGAGCAGCATCAGCGAGAATCCGACGACCAGCCGGGTCACAATCTTGGTTCGATTCAGCATCGCCTGATTTCCATCCCTTCATGGCGTTAACAAAAGTCAGGGCGCATGGACGGTAACGACCATGCGCCGTATCAGTGGAGATCCGGCACCAGGCGAATCTCCAGAACATCTCTGCACGTCGGGGGGGGGGCGAAGCGATGGCTCCCTTCTTTCTCCAGGAGAAGGGACAAACTTTGAATTAGTTTGTATTTATTATGAGCTGACCCCGCGCATCATAACGTCGATTGTCGCGGCAGTCATGGTAAGACGTCACGGTTGATTGCGATCTCGAAGCGCTTTCGATACCGACGCACGGCATCGGGCTCCCTTGCGCGCAGCGTTCCAGTGCTACGCTGATCTCCGGCGCCAGGCGCAATTCGCGTATCTTGCGGTACAGCAAGACGGCCTCGGGATAGCTGCGCTGCAGCATGGCCAACCACTGCTTGAGGCGGCCGGGCGACTGCGTCGGCGTGACTTTCGCCTGTACCCGCGTCCAGAAAATTTCGATCATGCGCCTGATTTCCTGCCAGTCGGCGGCGGTCGGCTGCTGCTCGACGCCGTCGCCACCACCACGAATCCGCCGCGCCAGCAGTGGGTCGGCCACCGCGCCGCGGCCGAGCATCACATCGCTGCAGCCGGTGGCGGCGCAGATGCTGCGATAGTCGGCGACGTTCCACACCTCGCCGTTGGCGATGACGGGCAATTTCACGACCTCGCGGATGCGCGCGATCCACTCCCAGCGCACCAGCGGGCTGTAGCCGTCGGCTTTGGTGCGGGCGTGCACCACCAGTTCCTGCATGCCGCCGGTTTCCAGCGCCAGGGCGCAGTCGAGTGCGCGGTCGGTGTCCTCGATGCCGAGGCGCATCTTGGCGGTGACCGGAATCTCGCGCGGCACCGCCTGGCGGACGGCGCTGGCGATGCGCTGCAGCAGTTCGGGCTCGTCGAGCAGCGCCGCACCGCCGCGATTGCGATTCACCAGCGGCGTCGGGCAGCCGAAATTGAGATCGATGCCGGCCGGGTGGAGCAGGGCCAGGTGCGCGGCGTTGGCGGCCATGACGGTCGGGTCGGAGCCGAGCAACTGAATGCGCACCGGCGTACCGCTCGCAGTGCGCGAGCCGCTTTTCAACTCGGGGGAAAGGCGCGTGAAGCACGAGTGCGGCAGCACGGTGGTGGTGACGCGGACGAATTCGGTGACGCACCAGTCGTAGCCGCCGGCGCTGGTCAGCACGGCGCGCAGCACGTCGTCGGCGAGGCCCTCCATCGGGGCGAGGATGAGACGATTCATCCTGGAAAAGGCAATTGGCCACAGAGGACACAGAGATCACAGAGTGAAACCAAGCCGGTTGTCGATATTCGTGTGGCGCCCATCGGGTGAGTTCCGTTGCGCAGTGAAGGTCTTGCCTTCTCTGTGTTCTCTGTGGCTGATGTTGAGGTTTTCTGGTTCAATGGGCGACCGGAAGGATGCTGATCTGCCGGCCCTTCTTCAGCTTGCCGATGACGTGCATTTCGCACTTCTTGCAGTCGAAGCGCAGGGTGAGCTTTTCCTTGCCGTTGACCAGCATCATCGCGTCGGCGCGAAGGCCTTTCACTTCCTTGGGGCAGAGGTTGAAGCTGTAGCGCAGGCAATGTTTGGTGATCATCAGAGAGACCTCGCCCGGCTCGGTGTTGGTCTCGTAGGCGTCGGCGATCAGTGTCACGCCGTGCTCCTGGTAGAAGGCGCGGGCCGCGCTGTTGAGCACGTTGCCGAGGTAGGAGAGTTCGTTTTCCGGATAGGGTGCGGGCGGTTCGACCGGTGCGCGGCGCAGCGGGCGCTGGTAAGCGGCGGCACGCGCCGCCACCAAGGCGGCGACCGCATCGCGGCGCAGGGCGTTGATCGACGCAGCCGGCAGGAACCAGGGTTGCGAAAGCTTCTGCATGATCCCGGTCGCAGTGAAATCGGTGCCGCCGAGTTTGCCGAGCGCCTCGCCCAGCGCCACCATGGCGCGGTCGGCGTTCTGCGCCGGCTCCCTGGCATGGGCCAGCGTCGCGTCTGCCGTGATGCCATCCTCGTCAGTGATCTGCAGCGCAAAGCCCTCCGGCGTTTCGCCGAATTGCATGCCGACGCGGATGCGCCGCGTGGCGGATTTCTTTTCCAGCGCGCGTTCGAATTCCTGATCGCGGTTGCGGTAGAGCGTCGTGCCGACGGCCAGATCGTCCAGAATCTCGTTGGGAAAAAGCCGTTGGCCTTCGGCGCGATTGATGCGCAGGCCAACCAGTTCGCGGTGGCTGTCGAAATAGCTCAGGCCATCGCCGTTGTGCAGCGGCACGGTGGCATCGACCTCGAACCAGTCGGGCGCAAGACGCGTGACTGCGCCGATCCGCTCGCCGGAAAATTTCGGCGTATCGAAGGCGCCGATGTCGGCCTGGCGCTGATTGACGAAGTAATCCGTGGCGCCGCGGTTGAAGGTCTTTTCCGGCCGCGGCGTGAAGGTGAAAGTGCAATGGCCGGACGAAGCGCGGCGATAGTCCGGTGATTCGTCCAGAAATTCGTCGAGCAGCGTGCGGTAGTGCGCCGTGATGTTCTTGACATAGGAGAGGTCTTTCAGCCGGCCCTCGATCTTGAACGAGCGTATGCCCGCCTTGATCAGGGCCTGCAGGTTGGCGCTCTGGTCGTGGTCCTTCATCGACAACAAATGCTTGTCATGGGCGACGACGCGGCCGGCCTCGTCTTGCAGCGTGTAGGGCAGGCGGCAGGCCTGCGAGCACTCGCCGCGATTGGCGCTGCGTCCGGTGTGGGCGTGGCTGAGGTAGCACTGGCCGCTGTAGGCGACGCACAGCGCGCCATGGACGAAGAATTCGAGCGTCGCCGTACCGCCAGCACCGACTTTCAAGCCATCGGATATCTTCGCGATTTCCTTCAGCGACAGTTCGCGCGCCAGCACGATCTGCGAGAAGCCGACATCCTGCAGGAAGCGCGCCTTGTCCAGCGTGCGGATGTCGGTCTGGGTGCTGGCATGCAGCTGGATCGACGGCAGGTTGAGTTGCAGGAGACCCATGTCCTGCACGATCAGCGCATCCGCGCCGGCATCGTAAATCTGCCAGGCCAGACGTCGCGCTTCCTCCAATTCGTCGTCGCGCAGAATGGTATTGAGCGTGACGAAGACCCTGGCGTGATAGCGATGGGCGTGCGCCGCTAGCCGTTCGATGTCCGCCACGCTGTTGCCGGCCCCGGCGCGCGCACCAAAGGCCGGCCCGCCGATATACACGGCGTCCGCGCCATGCTTGATCGCCTCGATGCCGAAATCGGCATTCTTGGCGGGGGCGAGGAGTTCGAGGGAGGAAGGGGTCATGGGGCGGGGATTCTACCGGAGCGGGTTTAGTGGCTTGTGTGGACCGTGCGGTCGCTGGCGCAGTTCAAATCCATCGGGATTGAGCCCCGCTTTGCCGGAACGGCACTGTGCCGCTACAGCCAGAAAATTCACTTCATTCTTGATAACAGTCAAGTACTATAGTTCCTTGCATGATCATGATATGCACTATAGTGCCTATTCATCGTAAGGAGATGCGCCGTGTCAGCCGAAATTGCCCAAGACCATGAAGCCAGTTTTACCGCGATTCTAGAGCAGTGCCACACGGCTGCCGTCGATGCCGGAATTCCCGACTCCCACTCCCTGCCTGAAGGGTTCTCGGGCACTCTCGGATACTTTCCCGTCTATTTTCCCGACGAGATAGCCCATGCCGCGGGGCTCCTGCCGGTCAACATCCTCGGTGGGGGAAACAAGCTGGAAATGAAGCATGCCGATGCTCGCATGGGCTCATTTGTTTGCTCCATTTGCCGTTCGACCACGGAACTCGGCCTGAACGGCACACTCCAGAGCCTGAGCGCCTTTGTTACCCACCCCATCTGCGATGCTGCCAAGCATCTGGCGGGTATCTGGTCGCGCAACCTGCCCGATCAGGGTGCAGAAATACTCTATCTGCCACAGAACCCGAATTCACCTGGCGCCGCACGCTATGTTGCAGCCGAATATCAGCGTTTGCGGGCCGAGTTGGCGCGCAAAGTCGGCCACCCGATCAGCGACGCGGCAATTCGCTCGAGCACCCGCCTTTACAACAGGAAGCGGCGTCTGATGCGCGATCTCTACCAGATTCGCCGAGACGAGCCATGGAAGTTGAGTTGTTCGGAATCGTACATGTTGGTCCGTGCCGGAACCCGCATATCCTGCGAGCAGCACATCGAACTCCTTGAACAGGCGCTCGATGCCATTCGCCACCGCCATGTCGTGGCACAGGACAAGCCACGCGTCCTGTTCGTTGGGGGTTTTTGCGAACAGCCGCCACTGGAGATGCTCGAAACGATCGACGATGTCTGCTTTGTCGTCGACGACGATCTGCTGATCGGCCAGCGCTGGCTTACCGAAGACGTCCCCGAAGATGCCGGAGATCCGGTCTGGGCCCTCGCGGAAAGCTATATCCAGCGATCCAATGCGAGCCCGGTGCAGCACGACGAGCGGAAACCCAAGGACCAGTACCTCATGGCCATGCTGCGCGCCGCCAATGCTGATGCCGTGATCCTCACGGCGGCCAAATTCTGTGAGCCCGGCTTGGACGATCAATTGTTCTGGTCGAAAGACCTCGACGAGGCCGGAGTCCAGTATCTGGTGCTCGAGTTCGAAGAGAAGATGACTTCATTCGAGCAGATGTCGATGCAGGTCGAGACGTTCGCCGAATCCTTGCTGTTCGCACTGGCTTAACAGGAGAAACATGATGACTACCGCAATCGTCGAAGTTCCATCAGTCAGAACCAGCAATGCGCCGGCTCGCCAAGCTGTGTGGACCCCTTTTAACGCGCGCGATGAAGGCCAGCGCCTGTTCAAGGAATGGTATGCGTCGCTGGAACAGGCCAACGAGCGCAAGGAACCGGTCGCCAACGTTTTCGTGATGGGCAACGCCATCGAGATCCTGCGCAGCTTCGATTTCCATATGGTCTTTCCCGAAATCAATTCGCTGCAGACAGGCGTGCGCAAGACATCGGCAGAATTCATTCGCGTCTCGGAAGACTACGGCATGTCGCCTGACGTCTGTTCCTACGTCAAGGCCGACATGGGCATGATGCTGAAGGAAGAGGAGCATCCCACCGGCAAGATTCCGCGGCCGGACATTTCCGTTTCTTCCAACATGTGCGGCACCTTCATCAAGTGGGCCGAGATATGGGAGCGCAGATACAAGATGCCCAGCTTCGTGCTCGATCTTCCCGGCCAGCGAACTTCCAATTGGGTAGTCCGTCCCGGCGACGCGCAGCATTCGGCCGACTCGCGCTGGGTCGAAGATCAGTTTAAGGATCTCATCGCCAAGTGCGAGAAGATCACCGGCAAGCGCTTCGATATCGATCGTCTGGCGGAAATCCAGGGGCGGGTTAACCAGATGGTGATCCACTGGAACAACGTCATGGAACTCAACCGGATGTGTCCGGCACCCTACAACGCGATGCTCGACGGCCTGACCTACATCGGCATCATGAACGTATACCGCGGCACGGTTGAAGGCGTCGACTTCATGCGCCGGCTTGAGGAGGACATCAGGGCCAAGGTGGCGCGCGGCGAGGGGCGAGTACCCGAGGAGCGCTTCCGCCTGCTGTTCTCCGGCACACCCTGCTATGTCTCGATGAGAAGACTGGTCGAATTGTTCGAGTCCTGGGGTGGTGTTTTCGCCTACTCCGATTACCTGACCTTCGCGGCGGGCGGAATGGATGCGGCAGAGCTGCTCTACGACACCTCGCGCCCGCTCGAAAGCCTGGCAGAAGTGACCGCACTGGCTGCTCAGCGCGGACTGAGCAATCAATTCTTTGCACATGAACGCATGGAAAAGCAGATCCATGATTACGGAGTAGACGGAGTCGTCTTCCATGGCATCAAGAGTTGCCGCTTCGTCTCTGCCGGCATGGCCGACACGCGCGATTACATTTCGAAGCGGCTCGGCATTCCGACTCTCTACATTGAATCCGACCTGATTGATCCGCGCTACTGGTCCGATGCCCAGATCAAGAACCGGGTGGATGCCTTCTTCGAAGCATTGCAGCAGCGGGTCGGAGCAGGCCCGATGCGCGGCAGGGAAGTTCCGACTCGAACAGGATGTGCGTTATGAAATACGTCGCCGGAGTTGATGTCGGATCCACCCAGACCAAGGCGGTGATCATCGACAGGAACCGGACCATCGTCGGACGCGCCTTACTCGACATGGAAACCAGCATGATGACGATTGCGCCGGATGCATACAGGGCGGCACTCAAGAATGCCGACCTCACCGAAGATCAGATCGAATATGTCACGGCCACCGGCTATGGCCGCTACAACGTGACCTTTGGCAACGAGCAGGTGACCGAGATCAGTTGCCATGCGCGCGGGGCGGTTCACCTGTTTCCGCAAACGCGCATGGTGATCGACATCGGCGGTCAAGACACCAAGGCAATCCGCGTCGGCCCAGAGGGGCAGGTCGAGGATTTCACCATGAACGATAAGTGCGCAGCGGGCACTGGTCGCTTCCTCGGTGCGGCATCCTATGCGCTGGAGATGCCACTCTCCGACCTTGGACCGCTGTCGCTCAAGTCGACCAATCCGGTACGCATCACCACGACCTGCACGGTGTTCGCCGAATCGGAGATCATCAGCCATCTGGCCAAGGGCTGCCTGCCCGAAGATGTTCTGATGGGCGTGCACCACGCGATCACCAGCCGCTGTGTATCTCTGGCGCGAAGGGTTGGCATCGAGTCCGAAGCCACATTCACCGGCGGAGTGAGTCGCAATGTCGCCATGGTCCAACTGCTCTCGCAACAGTTGGGCATTCCGATCAACGTAAGTCCGGATGCTCATTTCATTGGCGCACTCGGTGCGGCGCTTTTTGCCCATGACCGAGCCTTTGGTGGCACACAACAGATCGCGGCGGCAGTCGCGGAGGAGGCATGATGCTATACGTTGCGGGTATTGATATCGGCTCGACCTACTCAAAGGCAATCGTGCTCAACGACAAGCGTGAGGTCGTCGGCAGCGCTGTCCGACGTACGGGATTCAAGTTGGGACAAGCATCGGAGGGAGTTTTTGACGAATTGCTCAAGGCTTGCGGGCTCGAGCGCTCCCAGATCAACTACGTCGCGGCGACCGGATATGGCCGCTTCACCGTGGCCTACCGCCACACGCAGGTGACCGAGCTTACGGCCCACGCCCAGGCGGCCGTGCATCTATTCCCCGATACGCGCACTATTCTCGATATTGGCGGCCAGGATATCAAAGCCATACGAGTCGACGAGACCGGACGCGTCCGCGCCTTTCGCCTCAACGACAAGTGTGCGGCCGGCACCGGCGCCTTTCTGGAAAAGACGGCGCGCTACCTGGGACTCACCACCGATGACATCGGACCCTACGCCATGCGCTCAACCAAACCGGTCGAAGTCAGCAGCGTTTGCGCCGTGTTCGCCGAATCCGAAGTCATCAACCACCTCTCGAACGGGATCCCTGCGGAAGACATCATGATGGGCGCGATGGTGGCGCTGGGTGGCCGGGCCGTGCAACTCATGCGGCGGGTCGGACTCGAACCCGGTTTTATGCTGACCGGTGGCATGACGCGCAACGTTGCCATGGTGGACGCCCTGGAAAAGAGTCTGGCAGCAAAACTTAGCGTGGCGCCCAACGGCCTGGGGCAACTCAACGGAGCCTATGGCGCGGCATTCCTTGGCTTGAGGCGTATCGAAAAACTCCTTGCCGAGGGCAAGCCCATTCCACCGACAGCAGGGCAGGAAGGTTACGTAGAGCCAGCCAGCCGCCGCCGCTGGTCAGCCATCCCTGTAAGGAAATCTGTCGAGCCGTGCAACCTTTCTGCCGATTGTCCTGCGGTCGTGAAGCAGATAGTCATCCAGAAGTTTGCCGCACTCGTCGCATAGGCTCCTATCGGTTGAACCGAAGCTAGCCAGTAGCCGTCTTTCCATCCACTCCCAGGTTGCGGGCGACCTGTTCGGTATGCAGCAGGCCGCCCTGAAGGTGGGCCAACGCTTCGGTCAGGGGCGGGGTAAGCGAGCGTGAAATCATCGCTGCAATTACGGGGCGTCGTTACCGTAAATGCAAGCTCAAATGGGGCGCTGCCGAACTGCCTGGCCTTGACGTGGCCTTGACGCGGCCTGGCGGAAGGCCGCGGGGTCGCCTATCATTGGCCTATGATGACAGCGAATCCCGCTGCGGCCCCGTCGATGACTTCCATTCGTTCCCTGCTGCTTTCCGCCGCCTTGGCCGTTTTGCTGCAAGGCTGCGTCGACACGCCCGTGGTGCCGCCGAAGATCGAACGCATGACGGCGGCGGAACTGGAAGCCCGTCTGCCGCAACCGGTCGCCGCGTTGTCGCTGGAACAAGTCGTGGCACTAGCGCGCCAAGGCATCGGGGCCGGGGAAATCATTGCCCGCATCAGGGCCTCGGGCTCGCGCTACCGCCTGGCGGCGAGCCGGATAGTCGAACTGGCCGCGCAGGGTGTGCCGCTCGAAGTCCTCGATCACATGGTGTCTGCCGAGCGCACTCGCATCTTCGACGACATGGCTGCGGAGGCCCAGCGCCGCGAGCAAGCCTGCCTGCAACGTATTGCGCAGGAGGCCAACCTGTGCAGCCTCCAGGCCATGCAGCCGATGTCGCCGTGCTGGCCATATCCGATGAACCGCTTCCCGTAGCCGCCGGGCTCAGCGTTGCGGGGGCGCCTCCTGCTTGGCGTTGGCGCCAGCGGAATCCGTCAGCACCTCGCGCAGCCATGTTTCGATGTCGCGGATTTCCTCGATGCTCACCGAATGTTCCATGGGATAGGTGCGCCACTGTACCGGGTAAGCCATGCCCCGCAGTTTTTCGGCGGAGCGTTGGCCCAGTTCGCAGGGCACCACCGGATCGTCCCGGCCGTGGGCCATGAACACGGAAATGTCGCGATTGGCGGCGTGAACCTCGGCGGCCAGCGTCGTGGCCAGTGGCAGGTAGGTGGATAGGGCCATGAGGCCGGCCAGCCGGCGCGGATGGCGCAATGCCGTGTGCAGCGCGATGGCGCCGCCCTGGGAAAAGCCGGCCAGCACGACATGCCGGTCTTCGATGCCGCGGGCATTTTCGCGTGCAATCAATGCTTCGATCTGGCGGGCCGATTGGCGCACGCCGTCCTCATCCTCGCGGCGACCGGAGAAGTCGAGGGAAAGGATGTCGTACCACGCCGGCATCACATAGCCGCCGTTGATGGTGACGGCGCGCATCGGTGCGTGGGGAAACACGAAGCGGGTCGACGGCAGCCGCTGCCGGTCGAATTTGCCGACGACCGGCTCGAAATCGTGGCCGTCGGCGCCGAGGCCGTGCAGCCAGATGACGGCGCGAACCGGTCGCGGCCCGGTTTCGATTTCGACGACGGGCAGCAGGTCCATTTCCTGGTCCCGGATGCTCGCTGCCGGCCGGTGGGCGGAATCAGAACTCAATGGCGTCTGTAATTGCCTTGATTCCGGCCTCGGCGCAAGCCGCGTCGGCCTCTCCGCCGGGCGCGCCCGATACGCCTATGGCGCCGAGCAGCGTGCCGCCCGCCTCAATGACCAATCCACCGCCGGCGGCCAGAACTTTCGGGTGGCTGCGCAAGCCGCTCATCGGCTTTCCCGCTTGAGTCTCGACGGCAAGGGCGGCAGTTGGGGTACGGAAGCTGGCGGCAGTCCAGGCCTTCTTGGTGGCGATGCCGGCAGTATGGGCGCCGGCAAAGCGGTCGCGGAGCAGCACTTGCACCAAGCCGCTTCTGTCAACGACGGCAACGGCAACCTGATAGCCCTGCTTACGGCAAGATTCCATGGCCGTTCTGGCCGCGGCAAGCGCGGTTTCCGGGGTAAGGGACTTGGTCTGGAAGACTCCCTCCTGCGCCAGCGATATGTCCGCAAATCCCAGTGCTGCAATGATCATGATCAGTTTTCGGTACATGGATTGCTCCGGTCAAGAGGTGAGTTCCAGCGAGTATGCAACAAGCAAATGGCGGCGCGCGGCGCACACGCATACGGCAATCGAATCACAGCACTGCGCTCAAGGTGGTCCGTGGCGTACTGCGTACTGGAGTAAACACCGTGCTTGCAAACCGGGCCGCCGGCATCGGTTCGGCAAGCAGGAAGCCTTGACCGTAGTCGCAACCGGCCGCGGCCAGCAAGTCGCGCTGTTCGATTGTCTCCACGCCTTCGGCGACCACCTTCATGCCGAGTTTGTGCGCCATGGCAATAACGGCCTCGGCGATTGCCCGGTCGCTCGGGTCGGTGACGAGGTCGCGGACGAATGAGCGGTCGATCTTGAGATAGTCGATATCGAATTTCTTGAGGTAGGACATCGCCGAATATCCGGTACCAAAATCATCGAGCGCGATCTGGATTCCGATACCGCGAAAGGCCTTGAATTTCTCCATGACCTCGGGATGCTGATCCAGCAGCAATCCTTCCGTTATCTCTATGGTGATGGAATTCGGATAGATATGGTTTTCCCGCAGGTAGGCGATCCACGTTTCATCCGTGCGTCCGGTAAAGAACTGGCGCGGCGACTTGTTTATCGTGATCTGATGCGGGCATGAGCTGGCGCCGGCATCGATGGCGTCAATTGCCGCACACACCCCGTTCACGGAGAATTCGCAACAATCGCACCAGCGCCTGGCCATCTGCGCCGCTTCCCGGAACACCCAGTCCCCGATTTCGCTGATCAGCCCTGTTTCCTCGGCGATCGGGATGAACTCCACCGGGCTGACCATTCCCCGCTCGGGGTGGTGCCAGCGCAGCAAAGCCTCCGCCTTGACGATGCGTCCGGTCGCCAGATTGACGATGGGCTGGTAATACACCTCGAATTGATTGCCGGCGAGTGCGCCGCGCATGTCGTTGGCGAGCTGTGTCCGCGTTTGCGCGGTCTGCCGCATCGACGCCGTAAATCGGCAATACCGGTCGCGCCCCTCGTTCTGGGCTATCTGCTTCGCCTGGTTGGCGTTGATCAGCAGGCCGGCGATATCCTCGGCGTCGCCTGGATAGAGGGTGACGCCGATGCTCGCCGAGATAAAGACAGTCTCGCTGTCGATAAAAAACGGTTCGGCAATTGCCAGCAGAATTCTTGCCGCGACCTGCTCGGCCTCGGACGCAGGATCCGCGAGGGCGCCCAGTACGACGACGAATTCATCGCCGCCGATGTCGGCGACGGTATCGGCATCCGCTTCGACGCAGGAAGAAATCCGCTTCCCCGCTTCAATCAGCATGCGATCCCCGCAGTCGTGACCCAGGGTGTCGTTGACTTCATTGAAATGATCCAGATCGACGTGCAGCACGGCAAGCGACAGGCCGCCTTGTCGCGCCTGTTCCAGTGCGTGGCGCATACGCTCCTGCAACAGCCGGCGGTTCGGCAGGCTGGTCAGAAGATCGTAGTTGGCTTGCTGCCAGATCACAGCTTCGGCCTGCTTCTGATGGGTGATATCGGCGGCGATGGCGATGTAGTTGAGCACTCTGCGAGCCTCGTCGTAAAGTGTCGACACCGTGAGCCGCTCAGGATAAATCTCGCCATTTTTCCGGCGATTCCAGATTTCTCCCTGCCATTGCCCGGTGTCTTTCAACTGCGACCACATCGCCTGATAGAACGCGCGATCGTGCCGGCCCGATTGCAGCAGCTTTGGATTCCCCCCGATCAGCTCTTTTTCCTCATAGCCGGTCATTTTGCAGAAGGCGCGATTGACACTGACGATGCAGTTGTCGGGAGAGGAAACGAGAATGGCCTCGCTGGTCCCTTCGAAAACCGACGCCGCAAGCCGTATCTGTTCCTCGTGCTCCTGCAGCGATTGCTGCTGGGCCTTGATGTGCTCCTGGAGCTTGTTGAAGCTGTCGAGCAGGCGCCTGATCTCCGCGCTTCCCTCAAGAGGCAGAGGCCGCAGGGCTTCACGTCCATCCGCCATGGCATCGATGATTCGCGCCGAGCGGGTGAGGGGGCTGAGCTGGCGATGCAGGAAAAGCCAGAGCAGCAGTGCTATTGCAGCCGAGGCTATGGCCGCATCCTTGTAAATTTCCCTTTGCAGCGACTTGACCGGTTCGAGGGCGATGGCTGCCGGCAGGGTGGCGACGACAAGCCAGCCTGTGCTCGGCACCTTCTTTGCCGAACTGAGGCTTTCGACACCTTGTGAATTCACCACCATTCCCGAGCCCTCGTGGACTTCCCGGTAGCGGCCGGCGCTTGCTTCCGCATCGGGCTGCATGATCCGGCCCGGATTGGTGGAAGACACGACCAGGCCATCCTTGAGGGAAATGATGTGAAGGTCGCCGTCAGTCTGCGCTTGCTTCGGCAGCCTTTCGCTGAGCAGATCGCCGCCGACAATCTGATTGCCGCCCAACAGGACGCCGATGACTTCGTTGGCGCTGTTCTTGATGGGTACGGCAATATTGAGGACCGGCTTGTGCGTCAAGGGGTCGAGAATCGGCTTGCCCACCGCCGGTCTCCCGGTTGCCACGACTTCGCGGAAATAATCCGTTTCGGTATGGCTGGCCTTTTCGCGCCCCTCAAGATTCGGCAAGTCAGCCAGGCCAATGCCCTGCCGCGAGATGACCACCATGCCCATGTTGAAAAATCGATGCAACGGCGAGTGTGTCGCCATGAAGGCATGCAGCAGATCGGGGCGGGACATCCATTCGGGATTGATCAGGTACGCCGCGTCGGTCAGGGCGTTGATGCGCAAGCGTACCGCCTCATCGAGGCTGCTGGCAACGTGCTCTACGGTTTGGTACTGCTCGGCGGCAAGAACCTTCTTGATCTTGACGCTGGCTTCTTCTTCCACATAGTGGGCCAGCACCCAGATGGTGCTGACAAAAAGCGCCACGGTGAAGATGGAAATCGTCGCCTTGAGGTCGAGGACTCGTCTAACGGGGAATGCTCTCATCGCGACTGATTTTGTGGCAAACAAGCTGATGGACGAAAGAGTTTCAGGGGAACTCTACAATTGCCGAAGTCTGCCAGACAATATACTCCGAAGGGAATATCGGATGCCCGGAGATCGGGCCGCTGCGGTGAAGGCGCTCAAGCGGTTCGGTGGCCGTAGCGCCGCTATCCCTTGCGCCGGTCAAGGCCGCGCAGCAAGGTCGCAAACAGTGCGTCGGGATCGAAGGGCTTGATCAGGAAGTCATCCATCCCGGCCGCCAGGCAGCGCGCCTTGTCTTCGGCAAAGGCGTTGGCGGTCATGGCGATGATCGGCGTTTGCCGGTAGCCGGGCAGCGTGCGGATTTGACGCGTTGCCTCGAGCCCGTCCGTGTTCGGCATCTGCATGTCCATGAAGATCGCCGCATAGGCCGTCCTTCGCGTCAGGGCGACCGCCTCGGTGCCGTCTTCCGCTGTGTCTACCATCAGACCCGCCGCCTCCAACTGAATCCTGGCCACTTCCCGGTTGATCGGCTCGTCGTCGGCGATCAGGACGCGGCTGCCGGCGTAGTGCTGCTCGACCAGTTTCTCGGCATCGCCATGCGCCGTTCGTTGCGTTACGGTGGCCTCGTCTCCCTTCTTCAGTCTGGCGGTGAACCAGAACGTGCTGCCGACCCCTGGCGTGCTTTCGACGCCGGCATCGCCGCCCATCAGATCGGCCAGGCGTCGCGTAATCGCCAGCCCGAGCCCGGTGCCGCCATACTTGCGCGCGGTCGAATGGTCGGCCTGCTCGAAGGCGCTGAAGAGCCGCTGCATGGTCTCCGGCGTGATGCCGATGCCTGTATCCGTTACCTCGAAGCGCACCAGCACCGTCTCGGCGGTTTCCTCCTGTTTGCTGATGTGTAGCGTGACGGCGCCTTTTTCGGTGAACTTCACGGCGTTGTTTGCGTAGTTGAGCAAGGCCTGTTGCAGCCGCGTCGGGTCGCCCACCAGGTGGGGCGGCAAGGACTCGTTCTTGACCAGCAACCGGATGTTCTTGGCCTTGCAGCGTTCGGACAGGAGGGAGACGACGTTCTTCAGCAGGCTGCCGACGGCGATCGGGGCTTCCTCGAGGACGAACTTCCCGGCTTCGATCTTGGAGAGGTCGAGGATGTTGTTGATGATGCCCAACAGATGCCGGCTGGCGGTGTCGATCCTGTCGAGGCGTTCTGCCTGTTGGGGCGTCACGCCTTCCCGCCGCAGGATGTTGGCCATGCCGAGGATGCCGTTCATCGGCGTCCTGATCTCGTGGCTCATGTTGGCGAGGAAGGCGCTCTTGGCGATATTGGCGCTTTCGGCGGCTTCCTTGGCTTGCATCAGCGCCAGCTCTGCCTGCTTGCGCCTTGCAATATTCCGCCAGAACGTAATGAGGCGCGGCGGATGGTTCTGCCTTTCGGGCACGTAATGGATGGTCACTTCAACGGGGATGATCGTCCCGTCCCTGGTCAGGTTCCTTGTCTCGAACTGTACCTGGCCTTGCTCGCGAAACCCGTCGATAGCTTTCATGAAGCTTTCAGGCGTTCGATCGATGGCGATATCCCACACGCTGAGCTTGAGCATCTCTTCCGGCGTGTAGCCCAGCTTTTCCGACGCAACCCGGTTCACATAGAGAAACCGGCCGGTCCTGGCATCCACCCAGTGGATGCCGATGCCGACACTGTCCATGGCGAACTGGGTGTCGAGCAACTTGTTATTTGCGTCCTGCAATTCGGCCGTGCGATTTCGTACCAATTCTTCCAGGTGATGCCGGTGCTGTTCAAGTTCCGCCCCGACTCGCTTGCGGTCAGTGATGTCCTGCGTAATGCCGACGGATCGCAGCGGCGTTCCGTCCTCGGCAAACTCCAGTTCGGCCTTTTGCCGGACCCAGCGGATCGCCTCGCCAACCACGATACGGTGCTCATGGTCAAAGGCGGTGCCCTTGAGCGCCGCTTGCCAGGCGCTATCCACTGCGCCTCGGTCGTCCGTATGGGTGCGCGCCAGGTAGCTGTCGCGACTTCCCGTCGTGCCTTCGGGCAGGCCGAAGATGCGGCAGGTCTCGGCGGACAAGCGCATCGTGTCGTCGACGATGTCGTACACCCAGCTGCCGACGTTGCCGACAGCCTGCGCACGGTGCAGTTCTGCCTTGCGCGCTTCCAGGTCTCGCATGCGCTGGGCAAGTTCGCTGCCCACCGTGCGCAGTGTCCTCAACTGGCCGTTGTAGATGCGCAGGAGAAAGACTATGAGGGCAGCGGAAAGCACGTAGATGACGATTTGATCCCCGCCGCGCATTGCGGCGGGAGACGGCAGGGGCCTTGGCAGGAAACCCCAGGACTCGGCCAGGACGAAGCCGACGGTAACCGCCACGGTCAGACCGGCCACGACCAGCGCCGCACGCGCGTTGATCAACCAGCCGGTCATCAGGATGATCAGCGGATAGGCGATGACCGCGGGAGAATTCACCCCGCCCGTGAAGAGCACTACTCCGGTCATGGAGCCCCACGCTCCAATTGTCAGCACATAGGTGGCCGCCTGGATCCTGCTGCGCAAGACGAGGTACCCGGTTGTCGCCGCCAACAGAAGCATCAGCATCGGTCCGGCCAGGCGCATGGTCTGCTCCGGCGCGATGACGTGGATGCCGGCGACGGCGACCACGGCGCCGACAAGCATCACCGCGATGATGCGCTTGAGAAGCGCCAGCGAAGACTCTTGCGGCAGAGCGCTATTGCCCTCGTCGCCGGGGCGTGGAATTGACTTCGCCATTTCTGATGAGCTTTTCGCGTACGCGAAGTGGTTCTGACTTTGATTCATCAACCGCTCTTGATGGCATGCCGTGGCATGGTCACATGTGGAAAATGGCCGTCAAGCCTGGCCATTGGAGCAGCAAGAAGATGCGCAAGTGTTGACTTCGGTCAAACGGAAGCGAACGAAGCTTGCGGGCAGCCTGTTCAATGCCGTGAAACTATTTCGCCTGCACGCAAGCACGGCGCCGTCGGTCATCCGTGCGCCAAGCCCGGCGCCAATCATCGCCGACCGTCCGGCAAGGATTCACTTCGGGTGGCTGGATCGGGACTTACCCGCTTTGCATCGATCTCGAACGTGGATTGTGACGGCGCTGGCTTATCACCGGGGGGCGACTTTCTTGTGCTTCGGGCGCGGCAAAGCTCTCGCATCCCGCACCAGTTGGCGGCAGTCGCTGTCCTTGCCCGGACCGGCGTCGATCAGCGGGATCAGCGTCAACAGCGGATTGACGATGCCCAGTGCAATCGCACCGAGCGCGCGCATGGCTACGCGCCCCTTGTCGACTCCCACTTCGGGGTGGGCGAAACTGCCGCGAATGTAGATCGGACTGCGCAAGGCCACAGGGCTGGTGTTCTTGGTTTTCGGATTGAGCGTCAGATCCAGTTTCTCCTTGCCCAGATCGATGCTGCCGGTGCCGAGGATGGTGGTGACTTCGGTGTCGAAGACCAGTGCGTCGGTTTGCATGACGCCTTCCTTGACGTCGAAATCGGCCACCGCGCAACGCAACTTAACCAGCCTGTCGCCGGCCATTTTCAGCTCAAGTATTTCCCAGAGGTGAAGCCCAATCTTTTCCATCATCAGCTTGCTGATCTCGCCGCCACTGACGACCAGCCCCAGCTTGCCGCGGGAAGTTGCCAGCATGCCGCCGACCGAGTTGCCTTTCCCCGCCAGATCGAACTCGCCGTTGATCTGGCCGATGCTGTTCTTGTTCAGTTCGACCGTCGGGAACAGTTTGGCAAGCAGAATCCTTCTCGCCTTCACCTGGGCATGCGCCTGGATCGGGTTCTGCCGCCCGTCCAGCGATATCACCGTATTGAGGTGGCCGCCGGCGATGCCGAAATTGAGCGGATCGAGCGTCAGAACGGCATCGCGCAAGCTGAGATGGGTAACGAGATCTTCGAGCGGAAGTTCCCTGGCGCGACGGATGGTCTTGGCTTTCAGCGTGACCTCCGCGTCGACGCTGTCCCAGCGCTCGGTCTTGAACGGAATGTCGGGCAGTACCCGCGCTTGCGCTGGCGTGGCTACCGCCGCAGCAACGGGCGCTGGTGCCGCCCGCTGGGCGGCGGTCACTTTGCCGGGCCGCTCGCCAATCAACGGGCCGAGATCTTCTATATCGAGCAGCTTGGACTCCAACTCGGCCTTCATCGCCGGGCGCTTGCCGCCGCTATCGACTTGCAGGGTGCCGGCGATGTCGCTGGCGCCGATCCGGCCCGAGAACTTCTCGTAGCGCCAGGTCTTGCCGCCATGCAGAAGGTGGCCCGTGGTCGAGTAGGCACGAGTGGTTGGCAGCGCAATGCCGATGAATGGATAGAGCTGGTCGAGGCTGTCTCCGCTCAGGGCGAGATTCATGTCGATCGCGGAGAACTTGAGCAGGCTGGTGATGGTCCCGTCTGCGCGCACGCTGGTGCGGCCAACAGTCGCGTCGGCTTTCAGGACATACGGAGTGCTTTCGTCCCGGATCGCCAGCACGGGACCGCCGCTGCCTGAGGCTTTAAGGGCGAGGCCCTTGTATTGCCCCTGGGCACTGAACACCACGCCTGCGCCGGCGGTGCCGTCTGCTTGCGTGGTCGAGAGTTGCGACCGGATACTGGTCTTTTCCTGCGCATCGTCGTAGCCGACTGTTCCTTGATCGAGCGTCAGGCGATCGATGTGGATCCGCGCCCCTTCGTCCTGCTGGTTGACGTCCAGCAGCCAGTTCTTTCTGCCTTCGCTACCCTGTTCCAGAAAGACCACGGGGCGCTTCAGCCGCACCTCGGAAAACACCACGTTGTTGCGGAGCAGTTGCGGAAAATTGACAGTGATTTCCACCGCGTCTGCCGCGACCATCTGTTTTTCCCTGGCCCAGCCCGGATTGGCAAAGGTCACGGCGTCGGCGTGAATGCCCGGCAAAGGCCAGTCCAATTTGATCTTCAGGTCACCGTTGATGGTCAGTACGCGACCGGTTTTCTCCGTCGTCATGCGCTCTATCGGGCTGCGCAACCAGTTCCAGCCGAAAATCGCGACATACAGAATCGCCAGCACGACAAGCCAGAGAAAGGCACCGGCTATCCATTTGAGCGAGCGAAGTAGCGTCATGGGGGCGTGGGCGGTAATGCGTGCAATTGTTCCAGCATGCCTCGATTGGAAATTTCCGAAAGCTCCGCCAATGATCCATCATCGACAGGCATTGCTCGGTGCGCTCGCGCACATAGCGATGCGACGGCCCTGATCGACTAAACTATCCGGCCCGCGCCCATCGAGGGCGCATCGGTCGCCAGCGCCACGCAAGGTCGCTGCCTTGATCGACACACACCGCGGAAGGGAAGCGCACTTCATGATCAAGATCGATTTCGAAAAAATGGGCGGGCTGATTCCCGCCGTGATCCAGGATGTCGAGAATGGCGAGGTGCTGATGGTCGCCTTCATGGACGAGAAGACGCTGAAGCTGACCATCGAGTCGGGCAAGACCTGGTTCTTCAGTCGCACCCGCAACAAGTACTGGATGAAGGGCGAGGAGTCGGGCAATACGCAGGACGTGGTGGAAGTGCTCACCGACTGCGACGCCGATACCGTCGTCATCAAGGTCCGGCAGAACGGCTCCGCCGCCTGCCATACTGGCAACCGCAGCTGCTTCTTCGTCAGATGGGAAGACGGCGCGTGGGTGGAGCATTCCAAACCGCTGTTCGATCCGGCGCAGGTTTATAAGAAATGAGCAAGAAATGAGCAACGTACTGAAATTCGGCATCCCCAAGGGCAGCCTGGAAGAGGCCACGGTCGAGCTGTTTGGCAAGGCTGGCTGGAAGATCACCACCGCGTCGCGCAGCTACTTTCCCAAGGTGGACGACGACGAGATGAAATGCAGCCTGATCCGGCCGCAGGAGATGGGCCGCTATGTCGAGCGCGGCACCATCGACGTCGGCATCGCCGGCCGCGACTGGGTGCGGGAGAACGATTCTGACGTGGTCGAAGTCTGCGAAATGGTGTATTCCAAGGTTTCGCGCCGCTCGGTGCGCTGGGTGCTGGTGGTGGCCGGCGATTCCACGGTGCGCTCGCCCGAGGATTTGCGCGGCGCGACCATTTCCACCGAACTGGTGGGTTTCACCCAACGCTATTTCGCCGAGCGCAACATTCCGGTGACGGTCGAGTTCTCTTGGGGCGCCACCGAGGCCAAGGTGGTCGAGGGACTGTGCGACGCCATCGTCGAGGTGACGGAGACCGGCTCCACCATCCGCGCCAACGGCCTGCGCATCGTCTGCGACCTGATGGAGTCGGTGCCGGTGATGATCGCCAACAAGGCGGCGTGGGAAGACCCCTGGAAGCGGGTCAAGATCCAGCAGGTCGCGACCTTGCTGCAATCGACGCTGCGTGCGGAAGGCATGGTGGGCCTCAAGATGAATGCGCCGGGAGATCGCGTGTCGGCGATCACCGGCATCCTGCCCAGCCTCAACAACCCGACCGTCGCCCACCTGCACAATTCGGACTGGGTGTCGATCGAGACCATCCTCCCGGAAAAGGAGGTTCGCCGCATCGTGCCGGAACTGATGAAGCTGGGCGCCGAGGGTATCGTCGAGTATCCGCTGAACAAGATCATCTGAACTATCCAGGGCCTGCCGGACGACGCATCGTGGTGGCAGGGAGCTCATTGATGTTGCAGATCCGGAAGACACCATGACCAGCATCGATCGCCTGCTTGCCTATCAAATCGAATCGCGCCACACCCCCGGCGCCCTGGTGCATGTCGAGCGCGCCGGCAAGGTGCTGGCGCATCGGGCGGCCGGCCTGCTCGGGCCGGAAAGCGACGTGCCGATGCACGATGCGGCGCTGTTTCGCCTCGCTTCGCTGAGCAAGATCATCGTCAGCTTCGCCGCCCTGATGCAGGTCGATGAGGGGCTGCTGGCACTCGACGCGCCGGCCGCCGATTACCTGCCGGTGCTCAATGCCCTGCGCATGAAGTCGGGTGCTCGACCGGATCGCGCGCCCACCGTGCGCGACCTCCTGCGGCATACCTCGGGACTGGCCTACGACTGGGAGATACGGGACGCCGAGGTGCGCCAGATGGCCCTCACGGCAAATCTCTCGGGGCTGGTGCCCTGTGTCGATGCGGAAACCTTCATCGCCACCCTGGTGTCCGTGCCGCTCGCGGCGCAGCCGGGCACTGCGTTTCGCTACGGCTATTCCACCGATGTGCTAGGCATGATCGTGGCGGGAATCGACGGGACCTCGCTCGGACAGTCGCTGAAGACACGAATTTTCGACCGCCTCGGCATGAACGACACCGGCTTCGAAGTCGCCGCCTCGCGGCAGGCGCTGCTGGCCTCGGCCCACGCTGCCGATACGGCGTGGCATCAGCACGTCGCCAGGTACGGCATACGCCAGGAGGGCCGGCCGTGGCTGGAAAGCGGCGGCGGCGGACTGCTGTCGTCGCTCGGCGACTATGTCTGCTTTGCGCGCATGCTCGCCAATGGCGGATGCCACGGCGGCGAGCGTTTGCTGTCGCCGGAGCGGTTCGGGGAAATCGGCCGCAACCAGCTTGCCGAAGGGATTGACGGTCCGGTGGCCTATACCGGCACCGGATTCGGCTTCGGCCTCGGCCTCGCCGTCAGGCTGGCCTGGGGTCCCGCGGCGATGCCCTGCGTCGCGGGCGAGATGTGCTGGTCCGGCATCAGCGGCACGGCAATGTTCGTGCATCCGGGCGAGCGCTGGTTCGCCGTGGCCTTCACCAGCAACATGGTGACGCGGATGATGGCGCGCATGGAATTCCGCCGGGCGGCGGCGTTGCTGTAGTCACGCCGGCAGCGACTCGGCACCCGCCATGGTGTCGACGTTCACTGGATTCCCCTCAAAAGACTATGACGGATGGGCCGATCTTCACCGGAAAGGAATTTCCCGTCACGGCACCGATGAAAAGCGATTCGGCTCCTTGGCTTCCTGGGTGGCCCACACAATCATGACAATCCATCCGACGAGCGGAATGCACCAGAGCAGCAGAAACCAGGCGCTTCTGTTCGTGTCGTGCAGCCGCCGCGCGCCCACTGCCAGGGACGGCAGCATGACTCCCAGCGAAAACAGCGCCGACAGCGTCTCGCTTACGATGCCCGCTGCCACCGACGCCAGGGTTGTAAAAAGGAACCACCACCAGTATTCGGACCGGGAGGCGCGTCCGTCAAACGCGGCATATTTTGAGAAACAGGTCTTGATGGATTCGCCGAATGTCATGTCGTGCCTCCCGATTGTGATTTATGAGAAAAGCATGAATGTAGCATCGATAGGGGACGGGCGCCGGTTTGCGCGCCATGGCTCGTTGCCCGGAAGTCGGCGCTGGTGGTACGGCGATTCCCATCGCCATGGCAATCAGTGCCAACTCCATATCACTCTGTCTAGTCGAAACGCATTCTTGCCGGGCACATTGTTTTGGAAATGATTGTCCGGCGCTCAGCGTTGGCATTCGTCGCACTGAGGTTATAGGTGCACTTCCACGCGGCTGTTCCGTTCTCGACAACAATGGATTCGTAGTTGATCAGAAGCCCGATGACTGCCGCCTGAGCACAGGATGCCGCGACGAAGAGCGCGAGGGCCAGTGGTTTTTTCAAGATGATCTCCTTTTCCCGGAACATGTGAAATTAGCAAACAGTGTCAGCTTCGAATTTGTCTTGAGTCACCGCTCCGCCAGCGCCTCCATGCGCACCGGGATGCCGGAGAGCACCGCATTGCCCGACAGCGGATCGCGCCGGTTTTCGTCGAACAGGGCGTTGAGGTTGGCGCCGGGCCGCTCGGCGGCAACGTGCAACTGCGTATCCGGCAAGTCGTGGCCCCAGCCGTGGGGCAGGCTGACCACGCCCGGCATCATCTCGTCGCTGATCTCGATCTGCGCTTCGATGCTGCGTGCATTGGCGCTGATACGCGCGCGGCTGCCGGCGGCCAGGCCCAACCGTGCCGCGTCGCTCGGGTGCACCAGCGCCGTGCAGCGGAAGGGTCCCTTCGCCAGCAGCGGCAGGTTGTGCATCCAGCTGTTGTTGGAGCGCACCTGGCGGCGGCCGATGATGACCATGTCCGCCGCCGGCTCCGGCTGCGCGAGCTCGGCGCGGACGCGGTCGAGGTCGGCCAGCAGCACGGCCGGCGCCAGCTCGATCCTGCCCGAGGGCGTGCGCAGCACTTCCGGGATGCGCGGCGTTAGCGCGCCGAGGTCGATGCCGCTGGGCATGGCCGCGACTTTGGCCAGGCTCAGGCCGTCCGCTTTGGCGCCGAATTTGTCGCCATACGGACCGCCGCGCAGCGCGTAGTCGATCAGCCGCTCGGGGCCGCGGCGGCCGGCCAGCGCGGCGAGCACCGCGTCCGCCGCAGGTCCGGCCTGGCGCTGCACGTCGGCGGCGAACAGTTCGTCGTCCATGGCCTGCACGTCGATGCCGGCGCCGCGGCCCGAGGCGATGGCGACGAGGCGCAGCAGGATTTCCCACTCGGCGGGTTGTCCGGCCGGCGCGGCGAACACCGGCGGGCTGTAGCGGGCATGGTTGCGGAAGGAGAACTGCGGAAAGGCCACGTCGTAATGACCGTCTTCAAGCGGCGAGCGGCCCGGCAGGATGACATCGGCATGGCGCGTGGTTTCATTCAGGTAGATATCCACGCTGACCATGAAGTCGAGGCCTTCCAGCGCCGCGGCGAGGCGCGCCCCGTTGGGCGCCGAGAGCACCGGGTTGCTGCCGACGCTGATCAGCGCCCGCACCTGTCCCGTTCCCGGGGTTTCGATTTCCTCGGCCAGGCAACCCATCGGCAGTTCGCCATAGACTTCGGACGCGCCGGAAACCCGGCTCTTGTGGCGACCGGTGACGATGCCGCGGCCGACGCCCGGCTTGCCCAGGGTGTTGGCGGCGAAGGCGGCGCTCCTGGGAAACATCAGGCCGCCCTCGGTGTCGAAATGCCCGGCGAGGATGGCGATCACGTCGACCAGCCAGCTCGCCAGCGTGCCGTAGGCCTGGGTGCAACTGCCGATGCGGGCATAAAAGGCGGCGCGCGGCGCGGCGGCGAACTCGCGCGCCAGTTCGCGGATCGCCGCCGCCTCGATGCCGCAGCGCGCTGCCACGGCCTCGGGCGCATAGGGCGCGACGGCGGCCTCCAGTTCGGCCATGCCGGCGACATGTTCGGTCAACTTGTCGAGCCGCACCAGCTTTTCGGCGAACAGCACCTGGGCCATGCCCAGCAGCAGGAACACGTCGCCACCGGGGCGGATGAACAGGTGGCGGTCGGCAAGCTCGGCGGTCTCGGTGCGGCGCGGGTCGATCACCACCATGCGGCCGCCGCGCGCCTTCAGCGCCTTGGCCTTGCCGCGGAAGTCGGGCACGGTCCACAGGCTGCCGTTGGAGGCCACCGGATTGGCCCCGAGTACGATCAGCAGGTCGCTGCGTTCGATGTCGGGCACCGGGATCGACAGCCAGCCGCCATACATCAGTCCGCAGGAAAGCTGCTTGGGCATCTGGTCCAGGGTCGATGCCGAAAAGATATTGCGGGTGCCCAGCGCCTTGGCCAGGCGCGCGCCGTAGAGCAGCAGCGAAAGCTTGTGCGCGGCCGGGTTGCCGATAGTCATCGCCGCGGCGTCGCGGCCGTGCGCGGCGAGGATGGGCGGCAGGCGGCGCTCGATGTCGGCGAAGGCCTCGTCCCAGCCCACGGCGACGAAGCGCCCGTCGCGCTTGACCAGCGGCTGGCGCAGGCGGTCGGGGTCCTCGTGCAGTTCCTTGATGGCGACGCCCTTGGGGCAGATGTAGCCGGCGGAAAAGACATCGGCATCGTGGCCGCGTACAGCCGTGACGCGGCCGTCGGCGATTGTCAGTTCGAGTCCGCAGCAGGCCTCGCAGAAGGGGCAGATGCGGTGCGCGATGGTGGCGGTTGTTCCGCTCATGGTGGTGTCTCCGTTGGGTGATGGGGCCGCTTCATTCTAGCGGCACGGCACAAGTCCGGTCGATTGCCGGCCCTTAGCGGTTTCCAGGAAGTCGGCGCTGGTGAGCCGGCGACTTCTGTCTTCGAAACCAATCTGAAGCTCACCCGTTTAGTCATCATTCATTTAACCGGACAGCAGTGATGGATGACCTTAATGAAAACCGCCAACGTTCAAGGTCATGGGCGCTGCGCGGCTTTATCGCGCAGCGTCCCCTGCACCGCAGGGTAAGCCCCAGTCATTTTGGAAGAAGTCGCCATGCCGCCTTGTTGCCTTTCAGTTCAGGAATCATCTCAATGAGACCGGCCTCTTTCAATTTGTAGAATTCAGACTTCACCGCGTTCTCGCTCTTGATTCCAGTTACGTCGCGAGCCTGTCTATTAGTGATCGTGCCTTGCTTTCGCAGAAACTCCATGATTGCCTCCTGAGGCGTAGCAAGAGGGGTATGAGGAATGACGACGCGAACATAGTTGCCTTCATCAATGATCTCGGGGCTGCGCAGACGCCATTCCTTCATTTTTTGGAATGCAGTGTTTAAGCCTTCGCCGATGTCCTTGTTGGGTGGAGACTTGTACCGGGAGAGCATCCCCACGATGCGTGGGTTCCGCGCGTACCGCACGTCGAGAATGTTCTCCTTGGTTACAAATGCGGGTAGGCGGCCCGGACTCAGGACTTCAATTCGATTATCGAAAATTAGAATCTGTACGTCATCGGACATTGAGTAGTCGCGATGGATGACGGCATTCACGACAATCTCCCATAGTGTTTCAGGGGGGTACGCCATTGCCTTTGGCCCATCGGTTGTCCAGACGTTGATCGACGACATGATCGCAGTGACTCGTTCTACCGTCTTGTGTATCACCGCATAAAGCGATCCCTCAACCGACTCTATTGGGCCAAGGTGGTCTCGTTCAGGGTCTTCCTCCTTTGTTTCATAACGAATGATGCGAACCGAGCATTTCTTTGGCATCAGACTCGCTGGCTCTAGCGAAAATAGGAGTACTCCAGCCACCTTCGGCTTAAAGGATTTTCGATCTATCAGATTCTTGTTCAAGGCAAGTTCGAGAGGGTCTGTGCTAGGGGAATAGTCAGCCAGAAACTCACTCAAACGAGGGGAGTCAACAACGTCTTCCGCCATCGCATTGTCGAGTGAATAGTCCTCGTATGAAACTGCGCCTTTTGCAAACGAGAGGGCCGTTATGCGCGATGGGTCATTGACCGGGAGAGACTGTGCTCCTTTGCGTTCATAGACAGTGCCATCGGACGTCTTGTGGACGGCTTGACTCTTCTCAATCTGGATTCGCAGAACGTATCCGTGCTTCCCTTCCGCCTTAAGGAAAGCCAAGTCCATCGGCAGGGCCGGCTGGACTTCCGTGAGCGCCTGTATGTGCTGGTTGTAATCTTCGATGTTCGGCGCGCCAGCCCATCGTTTTGCGGGATCGGGTTCATCCTTCTCGTCGGCAACGCCTACATAGGTTTCACCTCCATCTGCATTTGCAAAGGCCACCGCGATTTTCTGTAGCTTGGCGCCCTTAATCGCTGCCGCCTTCCTGTCAAAGAAGTGGTCTTCCTGCTTCGTTGAAAGCAGCAAAGCGTCGGCGGCAGTTATCGTTTTAGTTTCCATTCAGCATGCTCCGATTGAAGGGGCTAACGTTAGTTCAGGGGGCTGCGCAGGCCCTATTGCGCAGCTCCCCTGCAACGCCGGGTTAGGTCTCATAGTCGACCTCAGCCCACATGTAGCCGGTTGAAGACCACTCCCTGATGGACTTTACTTTGATTTGACTTTCGGGCTTCAGCACTTCTTTAACGCTAAGGAATTCACCAGATTCAGTGGGCATACCAACCCGGACATTGATACTCCCAGTCTCGAGACGGACCTTGAGCGCTTTGGTGGCTAGGGAAGTTGGCTCTGCGGAGGCCGGAAAATCAAAGTATCTGGTTTTCCATTTCTTTTCCGATGCGACAAAGTGACCAAGGTATACCCAGCCAGCCATTTGTTTTCGGGGCACCGTACCATCGGGACTTCCGGTAGGCGGAATTTCCTTTGAAACGACGGCGACAGGAGAACGGGTCGGCCCAGGGGAAGCTGCTGACGCCATAATTCGATCGGCCGCGAGCCTGTCAGAAATTTTGTGTGTGAGGCATAACATGTTGCAAAAGGAGCATGTATGCCAAGCAAGACGAGCAAGAAGAAACCGGCAGCGGCGCTGCCGACTATCCCGAAAGAAATCATTGACCAGTTTGTCAGCGGTCCG
>JAUSCI010000036.1 GCA_030651305.1 Sulfuritalea sp. | reverse complement strand
ACGCAAGACAGCGACGTCTATGTCGACGCCAGCAGCCTGACCGCGACGGTAACCGGCGTCAGCGGCGGCAACTTCGAGGCGGTCAGCTTCGTCGGCGCCACGGCGACGGCGCAGATCACCGACACCACCGACACCACCACTCTAAGTCTAAGTGGACCGGCGACCGTAACCGAAGGCGCCTCTGCAGCCAGTTACACGATTACACTCAGCAACGATGCGGCAACTGACGTAACCGTAAACCTCACTTATAGCGGAACCGCCAGCAACGGTGCTGATTACACCGGAATCGCGAGCGTCACCGTTCTGGCAGGTAGCGCCACAGCTAATTTTGATATCGCTGCGATTGATGATTTTGCAATTGAAGGAGCCGAAAACTTTACGGTTACTGTCGCCAGTGCCACCGGAGGAAATTTTGAGTCGCTCATAATAAATCCGGGAGCAGATAGCGTAACAACTTCCATAACCGATGTGAATCATCCTCCTGCGGCGGTGGCCGATGCTGCCACGGCGGTTGAGGCCGGCGGCGTGAGCAACGCCACGGCGGGTACCAACCCAACGGGCAACGTACTGACCAACGACACGGATGTGGATAGTGGCGACACCAAGACGGTGACGGCGATCACCGGCGGCACCCTGGGTGTGACCAAGGCCGGCAGCTACGGCAGCATCGTGTTGAACAGCGACGGCACCTACACCTACACCGTGGACAACGCCAACGCCACGGTGCAGGCGCTGAATACGGGCAACACGCTGACCGATACCTTCACCTACACAATGGCCGACGCCGCTGGAAACACCAGCAGCACAACGCTGACCGTCACCATCAACGGCACCAACGACGCTGCAGTGATCACTCCGGCGGTGGAGAATCTGACGGAGACTGATGCAGTCCTCACCACCGGCGGCACGTTGGCCATCACCGACGTCGATAGCGCGATCACCTTCACGCCGCTCACGGGCGTCGCCGGCAGCAACGGCTACGGCGCCTTCACGGTCGACTCCGACGGCGTATGGACCTACACCACCAATACCGCGCACAACGAGTTCGTCGGCGGCACCACCTACACTGACGAGGTGACGGTGACCAGTGCCGACGGCACCACCAGCACCATTACGGTGAACATCCTGGGCACCAACGACACGGCGGTGATTGGCGGTGTCGATACGGGTTCCGTGAGAGAAGACCTCAACGACATTTCCGAAATCGTCAGCACCAATGCAGACACGGCGATCAGCGGTAACGTGCTGAGCAATGTGGTGGACGGGACCAGCGGCACGTCGGTGGTCACCACCTTTGTCCTGGATGGCGACCCCACCATCTATAACGCCGGCGATACGGCGACGATCGGCGGTGTAGGCCAACTGGTCATCAATGCCGACGGCAACTACACCTTTACCCCTCAGACCGGGTATGTCGGCCCCGTACCGGTGGCTGCCTACACGGTATCGAACGGCGCTGCCACCGACACTTCCTCGCTGACCATTTCGGTGACCTCGGCCGTCGGCATCAACGATGCCAGCGAAACTGTAAGCACCGACGCAAATGCAACGCTCAGCGGCAACGTGCTGAGCGGAACCAGTGGCGCGCCGGTTGTCACCACCTTCGTTTTGGATGGCGACTCGACTACCTATAGCGCCGGCGATACGGCAACAATCAGCGGCGTCGGCCAACTGGTGATCAATGCCAATGGCAGTTACAGCTTTACGCCGGACGCCGGTTATACGGGTTCCGTGCCGGTTGCAACCTATACCGTATCGAATGGCACCGACCCGGACGACACCTCGACGCTGACCATCAGCGTGACTGACATGCTGACCGCCGCGGGTACGTTGACCGTAACCGATGCCGATACCGGCGAATCGGTCTTTTCGACGAGCGTGACGCCGGCCGGCGGTGTACTGGGAGGTCTGAGCATAGACTCCGGCGGCAACTGGAACTACGAGGTCTCGAACGCCGCCGTGCAATATCTGGCGGCGGGAGAGACCAAGAACGAGGTCTTTACGATCGAGAGTGACGACGGCACAACCCATGACATTACCGTCACGATCACGGGTACGAACGACGCGCCGACCATCAGTTCGGCGGTTAGCGCTGGCGGCGTCACCGAGATCGCCGATGGTGCCCCTGGCGAAAACGCCACGACACTCAGCGACAGCGGCACAATCGTATTTGCCGATGTCGATCTGACTGACGCGCATACCGTCAGCGTCGCTCCAGGTGCCGCGAGTGGCTACCTGGGCAGTTTCACGCCCAGCCTGGACCAACCCAGCAAGACCGTGACCTGGAACTTTGAGGTTGCCGATAGCGCGGTGGATCATTTGGCCTCAGGTCAGCAAGTGGTGCAGACCTATACGGTCACGATTGATGACGGCCAAGGCGGTACTGTCGATCAACTGGTAACTGTCACCATCCAGGGCACCAATGACGGGCCGGTGGCGATAGTTGACACGGCGACCGCCGTCGAAGCGGGTGGCGTGGCCAACGGCACGGCGGGTACCAACCCGAGCGGCAATGTCCTGAGCAACGACACCGACGTCGATACGGGCGACACCAAGACCGTCACCGCGATCACCGGCGGCACACTGGGCGTGGCCAAGGCCGGCAGCTACGGCAGTATCGTGCTCAACGCCGACGGCACTTACACCTATACCGTGGACAACAGCAACGCCACGGTGCAAGCGCTGAGGACTGCCGGCGACACCCTGACCGACAGCTTCACCTATACCATGGCCGATGCCGCCGGGGCCACCAGCACGGCGACGGTCACCGTCACCGTTCAGGGCGCCAACGACGCACCAGTCGGCGTTGGCGACACGGCGGCGGTCAATGAAGACGCCACCGTCACGGCGACAGCCGCCACCGGAGTCCTGGCCAACGACACCGACGTCGATAGCGGCGATACCAAGACCGTCTCCGCCATCACTGGTGGTACCGTGGGCAATCCGCTGACGGGCACCTACGGCACGCTGACGCTGAACGCCGACGGCAGCTACCGCTATGTCGCCAACACGGCGGCAGCGCAGATGCTGGGCGCCGGGCAGACCGCCAATGAAAGCTTTACCTATACCGTGAGCGACGCGGCCGGGGCCACCAGCACGGCGACGCTGACCATCACCGTCACCGGCACCAACGACGCCCCGATAGCGGTCGCCGACACCGGCGCCGTGAATGAAGACGCGACGCTGACCAGGACTGCGCTGACCGGCGTGATCCAGGGCGCAGGCACCGACACCGACGTAGACAACACCACCGCCAGTCTGGTGGTGAGCGGCGCCGTGGCCGGCGCCGGATCGGTGACGCAGGGCGTTGGTGTCGCCACCTCGCTGGCCGGCACCTACGGCCACCTGACACTGGCTGCCGACGGTAGCTACAGCTACATCGCCGACCAGAACGCGGCCGACGCGCTGGCCACCGGAGCCACCGCCACCGACGTGTTCACCTACACGGTGAAAGACCCGGGCAACGCGGTATCGAACACCACCACGCTGACCATCACGGTGACCGGCACCAACGACGCGCCGATAGCGGTAGCCGACACCGGCGCCGTCAATGAAGACGCGACGCTGACCAAGACCGCGCTGACCGGCGTGATCCAGGGCGTCGGCACCGACACCGACGTAGACAACACCACCGCCAGCCTGGTCGTCAGCGGCGCCGTCGCCGGCGCCGGGTCGGTGACCCAGGGCGTTGGTGTCGCCACCTCGCTGGCCGGCACCTACGGCCACCTGACACTGGCTGCCGACGGCAGCTACAGCTACATCGCCGACCAGAACGCCGCCGACGCGCTGGCCACGGGCGCCACCGCCACCGACACCTTCACCTACACCGTTGCCGATCCGGGCGGCCTGGTCTCCAACAGCACCACGCTGACTATCACCGTCACCGGCACCAACGACGCCCCGATCGCGGTGGCCGACACCGGCGCCGTCGATGAAGATGCCACGCTGACCAGGACTGCGCTGACCGGCGTGATCCAGGGCGGGGGCACCGACACCGACGTGGACAACACCACCGCCAGTCTGGTCGTCAGCGGCGCCGTCGCCGGCACCGGCGCGGTGACGCAAGGCGTCGGTGTGGCCAACTCGCTGGCCGGCACCTACGGCCACCTAACGCTGGCTGCCGACGGCAGCTACAGCTACATCGCCGATCAGGCTGCGGCTGATGTATTGGCCACCGGAGCCACCGCCACCGACACCTTCACCTACACCGTCGCCGATCCGGGTGGCCTGGTCTCCAACACCACCACCCTGACCATCACCGTCACCGGCACCAACGACGCGCCGATAGCGGTCGCCGACACCGGCGCCGTTAATGAAGACGCCACGCTGACGCAGACAGCGCTCACGGGTGTCATCCAGGGCGCGGGCGGCATCGATACCGATGAAGAAAGTGCGAGCAACCTGCTCGTCGTCAGTGGCGCCGTCGCCGGCGCTGGCGCGGTGACCCAGGGAGTCGGCGTTGGCACCTCGCTGGCGGGCACCTACGGACACCTGACGCTGAATGCCGACGGCAGCTACAGCTACGTTGCCGACCAGGCCGCTGCCGATGGATTGGCCACCGGGGCTACCGCCGATGACTTGTTCACCTACACGGTGAAGGATCCGAGCAACAATGTCTCCAACACCACCACGCTGACCATCACGGTCACCGGCACCAATGACGCGCCGGTCGCCGTAGTTGACAGCTATACCGCCGTCGAAGGCGTGCCGACCGTAAGAGGGTCGGTGCTGGGCAATGACACGGACGAGGAGTTGAATCCGCTGACGGTGTTGCAAGTGGCCACGACTTCCGGCGGGACCATCGTTCCAGTCAATGGCACTAACGTTGTGGTTACCGCGTTGGGCGGCACCGTGGTGATGAATACCGACGGCAGCTTCACCTATACGGCATCGGCGCAGACGAACAATCCGACCGCCGTTCAGGACAGCTTTGTCTACAAGGCGTCGGATGGCAGCCTGAGTTCGGATTGGGTGACGGTGATTATCGATGTCACCGATACCGCGCCGACGGCGGTTGCGGATATCGACGATGTCGGTCACAGCGCGACGACCTACGGCAACGTGATCACGGGCGCCGCCGCTGGCGCCGGGGCGGATACGCTCGGTGCCGACAGCGTGGCGATCAGCAACGTCGTCTTTAGCGGGACCGAAACCTCCAACACGCTGGTCGGCAACACCAGGACGGTAGTCACTGCCAACGGCACCCTGACGGTGAACCAGCTTACGGGCGAGTACAGCTATGTGGATACCACGCCCAACGTGACGGTTGCGGCGGCGACCAATGTCGCCGGCTGGATTGCCGCCGGGGTCGATTTGTTCGGCTTCGACGGAAGCAATCCCTATACCGGCGGAGTGCCGGCAAACGGCCTCAATACTGCGGTCCTGGATGGGACCGCGGCCGGAATTGTGCGCTATCGCAACAACAGTGCCACTGACCAAGGCATCGGTGTCGAGACCACGGCCACCACCGGTACCGCCGCCCGAATCCAGAGCGCCGAGGTGCTGGTGGTCGACATGAATCTGTCGAGCATGTCGGCCACGGTGACCCTTACCGCTCTTGGTACAGGTGGAGGCGGCGAGACGGCGACGTGGTATGCCTACGACAGTTCCGGCGGGTACGTCGCTACCGGAACAATCGCCGGTACCGGAACCAACATCGCGACTGCGACCATCACGGCCGCAAGCGCGTTCCAGTACCTGGTCTTTACCAGCGGCGGAGCGACCTATCTCCTGAACGGCCTGACCGCCATCCCCGAGGTGGCGGACCAGGCATTCACCTACACCCTGACCGACGCCGACGGTTCGACCTCGTCCGCTAGCCTGACCATCAGCACCAGCGGCACCAATGCCTCGCCGGTAGCGGTCGCCGATACGGGCGCGGTCGCGGAAGACGCAACGGTTACGCGCACTGCACTTACGGGCGTGATCCGGGGCGTCGGCACCGATACCGATGCCGACAATACGACGGCCTCGCTGTTGGTAAGCGGCGTCATCGCCGGCACCGGCGGGGTGGCCCAGGGAGTCGGCGTTGGCACTACGGTGACCGGCACCTATGGCACCCTGACGCTGAACGCCGACGGCAGCTACAGCTATGTCGCCGATCAGACGGCCGCAGACGCGCTGGCAACAGGCGTGACCGCCAACGAAGTATTCAGCTACACGGTAACCGATCCCAACGGTGCGGTGTCCAACAGCACCACGCTGACCATCACCGTCACCGGCACCAATGACGCGCCCGTGGCCAACGACGATGCGCTGACTGCCATAGAAGATACGCCGGTGATTTTCACGGCGGCCCAGTTGCTCGGCAACGACACGGACGTCGATCTGGACACGCTGACCATTGCCAGTGTCACCAGCGGCGTCGGCGGCACGGCAGTACTGAACGGCGATGGCACCGTGACCTTTACGCCCAACGCCAGTTTCACCGGCACGGCGGACTTTACCTACACGGCGACGGATGGCAGCCTGACCTCCAACACGGCTACCGTCACGGTCAATGTCACACTCGCCCCGCCGGTAGCCAACAACGACACCCTGACGGCGTTCGAAGACACGCCAGTGATATACACCGCGGCGCAGTTGCTTGGTAACGACATGGATCCTCAGAGCGATCCCTTGACGATTGCCAGCGTTACCAGCGGCAGCGGCGGCACGGCGGTGCTAAACGGTGACGGCACGGTAACTTTCACTCCCAACCCCGGTTTCAACGGTGCGGCGGACTTTACCTACACGGCGACCGACGGGACGCAGACTTCCAACACGGCGACGGTGACGGTCAACATCGCGGCCGTGCCGGTGCTGGACCTGGATGCGAACAACAGCACTGCCGCCGGCAGTGACTTCGTTACCTATTTCAGTACCGTCACCGGCGCTCCGATACTGATCGCGGATGCCGATGTCAGCGTCACCGACGCGGACAGCACCAACATCGTCAGCGCAACCATTACGCTGACCAATGCTCTGGCAGGCGATTTCCTCACGGTCGGCATCCTGCCGCCGGGAATCACGAGTTCGATCATCGGCAATGTCGTCACCCTGACCGGCCCGGCGTTCTACACGGATTTCCAGACCGCGCTCAAGGCCGTCAGCTTCGATACCACGAGTACGGATCTCACCGCGCGGACCGTCACGGTCAAGGTCAGCGATGGCCTGAGCGACAGCAATCTCGCCACCACCACCATCAACATGGTCGGCGTGAATGCGCCGCCGGTAGCCAACAACATTACGGCCAGCGGCGCCGAGGATGCGGCCATCGCAGTGGCGCTGACTGGAACCGACAGCGACGGCAACGTAACCGGATTCGTGCTGGATTCGCTGCCGGCCAACGGCGCGCTGTATCTTGATGCCGGGCTGACCATTCTGGCGCCCACGGGAACGACGATAGCCGCCACAGGCGAGACCGTCACGCTGTATTTCAAGCCGCTCGACGACTGGAACGGCAGCACCGGCTTCAGCTACACGGCGATCGACAATCAGGGCGGCACATCTTCTGCGGCAACGGCTGACATCACGGTTACGCCGGTGTCCGACGGCACCCCGGACGCCTTCAACGACACCATCACGGTGCCGGCGGGCACCACGACCTTCATCAGCATCGCCTCGCTGCTGGGCAACGATACCCTGCTCGATCAGGCCGCCATCACCGGTGTCACCTCGCCCAGCGGAACACTGACGCCAGTGTATGCCTCCGGCGTTCTCACCGGCTACGATTTCACGCCGGCGGGGGGCGGCGGCAGCTCCGACAGCTTCGACTACACGATCACCGACAGCGACGGACAGACCGATACCGCGACGGTGACCTTGAACGTGGTCGATGCCGCCGACGATTTCGGCATGGTGTATGAGTCGGCGCTGGCGAACGGTTCGGGCGGCGGCAGCGCGGTAGCGAATGGCAACCTGCTCAGTGGCGAGTCGGGGCCGATCAGCCAGATCGTCTACAACGCGACCACCTACACAGCCAGCGGCGGTTTCATCACCATAAATACGGGGACCGGAACCTTGTCGGTGGATGCGACAAGCGGCGCCTACACCTATACGCTGACCAGCGATGCGGCGCACGGCGCGCCGGGCAGCGCAACGGATACGTCGCTGTCGCAGGACTTCACCTATACGGCTGCGTCCGGCGCCGCAATCCTGCATGTCGCCATCGTCGACGACGAGCCGGTCGCCACCAACATGAATGTGAATATCGCGGAGAGCCCGACGCTGGCCTACAACCTGATGCTGACCCTCGACGTTTCGGGCAGCATGCTGGCGCAGAACTACGGCGGCGGCGTCAAGCGCACCAACGCCGACGGCACCGTGTCGGTCACGACGCGGATGCAGATGGCGCAGGACGCCCTGTGCGCTCTGGTCGACGAATACTTCCGGCAGTCGCCGGACGTCAGCGTCGACCTGCTGATCTTCGCCAGTTCCGCCATGGCGGTGGGCAGCTACACCAGCGCAAGTGCGGCGAAGGCCGCCATCAACGGCCTCACCAACCCGGCGAATGATGGCTCGGCGGTGACCACCAGCGTCATGGCCGCCGGCTACAATGGTCTCAATATCATGACCAACTACGAGGCGGCGCTCGATCTCACGCGCACGACGATGGGTAGCGGGTCAGCGACGGCCGAGAACATCGTCTACTTCCTTTCCGACGGCGATCCGACGGCCGGGGACACGACGATCAACCTCGGCACGGCGGGCGACCCGTTCAACGACTACGTCAACTGGCTGGCGACCAACACGAACCCGATCAAGTCCTTCGCCGTGGGCATCGGTACCGGCATTGCCGACACGAGCTACCTCGATGTCGTGCATAACGTCGATGCCGCCGGCGATGGCGCCGAGGACCCCGCCATCATGGTGCCGGACCTCAACGACCTTGGCGAGCAACTGATCTCGACCGTGCCGCAGGGCTTCGGCGGCAACGTGGTGGTTGGCAGCACCGCGGACAGCCAGAATTTCGGCGCCGACGGCGGTTACGTGCTGTCGATCAAGATCATGCTCGACAGCACCAACGATGCGACGACGAATCCCGATACCGAGGTGACCTTCACCTACAACGGCAGCGACACCATTACCGCCGGCACCACGCCGCCCGGCGGCTACCTTGACGGCACGAGTTATTCCGGCAACGTCCTGACGCTGAATGCAGCCAACGGCTTCGACTACGGCACGCTGCTGTTCGACTTCAGCTCGGGCGACTACACCTACTTCACCGGAACGTCGGCGGTGGAGGGCGACGAATTCACACTGACCTCGACGGTGCAGGACGGCGACGGCGACCTCGCGACTTCGGTGCAGAGGATCACCATCATCGATGGCAAACCGGTCGCCAACGACGACACCGACACGCTGGCAGCCAATGCCTCCTATCTTGAAGGCAACGTGATCAGCGGTGCTGGCACCGATGCCGGCATCGGTATTGGCGATCAGTTCACCGCCTTTTCGGTGCAGGGCTCCGGCGTGGACGAGATCACCGACAACGCCGTGGTCACGTCGGTTACGTTCCACGGCACCAACGTCACGCTCGGTAGTTGGAGTGGCAGCACATACACGGTCGTGGCCCTCGCCAGCGGCAGCATCGACGGCTATGCCTACACGGTGACGAACGGCAAGATGACCTGGAATGGAGCCGATGGGCAGCAACTGATCTTCGACGACTCGGGCTACTACAAGTACACGCCGCCGACGGCAGACGTGCCGGCACCGGGCTACTTGGTCAATCCGTCGCCGAGCCAGGCTGTATCCTTCGCCAGCCAGCCGGCCGGCATCACTCTCGAGGCCATCGGCAGCAACGGCACGACGATTTATGCGGAGACGGCCCTTTCGTATCAAGCGAGCGGCGTTGGCGTCAATTCCGGTGGCGACGCCGACAACACTCGTTTCGACACCAACGAAACCCTGAAGGTGATGTTCGACTCGTCATTCCATCCGAACGGCGTCGACGCACCGATCCTGGCGCTCGCGGTCGGCACGGGCGGCAACATCCGCTATACGGTTTACGACACGAGCGGGGCGGTGATCGGCGGGCCGACTACCGTGGTTGCCGCGGCGACGCTGAATCTGTCCGCCTACAGCAATGTCGGCCGGGTCGATGTTCAGGCGTTGACGGCCCGTGTCCGAGTGAGCGGAGTGACCTTCGACGATGACGCGTGCTTCACGGTGGACCTTACCAGCGCGGCGAACGTCAGCAACGGCGGTCTCACGCTGGAGGGGCTGACATCGACCAACGCGACGACGACGATCAGCTACAGCGCCACCAACGGCGTCTCGGTCGGAACGGCCGGCAGCGGGGTCAACAACCTCGAATCGCTGGTGGTCAACTTCGACAAGGCCACCTACCCGAATGGCGTGCAGAACGTGTCCATCGCAGCCGTCGGCGTCGGCGCGGGTTTCACCTACGCGGCCTATGGCATCGACGGGCAACTGCTCGGGCGCGTCAGCAGCAACACCAACACGGTGACGATCCCCGCCGAATATGGCTATATCGGCAAGATCATCGTCGAGGCGCCATCCAATGACGCGGCGGAGATCCGCTCGGTGAACTTCCAGGGCGTCGACAATGTCGCCGCCTCGCTGATCGCGCCGGAGGAGGTGAGCTACACGCTGACCGACAGCACGGGCGATTCGGATTCGGCGACGCTGACCCTCAATATCATTTCCAACAAGTTCGTCGGCACCGATGCCGGCGAGACGATGTCGGTTGGCAGCGGCCAGGCTTCCGCCGGCAACGACGCCATATCCGGCCTCGGCGGCGACGATTCCATCCTGGGCGGTGCCGGCAACGACGTGCTCGAAGGTGGTGACGGCGCCGATACCGTCTACGGCGGCGACGACGACGACGTGGTCGCCGGCGGTGCCGGGGATGACGCGCTTTACGGCGACGCCGGCGACGACACCTTGCGCGGCCAGGACGGTGCCGACACGCTCGATGGCGGCGCCGGCGCGGATCTTCTGGAGGGCGGTGCCGGCAATGACAGCTTGTCGGGCGGCACCGGCGCCGACACCCTGAGCGGCGGCGCCGGCCACGATACCCTCTCCGGCGGACTGGGCGACCTGGTTTCCGACACCTTCGAATGGACGCTGGCGGACGTCGGTACCAAAGGCACGCCGGCGGTGGATCTCATCACCGACTTCGACACGGCGGCGGCACCTTCCGGCGGCGATGTGCTGGATCTGCGCGATCTGTTGTCGGGCGAGAACCAGGGCACCGGCGTCGGCAATCTGGCCAGCTTCCTGCACTTCGAGAAGGATGGCGCCAACACCAACGTGCATATCAGTTCTACAGGCGGTTTCGGCGGCGGCTATACGCCGGCGGCCGAGGACCAGACGGTAATCCTGCAGGATGTCGATGTGTACGCCTTCGTCGGCATCAATGCCACCGACCAGCAGATCATTCAGGATCTGCTGACCAAGGGCAAGCTGATCACCGACTGATGCTGGCCATGTAGGAGCGGGCTTGCCCGCGATCGGCGTCCATCGCGGGCACGCCCGCTCCTACAGAAGCTCAGCCGACTTTCAAAAGTCGGCGCTGGCGGTACGGCGGTTTAGTGCAGTAGTCGGGCTGCGGCGGCTGCCGTTGCCTCGGGCGCGGCGCTGGCGCCGGCTATGACGCGCAGGTCGAGTCCCCATTCCGCGGCTACGGCGGCTTCCTGCAGCAGACGCGCCAGCACATGCACCAGCTTTTCGTCCATGTTGAGATTGATGCCCTGACCTTTTTGCGGCAGCAGACTCAGGGTCTGGGTGTTGCCCTCGATGGGCTTCGCGGTGATGCGAGCGAGCAGGATCGGTTCCTCTCCGAGCGGAAACAGCGATCCATCCTTGTACTGGCTGGCAAAATCGGCGCTGCCGACGGCTTCTCCATGCGCAAGTTCGGCAAGGGTGTTGCGTGTCAGCGGATCGGTCGATTTGCGCGCGCTGAAGTCGTCGGCCATTTTCATTAGTATGGGCCAGAGCAGCGCGAGGTAGCGGCGGGTAATCCAGAAACGGAACTCCGCGTCGTCGCTGCTGCGAACGCGCAGCAATAGCCGGTCCTGCACGGAATCGTAGTTGGCGCTGAACTGCTGAAGTTGCGGTTTGCTCATTGATTGTGTCCGCTGTTGGCAACCGCAACCCCAGGGCTCAAGGACCAAGTTGACCAAGAAGTAGAAAGTGGGTGGATTTATTGGCGCTGATCAAGGTAGTGCAAACGAATCGATAACCCCTATAATCGCACGTCTTTTGCCACGCGCTCGGATTGAAATTACCACGATGGGGGTGTCGAGACTATCTTTTTTCTTGGGAATCGCTTTGCTTGCCTTTCACGGAAGCGAGGCGGTGGCTGCTGCTCATCTGACTTTGAAAGAGGTCGCGCAGAAGGTTGTGCTGACCAATCCGGAAGTGCTGTCGAAGTGGCACGCGTTCAAGGCTGCGGGTGGCGATGTCGATGTGGCACGGGCCGGCTTTTTTCCTCGTGTCGATTACACCAGCGGAGTCGGCAAGGAAACCCTCAAACAGCCCGGGGTCGTTGACCGCGACTACACCCGCACCGGCTATACCCTCACCTTGAACCAGATGTTGTACGACGGCTTCGCCACGTCAAGCGACGTCAAGCGTCTGGACAAGGCCCGGCTGACGCGCTATTTCGAGTTGCTCGATGCCGCGGAAAGTGCGGCGCTGGAGGCGGGGCGCGCCTACTACGACGTAATACGTTATCGGATGCTGATGTTTCTGGCCGAGAAAAACTACGTCGAGCACCGCGCCAGCTATGAGCAGTTGCTGCGCCGCGCGCAGGCTGGTGCGGGGCGGCGGGTGGATGTGGAGCATGCCGCGAGTCGTCTGGCACTGGCCGAATTGAATTTGAATACCGAGGCCGCCAACCTGCATGACGTCATGGCGCGATTCATGCGTCTGGTCGGCGATCGGCCACCGCCGGTGATGTTCGGCCCGGCACGCCTGGGCGCTGACTATCCCGGCAGCGAACCGGAAGCTCTGAAAATGGCGTTCCGGCGCAATCCGGCGCTGCTGGCCTCGGTGGAAAACGTCGAATCTGCCCAGCACGATATTGAAGTGCGGCGCAGTGCGTTTCATCCCAAGCTGGATTTGCGCCTGCGCAACGAAAACACCGGTAACTATCAGGGCGTGATCGGTACACGCCAGAACAATGTCGCTGAGGTTGTTCTCAGCTACAACCTGTTCAATGGCGGCGCCGACCTTGCCCGCCAACGGGTCTACGCCGATCGCAAGAGCCTGGCGCTGGATTTGCGCGACAAGTCCTGTCGTGACATACGGCAAACCCTTTCGATTGCCTATAACGACGTGTTGCGATTGAAAGCGCAGTTGGCCAACCTTGACCTTCAGGTAAGTGCAATCGAAAAGACGCGCGACGCCTACAAGGCTCAGTTCAATATTGGCCAGCGCTCGCTGCTCGATCTGCTGGACACCGAGAACGAACTGCTCAATGCCCGCCGCACCGCGGTCAATACGGATGTGGATCTGGGAATTGCCTATTTACGCACCCAAGCCGGAATCGGTCGTCTGCTGGAGTTTCTCGGCCTGAAGCGGATTGAGGATCAGGAAAAGCCCGATCCCAGCGAACTGGCGACCGTGGTCGAATCCGAAATCTGCCCGCCGGATGCACCTCATAACTATCTGGTTGATCTAGAGGCGCTGACAACAAGGGCGCTGGTGCAACTGGACGCAGCCAGGCCGGTACCGGCCGCACCCATTTCGCCGCTGGCTAGACCCGCTTTACCTCCGGGCGCATCCGTTTCATCGCCGGCCGCCGATTTGGCACAAACCCGGCTTACCGCGACTAGAGCGCCGGCGATTCTTGCCAGGGAAACGAAAACGGCGTTGCCCGTCGCGCCTCCGCAAGCGCAAGACAAGTTGGTCACCGAGCGTGTGAAGGCGTGGGCCGCCGCCTGGTCGGGCAAGGCCTATGTTGCTTACGCTGGTTTTTATGCACCGTCATTCGTACCGGATGACGGCTCAAGCCGTGATAGTTGGGCGAAACTGCGAAAGCTGCGGATTGCCAAGCCGGCCCGGATTCAGGTTGAACTGAGCAAGCTCAGCGTCAGCGAAGTGGCAAAGGATGTTTTCGTCGCCGAATTCGAACAGCACTACAGTTCCGACAGTCGCAGCTACAGGACACTGAAGGTTCTGCGGTGGGTCAAAGTGGGCGGCCAGTGGCTGATCGAGCGCGAGACCGCCCGTCCCATGGCCGGCAGTGTTTCGGCGCGGCGAAAGGGCGACAAATGAACATCTTCGCCAGATGGCGGTTGTTTCCGTTCCTGCTCGCGCTATTGGCGGTGCTGCCGACGGTGCAGGCGCAGGGCGTTAACACTCCGACGCTTGACAGAATTCGGGAACACGGTGCAATTTACGTCGGCCATCGCGAAACGGGAATCCCGTTTTCCTACATGATCGGGGATGACGTGGTGGGATATTCAATGGACCTGTGCGACCGTATCGTCGACGCCATCAGGAAGAAGAATGCGGCTCCGACTCTGAAGGTAGTGCGTGTGCCGGTCACCAGTTCCTCCCGCATGCTGATGCTGCTTACGGGCGCCATCGATCTCGAATGCGGCGCTACTACCAACACCAGGATTCGTCAGCAGATGGTGGCTTTCGGCTTCACGACCTTCGTTTCCGGTGTCAAGGCGATGGTGCGCGCGGATGCCGGTATTGACCGCCTCGCTGATCTGGCAGGCAAGGTGGTTGTAACGACGGTGGGAACCACGACGGACCGTCTGGTGAACTCGGTGATGACGGTGCGCGGGATTGCGATCCGCGCCAAGAGCGCACCGACTCAGGAGGCATTTTCCATGGTGCTGTCGCGGCAGGCAGATGCCTTTGTGATGGATGACGCCATTCTGTCGGGACTGCTGGCAAGCTCGCCGGATCGACCCAAGTTGAAGCTGCTGGAAGAAAACTTCGGTTTCGAGCCCTATGGCATTGCCTTGCGCAAGGACGACCCGGATTTCAAGAAACTGATCGATGACACGCTCGCCGGAATGATGAAGAGCGGCGAGATGGAACGCATCTACAACAAATGGTTCATGTCGCCGATTCCGCCAAAGAATGTCAATCTGCAAATCCCCATGAGTGGTTTGCTCAAGGAGGCGTTTCGCAATCCTAACGACACAGGCATTTAGTACGCCGGACCCAATACTGGCGATTCTTTTTCTCTTGCGAGTCTCATTGCTCAGGTTTTCCGCGGTGCCGGGTCGGGCGCAGTGGTTGTCGCAGTGGTCTGGATGTTTCGTGGCAAAAGGTTTTCGACCAGCAGTCCCATCAGGTTGAAGCCTATTTTCGGATTCTGGTAATAAAGCGCGTAGAGCTGCTCCCGCGTCATGCCGTAGAGATCGCAATCCGATCTGCAGACGGCTGTCTGGGTGCGGCGGCTGTCGCGCGAGAACAAGCCGACCTCGCCGAACAGGGTACCTGCGTGAAGTACCTTGTCGATCTCCACCAAATGAATTTCGCCCGTGCCGAGATAGAGCATTTCGTCGGCAATGTCTCCCGCGTGGAACAGGGTGGTGCCGGCCTTGATCCGCCGCAGTTTCATGTGTGGCAGCAGGACTTCGGCAATCGAGGTGTCCCTGCGGGCGCTCTCCATATCGCGCATCAGCTTGCGGATTTCCCACAGGCGAATTCCGTTTAGCGGCAGCAGCATCAGGTTGCCAAAGAAGGTCGGCCAGACTGCTTCAAGATAGCCGTAGCTCATGCCTACAAGATTGCCGAGCAGGGCAACCGTGCGCAGCGGCTCCATGCTTTTCATGAAGGTACTGAGCAAGGTCAGGACAATGCCGAGGTAGCCAAGCGTCAATCCAAGGCTTAAATCGCCAAGCATGGAGTGAAAATGTGGAATTCGAAGTTGCCCATATTATTCGAAAGCGACGCCGTACGGTGCATGGTAGAGACGCCGGCTTTCTTTGCCAACCGGCTGATTACGTTGCGGTCGAGCGGTGGAACCGGGCAACTCACTAACTCGCAACACACTCCCAGTCCGGATGTTGCGCGGCACTTCCGCTTCGGCTAGAATCCGGCCCCTTAGAAGCAGGCGCGTAGCTCAGCTGGTTAGAGCACCACCTTGACATGGTGGGGGTCGTTGGTTCGAGTCCAATCGCGCCTACCAACACAAGGAAACGGCCACAGGATTTTTCCTGCGGCCGTTTCGCTTTGTGCGGTCAGTCGTCAATCCGGCTGTGCCACCAAAGCTGGAAATCGCGACACAGGCCGCTGCTATCGAACTCGACGATGGCCATGCCATCCAGTGCCAGACGTGGCAACGGGTCGCCCGGTTTGCGGGCGAGCATGTTGGTCCCGGTCGATGCCGCCCACATCTTGAACATGTCCTCCGAGGTCACCTGATAGGTGGTGTGCCAGTGGGCAATGCCGCCCGTGACGTGACGCTGAAGCACCTCATAGGTGAGCCGGATGTCAGTCTGCAGCTTGGTGCGCTGCCAGTACTGCTTGATGGCTTCATGCCCCTGCTGGACGGCGAATGGGGTGTTGCGATAGGTGCCATCAGGCGTGAACAGCGATGCCAGCAGGTTCTCGTCGCTGGTTTCCCAGGCGCGCTTGTAGCTCTCCATGAATCCGTCGATATTCACAGTCCGTCTCCTCTTGTGATGAGATCCGAATGATGCCGCAAGGCAAGGAGACG
Source organism: Sulfuritalea sp. (assembly GCA_030651305.1). Lineage (GTDB taxonomy): Bacteria > Pseudomonadota > Gammaproteobacteria > Burkholderiales > Rhodocyclaceae > Sulfuritalea. The sequence goes on along the minus strand of JAUSCI010000036.1, from coordinate 13,023 downwards.
CTGTGATAAAATTTTGCCAAATTGATGTGCAGGGCGCACCGCGTGATTTCCGCGTGGACCGTGCGCCCTGTTGCTTTTCTGGAGCAAGCCAAGATGCCGGTGATCACCCTGCCTGATGGATCGAAACGCGAATACGCGCAAGCGCTGACCGTGGCTGAGGTCGCCGCATCGATTGGCGCCGGTCTGGCCAAGGCGGCGCTGGCCGGCCGCGTCGATGGCGCGCTGGTCGATACCTCCTTCCTGATCGAGCGTGACGTGCAGCTTGCCATCGTCACCGACAAGGAGGCCGATGGCCTCGACATCATTCGCCATTCGACCTCGCACCTGATGGCCTACGCGGTCAAGGAACTATTTCCCGAGGCGCAGGTAACCATCGGTCCGGTCATCGAAAACGGCTTCTACTACGACTTCGCTTGCCAGCGACCGTTCACGCCGGAAGACCTGGCGACCATCGAAAAGCGCATGGCCGAACTGGCGAAGAAGGATTTTCCGGTGACCCGCGAAGTCTGGTCGCGCGACAATGCCGTGGAGTTCTTCAAGTCCATTGGCGAGCACTACAAGGCCGAGCTGATTTCGGCGATTCCGCAGGGCGAGGATGTATCGCTGTATCGCGAGGGTGATTTCGTCGATCTTTGTCGTGGCCCGCACGTTCCGTCCACCGGCAAATTGAAGGTCTTCAAGCTGATGAAAGTGGCCGGTTCCTACTGGCGCGGCGACCAGAACAACGCGCAGTTGCAGCGCATCTACGGCACCGCTTGGGCGAAGAAGGACGAGCTGGACGCCTACCTGCACATGCTGGAAGAAGCCGAGAAGCGCGACCATCGTAAGCTCGGTCGCCAACTTGACCTGTTTCATTTGCAGGAAGAAGCGCCGGGGTTGGTGTTCTGGCATCCGCACGGCTGGACCGTGTGGCAGGAGATCGAGCAGTACATGCGCCGCGTCTATCGCGACAACGGCTATCAGGAAGTGCGCTGTCCGCAGATTCTCGATCTGAGCCTGTGGGAGAAGTCGGGCCACTTGGCGCACTTCAAGGACAACATGTTTACCACGACCTCGGAGAACCGCGACTACGGGGTCAAGCCGATGAACTGTCCTGGCCACGTGCAGATTTTCAATACCGATGTGCGCTCCTATCGCGACCTGCCGTTGCGTTACGGTGAATTCGGTTCCTGCCATCGCAACGAGCCATCGGGCGCCCTGCACGGCGTGATGCGCGTGCGCGGCTTCACCCAGGACGATGGGCACATCTTTTGTACCGAGGAACAGATTTCGTCGGAGGTGATTGCCTTCAACCTCCTGCTACGAAAGGTCTACGAGGATTTCGGCTTTACCAATGTTGCGGTCAAGATAGCTTTGCGCCCGGAAGGTCGTGTCGGTTCGGACGAAGTCTGGGACAAGGCAGAGGAGGCGCTGCGCAGCGGCCTGCGCGCCTCGGGCCTGGAATGGACGGAACTGCCCGGGGAAGGGGCCTTCTACGGGCCCAAGATTGAATTCCACATCAAGGATGCGATCGGCCGCTCGTGGCAGTGCGGCACGATACAGGTGGACTTCTCCATGCCCGGCCGCCTTGGCGCCGAATACGTCGGCGAAGACAACAGTCGCCATACGCCAGTGATGCTGCATCGGGCCATCCTCGGTTCGCTGGAGCGCTTCATCGGAATTCTGGTCGAAAATCATGCAGGGGCCTTCCCGCTCTGGCTGGCGCCGGTGCAGGTGGTGGTCATGAATATCTCCGAAGCGCAGACCGATTACGCCGAAGATGTGGCGAAAATGCTGCGCGATGCTGGCCTGCGTGTTGAGAGCGATTTGCGTGGAGAGAAAATAAACTATAAAATACGCGAACATAGCTTGTTGAAGCGGCCTTACATCGTTGTCGTTGGAGACAGAGAAAAGGCCGCAGGATTGGTCGCTTTACGTGCCCGCGGCAATCAGGATCTCGGGCAGATGTCCCCCCAGGCCTTGATCGAGCGTTTGTTGCATGAAAAATGCAGCAGAAGCGCAGCGGTCTGATTTTTTAATTTTTTGGAGATTTGAACCATCGCTCAGGAAAAATCGCAGCGTCTCAACGAAGAGATCACTACCCCCGAGGTTCGACTGGTCGGGGAAGACGGAGAACAACTGGGCATAGTCCCGATTCGTCAGGCGCTGGCGCTGGCCGAAGAGGCTGGCGTGGATCTGGTGGAAATCGCTCCCACGGCTGTGCCGCCGGTCTGCAAGATCATGGACATCGGCAAGTTCAAGTATCAAGAGGCCAAACGTCAGCACGAGGCCAAGCTGAAGCAGAAGCAGGTGGTGGTAAAGGAAGTGAAGTTCCGTCCGGGTACGGACGAAAATGATTACCAGATCAAACTGCGCAACGTGATCAAGTTTCTGGGCGAAGGTGACAAGGCAAAAATTACCTTGCGTTTTCGCGGACGTGAAATGGCGCACCAGGAGATTGGGATGCGCATGCTGGAGCGAATCAAGGTCGATCTGGAACAGCAGGCGATGGTAGAGCAGTGGCCGAAAATGGAAGGACGTCAGCTGATCATGGTACTGGCGGCTTCCAAGAAAAAGCCGCATTGAGAATTTGAAGTTTGTTCTGCATGCCTCGGCATGCAGAAACAAGAAGTGGTTGCGGGTCACCAAGCATTCCCGAGGCGGGAAACACCTGGCAGCCATGTAATAGGGAGATCTTCGATGCCGAAGATGAAGACCAAGAGCGGGGCCAAGAAGCGCTTTATCGTACGCGCTTCCGGCAGTATCAAGCGCGCGACCGCGTTCAAGCGCCACATCCTCACCAAGAAAACCACCAAGAGCAAGCGCCAGTTGCGTGGCGTTCACACTGTGCATGCGTCCGACGTCAAGTCCGTCCGCGCCATGCTGCCCAACGGTTAAGGAGAGACGCCATGTCAAGAGTAAAACGTGGTGTAACGGCGCGCGCGCGCCACAAGAAGGTTCTCGACCTGGCCAAGGGTTATCGCGGCCGGCGCAGCAAGGTCTACCGCATCGCCAAGGAAGCGGTGATGAAGGCCGGGCAATATGCCTACCGCGACCGTCGCCAGCGCAAACGGCAGTTCCGTGTCCTGTGGATCGCCCGTATCAATGCGGCGGCCCGCGAACTCGGCATGAAGTACAGCACCTTCATGAACGGTCTGAAGAAGGCCTCGATCGAGGTTGATCGCAAGGTGCTTGCCGACCTCGCCGTGTTCGACAAGCCGGCATTTGCCGCCCTGGCCGCACAGGCCAAGGCTCAGCTGACGGTCTGAGGCTGGCTCTGCCCGGAGAAGGAGGCCCAGGGCTGGTGGGGGCCTCCTTTTTTATTGCTTATATTTTTCTGATCAATGGATAACCTGGATCAACTCGTAGCTTCCGCGACGTCCGACTTTGCTGCCGCCACCGAGCCGGCCAGACTGGAGGACGCCAAGGCGCGCTATCTGGGCAAGGAAGGCTCGCTCACGGCGCTGCTCAAGGGGCTCGGCAAGCTGCCGGCGGAAGAGCGCAAGAGCGTCGGTGCCGCCATCAACATCGCCAAGGAACGCATAGAGTCAGCGCTGGCGACACGGCGCGATGCTCTGAAAAGCGCCCAGCTCGAAGCCCAACTGGCGACCGAAGCGCTGGATGTCACACTGCCCGGTCGCGGCTTGCCGCGCGGCAGCCTGCATCCGGTCACGATCAGCCTGGACCGCATCGAACAACTGTTCCGCTCGATTGGGTTCGAAGTGGCGGACGGCCCCGAGATCGAGACCGACTGGCACAACTTCACGGCACTGAACACGCCCGAGAATCATCCGGCGCGTTCCATGCACGACACGTTCTACCTGCTGGGCGATGATGGTCTGGTCCATGACGACGTGCTGTTGCGCACGCATACCAGCCCGGTGCAGATCCGTGCCATGCTGGCGCACACGGAACGCCACAAGGATTTGGAAACGATGTCGGAACTGCGCGTGATCTGTCCCGGTCGCGTCTATCGTGTCGACTCCGATGCCACGCATTCGCCGATGTTTCATCAGGTCGAGGGTCTCTGGGTGGGTACGAGTGTCAGCTTTGCGGACCTCAAGGGTGTGGTTGCCGATTTTCTGCGGCGCTATTTCGAGTCCGACGACCTCAAGGTGCGCTTCCGTCCGTCTTTTTTCCCGTTCACAGAACCCTCGGCGGAAATCGATGTCGCCTTCATGAGCGGCTCGCTGGAAGGCCGCTGGCTGGAGATCGCCGGTTGCGGCATGGTGCATCCCAATGTATTGCGCTGCGGCGGCTTCGATCCCGAGAAGTACACCGGCTTCGCCTTCGGCATGGGGCCGGATCGGCTGACCATGCTGCGCTATGGCATCAACGATTTGCGCCTGTTCTTCGAAGGCGATCTGCGTTTTTTGGCGCAATTCCACTGACATGCAATTCTCCGAATCCTGGCTGCGCAGCCTTTGCAACCCCTTACTGACGAGTGAGGAACTCTGCCACGTGCTGACCATGGCCGGCCTCGAAGTCGAGGAATGCCATGCCGCCAGCGCCGACTTTTCGAATGTCGTCGTCGCCGAAGTGCTCAGCGTCGAGAAGCATCCGGATGCTGACAAGCTGAAACTTTGCTCCGTCAATGTCGGCGAATCCAGTCCGTTGCAAATCGTATGCGGCGCGCCGAATGTCGCCGCGGGCATGAAGGTTCCCTGTGCGCGGGTCGGCGCCAGGCTGCCGGGCATCGAGATCAAGCGGGCCAAGGTGCGCGGCATCGAGAGTTTCGGCATGCTCTGCTCGGCGCGCGAACTCGGTCTTTCCGACGATCACGGCGGCCTGCTGCCGCTGGGCGCCGATGCGGTAGTCGGTGAAGACATCCGCCGCCATCTTGATCTCGACGATCACCTGATTACCCTCAAGCTGACCCCGAATCGGGCCGATTGTCTTTCGCTGCTCGGAGTCGCGCGCGAACTCTCGGCACTGACCGGCGCGCCGCTGCTGGCGCCCGAGGTCAAGCCGGTAGCGGCGGTTGTTGCCGACACGCGGCAGGTGGTGCTCGATGCCCCACAGTCTTGCTCGCGCTACTGCGGCCGCATCATTCGCGGCGTCAATGCCCGCGCCGCGACGCCGGAATGGATGAAGCGGCGCATCGAGCGCAGTGGCATCCGCTCCATCTCCTTCCTGGTCGACGTCACCAACTACGTGATGCTCGAACTCGGCCAGCCGCTGCACGCCTTCGACGATGCCGAACTTTCGGGGGCCATCCATGTGCGTTATCCGGCGCCCGGCGAGCAACTCCTGCTGTTGAACGAACAAACCGTGACGCCGTCGGCGGATACCGCACTGATTGCCGACGACGCAAAGCCGCTGGCGATGGCTGGCATCATGGGCGGCGAGCACTCGGGCATCGGCGAGTCGACCCGCGACCTGTTCCTTGAAAGTGCCTTCTTTCCGCCCGCCGCAATCGCTGGCAAGGCCCGAGCACTGGGATTCAGCTCGGATGCTTCGCACCGCTACGAACGCGGCGTCGATTTCGAACTGCAGCGCAAGGCCATCGAACGTGCGACGCTACTGATCGTCGATACATGCGGCGGTCAGCCCGGTCCGGTGACGGAGGCGGTTTCGGTCGCGCATCTGCCCTTGCGACCGCCCGTGCGGCTGCGCACTGCGCGCGCCGCCAGGATACTCGGCATCCGCCTTGGCGCGGACCGCATCGAAGCCATCCTCAGGGCACTCGGCCTCACGGTGGCGCGGCAGGGCGATGACTTCCTCGTCACGCCGCCGTCCTTCCGCTTCGACATCGAAATCGAGGAAGACCTGATCGAGGAAATCGCCCGTGTTCATGGCTACGACAATATTCCGTCGCAGCCGCCCATCGCGCAGATGGCCATGATGTCGGCCACCGAGATGAGTCGCACGCCGATGGCAGTGCGGCGTCTGGTGGCCGAGCGCGACTATCACGAGGTGGTGACCTACAGCTTCGTCGAAACCGCTTGGGAAGCCGATTTCGCCAGCAACGCGGCGCCCATCGTGCTCGCCAATCCGATTGCCAGCCAGATGGGTGTCATGCGCTCCTCGCTGATCGGCGGCCTGGTCGGCATCTTGGTTGCCAATCGCAAGCGGCAGACCGAACGGGTCCGCATCTTCGAAATGGGTCGCTGTTTTTACCGCGACGCAGGCGCGGGTCCGGTAGCGGGTTTCGCCCAACCCCTGCGTCTGGCAGGCCTTGCCGCAGGCCCCTGCCTGCCGGAACAATGGGGCGCGCCCGGTACGCGTGTGGATTTCTATGACGTCAAGGCTGATGTCGAGGCGCTGTTCGCACCACGCCAACTGGAGTTTGCAAAGACCGAGCATCCGGCCCTGCACCCGGGCCGTTGCGCCACGGTCAGTATCGACGGACAAGCCGTGGGCGTCCTTGGTGAATTGCATCCGCGCTGGGTGCAGAAATACGAACTGGGCACCGCTCCGGTGATTTTCGAACTGGAATTGGCGGCATTGCTGGCAACGCCTTTCTCCCAATATGCAGAGGTTTCCCGTTTCCCCGCGGTGATCCGCGACCTGGCTCTGGTGGTGCCGCAAAACCAAACGCTGGCACCGCTGCTGGCGGGACTGCGGTCCTCCGCGCCGGCCATCGTGCGCGATGTTGCATTGTTCGACGTATATCAGGGAAAGGGGTTGGGCGAAAACGAAAAGAGCCTTGCCTTTCGTATAGTTATGCAAGATACTCAACGTACTCTCGAGGATGCGGAAGTGGATGCGGTCATCGCCAGTCTGTTGGCGGTCGCTGGCCGCGACTTCAATGCGTCTCTGCGGGGATAATGCAGTTGGAGCTTATATGACATTGACCAAGGCGGAACTCGCCGATCTGCTGTTCGAAAAAGTCGGCCTCAACAAACGCGAAGCCAAGGACATGGTCGAGGCCTTCTTTGACGAGGTGCGCCTCGCCCTGGAGAAGGGCGACAGCGTCAAGCTTTCCGGTTTCGGCAATTTCCAGTTGCGCGAAAAGCCACGGCGCCCGGGACGCAACCCGAAGACCGGCGAAGAAATCCCGATTACGGCGCGTCGCGTCGTCACCTTTCACGCCAGCCAGAAACTGAAGGCGGCGGTCGAGGCTTTCCCGCGTGGCAACAGCCAGCAATAGCAGGGACGGACTTCCTTCGATTCCGGCCAAGCGCTACTTCACCATCGGTGAAGTGAGCGAGTTGTGTGGCGTCAAGCCGCATGTCCTGCGCTACTGGGAGCAGGAGTTTACCCAGTTGCGCCCGGTCAAGCGGCGCGGCAACCGTCGCTACTATCAACATCACGAAGTTCTGCTGGTACGGCGCATTCGCGAACTGCTCTATCAGGAAGGTTTCACCATCAGCGGAGCACGCAACAGGCTTGAGGATGGCCCCGGCAAGATGAACGACCTGCCGGAAATTCCACTCGGCGGCAGCCAGGCGTCGTTGCGTGCCGAGCTCGTTTCAATCATTGAATTCCTTCGCGTTGCCTGATGCTGGAGGGCATTCCACTTCCTTTATTTCCCCGGCCTGAGGCCGGGGACGGCATCCAGGTGATGTTATAATTCTCGCAGTCGGGGCGTGGCGCAGCCTGGTAGCGCACTTGCATGGGGTGCAAGGGGTCGCAAGTTCGAATCTTGTCGCCCCGACCAAGTAATACCAAGGGTTTCCGGTTAATCGCTGGAAACCCTGTTTCTTCGTATAGGCCTATTTTGTGAAAATGTGCCCAACAATGTGCCCAACAGCACTGATGGGTAGCGGGCGTTTCCAACCAGCATCAACCATCGGGTTACCGATGCCTCCATTCCAACGGTGGGCGCTGGATCAGGATCAGTAACTAGCCAAGCAGTTCTATTTCGGACCGACATCGACTCGATGACGCAACTCCTGCCCAGCCTTGAAGTGTGGCGCCCATTTCGCTGGCACCTCCACCCGATCTCCTGATCTTGGATTTCTACCTATTCTTGGTTGCCGGTAGCTCAGGCTGAAGCTTCCGAAGCCACGGATTTCTGATCGACCCCCGTTAATGAGGCAGTTCGTGATCGCGTCCAGTATGGCGCCGACTGATAGCGCCGCATCCTGGCTCTGAAGTTGGCGGATTCGTGCAGACAGAGCGGTAACAAGTTCAGAGCGAGTCATGGCGCAAGTACTTCACACTACTGCCCTCCACCCAAATCATGCAGGGTGACTCGGCGACGATAGAAGGCAACCAAGCCGCTTGCCGCCTGCTGTAGCAGGGGCGCTCTGCCTCGTATGGTGCGGAGTACTGGCGGCCTTCCTAGAGCCTTCTGGGCATTGCTAGCCAAGTCTAGTTAGATTCGTTGCCAACCTTCACTTGTCCTGACGAAGACGAGAGCACCATTGTTTTAGCATATCCATCACCAATTCCCTATCCGCTGACTTCAACCCGCCCAGCCAAGAACAAACGATCCGCGTCTGATCGTTGGGCATAGACGAACTCTCGCCTATCAAGTCAGCCATCGCAGTATCAAGTGCCACAGCCAGGCTTTGCAGAGTTACCAGCGATGGCATCGTCGCTCCACGCTCAAATCGGGAGATGGTTTCCGTATCCACCCCAACTTTCTCGGCTAATTTTCCCTGCGTCAAACCGTTGCGCTTCCTGAGGTTGCTGAGGCTGATGCCGATCTTCGTTGCGAGAGTCTTCTGAATATCGTTTTTGTTGATCATAAATGCCGGACTTTTACCCAGCAACGATGATCACGATCAGCGATAGCTCAATACAGGATGCGATCTGTTGTAATACGTACTAATATGCCGTGTCTCAGAGTTCAAGGAGGAACGAATGAGCATCGGCAACCCTGTCGTCATCAGCGGAGCCCCAGAAAAGCCGCAGTTCTCACCATTAGTAGGCATCTCAGTCCAGCGTGACGACACCCATTCCTTTAAGGAACATTTGTTGCAGGAACTGATCGACGCCACACCCAATATCCTGCCGGTACGGGAATACCTGCCATCCACAACGGCGCTGTTCTCCCTTGGACGTGAAGTACCCGTCGATATGGGGGCTGGACAAGGTTTCATCGACAATCTACTGGTGACCAACGACGGCTATCTGGCAATCGTCGAAACCAAGCTCTATCGCAACCCTGAAGGTATCCGTGAAGTCATTGCCCAGACGCTTCAATACGGGATGGCGGTTGGACAAATGTCCGTGATGGAACTGGAAGCCCGCATTCAGCGCGGCCAATCTCCGGCCCTCAAAAGCACGGAAAACATCAGCCAGTGTGTTTCTCGGCTAGCAGCAGAGCAAAACCAATCGGCGCTATTGGCCGACGATTTCGAGGAAGCCATGGAGCGTCATTTGCGCCGGGGTGAAATCCTGCTGCTGATCGTCTCCGATGGCATCCATGTCGGGGTTGAGAGGGTAACCAATTGGCTTAACGATCAGGGCAACAGTTCGCCCTTTAAGTTCGGCTTGATCGAACTGAAGTTCTACACCCACGGTATTGAGAGGCTAGTTGTTCCCCGCACTGTAATCAAGACTCGTGAGGTATCCCGGCATGTAGTCGTAGTGGATATTCGTCCGAAGATGGATGTTATTGCGACGGCGAACGTTACCGATGAATTCAAGAACACAGCAGGCGGGACCATGCAGGAATCACGCTCTGTCAAATCAGCCGCGCCACCCTTGACCAAGAGCCAGCTTCTACTATCACTTGCTGATGCGGACCGCCCCTCTGCGACGAAGCTGCTGGATCGATTGGAAGCCTACCCATTTGATCTACGTGGAACGATCCGAAATCTGCAAATTGGATTCAACTTCCCTCCAGAGGGAAGCGGCTTTCATCCCCTCGTATACATGGGGAACGGTGGGGTGTGGGTCTTCCCGCTGTTAGCACTCAGGAAGCTCATGGGGCCAGATGCGATGGTGGCTTTTCATCGGGAGGCCAATCGGTTTGGGCAATTCTTTCGGGATGACCAAATAGACGATCCCGATAGTTCGGGGTGCGTAGTCAAGTACAGGCAAATCGCAGAATCAGCGGATGGGTTTGCCGCATTTCTCGATGCCTATCGCACCAAAGCCATCAGGGTACTCGAAGCAGACGGCGCAGCTTAAAACGGGTTGGAGTCAGGCGGCAACTTCAATCTAAAAAGTTCCTCGGCCTGATCCCGTGTCAGTCCCAACTTGGCGACCATTCTTTGAGCAGACATCACCCGCAAAGCGGTGTCATCTACACCCGCCATGATTTCTTCGTGCAGATTGATATCCGAGATGCCACCGTTCGCGGTCTTGTAGCCGATTGATGATGCTTTTGGGTTCATCGTTTTCTGTGGGCATGCGAAGTGCGATTCTTATTCAGATCGGGAAATAATGAAAATTGCGACGTGGAATGTTAATCGGCCAGTTGCCGCTGACCGTCGTGAGGCCGCAAGAGCAGAGATAGACAAGGTTGCAGCAGACATTTTGGTCCTCACTGAAACCCACGATGATTTTAAGCCAGGACTTCCATTTCCGTGCAGTTCCGAAAAGGGCCGCGACGGCAACTACCCGCCGCCTCACCGCTGGGTCACGATCTGGTCGAATCGCAGGTTAGAGAAGATAGCGACCAGTGACCACATACGCACCACCGCAGCGCGGATTTTTCCTATTGATGGCGATCCGTTTCTTGTTTTTGGCACGGTGCTACCTTGGCGAGATAGCGAATGGGGTAGCCCCCCATCACGCGGCGCTGCCGCGTTCGATGAAGCTCTAAAGGTTCAGGTTTTCGATTGGAAGAAATTGCGCCGAGAATATCCGAAAGACGAATTATTCGTGCTGGGTGACTTTAACCAAGACTTGGTCCTCGCCCCCTATCGCGGCACCAAGGTCACCAAGGCCTTGCTGGTTGCAGCTTTGGAAGATTGCGGCCTTGTCGCCCTCACAGCCGGTGACCGCGATCCCATCCGACGTGACTCGCCCCCATTTGCTTGCATCGATCATATCTGCGCCTTGCGTAACTCCCGCTGGATATCGGAGAAAACCGAACGATGGCCCAATGCCACCACTCCGCCAAAGAGGCTGTCTGACCACTTCGGGGTCGCCGTAACATTAGCGCCCGATCATGGCCCGATAATTGGGGATTAGAAATTGGAAAGTTCGATCAACGTACCGAAGTTTCAACTGAGCGAGCAATAGCGAATGTCGAAAATACTCGAAGAATCTGCCATCACCGATGCAACCCGGCTGTTGGAAGCACATCCTGACTTCAAGGTCATCAGGCGAGTCCCACTCCGCACTGAATTTGCCGAAGGCGATGGCCGTGCTTTGTCGAAAGGGGTTGTTGTAGATACAGAGACTACCGGCCTCGATCCAGACAAGGACGCAATTATTGAACTTGGGATGGTTCTATTCGAGTTTGATCCTGAAACCGGCAGAGCCTACAGAATCATAGAATCATTCAGCCAATTGGAAGACCCGCGCTTCCCCATGCCCTTGGACTCTCTTGCAGTGCATGGCATTACAAATGAAATGGTTGCAGGCAAGCAGATTGATGACGCTGAAGTAGAGCGGCTTCTAAGTGGCGTCAGTCTGGTTGTCGCACATCACTCCAAATTTGACCGAGTATTTCTTGAAAAACGCTTGCCAATTTTTGAATCGCTGCCATGGGGCTGTTCATTGGCTCAGGTCGATTGGAGAGGTGAAGGTTTTGGATCAGCCAACCTTGATTACATCGCTTATCAATATGGATTCTTCTTTGACGAGCATCGGGCAGAAAATGATTGTTTTGCTTTGATGGAAGTCCTACAGCAGTGGCTTCCTAAATCCGGTGAGCTAGTCCTGAAATCTATCCTGAATAAACTGGGTCAGAAAAGTTACACGGTCTATGCAACTGGATCGCCTTATGCGACCAAAGACATACTTAAGTCTCGGGGTTACAGATGGGATGCGGAGAGAAATTGTTGGCATACAACCGTAACGGGTGATCACGCAATCATGGACGAGGCTGGCTGGCTAAAGAGTAACGTCTATGGTGGCGATAAGGCCAAGATCGAAATAGAAGTACAAACCTGCTTGACGCGATTTTCTAACCGGATCGGCAATCGAGTACTGAGAGAGATATAAACCAGTTAGTTGCCTCAGCTTCGTAGGCGTCGGTTAGGCAAGGGTGGCTATTGTCATATCAGTCCCGCTCAGCAAAGCTCAGTGTAGTCGAACCTGCCACGATGAAGTGATCGGTTATCATCACCAACGCTCAGGATCGGAGCCAGCTTTGAGATCATTTTCACACTTTGGCTATTACGGCCACGTTAAAATGGCTCCGAATTTGCAATTGGATCGCCTGTTCTCATGTCCGCTTCCTGCTGCGGTTCTCGAAGCCACCCGAGACATTTCTACGGCGTAGTAGGATTCCATCAGAGCTTAGATTTTTCATTTGACCGGACGGCAGTGTCCCACTATGGTTACAGAACCCCAAGAAGAGAAGGCTTGTCGGTTGCTACACAATGTTCTATGCCAAATCCGCCTACTCGCAGGATGTCATAAAGGCGACAAGGAACTAGGAAAAATCTGGGACTTGGCCGATGCAGCTCATAACCTTCCATTAGCTCTATGCGATAGCAATTATGATCTTGAATGCTTGTTGAATGAGGGAGAGGACATGCTTACGGCATCGGGAGGGAGCCGGCAAGCCGGAGGGGCTACGGCGTAGCGGAGATTAAGGGTGGCTATTGTCATATCAGCCCCCGTTCCGCAAAGCTCAGTGTAGTTGCTCCGGCGACGATGAAATGATCTAACACCTTTACATCCACCAGTGCTAAAGCCTGTTTCAAGCTGGTGGTCAGCAGTTCGTCGGCCCTGCTCGGATCGGCGACTCCGCTTGGGTGATTGTGCGAGAAGATAATTGCGCCCGCATTCTGCCGCAACGCCTCCTTGACGATTTCCCTCGGATACACGCTGGTTTGTGTCAGCGTACCTCGGAACATTTCCTTGGCGGCGATGAGGCGGTTCTGGGGGGGGTGTCAGAAATTCTGTGTGTGAGGCGGGAAGAGACTTTTCCACGGTGCGGCCTGCCGAAGGTCCCTCTAGACCGTAGGCGGGCGGCGCGGTGGGAAAGTCGGGGGATCATTTTAGCCTCGGGCTGCCTCAAAGCGA
>JAUSCI010000020.1 GCA_030651305.1 Sulfuritalea sp. | reverse complement strand
CCTGGTGGGCAACGCCGGCGCCGACACCTTCACGCTGTCCGCGGGCGTCACCTTCGGCGGCACCATTGACGGCGCGGCCGGCACCGACGAACTGAAAGCCACCGACGGCACCAACGCCTGGGCGGTAACGGGGGGCGACGCCGGCACCTTCAACACCAACACCGTCTTCAGCAACATAGAAATGCTGACTGGCGGCAGCGGAGATGACACCTTTACGCTAGCCAATCTGGGGACAGTAAGCGGTAACATCGTGGGCGGTGGCCAAACGTTGGCAGACACCTTGAACCTGAGCGCCAAAGTGGGCGCGGTTTCGATCAACCAGGAACTTGCCACCGCCACCGGCATTACCGGCACCTTCACACAAATCGAGGCGGTCGTCGGTAATGATGCGGGGGCAACGACCACCAGCACCATTACCGGCGTGAATGCCGGACAAACCTTCAATGTGACCGGTGCAAATAGTGGTACCGCTGGTACTTTGGCCTTTGCTCAAGTGGGTAATCTGGTCGGCGGCACAGGAGCCGACACCTTCACCGGTACTGGCGCGGGCAGCCTCTCGGGAGCACTCGCTGACGGAGGCGGTGCAACGACGCTGGGCGGGACGATCCAGACTGTGGGCGATCAGATTTACACCGGCGCGGTCACGCTCAATGCGGCGACCACGCTTACATCTACCGGCAGCGGTGCGATCAACTTCGGCAGCACGGTCGACGGCGGACAAACCTTGGCGGTAAATACCGCTGGAGTAACTACTTTTGGCGGCATCGTGGGCGCGACGCCTCTCACCAGCGTGACCACCGACCTGCCCGGCACCACGGTGATCGCTGGCGGGTCCGTCACTACTACGGGGGCGCAGACCTACAACGATCCCGTAAGCGGCGCAGCAACAATTACGCTGACCAGCACGGCGGCAGGGGGGCACATCACTGCCACCAATGCAACCAATGATTTCACTACCCTGTCAGTCAATACTACGGGTGCCAGCGACGTCTTCGTTAACGATACGGATGCCGTGATTCTCGGCGCCTCGACTGTAGGAGGCTATCTCGACATTACCGCCGGCGGCGACATCACTCAGACCGGCCTCCTGACCATCGGTGGCGATCTTTGGGCGATGTCGTCGGGAAATATTCTTCTCACGAGTTCCACCAACGCTCTCAGCGGTACCGTTTCGCTGATCGCCGGTGCCGCTAGCCAGGTATGGCTCAATGCCACTCGGATCGAGGTGGGTCTGGCGCGGCCATCAGATCTAACGACCACCAACGTCGGGATCAGCGCAGCCACTGTGATTTTGGAGGCACCAAGTGGCGGCGCCTTCATTACGGCAGCCGGTACAGCCGGAGGCTTGGTGACGGCGACTGCTCCGTTTAGTCCGACAACGGCGTCACTGACCATTCGGACGCTTCCCGGCAACGGCGTTATCGGCAACCTGGGCTTTCCCGTGACGCAAGGTTTGAACGTTCGGACTAGCGGTCTGGTTAGGGTTTTTGGCGACGCGCTCGGTACCGGCACCATCCATTTGGTTGGCGACGACGCGGTGCAACCCAAGTATGAGTTTTCCGGCGATCCACTGCATCGGTCGGTCAAGTACAACGGCGTTGAAGCAACCAACGCCCAGTTGACGGGTGCCTTGGACGCCGCTTACCTGGATATCCGCAACGCGACGATCGAGATTCGCGAATCCGGTTTCGCCAAGGAGAACGCCAACAAGGTCTTGCGTCGCGGTGTGGTGACGTCTGCAGGGCCGGGCCAGCCGGCGGTGGATGACAGCACCGGAACGATGGGTCTGGCGTCGTGCGACGGCAATTTCCGCGATAGCAACCTGGCTTGCCAGCAATAGCAAGCTGTCTTGCCAATGACCGTTCTTTGGACTAGAAATAGGGGTATCTGGAGCCATCGATTTTCTGCAGTGAGTTGTGACATTTGTCGTTGACCCTGGCGGAACGCGGGGGTAATGTTTAACCATGTAGTATGTGGAAATTGATGATTTACGGAGGATAGCCATGAAAAAAGGTTTGATTGTCGCGGCACTCGGAGTGTTTTCTGCTTGCAGCGTGGCGTTCGCCGCCGATCAGGAGGCGAGGCAGACAGTGTCCATCGATTCACCCAATCCAAAAATGGAAGAGGTTGATGCGGCCTTGTTCCCGAAAGAGATTTCCGCGCTGAAGGACGAGTGCGCGCAGATGGAGAAAATCGGGCTTCGCTGTCAGAGCGTGATTCCGAAGTCGTCGCTGGATACGATCCAGGTTACCTTTGCCCGCGGTTCGGCGTTGCTGACCGAAGAGGGGAAGAGTTTTCTGCGTTCGGTAGGCGCGGCCTTGCAGCGCAAGTCGGGGATCTGGAAATCCGTGGCCATCGAGGGGCATACCGATGCGACGGGAAGTGAGGCCACTAATCGTCGTTTGTCGAAGAGCCGGGCGGATACGGTCAAGAGTTTCCTGCAGGCCGAGTTTGGTTTGAGCAATATTGAAACGGCTGGGCGTTCCAGCGACAAGTTGCGTGATGCTGCCGATCCGGGCAGTGGCCTGAATCGTCGTGTCGAGTTCGTACCGAATTGGTGACTATCATGAAGCTCAATAGATCTGGTTTGCTTACGCTTGTGCTGGCCGCTGTTGCGGTCGGCGGGGTCGGGGCTCAAGAGGCGGCGGGCGATGTCGGCCTGGTGAACGCCTTGCAGGGCGATGTCAGCTATCAGGGCAAGGAAGGTCAGGCACGCAAGGCGCAGCCCTACATGAGGCTGCGTCATGGCGACAAGGTGACGTTGGCATCCGGTGCCAGCATGCGCATTAGTTATACGACTGTCAGCCGCCAGGAGTCATGGGTGGGGCCGGCCAGTTTTGTGGCAACCTCGACCGGTGGCGAGATGCTGAAAGGTACCCTGCCCGATGTGGTGAAAATGCCTTCGGCGGTGCCACAGAAACTGGCGCGAATTTCCGAGCTGATGAACACTTCGCGCGTTGGTGGCCTCGTTGTCCGGGCTGCGAAGATACAAACGTCCGCGACCCAGGAGCAAGTCGCCGAAGCCATGGCTGCGTATGAATCCATGCGAGCCAAGGCGGTACCCAGCGACGTAACGCCGGAGTTGTACTTGTACTCGGTGTTTGAAGAACTTGGAATGACAGACGATTTGAAGATAGTTGCCCGCGAGATGCTGGCGCGTCAGCCCGATAACCCAGACATCCAGCAGTTGGCCAAGGTGGCACTCAGCGCGAAGTAGTTAGACCGTTTGTTGGAGTAGTGATGACGGGCGTGGGGCGTTCGATTTTCCGGTCTGGCGGGTGAGGGTAGTAACTTATTGGAGGTTGGAGGCGATTATGAACAAGCGTTTATTGATTGTGGCAGCGGTGGCTTCTGTTGTGTGGGGCACCGCTTTTGCCGGCGATGAGGGGCTGCGGAAGACGACAACGATCGACAAGCCAAGACCAAGTGTGGAAGAGGTTGACGCGGCCTTGTTCCCGAAGCAAATCGGAGACTTGAAGGCTGAGTGCGCCCAGATGGAAAAAGCAGGGCTGCGCTGTCAGAGCGTTATTCCGAAGTCATCGCTGGATACGATCCAGGTTACCTTTGATCGCGGTTCGGCTGTACTGACCGAAGAAGGGAAGGGTTTTCTGCGTTCGGTAGGCACAGCTTTGCAGCGCAAGTCAGGGGTCTGGAAATCCCTGACCATTGAGGGGCACGCCGATGCAACGGGCAGCGAGGCTGTTAACCGCCGTCTGTCGCAGAGTCGCGCGGATTCGGCAAAGAGCTTCCTCGTGGCAGAGTTTGGCCTGAGCAATATTGAAACCGTGGGGCGTTCGAGCGAGAAACTTCGTGACACGGATAACCCCGCCAGCGGACTCAATCGTCGCGTTGAGTTTGTTCCCGACTGGTGATAGAGAAACTCCGCGAAATTGCGGAATCGTGGAAAAGCCGGCGTGTCGCCGGCTTTTTTATGTCTGCGGCACTCTGCCGCGGACGGTATCCCCTGGCGGGATTGGGTTGTGGCATCCGCCAATAGGAATCGGAGAGTCTGCGACAGACGTTCTCCGCAAGACTTGAACAAAGCTGAACTTGGGCGGCTTTTTAGGCCTTGAGCCGTTCGGCGACAGGCCATAATTTACCAATGTCCGTCATTCCGGTCCGGGTTGAATCGCGGATCGGTTCGTTGCCGTGAGTGCCATGAGCGCATCCGAATCCATTTCAACTCCGCTGCCGGAAAAAATCGCCTTGCTGGTGCATGAGGCCCGCTGGCTGCTGGTCGGCCTTGTCGGGCTGTATCTGGGCCTTGTGCTGTGGGGTTTCGACCGTACCGATCCGGGCTGGTCGCATGCGGCCACGGTCGGGCGCATCGCCAATCCGGGTGGGCGCTTCGGCGCGTGGCTCTCCGATTTCCTGCTGTATCTGTTCGGGCTTTCCGCCTGGTGGTGGGTGGCCCTGCCGTTCTTCCTGCTGGCCTGGGGCTATCATCGCCTGAGCCGGATGTTCGGCGGCGACCGCCGTTCGCTATTGATCGCCCTGGCAGGCTTTGTTCTGCTCTTGCTGGCAAGCTGCGGTCTGGAAGCAATGCGCTTCTGGAGCCTGAAGCTGTCTTTGCCGCTGGCTGCCGGCGGCATCCTCGGCATTGAAGTCGGCCGTTATATCACGCAGTTTCTCGGTTACACCGGTGGCACCCTGATTCTGCTGGTGCTGGCGATGATCGGCTTCAGCCTGTTCACCGGCGCCTCGTGGATAGTCATTGCCGAGAAGGCCGGCATCCTGCTGGAAGGCGCCTATGTCGGTCTGCGCAGCCTGTGGGACGGCTGGCAGGACAGGCGCTATGGGCGTGCAGTCGCCGAGCAGCGCGAGGTGGTGGTGGAGACCGAACGGCGCAAGGTCGAGGAAGACCCGTTCCCCACCCGGATCGAGCCGGTCGACGTGGTGGTGCCGGTCGCTCCCAAGGCCATCGCCCGGGCCGAGAAGGAACGCCAGGCACCGCTGTTCTTCGATGCGCCGGGAGGCGCCCTGCCGCCGATGCATCTGCTGGCCGAGCCCTCGCACAATCCGGCGGATCTGCCGGCACCCGAGACGCTGGAATTCACCTCGCGCCTGATCGAGCGCAAGCTCGCTGACTTCAATGTCGAGGCCAAGGTTCTGACGGCGCATCCGGGGCCGGTGGTGACCCGCTACGAGATCGAACCGGCGGTGGGCGTCAAGGGCAGCCAGATCGTCGGCCTGGCCAAGGATCTGGCGCGTGCCCTCTCCCTGGTATCGATCCGCGTCGTGGAAACGGTACCCGGCAAGTCGTGCATGGCGCTGGAACTGCCCAATCCGAAGCGACAGATCGTGCGGCTGTCGGAAATCATCGGTTCGCAGGCTTACCACGGCATGCATTCGCCATTGTCCGTGGCGCTCGGCAAGGATATCGGCGGCCAGCCGGTGGTGGTCGACTTGGCCAAGATGCCGCACCTGCTGGTGGCCGGCACCACAGGCTCCGGCAAATCGGTCGGGGTCAATGCCATGATTCTGTCATTGATCTACAAGGCCGAGCCGAAGGACGTGCGCATGATCATGGTCGACCCCAAGATGCTGGAGTTGTCGATCTACGAAGGCATTCCGCACCTGCTGGCGCCGGTGGTGACCGACATGACCAAGGCGGCCAATGCGCTGAACTGGTGCGTCGGCGAAATGGAGCGGCGCTACAAGCTGATGTCGGCCCTCGGCGTGCGTAACCTGTCCGGCTTCAACAGCAAGATCAACGAAGCTCGCAAGGCCGGCGAACACATTCCCAACCCATTCTCGCTCACCGCCAATACGGATATCGGCCCCGAACCGCTGGAAACGCTGCCTTACATTGTGGTGGTAATTGACGAACTGGCCGACCTGATGATGGTGGTGGGCAAGAAGATCGAGGAGCTGATTGCGCGGCTCGCCCAGAAGGCGCGCGCCTCGGGCATCCACCTGATCCTCGCCACGCAGCGGCCGAGCGTGGATGTGATCACCGGCCTGATCAAAGCCAACATTCCGACACGAATTGCCTTCCAGGTCTCGTCCAAGATCGATTCGCGCACCATCCTCGACCAGATGGGCGCCGAAGCGCTGCTTGGCCAGGGCGACATGCTCTACCTGGCGCCGGGCACCGGCCTGCCGGTGCGCGTGCACGGCGCCTTTGTCGCCGACGATGAGGTGCACCATGTGGTCGATCACCTGAAGAAAGTCGGGCCGCCGGATTATGTCGATGGCCTGCTGGACGGCCCAGCGACCGACGACACGGAAGTCGGCGCCGGTGACACGGCGGGCGATGCCGAAAGCGATCCGATGTACGACCAGGCCGTGGAAGTGGTGTTGAAAACACGGCGGCCATCGATATCGCTGGTGCAGCGCAATCTGCGCATCGGCTACAACCGCGCCGCGCGCCTCATCGAAGCCATGGAAAAAGCTGGGCTGGTGACGCCCATGAACGGGGCGGGCGGACGCGAAGTGCTTGCGCCGAACCGGTCGGAGTAAGGGCCTCGCCGACGCATGCCGGCGACGACCCGGAGGTAGCGCAGAGCAAGGTGGCGGTCCTTCAACTGCCACCCGACATCCGTTATACTTGTGGAAAATTCCAACAAACGGAGCGAGCTATGTCCACCGTCAATTTCAGCGTGCCGGATGAAGTCAAGGATGAGTTCAACGCCGTCTTTTCAGGCCAGAACAAGAGTGCCATCATCGCCGAACTGATGCGTGAGGCGGTAGAGCGGGCCAGGCGCAAGGAGCGCAGCCGTGCCGCGATCAGCCGTATTGCGGCCCGGCGTGAGCGTGCCCCCACGGTGACCGACGCGGCCTTCCGCAAGGCCCGTGAGCAAGGCCGGCCGTGATTCTGGTGCTGGATGCGAGCGTTGCCATCAAGTGGTTTCTTCAGTTCCGTGAAGGCGAAGATCATTGCCAGCGCGCTCTTGAAATCCTTGCGCGCATAGACGATGGCCGCGTGCTGATGGTGCAGCCCCCGCATTTCCTGGCCGAGATGGGTGCCGTGCTGGCCCGCGAGAAACCGGCAGATGCCATGGCTGATCTGTCCGACCTGATGGTCGTGGAGTTCGAATCGGTCGCTGAACCGGCGGTATACGAGACTGCGTGCGAACTGGCTGTGCGTCTGGGTCAGCATCTCTTCGATACCCTTTATCATGCCGTGGCGCTGCACACTCCTGGCGCTACCCTGGTGACCGCCGACAAGCGTTATTTTCGGAACGCAAGGAACCTTGGGCGCATCACCCTTCTGGCCGACTTTGTCTTATGAAAAATTATATTGCGTGTCTTGTCGCCTCGGCTTATTGCCTGACGGCCAATGCCAGCGGCCTCGGCCAGCTCAAAAGCTTTCTTGAAACCAACCGCAGCGCCCGCGGCGTGTTCACCCAGACGGTTATCGCGAAGTCGGGGAAGAAGCCGCAGCAGTCGGCGGGCATTTTCGCGCTGCAGCGCCCCGGCAAGTTCCGCTGGTCCTACGAAAAGCCCTACAAGGCCTTGCTGGTCAGCGATGGCGTCAAGCTGTGGAGTTACGATCCCGAACTCAATCAGGTCGCGGTGAAAAAGCTTGGCTCGGCGTTCGGCTCCAGTCCTGCCGCGCTGCTCGCCGGACAGAATCTCGACAAGCACTTCGAACTCAAGGAGGGCGTTGCGGCGGACGGCCTCGAGTTCGTCGAGGCCGCGCCCAAGGGCGGCGATGCCAGCTTCGAGAGCATGAAGATCGGCTTCGCCGCCAACCGACCGGTAAGCATGGAAATCCACGACAGCTTTGGCCAGGTGACGGTGCTGCGGATCAGTCAGTTCGAGGCCAATCCCGCGTTGCCAGCCGGATTGTTCCGCTTTGTTGCGCCGGCCGGAGCCGATGTTGTCGGCGACTGACCTGTTCGCCACGGAGAACCCGCATGCTCCGTTGGCCGAGCAGATGCGGCCGCGCACACTCGACGAGGTAATCGGCCAGCGTCATCTTCTGGGCGAAGGCAAGCCGCTGCGCCTGGCGTTCTCTTCGGGGACGCCGCATTCGATGATCCTGTGGGGTCCGCCGGGTGTCGGCAAGACCACACTGGCGCGCCTGATGGCGGACAGCTTCGACGCCGAGTTCGTCGCCTTGTCGGCGGTGTTTTCCGGCGTCAAGGATATCCGCGAGGCGATGCAGCAGGCCGAGGTCATGGCCCAGCAGGGGCGGCGCACGATCCTGTTCGTCGATGAAGTGCATCGCTTCAACAAGGCGCAGCAGGATGCCTTCCTGCCCTACGTGGAACGCGGCACGGTGACCTTCATCGGCGCCACTACCGAGAATCCGTCTTTCGAAGTGAATTCCGCGCTGCTGTCGCGGGCTTCGGTGTATGTGTTGAAGAGCCTGGATGCGGCTGAACTGGGCGAGCTGTTTGATCGCGCCCAGTCAAGGGCATTGGCTGATCTGGAATTCGAGCCCGACGCGCGCGCGCGTTTGATCGGGTATGCCGACGGCGACGCGCGGCGCCTGCTCAACGTGCTGGAACAGGTACGTACGGCGGTGGCCACCGCCGGTCGCCGTGTCGTCAGCGCCGACTTTCTGGAGCAGACGCTGGCTGCCGATCTGCGGCGTTTCGACAAGGGCGGCGATGCCTTCTACGACCAGATCTCGGCGCTTCACAAATCCGTGCGCGGTTCGGACCCGGATGCCGCGCTGTACTGGCTGGTGCGCATGCTCGATGGCGGTGCCGATCCGCTCTACATGGGGCGGCGCATCGTGCGCATGGCCATCGAGGATGTCGGCCTGGCCGATCCGCGGGCCTGGGAGGTTGCACTCAATGCCTGCGCTACCTACGAGCGCCTGGGCAGTCCGGAAGGCGAACTGGCGCTGGCCAATGCCGTGCTCTACATGGCCGTGGCGCCGAAGTCGAACGCCGCCTACGTCGCCTATAATGCGGCCCGCGCGTTTGTGGCGAAAGACCAGAGCCGCGGCGTGCCCGAACACCTTCGCAACGCGCCGACCAAGCTGATGAAGGAACTGGGCTACGGCGCCGATTATCGCTACGCCCACGACGAAGCGGAAGGTTATGCTGCCGGGGAAACCTACCTGCCCGAGGGAATGCCCGCCGTGCATTGGTACAAACCGGTGGCACGCGGACTGGAACAGAAGATCGCCGAAAAACTTGCCCATTTGCGCGAACTGGATGCGAAGGCTAAAACCTCTTAGCCACAGAGGACACAGAGGGCACAGAGAAAAGCATGGCGGATGAAGTGACGGAGCGGATTATCGGAGCGGCGATCGAAGTGCACAGGGTGTTGGGCTGCGGCTTGCTGGAATCCGTTTATGAGGGCGCCCTTTGTCACGAACTGTTCTTGCGAGGGGTGGACTTCAAACGCCAGGTCGACGTAACGGTTATCTACAAGGATGCCAATGTCGGCAACCAGCGCATTGACATGCTGGTTGCCGACCGGGTGGTGGTTGAACTTAAATCGCAGCGGGCCATGCCCGAAGCGGCGGCAGCGCAGGTATTGTCCTATCTCAAAGCAACAGGACTCAAACGCGGACTGCTCCTGAACTTTGGCGAAGTACGTCTTATCGACGGTATTAAACGCTTTTCTCTGTGATCTCTGTGTCCTCTGTGGCTAAATAGGTTTTCAAAATGCTAGACATACAACTCCTTCGCACCAATCTTTCCCTCGTCGCCGGGCGCCTGGCTTTGCGTGGCGTGACGCTGGACACGGCTACCTTCGAGGCGCTGGAAGCCGAGCGCTGGAGCCTGCTGCACCCCGAGTCGGCGCCGCGCGTCCCGCTGGTCCAGCAGATCCTCAAGGGCGCCGAGGGCCCGGTCGTGGCCGCGAGCGACTCGATGAAGGCGGTCCCCGACCTGATCGCGCGATGGGTGCCGGCGG
>JAUSCI010000014.1 GCA_030651305.1 Sulfuritalea sp. | reverse complement strand
GACCCACCCTGATCGCAGTCTGCGCCGTCGCCGCAAACTCGCCGACCGCCGCCCGGACTACCGCGTTGAACTCCTCGGACTCCAGCCGCGGCAATGAATTCAGGCGTAGGTCATGACGCATGTGTGTGCGATTGCCGTGTGGGATGGTGCAGCCGTGGCTGGCGAGCCAAGGGCTTCAGCTATAATCCCCCTCTTTGCCAGAACGCCGGAGAATGCCATGCCGATCTACGCTTATCGCTGCACCGAGTGCGGCTTTGAGAAAGATGTCATGCGGAAAGTCAGCGATCCGCTGTTGACCATCTGCCCCGAATGCAAGTCCGAAAACTTCGCCAAGCAACTCACTGCGCCGGGCTTTCAGCTCAAGGGCAGCGGCTGGTACGCCACGGATTTCAAGGGCGGCGGCTGCAAGGCGGAAGCCAAGAGCGATAACCCGCCGCCCTGTCAGGGCGGCACCGGGAGTTGCGCAGCCAATAGCTGACCTCGTCCGCCTTGAAAAAGTACTTTATTACCGGGCTCCTGATCTGGATCCCGCTGGCAATCACCGCGTGGGTGTTGTCCCTGATCGTCCGCTCGATGGATCAATCCCTGTTGCTGCTGCCACAGGCCATTCAGCCGGAGCACCTCCTGGGAATCTATGTTCCCGGCCTAGGCGCCCTGCTCACTCTGTTGATAGTGTTCCTCACCGGCCTGGTGACGACGAACATCGTCGGCCAGAAGCTGGTGCGTTTCTGGGAACAGGTGCTCGCCCGCATCCCCGTCGTGAAGTCGATTTACTACAGCGTCAAGCAGGTCAGCGACACGCTTTTTTCGGGCAGCGGTGTCGCCTTCCGCAAGGTTCTGCTGGTCCGCTATCCGCATCCCGAAGCATGGTCGGTCGCGTTTCAGACCGGGCATCCAGCGCGCGATGTCGCCGACATGCTGCCGGATGAGCACGTTGGGGTCTTCATCCCGACCACGCCCAGCCCGGTCAATGGTTTCTTTTTCTTCGTCAAAAAGGCAGATGTCATCGAACTCGACATGAACGTCGACGAAGCGCTGAAGTACATTGTCTCCATGGGTGTTGTCGCCCCGCCCATGAGAAATCCCAACGGGCGCGCCTTGAATCAGTAAGGCCCCAAAGGGCATCACAACAGTCCGGAAATCATATGCGCACCCACTATTGCGGCGAGGTCAATGCCTCCCATGTCGATCAGATCGTCACCCTTTGTGGCTGGAATCACCGTCGTCGCGATCACGGCGGCGTGATCTTCATCGACCTGCGCGATCGCGCAGGATTGGCGCAGATTGTTTGCGATCCGGATCGCCCCGACATGTTCAGGGTTGCCGAGGACGTGCGCAACGAGTTCGTGCTGAAGGTCACCGGCAAGGTGCGCCGTCGGCCCAAGGGCACCGAGAATCCCAACCTGGCATCGGGTGAAATTGAAATCCTCTGTCACGAACTGGAAGTGCTCAATACCGCCGTCACGCCACCCTTCCAGCTCGACGAAGAGAACCTCTCGGAGAACGTGCGGCTCACTCATCGCGTGATCGATCTGCGCCGTCCGCAGATGCAGAAGAATCTGATGCTGCGCTACAAGGTGGCGATGGCGTTTCGCCGCTTCCTCGACGACAACGGCTTTATCGACATCGAAACGCCGATGCTGACCAAATCGACGCCCGAGGGCGCCCGCGACTATCTGGTGCCTTCGCGTGTTCATCCAGGCAAGTTCTTCGCCCTGCCGCAGTCGCCGCAGTTGTTCAAGCAACTGCTGATGGTTGCCGGCTATGACCGCTACTACCAGATCACCAAGTGTTTCCGTGACGAAGACCTGCGCGCCGACCGCCAGCCGGAATTCACCCAGGTCGATATCGAAACTTCCTTCCTTGGCGAGGAACAGATCACCGCGCTGATGGAGGAAATGATTCGCAGCGTATTCAAGCACGCGCTGGCTGTCGATCTACCCAAGCCCTTCCCGCGCATCAGCTACGCGGAAGCCATGCAACGCTACGGCTCCGACAAGCCCGACTTGCGAGTCACGCTGGAACTCAGCGATGTCACCGATGCGGTGGCCGACGTCGCTTTCAAGGTTTTCAGCGGTCCGGCAACATCGGGCGGGCGTGTCGCGGCGCTGCGCGTGCCGGGCGGAGCTGGCAAGCTGACCCGTGGCGAAATCGACAACTATGCCGAATTCGTCAAGATCTACGGCGCCAGAGGGCTGGCCTACATCAAGGTCAATGACGCATCGAAACTGAACGAAGAAGGCCTGCAGTCACCCATCGTCAAGAATCTTCACGCAGCCGCACTGAAAGCCATCATTGAGCGCACCGGAGCGCAATCCGGCGACCTGATCTTCTTCGGCGCGGACAAGACCAAGATCGTCAACGACGCGATGGGGGCGTTGCGCACCAAGCTCGGCCACGACAAGGGTTATGTCGATGGTTCCGCCTGGCGGCCGCTGTGGGTGGTCGATTTCCCGATGTTCGAATACGACGAAGAGAACCAGCGCTGGGGCGCCTGCCACCATCCCTTTACCAGTCCCAAGGATGGTCACGAAGCCTTGCTCGCCACCGACCCCGGCGCTTGCCTGGCCAAGGCCTATGACCTTGCCCTGAACGGTTGGGAAATGGGCGGCGGCTCGGTGCGTATCCATCGTTCCGATGTCCAGGAGCGGGTGTTCCAGGCGCTCGGCATCGGCCCCGAGGAACAGCAGATCAAGTTCGGTTTCCTGCTCGACGCGCTGAAATACGGTGCGCCCCCGCATGGCGGCCTGGCCTTCGGCCTTGACCGCATTGTCACCATGATGGCCGGCGCCGAGTCGATCCGCGACGTGATCGCCTTTCCCAAGACCCAGCGCGCGCAGTGCCTGCTGACCGATGCGCCGTCCGATGTCGACGAGAAGCAGTTGCGCGAGTTGCACATTCGTCTGCGGCAGAAAGTGGAAACCCAGGTCGAGGTTGGCAAGGCGTAGGAATGTTGCGCCAGCTTGTCGCGCTGCTGTGCGTCAGTTTTGCGCTGTCGGCGGCGGCACTCGATACCGGTATTGTCGAAGCAAGTCTGCCGGCGGAAGCACGCGAAACCCTGCGCCTGATTGACCGCGGCGGCCCATTTCCTTATCCCCGCGACGGCATAACGTTTCACAACCGCGAACGCCGACTGCCCGAGCAGTTGTCTGGTTACTATCGCGAGTACACGGTGCCAACGCCCGGTAGCCGCGACCGCGGCGCGCGGCGCATCATCACTGGCGCGCAACCATCAGCAGTGTTCTACTACACAGCCGATCACTACGAAACCTTCCGTCGAATCCAGCGATGAACTCCGCAGACCACTACCAGGCCCTGTTTGCCGATGCCGGAAGGGCAGGTGTCCACCATTTGCCACAGGGCGACCTGGAGCCCCTGATGATGGGTGCCGGCGCGGCAGGCTGCCTGGTGCAACGCGTCGACCTGGCGCACGCGCGCGACAAGAACGAGATGCTGACCGCGATAGGCAAAGCGCTCGGTTTCCCCGAATGGTTCGGCCACAACTGGGATGCGCTGAATGATTGCCTGCTCGACATGGGTTGGCGCCCGGCGGAAGGCTACGTGACGCTGCTTGACCATTGCGACGGTATTCACGGCCGCGCCGAAGCGGATTTCGTCACCCTGATGCAGGCCTTCCAATCCGCGGCAGACGAGTGGCGCGAACAGGACGTACCCTTTTGGTGCCTGGTCGACATGCAGGCTGACGGCATTGCCTGGCTGCCGACGGTAGCCCAGCCCGGTTGATGGAATACAAGAAACCGGTTTCCGTGCTGGTGGTGATCCATACTGCTGCGTTCGACGTGCTGCTGCTGGAGCGCGCCCGTCACCCCGGCTTTTGGCAATCGGTCACCGGCAGCCAGGAAGACAATGAGCCGCTGCTCGAAACGGCCCGCCGCGAAGTACGCGAAGAGACCACCATCATCTCCTCTGCGGACGATTTCATCGACTGGCACTTGACCAACCGTTACGAGATCTTCGCCGAGTGGCGCTACCGCTACGCACCAGGCATCGCGCAGAACACCGAGCACGTCTTCAGTCTTTGTCTGCCTGAACAATGTCCCGTGACTATCGCGCCCGACGAACATCTCGGCTATCGCTGGCTGCCTTGGCGCGAAGCTGCCGACGCCTGCTTTTCATGGAGCAACCGCGATGCAATCCTGGAATTGCCACAGCGACTTGGCCGCAGCTCCGCCCCAAGTCAGTAGGCCAGGATGAGGCCGACAAAAGCCACACCTCGTTCCGGCAGCAGACGATAGGCAGAATCAGCGCGCCCACCGTAACGACGCAGGCCGGCATCGAACCGCAAGCGGTCGCCTTGCCAGGCGACCGCCGCGGTCAGCGTCCAGCCGCCATCTTCCAGTGACTTGAGGATATCCGCCGAGGCCGACCAGCCGCCACCCGGCTCGCTCCATGCCAGGCGGGTCAACAAGCCGCGCCGCACCAGATTGCCCTGGTCGAACATTTTCAGGGACGCGGCCGTTTCGCCCGCCACGGCTGCCGCCGGAACGCCCGGCAGGCCAAGCAGTGCCGCCCTTTGCGCGGCCTGCCGTGCCAGCCGTTGCCAGTCGGCTGTTGCCGGCGCCGTGCCATCCCACCAGAACTCGCCAAGCACCGAAAGGCCTTCCGCCGTGGTCCATGTGCCGCCAACCAGCGCCTTGCGCGGTGAGGCTATGGTCTCCGTGACAAGAGCGCTGTCCGCAGTCAGCAAGTCCCTGATCGATGCATTCTCCGCCAGCGGCAGGCGCCGCTCGCCGCGCTGCTGAGTGAGCAGGGACGCGTGGATTTCGAGCGCGTCGCTGGGTACCAGGGAAGCCGCCACGCCCAGTTCCAGACCGTAGCGATTCGAACGGCGCAACACCCCATGCAGATCCGCCGCGCCGGCGCGGCGATAGAGCTTCAGGGCCACCGAGCCATCTTCACGCGCGTCGCCGCGCCGCTGATGGCCGGGATTCGCTATCACGAGCGACCAGGCGCCGTCGGGCGAGAAATTGTCCCAGCTCAACATCGGGATGCCCTCCAGTTGGGGTGGCATCATCTGCATGCGACTTTCGCGTTGCAGCACGTCGATCGGTCGAAACGCATAGCCGACATCGCCGGAGAGCACTTTCTTGCCGACCGCAAAGCGCTCGCCGCCCAGACTGAAATCGGCATAGGCCTCGTTTGCCACGAACCGACCAGTCGGCTTTGCGCCTTCCTGCCCGGATTCGGTCGCAGTGAGCAACAGCGACACCGGGCCGGCGCGTCCGCGCAATTCCTGTTCGATGCGGTAGCGGTCACGGCCAAAGCTTGTCAGGTCCAGTCCCGCTGCGAACGGACTGTCGCGACGCAACTCGTGCGCTTCGCCGACAAGGCGCGTATTCCAGCCAAAATCCGTCGCATCGTCCGCGGCACGGGCATGCAGGGCCACCGCAACAGCCGACAGGCCGGCCAAACACTGCAAAAGTCGGCGCTGGTGCGCTTTGCGTACCTGGAATTCCGCTTCGCGGGCAGGTAACGGCGATTTCATTGCGTCAGATCCGCCCGCACCAGAAAGGCCGGATTGAAGTAATCGTCGGAAAGCGTCTTGTCGGTGCGCGACAGGTAGTGCACTTCGGTCGAACGCTCCTTCTGCAGGTGGTCAATCAGCGTCATCACCGTCACTTGCCTGCGTCCATCGACATTGCCGAGCTTGAAGCGCGCCAGCTTGGCGAGCTTGTCCGACGCGACGTACAGCTCCGCTTGCACTGGATGATGGTCCTTCTTTGCCAGATAGAGTACGACGCGCGGATAGCTGACGCCTTTGCGCTGGCCGAGCAGGTCCAGCTTGATGCACGGCACGCCGTCGATGGTCTCCTCACCGGTCTGCTGGCCGTCGTAATCCTCGCCCCAAGTCATCGTTGCGACGTCGCCCGTTGAGGCTTCGCCGAGCAGCTTCTGCATCGCCGTGATGCGCAGCGGGCGCTGGCTGGAAGGCATCATCAGCCAGTAGTCGTCGCCCAGCATCAGCATCTTCTGGCCGCGCTCGGTCGCCGTGCGGAACAACACCAGCGAGCGATGGCCGGGCTTAAGATAGACGGCATACAGTCGCGTCTTGTCCAGTACGCCGGCCTTGAAGGACCGCACCTCGGTTTCGACGCGCCCCGACTCAATGGCCAGACGATAGACATCGGCCTGCTTCAGCAGGGCTTTCACTTTGCCGTCTTCCGCTGCGACGGCGGAGAGACTGACCGAGGCCAGCAACAACAATACAATTCGCTTAAACATGAGCGAGAGCCTCCGTAACGGGTTTGTTGGCGGCGCGGCTGCTGACCAGCCAGGCAGCACAGGCGGCGAGAACGATGACGACCAGGGTGACCGCGCCATACAGCGGTGGCGAAAAACTGAGCAGCAGGGGATAACCGGCCGATCTTCCCGGCGGCGGCGGCATCTCGATTCCGGCAAACAGCAGGAACACCGTCGCAACGCCGGCCAACAGCATGCCGGCCACTGTCCCGGCGCCGCCGATGAGCATGCCCTCGAGCACGAAATTGCGCACGATCTCGGCAGGCAGCGTGCCGATGGCGCGCAGCGTACCTATCTCGCGCGTCCGCTCAACCACCGCCATGCCCAGCGTGTTGCTCATGGCGAACAGCACGATGCAGATCATGATCACCCCGAGGATGCCGAAGATGCGGTCGTAGAGCGCACGCACGGCCTGGTAGAACACCGCCAGGTCGCGCCAGGTCTTCACCGCCAGCTCGGGCTGCATTTCCCTGACGCGAGTGGCAATGGCTTCAGTGTCGGCCGTCTCCTTGAGGTAGATCGACAGGGTGCCGACCTTGTCGCTGAGCAGGAGCTTTTGCACCGAGGCCAGATCGGCCAGCACCAGGCGCTTGTCGATCTCCGGCACGCCGACGCTGGCAATGCCGCTCACCAGGACATCCACCGCATTCAGATTGCCTTCGGTGGTGGTGGCCAAGAGCGTCAGCGAGCTGCCGACCTTCGCCTTCATCAGCCGGGCCAGTTCATTGCCGATGACCACTTCCGGCGCCGGCGAGTTGCTAGCGGGAGGCTGCCCGGAGATGAAGTTCATCTGCGGCCCGCGCAAGCGGAAATCGATCTCCGGCACCACGCCGCTGCCGACGAACACCGCCGATTTGTCGCCGTTGGAAATCAGGCCGGAAAACTGCACGCGCGGCGCCACGGCGCGCACGCCGGGCAGCGCGGCAAACTTCGCCGCCAGCGCCGGCGAACCGGCCAGGCCATGCTGCAAAGGCACATCTTCATCGCCTTCGAAGCCACGCGCATTGGCAACTACAACATGCCCGGTGTCGCGCGCCGTCATTTCCTCCAGCGATTCGTAGGTGAATAGCGCGAAGCCGCCGCTACCGAGCACCGCCGCCGTTCCCAGTGCGGTGATCAGCATCGCCGTCAGCGAGCGCCGGCTGTTGCGCATCACGTTTTTCCAGGCAAACATCAGCCACTTCATTGCAGTTCTCCATCGATCAGGTGCAGTACGCGATCACAGTGCGAGCTCATGCGTTCGTCGTGGGTCGCCACTACCACCGAGGCATTGCGCTCGTGCGCGAGTTCATGCAGCAGATCGACGATCTGCCGCGCCGTTGTCGAGTCGAGATTGGCGGTCGGCTCATCGGCAATCACCAGCGCCGGCGACTTGACCAGGGCACGGGCGATCGCCACGCGCTGGCGTTGACCGCCGGAAAGCGCGTCGGGTAGCCTTAGGGCATAGTCTTCCAGGCCCACTTGTTGCAAGGCCGTAAGCGTCAGTTGTCGGCGTTCCGCCGCCGCCACGCCGAGCAGCAGCAAGGGATACTCGACGTTGTCGTACACCGTCATCACCGGCACCAGGTTGAAGCCCTGAAAAATGAAGCCGACCTTCTCGCGACGCAGACGGGTCAGGGCAATTTCGTCAAGCTTGTCGATCACCGTCCCGCCCAGTTCGCGGCTGCCGGCGTCCGGCGTGTCGATCAGACCGCAAAGATTCAGGAGCGTGCTCTTGCCGCTGCCGGAAGGACCGGTCAGAGCCACCATTTCACCGCTCAGCACATCGAGGCTGACCCCCTTAAGCGCTTCCACGCTTGCCTCACCGACCCGATAGTTCTTGCGCAGCCCGGTGAGACGCACGGTGCAGGATTCCGCACTCATTTCTCGGCCTCTTTCAGGCTTGCCTCGACGGCGCTCAGCTCGGCACGGAATCCGGCCGGCGCAGCGGCCAGCAGCGGATTTCGACGCAACTCGGCGAGCAGGGTCTTGCCTGCGACGCGGCGGTGGAAAATGCCGTCGGGTACCGCAATAAAGGTTGCGGCGGCGACCATTCGCGTCACCAGGCTGGCCGGCGTACCCTGCACCAGCAGGCGATCATGATCAGGGCGCAAGGCAGCCAGTGCCTGATCAATGGAATCGAGCCCCTGGTCGGTGAACTTCATCTTGTTCCACGGCATCCAGGCGGCCTTGCCCGCGAGCGTCAGTGCGCTGCCTCGATAGACAGCATAGATCGGTTGCAGCGCCGGGTTGCCGGGTGCCACCCGAAATGCTGCGATGGCGGGTTCAAGCTGGTCGGCGTCGCCTTGTCGCGCCCGGTTGAAGTGACCTATCGCCGCCTCGAGAGCCGCTTCCGGGGTCACCTGAGCAAAGGCTTGCGACGCAAGACCGCCGATTGAGAGAACTGCAAGGGCCAACAGTAGTGCTTGGCAGCGCGAAACAATGGAATGCATGATCGGTACCTCCGCCTGGTTAATGTGAGGCCATGCTAGAAGGCACAGGAAGCACTGTCAGCCGTTTTGGGACGAACTGCGTATTGCGCGGCGCGAACGGCTCAATCGAACGACGAATGGGCGGCAGAATCCCTGGTGAGCAAGAGTCGGTGCCGACGGTACGCCGGAAATGGAGTACGAAAAGCAAAAATCGCCGGGGCAGGCGCATTTCGTTTTTCACATTTCAGTAGAATGGGCGAAGTTACCACTTGCTCTCGCCGACGCCCATGACCGAAAAGCTCGCACCCGCCATCAAGGCCGGAGTCCTGACCGAGGCCCTGCCCTACATCAAGCATTTCCATGGCAAGACCATCGTCATCAAGTACGGTGGCAATGCCATGACCGACGAACATCTCAAGCAGTGCTTCGCCCGCGACGTGGTGCTGTTGAAACTGGTCGGCATGAATCCGGTGGTGGTGCATGGCGGCGGTCCGCAGATCGAGAACCTGCTGGCCCGCGTCGGCAAAAAGGGCGAGTTCGTCCAGGGCATGCGCGTCACCGACGCCGAAACCATGGACCTGGTGGAAATGGTGCTCGGCGGTCAGGTCAACAAGGACATCGTCAATCTGATCAATCAGCATGGCGGCAAGGCCGTGGGCCTCACCGGCAAGGACGGCAACTTCATCCGCGCCAAGAAGCTGATGATGGAAAACAAGGATGCTCCAGGCGATCTGATCGATATCGGCCAGGTCGGCGATATCGTCTCCATCGACCCCAGCCTGATTGCACTGCTCGACAGCGGTGCCTTCATCCCGGTGATCGCGCCGATCGGCGTCGGCAGCGAAGGCGAGACCTACAACATCAATGCCGACGTCGTTGCCGGCAAAATCGCGGAGGTGCTGAAGGCCGACAAGCTGGTGATGCTGACCAATACGCCGGGCGTGCTGGACCATGCTGGCAAGCTGCTGACCGGCATCACGCCCCGGCAGATCGACGACATGGTGGCGGACGGCACGCTGTCCGGCGGCATGCTGCCCAAGATCAGTTCGGCCCTGGAGGCAGCGAGGGGTGGGGTGAAGAACGTGCACATCATCGATGGCCGCGTCGAACATGCCTTGCTGCTGGAAATTCTGACCGATGAAGGCGTCGGTACCCTGATCAAATCCAAGTAAGCCCTTGAACCCGCCATGAATGATGCCCGTGCCGCCAAAGTTGGTGAAAAGAAGCTCCTGATCCTGCACACCATTGCCGAAATGCTGGAACGCCCGGCCGTGGAAAAGGTCACGACGGCGCTTCTGGCCAAACAGCTCCAGGTTTCGGAGGCGGCCCTCTACCGTCACTTCGCCAGCAAGGCGCAGATGTACGAGGGGCTGATCGAGTTCATCGAGAGCGGTGTGTTTTCGGTGATCACCCAGATCGAAGTGGCCGAGGACTCAGGTCTCAAACAGGCCGAGGCCATCGTCGCTTCGCTGCTGCGCTTTGCGCAGAAGAACCGTGGCCTGACGAGGGTGCTGGTGGGTGACGCGCTGGTGCACGAAAACCCGCGCCTGCAGGCGCGCATCAACCAATTGCTGGACCGCATCGAAGCCACGCTCAAGCAGTGTTTGAAGGTGGCCTCGGCGCAGGGAGCGTTAGGTGCAGAGCACGATTTTGGCGCGCACGCCGACCTGCTGGTCTGTTATACCGTGGGCCGCTGGCAGCGCTTTGTCAAAAGCGGTTTCAAGCAGGATCCGCTGGCAAACTGGCCAGCGCAGTGGATGATACTTGCCCGCTAGCCGCCGTCTTGCCATCCGCAGCGGCGAGGAGAGCGTACTTTGCTCGACCGCCTTGCTGCGCAGGGGTTTCATCAGCGCCGACGCTCAGGCGTTCAGCAGCGTCGCCGCCTCCAGCGCAAAGTAAGTCAGGATCCCGTCGCAACCGGCGCGCTTGAAGGAAAGCAGCGCTTCCATCATCACTGCATCATGCGCCAGCCAGCCGTTCTGCGCGGCCGCCTTGAGCATCGCGTATTCGCCGCTGACCTGATAGGCATAGGTCGGCACGCCGAACTCATCCTTCACCCGGCGCACGATGTCCAGATACGGCATGCCGGGCTTGACCATCACCATGTCGGCGCCTTCGTCCAGATCCAGCGCCACTTCGCGCAGCGCCTCGTCGGTGTTGCCCGGATCCATCTGGTAGGTGGATTTGTTGCCCTTGCCGAGGTTGCCGGCAGAGCCTACCGCATCACGGAAAGGGCCATAGAAAGCCGAGGCGTATTTCGCCGAATAGGCCAGGATGCGGGTATGGATCAGTTTCTCGGCATCCAGCGTCGTCCGAATGCGGCCGATGCGACCGTCCATCATGTCCGAGGGCGCCACCACGTCGGCCCCGGCGCGAGCGTGGCACAGCGCCTGTTTTGCCAGGGCTTCCAGGGTCTCGTCGTTCATCACATAGCCGCGCGGATCGGCGGGGTCGATCAATCCATCCTGCCCATGGCTGGTGTAGGGGTCGAGCGCGACGTCGGTGATGACGCCGAGTTCGGGAAACTCCTGCTTCAGGCGCGCCACCACGGTAGGCACCAGGCCGGCCGGGTTCCAGGCTTCTTCTGCCCCCGATGTTTTCAAACTTCCATTCACCACCGGGAACAGCGCCAATGCCGGCACGCCCAGCTTCAACGCCTTTTCAGCTACGGGCAACAGGCGATCCAGCGACATGCGCTCGACACCGGGCATCGAAGCGACCGCTTCGGTGCGGCCGGTGCCTTCAAGGACGAAGACCGGATAGATCAAATCGTCGGCGGTGAGTGTGTGCTCGCGCATCAAACGACGCGAGAAATCGTCACGGCGCATGCGACGCATCCGCGATCCGGGAAATACACCTTTTGCAATCATTGGCTTAGTCCTGAGAAACTTTCGAAAATTACTTGAACTTTAACGCATACGGGCTATCATAGTAAGCAGATGGTGGCGGACTTTCGTTCGCGCTGTCTCCCGCTTACCTCCCTGAGCGGGTGCCTTGAACTTTTCAAGGTGTTTCGCCCTCGACCTCCTCCCCTTTGGTCGAGGGCTTTTATTTTTTGGCGACGCCAAAAATGAAAGCCCTGCGGGCGAACTGTTTTGGCGATCCCCCCGCCTCCTTTCCAGGAAAGGGGGTGACTGGTTCGCTGACCTCGTCAGCTATTGGATACAAGGGACCTCTCGCCGCTCAACCAACTGCCGACCACTTTTTCCGCTTCTTCCATGCCGGTCTTTTTCAGGCTGGAAAACAATTGTACGGTGATTTGCTCGCCAAAACTGGCGAGCGCCGCCTTCGTTTCGCGAAGAATCTTGGTCTGTTCCTGACGCGTAAGCTTGTCCGACTTCGTCAGCAGGCAATGGATCGGACGTCCCGTCGAACCGAACCAGCCGATCATCTTCCAGTCGAGTTCTGTCAGCGGACGGCGCGAATCCATGATCAGCACCAAGCCGACCAGGTTGGACCGGCACGTCAGGTAATGTTCCAGCAGGCCTTGCCATTGCAGGCGAACCGCCAGGGGCACCTGCGCAAACCCGTAGCCGGGCAGGTCGACCAGAGCCGCGCCGTTCTTCATGCGAAACAGGTTGATCAACTGGGTCCGGCCCGGTGTCTTGGAAACAAAGGCGAGCCGGGTGTGCCTTACAAGAGTATTGATCGCACTGGATTTTCCTGAATTCGAGCGGCCAGCGAAGGCGATTTCCGCACCTTCCGGCGGTGGCAGACCGCTGGGCTTGGCTACGGAAATTTCGAAGGTGGCGTGGCGGAATAAGGACATGGGCGATACGTCTGGGACACGTACCCTCAGGGGCTGTCGTGGAGAAATCTGGCGGGCTAAGATAGAATATCAGGTTTACAATTTCCGAATCCTGCAGTTTCAGAGGAGTTTTTGTTCATGAAGCGTTCCCTGCTTGTTCTGCTGTGCGCAATGACTGCATTCGGTGCCCACGCGTCCGATGCCGCCAAGGCCGCCCCCAAAGGCGATGCCGCACGCGGCCAAACCATCGTCAGCACCGTCTGCGTGGCTTGCCACGGCCCGGATGGCAACAGTCCGCTTCCCGTCAACCCGAAGTTGGCGGGACAACATCCGGACTATTTGCTCAAGCAAATGAAGAACTTCAAGAGCGCTGACGGCAAGCCGCCGGAGCGGACGAATCCAATCATGAACGGCATGATCGCGGCCTACGACGAAGGCCAGATGCGTGACTTGGCGGCTTATTTTTCGGCGCAGACCCAGAAGGGCGAAACCGCGAAGAATCGCGAAACCATCGAACGGGGCCAGAAACTGTATCGCGGTGGTGATCAGGCCAAAGGACTTCCGGCCTGCGCCGGATGCCACGGCCCGACCGGCACTGGCATACCCGCACAATATCCGCGCATCGGCGGCCAGTTTGCGGAATACCTGGAAGTGCAGTTGAAAAGTTTCCGCGAGGGCACCCGCGCCAACGACCCGAACAAGATGATGCGGACGATTGCGCTGAAGATGACCGACGCCGAAATCAAGGCAGTGGCCGACTACATCGCTGGTCTGCGCTAGAAGACGGAGTTTCAGGGAAGGCTAACGTCGGCCCAGGAGCGCCGGAAACTCCTCTTTGGCATAGACCGCGAATTCCCGGTCTCTGCTCAGCACGTGGCGAACGAACCATTCCTCGAAAAAGCCCACCAGGCTCTCCGCAGGTATCTGCCTTCCCGCCGGGTTCCGCCCCGATCCTGCCGTCTCCAACTGTTTTTCCAACTCGGCGATCTGGTCCATTAGTTTTGCGTGTGATGCGCAGTGCCCGGCGTACTCCGGATACCGGATGATTTCCATCAGGGCCTCCTCGACCGCCAGATGGAACTTCATGTAATCCGACATTTGCGTAACGAAGAAGCGCTGGATATGCCAGGGGTCTCTTTTTGCCACGGAGTTTTCGATGGCAAGCAGATGTTCGAAGATCTGCTGGTGTTGATTGTCGATGGCTTCGATGCCAATCGCGAAACTGCTATCCCACTTCATCGTGCCTTCCTCTTTCTTCTCGCGGCCAAGCGCGTTGTGTCATGGCATTTGCTTGACATGTCAATTATAGTCACAACGATCTATAGCCGCGTACTGTGCGCCGGATTCCGAATTCCAGCTCATCTCAGGCGACCGCCGCTGACGCGCACGATGCCGGCGATATCAGGGTGGCCTTCGATACCGACCAGCCCCGCCGCCGCAAGCAGTTCGTGCACTGCCTCGGCCTGATCGTAGCCATGCTCCAGCCAGAGTTGCCCACCCGTTGCCAGGTGCGCCGGCGCATCGGCAATGATCCGACGAATCGCGTCCAACCCGTCGGCACCGCTGGACAGCGCCGCGCCCGGCTCATGGCGCAGGTCACCAGCAGCGAGGTGCGGGTCGGTAGCGGTGATGTAGGGCGGATTGGCGACGATCAGATCAAATCTTTCGCCAGCCAGCCGGTCGAACCAGTCGCTCTGCAGCAAGCGCACTGATGCGCCGAGTCGGTCCGCGTTTCCCCGCGCTACCGTGAGCGCCGCCGCAGACGCGTCCACCGCGGTAACTTGCGCCTGCGGGAATTCCAGTGCCAGCGTAATGGCAATGCAGCCGCTGCCGGTACCCAGATCGAGAATTCTAGCCGGTACCTGCCCGCAAAACGGATTTCCAGGTGCGCAGAGCGAGCCAGCGCCGACTCTTGCCTTTAGCGCAATGTCGACCAGCAGTTCGGTCTCCGGGCGCGGGATCAGCACGGCAGGCGAAACAGTGAATTCGCGACCGAACCATTCGCGGAATCCGACGAGGTAGGCCACCGGTTCGCCGCCCGCGCGTCGCGCCACCAGCGAAGCGAAGTTCAGCAGTTCATCTTCGTCGAGCGCTTCGTCGTCGTGGGCAATCAGCCAGGCCGCAGGCTGTCCCAGTACCTGCCCCAGCAGCAGGCGCGCCTCGCTCGCCGGCAGCCTAAATCGCGCTGCAGCCAGCGCTGCAGCCAGAGTGATCATTCGGCCAGCGCCTCCAGCAATTCTGCCTGATGCTCCGCTGTCAAGGCGCCGACCAGTTCATCGAGATCGCCGTCCATGATGGCATCGATCTTGTACAGCGTCAGGTTGATGCGATGGTCCGAAATTCGCCCCTGCGGAAAGTTGTAGGTACGGATGCGCTCGGAGCGGTCACCGGAACCGATCAGGGACTTGCGCTCGGAAGCGATCTTCTGCTGTTGTTCGCGCTGCTTGGCATCGTTGATCCGTGCCGCCAGGACCGACATGGCCTGCGCCTTGTTGCGATGCTGCGAGCGGTCATCCTGGCATTCGACGACGATGCCGGTGGGGATGTGGGTAACTCGCACTGCCGAGTCGGTCTTGTTGATGTGCTGACCACCGGCCCCCGAGGCGCGGAAGGTATCGATGCGCAGGTCGGCCGGATTGATGTCGATGTCGACCAGTTCATCCGCTTCCGGCATTACCGCAACCGTGCACGCCGAGGTGTGGATGCGCCCCTGGGTTTCAGTGACCGGCACGCGCTGCACGCGATGCCCGCCCGATTCGAACTTGAGCTTGGAGTAAGCGCCTTTGCCATCGATGCGGGCAATGATT
The DNA here is from genome assembly GCA_030651305.1 of Sulfuritalea sp. Taxonomy (GTDB): domain Bacteria; phylum Pseudomonadota; class Gammaproteobacteria; order Burkholderiales; family Rhodocyclaceae; genus Sulfuritalea. Next base: position 52,275 of record JAUSCI010000014.1, on the reverse strand, counting down.
TCGCGGAACCCGCCGAGATCGGACTCACTGCGCGAAACGATTTCGACCTTCCAGCGCTGACGTTCGGCGTAACGGCTGTACATGCGGAACAGATCGGCGGCAAACAGCGCGGATTCGTCACCGCCCGTCCCGGCGCGGATTTCCAGGAACAGGTTCCTGTCGTCGTTGGGATCCTTCGGCAGCAGCGCACGTTGCAGTTCCACTTCGAGCCGAGCCATTTCGGCGCTGGCAGATTCCTGCTCGGCCAGCGCAAGCTCCTTCATTTCCGGATCGCCCAGCATCTCCGCCGCGCTTGAAAAGTCGGCGCTGGCACTACGGTAAGCATGAAAGAGTTCCACCACCGGCGTGATGTCGGCGCGCTCGCGGGTCAGCTTTCGATAGCTGTCCATGTCGCGCGCGGCATGCTCGCCGCCCAGCAGGCCGTCGATCTCAGCCAGCCGTTCGCTGAGGCGCTCAAGTTTTTCGAGAATGCTTTTTTTCATTGCACGATGTGTGAGGTCGACAGTCGGCGAATCACTGGCTCGCGGGCGCCGCGGCGCGGGCAATGCGCTGGATGCTGTGGCGCACGTCCGCCGCCAGCAGCAGTTCGGTCTGGGCCGCGGCAAGGGTTATCCGCTCATCGAATTGCAGCAGACCGGCATCGTCGGCCTGCAGAATGTCGGCGTCGATCAGATTGCGAATCACATTGGCGAACAGGAGCTTTTCCGAGAACTCCGCCGAGTTGATTTCATAGAGCATGGCCAGCCGCTGCGCCAGCAGGTGGGTGCCTTCTTCGAGCGCGGCGCGGGTCAGTTGACCGCTGCCGTGATGTTGCAGCAACGCCAGGGTGAGGAACTGCCGCTCCAGCGTGGGACGAATGATTTCGCCCAGTTGGTGCAGTTCCGGACTGGCCTCGCTGTTGGGCGGTGGCGCGCGCAGAATGCCGGTCTGGCTGTCGATGAGTATCAGTCCACGCCGGCACAGAGCCTCTTGCGTGCAGTCAATCACCACATCAATTTCGTCCGGCTCCCAGCGCAGGAACAGGTCGGCGCGCAGCAGCCCGTAGATGCCCTTGATCGCCTCCCTGGCACGTTGCCGCGTGAGCACCTGATTGTGGCTGACCAGACAGGCCAGCAGCGCGGGCAGGGCCAACAGATGCAGTACGTTGTTGCGGAAATAGGCCAACAGCGCTGCCTGCTGCTCGGCCGCCCGGATCATGTCGCCCAGAGGATGCGGATAGCGTTCCACCAAATCCAGCCGGCGCGCGTACTCGATAACCTCGTCGGCCGGCAGATGGCACGGAATCACCGACTCGGCATAGGGCGTCTCGGCCAGCAGATACTGCACATGCTCGATCTGCCTTTGCAACAGGCGAACATCGGCGGCGTGCTTCGGCGTCGACAGCAGTGTCACCGCAACCAGGTTCACCGGATTGACGACCGCCAGGGCATTGATGCGGCGCGCCAGCGTCGCCGCCGTGGCGTCGACCGCGCTGCGCAGCCACGGCGCCTGTGCCTCGGCGCTTTCATCCCGCCACGCGGGGTGATGCGTATCGAGGAATTCGGCGAGCGCCAGCGGTGGACCGAAGTTCACATACACCTTGCCGAAGTTGCTCTTCAGCAAGCGCACCGCACCCAGCAGTCCGATAAGAGATTCCTTTTTCTTGGGGCGGCCGTGAAGTTCGGCAATGTAGGTATTGCCCTCCATCAACTTCTCGTAACCGATGTACACCGGAACGAAAACCAGCGGTCTTGAGTGGCTGCGCACGAAACTATGCACCGTCATGGCCAGAATGCCGGCCTTGGGCGCCAGCGTACGCCCACTGCGGCTGCGCCCGCCCTCGATGAAGTACTCAAGCGGAAAGCCCCGGTCGATCATCAGGTGCAGGTATTCGAGGAACACCGCCGCGTAGAGCGGCTCGCCCTTGACCTTGCGGCGCAGAAAGAAGGCTCCCGAACGCCGCAGCACGGAACCGACCAGCGGCATGTTGAGGTTGGAACCGGCAGCGATGTGCGGCACCATCAGGCCCCGGTTGAAAATGAGGTAGGAGAGCAGCAGATAATCCACGTGACTGCGGTGGCAGGGCACATAGATGATGCCGTGTCCCGGCGCAACCGTGGTGACGCGATCGAAGTTGTGGACTTCGACGCCATTGTAGACCTTGTCCCAGACCCAGGTCAGAAACAGGGCAAATGCCCGCACCACCGAATACGTATAGTCCGACGCGATCTCGAACGCGAACTCCCGTGCCGATCGTTGCGCCGCGACCAGGGAAATCGACTTGGTCGCCGCTTCGACGGCAATCGCCTTGCGTACCGAGGGCATGTTCAGCAATGCGCGCAACTGGGTACGGCGATGAGACAGATCGGGGCCGATCGCCATTTCGCGCTGACGGCGGAAGTGCACCCGCAGAATCCGCCCCAGCATGCGCACCGCGTGAGCCTCGTCGATGCCTTCGCTCAGCAGTGCGCGCAGCGAGATCGGGGCATTGAAGCGCACCACGGTATGACGGCCATGGATCAGCATGGCAAGCATGTGCCGCAGGGTACTGACCGATTGCCATGTCTCGGCGAACAGCGCCTTCAGTATCGAGTCCTGCTTGTCGGGCTCGCGTCCCCAAAGTATGGTTACCGGTACCAGTTGCACGTCGAACTGCGGGTCGGCGAATACGGCGCTGACCAGTGACTTGAGCAGCGGCGAATGGTAGTTGCGCGGATTCGGCACCAGGCGTCCGCGTTCGTTGCGGGAGAGAAAAAAGAAGGACCGCGGCGACGTAAACGCGGGGTCGCGCATAGGTCGCAGAGCCGGCGGCAGGCCCAATTGACGACACTCGTGATCGAGCACCAGCAGGTTGGAAAGGTGGTGCTCGTGGAGCACATAGCAAACCGCCAGATCGGGCCGCAGCCCCAGCATCTCGGGAGTTTCCGGGAACACCCGGGTTCGCGTCCCCAGATACAGAATCCGGCGCATGACGTCCAGCGTCCAGCCCGTCAAATCGAAAAAGGGCAGCCTGCTCACTGGCGGCCGGGTCTACGCCCGGGCGATCGATGCGGGTCCACGCAGCTACTCCCCGGAATTGAGGCGATAGATGCGGGAGATCAGCGACGAAACTTCTGTGCGATCCTTGCCTTCAGCCTGATTCAGGGCGAGAGTCGGTGGGTGCAGCAGCTTGTTGGTAATGCCGTGCGACAGCACGTCGAGCACCTTGGCCGGATCGTCGCCGCGCGCCAGGAGTTTCAGGGCGTGTTCCAGCTCATGACGGCGGGCGCGCTCCGCGGCATCCCGCAGGGCACGGATGGTGGGGACTATCTCACGCGATTCCAGCCAGTGCAGAAACCCGGAAACGCGATCGGTGATGATCGCCTCGGCCTCGACCACGGCGGCCTGCCGCGACTCAAGACCGGATTCGACAATCTGCCCGAGATCGTCGAGGGTGTAGAGGAAGACATCGTCGAGCCGGCTCACTTCCGCCTCGATGTCGCGCGGCACGGCCAGATCGACCATCACCATCGGCCGGTGACGGCGCGCCTTCAGGGCGCGCTCGACCAGCCCCAAGCCGATGATGGGCAGCGAACTGGCGGTGCAGGAGACCACGATGTCGTAATCCGCAAGGCGCTCGCCAAGCTGGTCCAGGCGCATGGCATCGCCGCCGAAGCGCGCGGCCAGCTCGGCGCCGCGCTCCAGCGTACGATTGGCGATGGTGAGTCGCTTCGGGTTCTGTGCGGCGAAGTGCGCGGCGCACAACTCGACCATTTCGCCGGCACCGATAAACAATACCTTCTGCTCTGCCAGACTGTCGAAAATACGCGCCGAAAGATGCACGGCAGCAGCAGCCATGGAAACCGTGTTGGCGCCGATCGCGGTGGTCGAACGTACTTCCTTGGCCACGGCAAAGGTGCGCTGGAAGAGTTTGCCCAGCAGCGTACCCAAGGTTCCGGCCTCTTCGGCGGCGCGCGCCGCCTGCTTCATCTGGCCGAGGATCTGCGGCTCGCCCAGCACCATCGAATCCAGCCCGGCGGCGACTCTGAACATGTGGCGCACGGCATCCTGCTGCGGATGCTGGTAGAGGTAGGGATGGATCTTCTGCGGCGAGAGCGAGTGGTACTCGGCCAGCCAGTCGGCCGCGACCTGCGGATTTTCGGCGGCGCAATACAGTTCGGTGCGATTGCAGGTCGACAGGATCGCCGCTTCGCGCACGCTTTTCGCCTGCAACAGGTCGTGCAGTGCCTGCCCCATGTGCAGCGGGTCGAACGCCACCTGCTCGCGTACTGCCAGCGGGGCCGTATGATGGTTGATGCCCAGAGCGAACAACTGCACGGCGATAGGACCTTTGGACGACGCGAACCGCGACTTCCGTGATTATAGGTAAAATCTCGCACTTTCGCGGCTGCTGGCCCATTTGCGGGGCGTACCGCCAGCACCGACTCCTGGAGAATTTCAGTGCAACTCGTCTGTCTCGATCTCGAAGGCGTCCTCGTTCCCGAAATCTGGATCGAGTTTTCCAAGCGCACCGGCATCCCGGAACTGTCCCGCACCACGCGCGATGAGCCTGACTACGACAAGCTGATGAAGTATCGGCTGGCCTTGCTCAAAACCCACAAGCTGGGCTTGCCGGATATCCAGAAGGTGATTTCCGACATGGGGCCGATGGCCGGCGCCAGAGACTTTCTCGACGCCCTGCGGCGCGACTATCAGGTCATCATCCTGTCCGACACGTTTTACGAGTTCGCCATGCCGCTGATGGCGCAACTGAACATGCCGGTACTGTTCTGCCACAAGCTGGAAACGGATGGCGCAGGCTTCGTGGTGAACTACCATCTGCGCATGCCGAACCAGAAAAAGGAGTCGGTCAAGCGCTTCAAGGAGCTCAACTTCAAGGTGATTGCCGGGGGCGACTCCTACAATGACACGGCCATGCTGGCCGAAGCCCACGCCGGCGTCCTGTTCCGTCCGCCGCAGAGCGTCATCGACGCCTTCCCGCAATATCCGGTAACCATGAACTACGCCGAACTGCGCGCTGAAATCGACAAGGCAAGCAAAAAAATCTAGCCACAGAGAACACAGAGGAAAAACATGCGACGAATTTCTCTGTGTACTCTGTGACCTCTGTGGCTAAAGGGGTTCCCCATGCACCGCAACCGCTTCTACACCCTGACTGCCTCCTGCCCTGACCAGGTGGGCATCATTGCGCGCGTCACCGGCTTCATCGCCGAGCACAAGGGCTGGATTCTCGAATCCAGTTTTCATGCCGACGACCTCGATGGCCGCTATTTCATGCGCATCGAAGTCAAGGCCGACTCGCTACCCATCCAGCTCGCCGAGTTCCGCGGCCGCTTCCAGCCCCTGGCCGATGAGCTGAAGATGAACTGGCGCATCAACGACTCGGCGGTGAAGAAGCGTGTCGTGATCCTCGTCTCGAAGCAGGAGCATTGTCTTTACGACCTGCTGGCGCGCTGGCAGTCGCAGGAACTCGACATCGAGATTGCCTGCGTGATCTCGAATCACGATACTTTCAGGGGCTTTGTCGAGTGGCATGGCATTCCCTTCCATCATGTCCCGGTGCCGGCCGACGACAAAGTCGCCGCCTACGCCGAGGTGCAGCGCCTGTTCGAGGACGTGCGCGGCGACACCATGGTGCTGGCGCGCTACATGCAGATCCTCTCGCCGCAACTATGCGCCGCCTATCCGGGGCGGATTCTCAACATCCACCACAGCTTCCTGCCCTCGTTCGTCGGCGCCAAGCCCTACCATCAGGCCTACACGCGCGGCGTCAAGCTGATCGGCGCCACCTGCCATTACGTGACGGAAGCACTCGACCAGGGCCCGATCATCGAGCAGGACGTTATCCGCATCGACCACTCGGATTCGGTCGAGGACATGGTGCGCTACGGCAAGGACATCGAGAAAACCGTGCTGGCGCGCGGCCTGCGCTATCACCTCGAAGATCGGGTGCTGGTTCACGGCAACAAGACCGTGGTGTTCCGCTGAGGTCTTCAGCACTGCCGTCAGCCAGCGCTGCGCTGACCATTGGACGAGGCGGACGAGCGCCGCACCCATGACTGCACTTCATGATATCCCCTTGTCCATGCTCGACCTCGTCGCCGTTCGCGAGGGCGGCACCGTGGCCGATGCGCTTGCAATCGCCCTGCGCACAGCACGGCGCGCGGAGTCGCTCGGCTTCACCCGCTACTGGCTGGCGGAACACCACAACCTTCAGGGCATCGCCAGCTCGGCCACCGCTGTGCTGGTGGGCTTTATCGCGGGAGGAACAAGCCGCATCCGCGTCGGCTCGGGTGGCGTCATGCTGCCCAATCACGCGCCGCTGGTGGTCGCCGAGGCCTTTGGCACGCTGGCCGAGCTCTACCCGAACCGCATCGACCTGGGCCTGGGACGCGCTCCTGGCACCGACCAGACAACCCTACGCGCCTTGCGCCGCGACCGGGTGGAAACCGAAGCGGACTTTCCGCGCGACGTTGCCGATCTCCAGCAACTGCTCGCGCCGGCCAAGCCGGGCCAACGCGTAATCGCCATGCCCGGCGCGGGTACCGAGGTGCCGATCTGGTTGCTGGGGTCGAGCCTGTTCTCTGCCCAACTGGCGGCAGAGCGCGGTCTGCCCTATGCCTTTGCCTCGCACTTCGCGCCGCGCCTGCTGCTCCAGGCGCTCGACCTGTACCGCACCCGGTTTCGTCCCTCGGCGGCGCTGGCGAAACCCTATGTGATTGTCGGCGTCCCGCTGATCGCCGCGCCGACCGACGAGGAGGCCCAATTCCTCGCCAGCAGCACCTATCAACGCGTGCTTGGCATCCTGCGTGGCGACCGCGGCCTGCTGCAGCCACCGGTGGCGGATTTCATGTCGCAGTTGCATCCGCAGGAAAGGACCGCCGTCGACAATTTTCTGGCAGCCGCCGTGATCGGCGGACCGCGCACGGTCAGTGAAGGCCTTGCTGCACTGCTGCAGGCAACGGACGCCGACGAGTTGATGCTGGTTTGCGACATCTTCGATCCGTCCCTGCGGCTGCGCTCGCTGGACATCGTTGCGGCAGTGCGTGCGGCGTAAGCTTGAGGGGAACAAGAAGACGCTCAGAGGGTGGATTCCGCCTCGGCAAAATCCACCCTCTTTCTTGTTGCGGTCTTGATGCCGGCGACCGTTACCGGGTCAGGATCCACTGCACGGCATTCTTGATCTCCGCCGCATCGCTGCTCTTGATCGCCTTGTGTTCTTCCTTTTTGCCGTCAATCTCGATCATGGGCTTCAGAGTGATGTGCTTGACCATTTTGGTTTCCGCATCCGCCTTGCCCATGTATTTCTTGGCGACTTCCTTGTAGGACGGACCGTCCTTCTTCTTGTCGATGGCGTGGCACTTGAAGCAGTCGCCTTTTTTCAGGAGCGCCTGAGCGGCTTCCTCGTCGACCGCCGCCTGTGCCGGTACCAGACCGGTCAGGGCAAACAACAGGGATCCTGCAATCAAAAGTAAGGTCTTGCTTTTCATGATCTTGTTTCCGGTTATTCGGCGTGATGCCGTACACCCCGAATAACGTCGGCCATGACGTATTGCTGACGCTGAATTGTTTCAGCGTGTTTCACACCAAGGTATGCCAAGCCATCGCGATGCCAGGTCGATCACTGCGAAAGAATCCACTGCGCCACGTTTTTCAGCACCTTTGGATCCTTGGCATCGAGAATCTTGTTATCTTCCTCCTTGCCATCATCCAGCTTGATCCGCGGACCCTGGGTCATTTGCCTAATAGCCTTCTGTTTGCCGTCAGCCTTTTACTTTTCCGCGATCTTCTTGAGGGATGGACCGCCTTTCGTTTTGACCGGATCGTGACATTTGCGGCAGTCGTTCTCCTTGAATACGGCCTTGGCCGCCTCGACGTCGACAGGAACCGTGGCAGCAAGCGAGGAAGAAGCGGCGGCAACAAGTGCTGTTGCGACAAATGCTGAAAAACATGGAGACGAAGAGTTCATGGTTGATTTCTGAATGGGTTAGGGATGTCTTGCGATTCATGGATTCCTGATCGCGCGGTACTGCGGGTCGGCGTTTTAATGCCAGACGTCTTTCGTCAGTTTTGGCGTGCGGTCTTGCGCCCCAGTAGCCAGAGTCCGAAACCAATCATCGGCAGACTCAACCACTGGCCCATGCTGACCGCGTAGGACAGCCCGAAGATGCCGTGATCCGGCTCGCGGAAATACTCCGCGACGAAACGCAGTATGCCGTAGCCGATCATGAACATACCCGAGATCTGGCCCAGCCCGCGCTGCCGCGCCGAATACAGCCACAGAATCACGAACAGCAGCAGCCCCTCGCCCGCCGCCTGGTACAGCGGCGACGGATGGCGCGGCAGTTGGTCGACTTGCGGGAAGACCATTGCCCAGGGCAGCGTGGCATCGGCCGCCCGGCCCCACAACTCGCCGTTGATGAAATTGCCGATGCGGCCGGCCAGCAGGCCCAGCGGCACCAGCGGGGCGATGAAGTCGGTCACCTGGAAAAACGTCTTGCCGGCCTTGCGGGCCCACAACGCCATCGCCACGAACACGCCGAGCATGCCGCCGTGAAAAGCCATGCCGCCCTTCCACACCGCAAGGATCTCCAGCGGATGCGAAAGGTAGTAGCCCGGCTCATAGAACAATACCTGTCCCAGCCGGCCACCCAGCACCACGCCGAGCACGCCGTAGAACAGCAGATCGTCGATGTCCTGCGCCGTCATGCCGTGCCACGGCTGGGCCGCCGCGCGCCGCTTGCCCAGCCAGAGAAAGGCAACGAAGCCGGCCAGATACATGAGGCCGTACCAGCGCACAGCTAGCGGGCCGACTTGCAGGGCGATGGGATCGAACTGGGGATGGATCAGCATGGTGGCCGGATTCTAACCGTCCGTCAGGAGTCGGCGCTGGCGAGACGGCGCTTCCGCTAGAATTACCGACTCTTTCCCGGCCGCCGAGCCCATCGCAGGAGATTCCCATGCCCGTCTATCGTTCCCGCACCTCCACCCACGGCCGCAACATGGCCGGCGCACGTTCGCTATGGCGCGCCACCGGCATGAAGGACGGCGACTTCGGCAAACCGATCATCGCCGTGGTTAATTCCTTTACCCAGTTCGTGCCGGGCCATGTGCATCTGAAGGACATGGGACAACTGGTCGCCCGCGAGATCGAGGCGGCAGGCGGCGTCGCCAAGGAATTCAACACCATCGCGATCGATGACGGCATCGCCATGGGCCACGGCGGCATGCTCTATTCGTTGCCGTCGCGGGAATTGATCGCCGACTCGGTCGAGTACATGGTCAATGGCCATTGCGCCGATGCGATGGTGTGCATTTCCAACTGCGACAAGATCACCCCAGGCATGCTGATGGCGGCGCTGCGGCTCAACATTCCCGCCGTGTTTGTCTCCGGCGGACCGATGGAGGCCGGCAAAGTCAAGTGGCACGGCGAGTACCGCATGGTCGACCTGATCGACGCCATGATCGAATCGGCCGACAGCAAGAACAGCGATGCCGAGGTCGCCTCCATGGAACGCTCGGCCTGCCCGACCTGCGGCTCCTGCTCGGGCATGTTCACCGCCAATTCGATGAACTGCCTGACCGAGGCGCTGGGCCTCTCCTTGCCCGGCAACGGTTCGTTGCTGGCGACCCATGCCGACCGCGAGAAGCTTTTCCTCAAGGCCGGCCGCCTGATCGTCGAGCTGAGCCGACGCTGGTACGAGGGCGATGACGCATCCGTCCTGCCGCGCAGCATCGCCAGCTTCGCCTCTTTCGAGAATGCCATTGCGCTGGATATCGCCATGGGCGGCTCGACCAACACCGTGCTGCACCTGCTGGCCGCGGCGCAGGAGGCCGGCGTCGACTTCAACCTGGCCGACATCGACCGCATGTCGCGCAAAGTGCCCTGCCTGGCCAAGGTGGCGCCGTCGACGCAGAAGTACCACATGGAAGACGTGCATCGCGCCGGGGGCATCATGGCCATCCTCGGCGAACTGGACCGCGCCGGCCTGATCAACCGCAACTGTCCGACCGTGCTCTACCCGACCATGGGCGAGGCGCTCGATTGCTGCGATGTAAAGCGCAACACCGATCCGGCGGTGCATGATTTCTACCGCGCGGCGCCGGGCGGCGTGCCGACGCAAGTCGCCTTCTCGCAAAATCGCCGCTACCCGAAACTCGATCTCGATCGCGCCAACGGCTGCATCCACGACAAGGCGCACGCCTTCTCGCTCGATGGCGGACTAGCCGTGCTCTACGGCAACATCGCGGAGAAGGGCTGCGTCGTCAAGACCGCCGGCGTCGATGACTCGAACCTCAAATTCACCGGCCGTGCCCGCGTCTGCCAGTCGCAGGAGGAAGCGGTCGAGAAAATCCTCGCCGATCAGATCGTCGCCGGCGACATCGTCATCGTGGTCTACGAAGGCCCGAAAGGCGGCCCCGGCATGCAGGAAATGCTGTATCCGACCTCCTACCTCAAGTCGAAGGGCATGGGCAAGGTCTGCGCACTGCTCACCGATGGCCGCTTCTCCGGCGGCACTTCGGGGCTTTCCATCGGCCACGCTTCGCCGGAAGCCGCAGCCGGCGGCGCCATCGGCCTGGTCGAAGAGGGCGACACCATCGAGATCGACATTCCCAACCGGCGGATTCATCTGGTCATTGAAAAGTCGGCGCTGGCGGCACGGCGCGCTGAGATGGAAGCCAGGGGCAGCCGGGCCTGGAAGCCGGCCAATCGCCAGCGCGCGGTGTCGGCGGCACTCCTGGCCTATGCCGCAATGACCACCTCGGCCGACACTGGTGCAGTGCGGGATATTTTGCAACTTTGTTGACCCAAGTCAACTCCCCATAGGTATATCAGCAGATACTAATTATCGTAGCAATAGCGGTACGGCAAGTCGGTAGTTCTGTGCGCTACCAAACAGAATAGAAACTGCCTTCGGTTCATCGTTCTGGCTGTCCTGCGTCGTTTTGATGATTCGCTTGCTGGCGGGCTGGACCCATCGCTTCTGAACCGCCCAGTCAGGCTGTTACGAAGGTATTTGGTTGCCGAGAATCTGCGATACGGTCATACATGGGGATATTCATGCCTACATTCATGCGAACCACGTTGGCGTTGTGCTGCGCCGGCTGGCTGGCAGCCACCGGCCCCGTTCTGGCCGATGACGCCAAGCCGGAACTCAAGCCGGTCAAGCTCACCACCACCGCCGATCACACCAAGTTCAAAGAACTGCAGCAGGTCTTCAACTCCGGCCCGGAGGTCACCAAGGCCTGCCTGCGCTGCCACACCGAGGCGGCCGGCCAGATTCACCGCACCAAGCACTGGAAATGGGAATACCTGAACCCCCAAACCGGGCAGACGCTGGGCAAGAAGACCGTCGTCAATAACTTCTGCATTTCCGTCGCGTCGAACGAGGCGGCCTGCAACAGTTGCCACGTCGGCTACGGCTGGAAAGATGCCAGCTTCGACTTCAAGTCCGAAGAAAACGTCGATTGCCTGGCCTGCCACGACACCACCGGCAACTACAAGAAGCCCTCCGGACTGGCGGGCAACGTGGTCACCAAGGACATGGAGTTCCCGCCGGGATCGGGCAAGATCCTCAAGGCCATCGACCTTTCCAAGATCGCGCAGAAGGTCGGCAAATCCAGCCGCGACACCTGCGGCGCCTGCCACTTCAATGGCGGCGGCGGTGACGGCGTCAAACACGGCGACCTCGACAGTTCAATGTCGGCGCCCGAGAAGGAAGTCGACGTGCACATGGATGCCACCGGGCTCGACTTCACCTGCGCCACCTGTCACAAGACCTCAAGCCACGACGTTGCCGGTAGCCGCTACACGCCGACCGCCAAGGACAGCAAGGGCGCCCACCTGCGCGGCAAGGCCGACAACGGCAACCCGGCCACCTGCGTCGCCTGCCACGACAACGCTCCGCACAAGAAAGAAGCGCGGCTGAACCAGCACGCGGCCAAGATCGCCTGCCAGACCTGCCATATTCCCAGCTTCGCCCGCGGCGGCATCGCCACCAAGATGACCTGGGACTGGTCCACCGCCGGCCAGCGCGACGCCGAAGGCAAGCACATCACCAAGAAGGACGCCAAGGGCCGCATCATCTACGAATCGAGAAAAGGCGACTTCACGCTCGGCGAGAACGTCAAACCAGAGTACGTCTGGTTCAACGGCCAGGTAACTTACACGCTGATTACCGACAAGATCGAGAAGACCGGGCAGCGCACGCCGATCAACAAGATCGGTGGCAGTCCGAGCGACGGCAAGTCGATGATCTGGCCAATGAAGGTGTTCCGTGGCTCGCAGCCCTACGACCCGGTGAACAAGACGCTGGTCACGCCGCACACGGCGGGCAACGACGACACCGGCTACTGGAAAAATCTGGATTGGGACAAGGCCATTGCGGTCGGCATGAACACTTCCGGCCATCCCTTCTCCGGCAAGATCGACTTCATCAAGACCGAAATGTCCTGGCCGATCAACCACATGGTCGCGCCCAAGGAAAAGGCGCTGGGCTGCGTCGAATGCCACAGCAAGGACGGCCGGCTGGCCGGTATTCCGGGGATCTACATCCCGGTTCGCGACAACAACAAGCTGCTGGACACCGTCGGCTGGGCGATCGTCTTCCTGACCCTGCTCGGCGTGTTCGGTCACGCGACCTTGCGCATCGTCACCGCTCGCCGGCACTAAGGAGTATTGAAAATGTCTGAACGTATCTATGTCTTCAAGCTCTTCGAGCGTTTCTGGCACTGGTCGCAGGCCGGGCTGATCATGTTCCTGATGCTCACTGCCTTCGACATCCACGGCACCTACACCATCTTCGGCTTCGAAAAAGCGGTGGCCTACCACACCATCGCCGCGTGGTCGCTGATCGGCCTGTGGGTATTCGCGATCTTCTGGCACTTCACTACCGGCGAATGGAAGCAGTACATTCCGACTACGGAAAAAGTCATGGCGATGGCGAACTACTACCTGTTCGGCATTTTCAGGAATGCACCGCATCCGTTCAAGCTGACGCAGTTGCGCAAGCACAATCCGCTGCAGCGGCTGGCCTATCTCGCCATCATGGTTTGTGTCGGGCCGCTGATCTGGGTCACCGGCGTGCTCTACCTGTTCTACGACAACTGGGCCGCATGGGGCTTGACCGCGCTGCAACTGGAATGGGTCGCCACCGGACACATCATCGGCGCCTTCATGATGCTGGCCTTCCTCATCGCCCACGTCTATCTGACCACTGCCGGACATACGCCGATGGCCCACATCAAGGCCATGATCACCGGCTGGGAAGAAGTCGATTGATTACCAAAGTTCAACAAGGAGTATGACCATGAAATTCACCAACCAACTCACCGTCGGCGTCGCACTGTCCCTGCTCGCCTCCGCCGCTTTCGCCTATGACGCCGACTGGAAGCGCGGCCGCGTCTATTACCGCAGCGTGTGCACCTCCTGCCACGCGGTGCAACCGGTCGGCACTATCAACCCGAGTTCCAAAACCAAAGCGGAATGGGCGGCCTACCTCAAGGGCGACAAGCACGCCAAGGGCAAGGACACGGTCAAGCAGTACGTCAGCAAGGCCTACCGCGCCAGCATCAAGTCGGGCAACAAGGCCGCCGAGAAATTTGCCGCCGTGCCGGATCAGGAATTGCTCGACGACATCGCGGCCTTCCTGACCAAGGGCGCCAAGGACGGCGACGCGCCGGCCAGCTGCAACTGACACAAGGGCACGGCCGAAGGCGTACGCCTCCTGGGGCGTGCGCCGGCTTTGCGCGCCTGATCGACCATGTGATCGGCTTTTGGCAGCGATAGCGATTCGGCCTACGAAAGGAAAACGTCATGAGCACATCGGAAAAGCAAGGCAATCCGGAAATCAGACCCTTCTGGTCACCCTTGGCCGCGGGCATCGCGCTCGGCCTGGTCTTGTTGCTGACCTTTGTTCTTTCCGCTCACGGCCTGGGGGCCAGCGGGGCGGCTACCGACATGGTTGCCGGCGTGGGGCTGCAACTGGCGCCGGAAGCCACCAGGGCGAACGGCTACCTGGGACCGATGGTCGCGGACGGCAGCCCGATCGGCTCATGGATGACCTGGGAAATCCTCGGCGTCGCCATCGGCGCGCTGGTGGCGGCTTTCACTGCGGGTCGTTTTCGCGTGCAACTGGATGGCGCACGCAGCGTCGGCACCCCGAAGCGCCTGATCGCCACCCTGGCCGGGGGCTTCCTTGCCGGCTTTGGCGCCCGCATCGCGGGGGGTTGCACCAGCGGCGTAGGGCTGTCGGGTTCGGCGGCACTGGGCATTTCGGCTTTTGTCTTCCTGGCCTTGTTTTTTGCCACCGGGATGATCGTCAGCCGACTGGTCAAAGGAGTCTGACATGTTCCCCCTCAATGAAACTGGCATGCTGTCGGGTCTGCTCTGCGGCATTCTGTTCGGCTACGTGCTGGAAAATGCCGGATTCGGCAGTCCCGTCAAACTGAGCGCCCAGTTCAAGCTGACCGACTGGGCTGTTTTCAAGGTCATGTTCACCGCCATCGTGGTGGCGGCGGTCGGCTTGTGGCTGCTGCGCCTCGCCGGGCTGATGCGGCCCGACTCGATTGCCGTGCCGCAGGCTGCGCTGATGGCGGCGGCCGTGGGCGGCGCGCTGGTGGGCGCGGGGTTTGCGGTGGGCGGCTACTGCCCCGGTACTTCGGTGGCGGGCCTGTTTTCCGGCCGCCTCGATGCCCTGGTATTCATCGGCGGCGTTCTGCTCGGTACAACCGGGTTTGCGGTCTTTTACGGGACAACGCTCAAGTCGCTGAAGGCCGCTTGGCTGATCGCGGACGGCGACACCTTCACCGACGTTTATGCTGTTCCGGAAGTGGCCGTGCTGGCCGTTCTCGGGCTTGCGCTGGTTGCCGTGTTCTATTTCGGCTCATGGTTCGAGCGCCGCGGCAGCGGTACGGTCACCGCGCAGCAAGCCGTGGAGGGCGCCCGGTAGCCGGCAAATGGAAATGCGATGAGTACCGATAGCGACTCCGGCTGGCGGGCCGGTTTCAAGGCGGACTACCAAACGATTTTCGTCGAGGAGTGGTCGCCCTTCGTCGGCGCCATGCTGCTGGTGCTGGTGATCATCGGCCTGATGTTGAGCGGCCTGGTGTGGGGCGTATTCGGCGGCGTCAAGTTCTGGGGCGACTGGTTCAACAACCTGATCGGGCTCGGCCCCTGGCTCGGCGTTCCCCACGATATCGACGGCTTCCTCATGCATCGCATGTCGCTGATGAACATCATGCTGGTGCTGGGCGCGTTCAGTGCCGCGCTGCTGTCGCGTCAGTTCAGCCCCAATCGCCCGCCGCCCCTCGAATACTTCTGGGCGGCCCTGGGCGGCAGCCTGCTCGGCATCGGCGCAGCGCTGGCCGGCGGCTGCACCACCGGCGGCTTCTTCAATCCCGTGCTGCATTCCTCCCCCGCCGGCTGGGCCATGTGGCTGGGCCTGCTGGCCGGCGCGGCGATCGGACTCAAGCTGCTGTTATGGACCCTGGACAATATCGAGTGGGGCATGCAGGCGCCGCCCGCGCTGGACATCCCTGAAAGTGTCACACAACGCTACCCCTGGCTCGGGTTCGCCATCGTGGTCGGCGTGCTGATCTGGGCCACGCAATGGTATGGCTCGGGCGACGAAAAACTGGCGGCGCGCGCCGTGATCGTCATCGCCGGCTTTGCCATCGGCTTCATTATGCATCGCTCGCGCCTGTGCTTCGCGCGTGCCTTCCGCGAACCCTTCATGACCGCGGAGGGCGACATGACCAAGGCCGTGATCCTGGCGCTGGCCATCGGCATTCCGATCGCAGCGCTGCTGTTCGAGAAGAAGGTGATCGATCCCTACCTCGCTATTCCGCCAGCCTTCTGGATCGGCTCGCTGGTGGGTGGCCTGATCTTCGGCATCGGCATGGTGTTTGCGGGCGGCTGCGCATCGGGTTCGCTGTGGCGCATGGGCGAAGGCCACCTGAAGCTGTGGGTGGCGATGTTCTTCTTCGCCTGGATTGGCTCGATCGCCAGTGCCCTGTTCAAGAAGCTCAACCTGACCGCAATCGACGAGACCAATGTCGAGAGCTTCGAGATGACCCGCGTCGGTTTCCAGGCCTACCTTCCCGAAATGCTCGGCAGTTGGAGCTGGACGCTGCTGATCGGCGGCGGCCTGCTGCTGCTTTGGTACACACTGGTGCGCTACAACGAATCCACCGAAAAATTTACCCTTCTCTAGGAGATCATCATGAGAGCCAAGCAACTATCCTTGTTCGTCGCCGTCCTCGCCAGCCTTGCCGCTGCGCCGATGGTCTTTCCGATGCAGGCTTACGCCGCCGATGCCACCGCGATCCAGCCCAAGGAAGGCTGGTACAAGGCGCTGGTGGATTTCGACTTCATGCGCCAGAACGTGGACATTCCTCTCAAGAAAGGCGTCATGATCATCGACTCGCGCCCGGCGGCCCGTCAATACGACCCCGGGCACATTCCCGGCGCGGTGAACATCCCCGACAGCCAGTTCGACAAACAGGTCGACAAGCTGCCCGCGGACAAGGCCACGCTGCTGCTGTTCTACTGCGGTGGCCTCGAATGCATGTTGAGCCACAACTCGGCCTTCAAGGCCGAAAAGCTCGGTTACAGCAACATCAAGGTCTATCCCGCCGGCTCGCCCGACTGGAAGGCCAAGGGCGCCCAGATGTCGGTATCCGCCGCGCACATCAAGAAACTGATGGAGGACAAGGCCGTGTACGCCTTGGTCGACGCGCGGCCGAAGCGCGTTGCCGACAAGGGCATGATTCCCACCGCCATCAACATCTCCGACACCGATTTCGACAAGAACATCGACAAGCTGCCGACCGACAAGGCGACCCCGCTGATCTACTACTGCGGCGGCCTGGAATGCGTGCTTTCCGACAAGTCGGCGGACAAGGCCAGGAAGCTCGGCTATACCAATGTTCTGACCTACCCGCCGGGCTATCCGGAATGGGAAAAGCTGCATGGTGCTGCCGTGCCCGCCGGCGCCGCGGCCGCTGCAACTGCGGCCAGCACGACGGCCGCTGCCCTGTTGCCGGGCAAGGAGAAGGGCACGGTGACGGTCGCCTCGTTCGAGAAAGTGTGGAAGGAGAATCCGGGATCAGTGATGCTGGTCGATGTGCGTGATGCCAAGGAGTTCGCCGCCGGCACGATCAAGGGGGCCGTCAATATTCCGATGAACGAGATGGAGAAGAAAGTCGCCACGCTGCCGACGGACAAGCCGGTGGTCTTCATCTGCGGTACCGGCGCCCGTTCGGGCGAAGCCTATGACACGGTGAAGATGCTGGGCGGCAAGGCGCAGGTGGCATTTCTCGATGCGGAGACCAAGTTCAATGCGGACGGCAGCTACAGCATGGTCGCGCACAAGTAGATAACGGAATTCCAGCGCCTGTGCAGCGGCCGTCTCCGGTCGGAAATGGCGCCGGACCAGCGCACGGTGCGCCGGAGGCGAAGTCTGCGTCGAGATAGCTAGGGAGTTCCCGCCCGTATTCGCGGTTTTAGCACTGTCCCGCGTAAGGCATAGTGCGTGCTATTCGCTATCAGCACGGACCAGACCATGCCCGACCGCAGCTCACTCAAGTTTCTGGTGGTCGACGACTTTTCCACAATGCGTCGCATCGTGCGCAACCTGCTGAAGGAGCTTGGCCTGACCAATGTCGAGGAAGCTGAAGATGGTGCCGTGGCGCTGGCCAGGTTGCGCGAAGGGGGTTTCGACTTCGTGGTTTCGGACTGGAACATGCCCAATATGGACGGACTCACGCTGCTGCAGAATGTGCGTGCCGACGCCATGCTAAAGGCTTTGCCGTTTCTCATGATCACCACCGAAGCCAAGAAGGAAAACATTGCCGCTGCCCTGCAGGCGGGAGCCTCGGGTTATATCGTCAAGCCCTTCACGGCGGCCACGCTGCAGGAAAAACTCGACACGATTTTCGGCAAGATGGGCATCTGATCGGCCTGAAAGGGGGGCAAGACGGCGCCGAAGCTATATCCGACTAAATTTATCGGGTATAGTTCGGTCTCTGTCCCGAGGCCAGCCATGTCACCCGTACTTGCCAACCGGCTTTCCGCCGAAACCTCGCCTTACCTGCTGCAGCACGCCGACAACCCTGTTCACTGGCAGCCGTGGGATGCGCAATCGCTGGCGTTGGCGCGCGCGGAGAACCGGCCGATCCTGCTGTCGATTGGCTATTCGGCCTGCCACTGGTGCCACGTGATGGCCCATGAATCCTTCGAAGATGCGGATGTGGCGGCGGTAATGAACCGGCTGTTCATCAACATCAAGGTCGACCGCGAGGAGCGCCCCGACCTTGACCAGATCTACCAGACCGCGCACCAGATGCTGACCCAGCGTAGCGGCGGCTGGCCGCTGACGATGTTCCTCGCCCCCGACGGCACGCCTTTTTTCGGCGGCACCTATTTCCCGAGGGAAGCACGCTACGGTCTGCCCGGCTTTGCCGGCCTCTGTGAGCGCGTGGCGGAAGCCTTCCGCGACCGCCGCGGTGACATCGAAACTCAGAATGGAGAACTGCGCCGGACCCTGGCCGGCACGGTGCCGGCAGCCGAAGCGGTTGGCGAATTCGACCGCAAGCCGCTGGCGGAGGCGGAACAAGCGCTGGTCCGCGCTTTCGATCCCATCGACGGCGGATTTGGCGGCGCACCGAAATTCCCGCATCCGACCGACCTGGCCTTCCTGTTGCGTCGCCCCGATCCCGGCCTGCGCGAGATGGCGTTGATCACGCTGAAGCGCATGAGCGAGGGCGGTATCTACGACCAGATCGGCGGCGGTTTCTGCCGTTACAGCGTCGACGAGCGATGGGAAATCCCGCATTTCGAAAAGATGCTCTATGACAACGGGCCGCTCCTCGCACTCAGCGCCGATGCCTGGGCGCAAAGCGGTGATCCGCTCTACGCCCGCGTCGCCGCGGAAACCGCGAGTTGGGTACTACGCGAAATGCAGGCCGCCGACGGCGGCTATTACTCCTCGCTCGATGCCGACTCGGAGGGCGAGGAAGGCAAGTACTACGTCTGGGATCGGGTCGAGGTAGAACAATTGCTCACGCCGCAAGAGTCGGCGCTGGCGGCACGGCGCTGGGGCTTCGATGGTCCGCCGAATTTCGAGAATCGCCATTGGCATGCCAAGGTCGCCGGCGATCTCCGCGCCGAAGAAATCCCGCTGCTCGAATCGGCCCGCCAAAAGCTGTTTGCCGCACGCGAGCAGCGCATCCGTCCCGGGCGCGACGACAAGGTGCTGACCAGTTGGAACGCGCTGATGATCGAAGGCATGGCCCATGCAGCGCGCGTGTTCGGGCGCGGCGAGTGGCTGGCTTCGGCGCAGCGCGCGATGGATTTCATTCGCCGCACGATGTGGCGGGACAAGCGTTTGCTCGCTACGGCAAAGGACGGGCACGCCCACCTCGACGCCTATCTCGACGATCATGCCTTCCTGCTCGCGGCCCTGCTGGAACTCATGCAAGCCGGGTTCCGCAACGAAGACCTGAGTTTCGCCATCGAACTTGCCGATACCCTGCTGGCCCGGTTCGAAGATCGTGAGGTGGGTGGATTCTTCTTCACCGCCCACGACCATGAGGCACTGATCCACCGCCCCAAAACCGGCCACGACAACGCCACACCTGCCGGCAACGGTATCGCCGCATGTGCCCTGCAACGTCTCGGACACCTGCTGGGCGAGGCCCGCTACCTAACCGCCGCCGAGAGGACCTTGCGGCTGTTCTGGCCACAGCTTTGCCGCTCGCCCGCCGGCTTTGGCAGCCTGTTGCTGGCCCTTGAGGAAGCGCTCACTCCGCCGGAGATAATTATTCTGCACGGACCTGCCGACCAGATGACGGAATGGCAGCATAGGCTGGGCGCCGCACCGCATCGCCTTGTACTGGCCCTGCCCAACGGAATTGCGAGTCTGCCCGAGATTCTCGCCAGGCCGGAGAGCGATCAGGTCAACGCCTGGGTGTGTCGCGGCGTTACTTGCCTGCCTCCGACCACTAATCTGGAGGAGTTGATTTTATTGATTTGAAGCATTTCCGGCAGAAGCTGAATCCGGTAGCATTCGCCGTGTCTGTCCCTATTCACCCTATTCATTCTCATACTCACAACAAGGAACTCAACATGAAATCGGTATTGATCTCCGCGCTGGTTGCTGCTGGCGTAATGGCGTCGGCTCCGGCTTTCGCCAACAAGGAACTGGCGACCAAGAGCGCCTGCCTGGCCTGCCACGCTGTCGACAAGAAACTGGTCGGCCCCGCCTATCAGGACATAGCGAAGAAGTACAAGGCCAGCGACGAAGCCATGCTGATCGCCAAGGTCAAGGCGGGTGGCAAGGGCGTCTGGGGTCCGATCCCGATGCCGCCGAATGCGGCAGTGAAGGACGCGGACATCAAGACCCTGGTCAAGTGGATTCTCGCCGGCGCCAAGTAATTCCGTCCGCAGCAACAGAAAAGGCCGGCCCCGCCCGTCGCGGGCCCGGCCTTTTTTATGTCCCGTTCCTGCAAGGAACGGGACGGTATCCCCTTGTGGGATATGTCCCCTGTCTATTGGGCGAGTATGGTATCCCCTTGTGGACTGGCTCTCCGCAGCCGCTGAACAGCATTGACAAGTCCATGACAGAAGGCAAGAATCCATTCCGCCGATTTGTCATCCGACCGATCCTCCCGCCATTCCTCGATCTGAACGGAGCCTTGCCATGAATGTGCCGAAAAAAGCCCTCTCGCTTTCCGTAATCGCCGCTGTTGCCATGATGGGCTGCGGCAAGGAAGAGCCGCCTCCGCCGCCGCCCGTGCAGGCCCCGCCGCCGCCCATGGTGGTGAAAATCGGCAGCGTCGCTCCGCTCACCGGCAGCATCGCACATTTGGGCAAGGACAACGAAAACGGCGCGCGTCTTGCCATCGACGAAGCCAACGCCGCAGGCGTCACCTTCGGCGGCAAGAAGGTCAAATTCGAACTGCTGTCGGAAGACGACCAGTCCGACCCGAAAGTGGGCAACACTGTCGCGCAAAAGCTGGTCGACGCCAAGGTTGCCGGCATTGTCGGCCACCTCAATTCAGGCACCACGATTCCTGCCTCGGCCATCTACAATCAGGCCGGACTACCGATGGTCTCGGGTTCCGCCACCAATCCGGCGCTGACCGAGCAGGGCTTCAAGGGCGTGTTCCGGGTGGTCGGCCGTGATGACCAGCAGGGCCCGGCGGTGGCCAACTATCTGGCCAGCCAGACCAAACCAAAAACTGTTGCGGTAATCGATGATGCGACTGCCTATGGCGAAGGGCTTGCCAACGAAGTCGAGAAAGCCCTCAAGGCCGCCGGCGTCAAGGTTTTGCCGCGCGAAAAAGGTACCGACAAGACGGTGGACTGGAAGGCCGTGCTGACCAAGATCAAGGGCAAGCGGCCCGACGCCGTGTTCTACGGCGGCATGGACGCCACCGGCGGCCCGCTGCTGAAGCAGGCGCGCGAACTGAAAATGACCGCCGTGTTCGCTTTCGGCGATGGTGCCTGTACCGACAAGATGGCCGAACTCGCCGGTGCCGCCGCCGAAGGCCTGCTCTGCTCGCAGGCCGGCATCCCCGTGCAAGCGGCGGGCAAGAAGTTCCTCGATGCCTACAAGGCCAAGTTCAATGTCGATCCGATCCTCTACTCGCCCTTCACCTACGACTCTGCCAATCTGCTGATCGCTGCAATGAAGAAGGCCGATTCGCCGGATCCGGCCAAATACCTGCCGGCACTTGTCGCCAGCGACTACAACGGCGCCAGCGGCAACATCAAGTTCGACGAAAAGGGCGACCGCAAGGATGCCGAGATGACCATCTTCACCTTGAAGGAAGGCAAGATCACCCCGGTCGCCATCCTCAAGAGCGGCAAGTCGATGACGCTGGATGAGTACGCCCAGGCAAGCGCCCCAGCCGCCGTAGCACCAGCGCCGACTCCTGCGGCGGCGGTTCCCGCCCCAGGTGCGGCTCCTGGCGCTCCTGCTGCCGCAACGGCGGCGGCTCCTGCGGCAGCGCCCGCCGCTGCACCGGCTGCGCCCGCCGCACCTGCCCCGGCTCCAGCTCCCGCCAAGTAAGCTGCGGCCGCTCGCCACGAACGGGGAAGACGCTTTAGCGCCTTCCCCTTTTTTATGTCCCCGCTGGATGCGGGGACGGTATCCTCTGGATTTGAGCGCTTCCCGACCATGGACATTCTGCTCCAGCAGATCATCAACGGCCTCACCACCGGCAGCGTCTATGCCGTTGTCGCGCTGGGCTACACGATGGTCTATGGGGTGATCCAGCTGATCAACTTCGCCCACGGCGAAGTGGTGATGATCGGCGCCATGGTGGCCTTTTCCGTCATCACCTCGCTGGCCGGCAGCGGCCTGCCGCCGCTGGCGATTGTGCTGGCCGGCGTCATGGCGGCCGTTCCAGCCTGCATGCTCATGGGCTATCTGCTGGAGCGCGTCGCCTATCGTCCGCTGCGCCACGCCCCGCGCCTGGCGCCGCTGATCACCGCGATCGGCATGTCGATCATCCTGCAGCACCTGGCCTTGCTGGTCTGGGGTCGCAATCCGCTGGCCTTTCCGCAGATCATCGACAACCAGGTGTTCGGCATCGGCGGCGCGGCGATCAGCAGCGTGCAGATCGCCATCATTCTCATGTCATTGGCGATGATGGCCGGCCTCTCCTGGTTTGTCTATCGCACGCGTTTCGGCATCGCCATCCGCGCCACCGCGGAAAATGTGCACATTGCCGGCCTGATGGGCGTCAATGCCAACCGCGTGATTGCCGCCACCTTCGTCATCGGTGCGGGATTGGGCGCGGTGGCCGGCGTCATGTACGGCAGCTATTACGGCATCGCCCATTACACGATGGGATTCAGCCTGGGCCTCAAGGCCTTCTCCGCGGCGGTGCTGGGCGGCATCGGCAACATCGCCGGTGCCATGCTCGGCGGCATCCTGCTCGGTTTGGTGGAAGCGCTCGGCACCGGCTACGTAGGCGAATTCACCGATCTGTGCCACTGGCCCGTCGCCCATGGCTGGCTGAGCGAACGATGCGCGGACGGAGGCAACTTCGTGCTCTTCGGCAGCAACTATCAGGATGTTTTTGCCTTCCTGATGCTGATCCTGGTGCTGGTGTTCCGCCCCTCCGGCCTGCTTGGCGAACGCGTCTCGGAGCGCGCGTGATGAGCGCACCGCACGGCCGCCCGAAGGGGCGCCAGCCACGACCCGGAGCCGCGCAGCGGCGAACCGCAGTCACCCCCGCCCCTGGGGCGGGGGCCGGGGGGAGGGTGGTCCAATGAGCCCGCGCGAAAAGTTTGGCCTGGCCCTGATCGCCGTGGCGCTGATCGCCCTGCCCTTCGTCCTCGCCGCGGCCGGCACCGCCTGGGTGCGCATCGCCAACTTTGCCGTGCTGTTCGTCCTGCTATCACTGGGCCTCAACATCGTGGTCGGCTATGCCGGCCTGCTCGACCTCGGCTACGTGGCCTTCTATGCGGTCGGCGCCTATGTCTATGCACTGCTGGCTTCGCCGCATTTCGGCCTGCACCTGCCCTTCTGGATCATCCTGCCGATCGGCGCCGCCGTCGCCTGCGTTGCCGGCGTCATACTCGGCGCGCCGACCCTGCGCCTGCGCGGCGACTACCTGGCGATTGTCACGCTCGGCTTCGGCGAGATCGTGCGCATTTTCATGAACAATCTTTCCTCGCCAGTCAACCTGACCAACGGCCCGAAAGGCATCAACCGCATCGACTCGTTCCAGCTCGGGCCGCTGAATTTTTCCGCCAGCGATACGTTGGCTGGCCTGATTTTCAGCGGCCCGATCAAGTACTACTACTTCCTGCTGCTGGTGCTGCTGGCGGTGATCGTGATCAACCGGCGATTGCAGGACTCGCGCATCGGCCGCGCCTGGGTCGCCATCCGCGAAGACGAGGTCGCGGCCAAGGCCAGCGGCATCAACACGCGCAACGTCAAGCTGCTGGCCTTCGCCATGGGCGCCTCGTTCGGCGGCATCGCCGGCGGCATGTTCGCCGCGATCCAGGGCTTCGTCAGTCCCGAAAGTTTCATCCTCAACGAATCGATCATGGTGCTGTCGATGGTGGTGCTGGGCGGCATGGGCAACATCTGGGGCGTGATTGCCGGCGCCGTGCTGCTCTCCTTCGTCCCCGAACTGCTGCGCTATACCGTGGAGCCGGCGCAAATGGCCTTGTTCGGCAAACTTCTGGTCGATCCCGAGGTGCTGCGCATGCTGGTGTTCGGTCTCGCCCTGGTGCTGACCATGCGCTTCCGTCCCGCCGGCCTCTGGCCGGAAACCCGCCACAGGCGTGAACTAAGCGAGGGCCGCACATGAAGTCAAAACCCATTTGCCACAGAGGACACAGAGATCACAGAGGAAAAGCTCTCATGCTCTTCTCTGTGCCCTCTGTGTCCTCTGTGGCTAAAAGGTTTTCCGATGCCTGATGTCCTGCTCGACGCCCGCAATATCGGCAAACGCTTTGGTGGCGTGCAGGCGCTGAAGGATGTTTCGCTGACCATCGAGAGCGGCGAGATCTATGGCCTGATCGGGCCCAACGGTGCCGGCAAGACCACGCTGTTCAACGTATTCACCGGCCTCTACCCGCGCGACAGCGGCGAGGTGCGGTTCGCCGGCGCGCCGCTGAGCCTCGACAGCCCGCATGCCGTGGCCGCTGCGGGCATCGCACGCACTTTCCAGAATATCCGCCTCTTCGGCAACATGACTGCGCTGGAAAATGTGATGGTCGGCCGCCACGTGCGCACCCGCGCCGGGGTCTTCAGCGCCATCCTGCGCACGCGTGCCGAGCGCGTCGAGGAAGCAGGAATCCGCCGCCGGGCGGAAGAACTGCTGTATTACGTCGGCATTGCCGGTCATGCCGACGACCTGGCCCGCCAGCTTTCCTACGGCGATCAGCGCCGCCTGGAAATTGCCCGCGCACTGGCCACCGAGCCGAAGCTGCTGGCGCTGGACGAACCGGCCGCCGGCATGAACGCGACAGAGACGACGGCGTTGCGCGGACTGATCGCGGGACTGCGCGACGACGGACTGACCGTGCTGCTGATCGAGCACGACGTCAAACTGGTCATGGGGCTTTGCGACCGCGTCGCCGTACTCGACTACGGCGAAAAGATCGCGGAGGATGTGCCGGCAGCCGTGCGTGCCAACCCGAAAGTCATCGAGGCCTATCTTGGCGCAAGCACTGCTTGAGGTTCTCAATCTTCACGTTCACTACGGCGGCATCGCCGCGGTAAAAGGAATTTCCCTTGCGGTGGAGCAAGGCGAGATGGTCTGCATGATCGGCGCCAATGGCGCCGGCAAGACCTCCGCGCTCAAAGCCCTGGCGCGCATGATTCCTTCGCGCGGCGAGATCCGCTACGGCAATCAGCGGATCGACGCGCTGCAGAGCCACGAGCTGATCGCCAAAGGACTGGCCCTGGTACCCGAAGGCCGCGGCGTTTTTGCGCGACTTACCGTCGCCGAGAATCTGCTGATGGGCGCCTATCATCGTCATGATGCCAACGGGATTGCCGCGGACCTGGAGCGGGTTTACGACTTGCTGCCGCGCCTGCTGGAACGCAGAACGCAAGTCGCGGGCACCCTGTCCGGCGGCGAGCAGCAGATGCTCGCCATCGGCCGCGCCCTGATGGGCCGGCCCAAACTGCTGCTGCTGGACGAACCGTCGATGGGACTGGCGCCGTTGATGGTGCAGAAGGTGTTCGAGGTGGTGCGCAGAATCGCCGCGGAAGGCGTAACGATATTGCTGGTGGAACAGAACGCGCGCCTGGCGCTGGAAGTCTGCTCGCGCGGCTACGTCATGGAAAGTGGTTCGATCACGCTGGCCGACAGTTCGGCGGCGCTGCTTGCCGATTCGCGTGTGCGCACCGCCTATCTGGGAGAGTAACGCCGTCCCGCCAGCGCCGACTTTTTGCGGTTAGGGAATCACTGATCAAGTACCAGATCGTCATTCCGGCGAAAGCCGGAATCCAGAAGAATCAAGGCGCTGGACACCGGCCTTCGCCGGTGTGACGGCTTATTCAGCGTTTCATTGGCCTGGTGCGAACGTAAAGGCGTCGGCGAAGAACTCTTCTGGTGGCAAGCCATGCGCAACAAATTCGGCGCGCGCGGCGTCGATCATGGCCGGCGCACCGCAGGCGTAGACCTGGTAGCCGGAGAGGGCGGCATGGTCTTCCAGTACGGCGCGATGGACCAGGCCGGTGCGTCCCTGCCAGTCGTCATCGGACGTGGCATCCGACAACACCGGAATGTAGCGAATCTGTTCATGGATCGCGGCCCACTGCTGCGGCAGTTGCGGCAGGTACAAACCGGCGCGATTGCGCGCACCCCAGTAGATTTCCATCGGCCGCGCGATGTGCTTGTGAATGGCATGCTCGACCAGGGCCTTGATGGGTGCGAAGCCCGTGCCGCCGGCAAGCAGAATCATCGGCTTGGCCGATTCCTCACGGAGGAAGAAACTGCCGTAAGGGCCCTGGAAACGCAGGATGTCTTTTTCCTTCATGGCGGAAAAGACGTGGCCGGTGAACCCGCCCCCTTCGATCAGGCGGATGTGCAGTTGCAGGAAGCCGTCATCGTGCGGCGCGTTGGCGATGGAAAAGGCGCGACGCTTGCCGTCCTTGAGGAGGAACTCGATGTACTGGCCGGCCAGAAACTGCAGGCGCTCGTTGACCGGCAATTTGAGGCTCAACACAATCACGTCGTCCGCCACGCGCTCTATCTTCTGCACCCGGCAGGGCATGATCTTGACCGGGATGTCCTTGGCGGTACCGACTTCACGGGATTCGAGCACCAGGTCGGAAAGCGGCTTTGCGCAACAGAACAAGGCCAGGCCGCCGGCGCGGTCGGCCACGGACAAAGCCTGCTCCTCCGCCGCGCCGTGATCCACCAGGCCGTCGAGCACCTTGCCCTTGCAGGCGCCGCAAGCGCCATTGCGACAACCGTAGGGAAGCGTCAAGCCGGCATCGAGGGCCGCCTGCAACACGCAGTCGCTGCCATCGGTGGTGAAGCTGTGCCCGCTGGGCTGGAGGGTGATGCGAAATGAGGCGGCTGGGGCCATGCGATAATCATCCGATGCGTAGATTGCTGATCATTGGTTGCGGTGACGTCATGCGCCGCGCGCTGCCGCAACTCGTGCTGCGCTGGCATGTGCTGGCGCTGGTGCGCCAACGCGACCCGCAACTGGCAGCGCTGGGCGTGACGCAGATCGAGGGCGACCTGGACCTGCCCGAAACCCTGCAGCGACTGGCCGGCATCTCGGATGCGGTGATCCACAGCGCGCCGCCGCCCGCGCAAGGCACCGGCGACACGCGCACGCGAAATCTGCTTGCGATTCTGCGACGCGGAAAAAGTCTACCACGCCAGCTGGTCTACATCAGCACCAGCGGGGTTTATGGCGATTGCGGCGGCGCCCGGGTGAGCGAGACGAGACTGCCTGCGGCACAGTCGGCGCGGGCAGCACGGCGCTTGGATGCGGAGCGGCGTCTGCGTCAATTCGGCCGCCAGCGGGGAGGCCGTTGTTGCGTCAGCATCCTGCGCGCACCTGGCATCTATGCCGCCGATCGCTTGCCGCTGGCACGGCTGCATCAACGCCTGCCCCTGCTGCTTGCCACCGAAGACAGCCATACCAATCACATCCACGCCGAGGACCTCGGTCGCGCCTGCATCGCGGCGCTGCAGCGCGGCCGGCCCAATCGCGTCTATAACGTGAATGACGACTCGACCCTGGCCATGGGCGAGTGGTTCGACGCGCTGGCCGATGCCTTTGCCCTGCCGCGGGCGCCGCGCCTGCCGCGCGAAGAAGTGCGCCGCGCAGTACCGCCGCTGCAGTGGTCGTTCATGAGCGAGTCGCGCCGGCTGGACAACACGCGAATGAAGCAGGAGCTGAACTTGCGTCTGCGCTACCCGACCGTAGCCGAAGGCATCGCGGCAGCCTTGTAGAGGAGGCATTGGTCGGGCAACCAGGGCGGGCGGAAAATCCCGCGGGGAAGCAATGGATATTTGCTAGGATGGCGAGACTCGCGCAAGGGCAGGACGAATAGAGGGAAATCACGTTCGTGAAGCTCAAAGACAAGATACTGGTGTTCTCGTCCAGCGTCACGACCGTACTGGTCGTGGCGCTGGTGGTGTTTTCCGCCGTCGGCTTTCGCTGGTTCGCGATCCATCAAACCGAACGTCATGTGCGATCGCTGGCCGAATCGGTCAAGGTCGGCCTGACCGAAAGCATGGTCCACGGCACCATCCCCAAGCGCCAGCAGTTTCTGGCGCGACTCGCTTTGGTTCCCGGCATACGGCAGGTGCGGGTGGTACGCGGGCCGGCGGTGATCAGCCAGTTCGGTCCGGGCTTCCCGGCCGAAAGCGCGCGCAGCGAAACCATCGAGCAGGTACTGGCAACCGGCAAGGAGATTTTCGAGGTCCTCGAAATCGATGGCGAAGTGACGGTCCGCGGGGTGGTTCCTTATATTGCCGACGACCAGGGTGTGCCCGACTGCCTGAACCAATGCCACAAGGTGAAGTTCGGCGCGGTACTGGGCGCGGTAAGCATCGACGTTTCGCTTGCCGACGTGCGTCGTCAGGGCATTGTCGGGGTCGGTATCGTGGGCCTGGCGGTGCTGGCGGCCGCCATGCTCGCCTTGCTGCTGTTGCGCCGCATGATGAATCCGCTGACCGAATCCGCACAGGCCGTGCAGGCCGTCACCTCGCAGGCGATCGGAGGAAATTTCGCCGGCCGCATCAACCAGCGCAGCACCGACGAGGTGGGTGATATCGCGCTCAATATCAACCGCCTCATGGAGTTTCTCGAGCGCGAGGTGACCACCATCCGCACCCGGGTCGGCCAGTTGATAGGCCACCAGGTGAACTTGGGCCATCGGGCCAACGAAGACGGCAACCAGTTGGTGCTCACCACCGAGATGGTCGAAAGCCTGGTCCAGGCTTCGGAGTTCAAAAAGGCCATCGAGGAAGACCAGACCAAGCTCGACATCTACCAGCGGCTAGCGGATGTGCTACGGCGAAAATACGACTTCAATCGCTTCTCCATTTACGAAGTCTCATCAAGCAAGAACCGCATGACGCCCATTGTGATCGACGGCGAATTCGGCGCCGCCTGCCGCTATTGCGACCCGCAAGTGACGCTCGATGCGAGCTTCTGTCGCGCCCGCCGCACCGGTCACGAAGTAAATGCCGTGGGCTTTCCCGGGCTATGCACCATGTTCCGCCCTGACGCCGCCGACGATACCCACATCTGTTTGCCGATCACCCAGTCCGGTACGGCCGGCTGCGTGGTGCAGATTGTGGTCGCCGCCGACGAAGCACCGCTGGCCCGCCTGATGGTGCCGTTTGTCGCCGTCTATCTGCGCGAAGCCGGCCCCGTGCTGGAGGCCAAACGCCTCATGGAACACCTGCGTGAAAACGCCCTGCGCGACGCCATGACAGGCATGTATAACCGCCGCTTCCTCGAAGAGTACGTAGGCACCCTGGTCGCCGGCAGCCAGCGGCGCAAGAGCGCGTTCTCGGTGCTGATGCTCGACCTCGATTTCTTCAAACAGGTCAACGACACCCATGGCCACGAGGTGGGCGACAAGGTGCTCAAGGTCCTGGCCGAACTCCTGATGCGCAATGTGCGCAGCTCGGACATGGCCGTGCGCTACGGCGGCGAGGAATTCCTGCTGGTGCTGATGGATACCGGCGCCGACGCGGCGATGCTGGTGGCCGAAAAAATCCGCAGCGAAGTCGAGGCCACCAAGATTCCCCTGCCCGGCGGCGTACTGCAAAAAACCATTTCCATCGGCGTCGCCGAATATCCGACGGATTCCGACACCTTCTGGCAGGTGGTCAAATTCGCCGACGTCGCCATGTACAAGGCCAAAGAGGAGGGACGCAACCGCGTGCTGCGCTTTGTCCCCGAAATGTGGGACGCCAACGCGAGTTATTGATTATTCATGCGCTACCGGAATGGCGTGTCACGTACTTACGAAGTACACCATCCATTCGCGATTGCCAGCCTTCACCTGTGGACTTGAAGTAGGCAACAACCTCGGGGCTGTAACGCACAGACACGAGCAACTTCTTGTTTTCGGATTTCGGTCGCCCACGCAGGGTTCGGATTGGAACCATCGCGGCCAGTTGCTTTGGCGTGAGCGGCTGTGCGTCAGGATCACTTTTGGCCGCCGCAGTAATGGCTTTGTCCTCTGCCGCAGTAGGCATAAGGACAGTTGGACGCTTAGAGATTTGCGACATAGTGCTTCACCTCGCGACGATTGGCGCGGCGCAGGCTGATGACCCTTCGCACTTACCACGGTCTAAAAACGCCACGTAATACAGGATTTCGGTTTTCGGAGCGAGTGCGATCATTCGCATCTCCCCGTACTCAAACCGTTCATCAGCCCACACCAGCGCGGCTTCCCAGTCGAGGTCGTCTGCCATGGACAGGGACACGCCGTGCTTCGTTTGGTTTGCCGCGTCCTTGGCTGGATCGAACTCGATTCTCATTCTTTACTGTAGCTACAATAAATGAGCTTGTCAAACGAACCGCGTGACGACCAACTATGGGGCTGGGAGGGGAAACGGGCAGGCTCGGTTTATCGTCGCTATCGGCGTGTCGCCAGCGCCGACTTTCACAGGCTATGCAAAATAAATTTGAGCCTGGCCCCTTTGATTCGCCTTTGATTCGGGGTCGACCGCCGGGTTAGGGCGGGTTTTCTACGGAGCGCCGTCCTACCAGGACCGATTTTCGGACCAGTATCTGTGGCTACCCGCAAGCACTCTTTATTGCTTTTTAATCCCTTGACCGAACCGGAGTCTTGGAGACGAAACGCGGCAAAGCTCAGGACTTCAGTTTTCATTTCATTATTCGCAGATAGTGAACATACCTACGGTCCCTGGTTACCTCACAGAGCCAATCGTACATACCAAATTCAAAGTTGCGCGTCTTCAAGCCTTCCCGAAAACCTTGCGACACTATGTAGCTTCTCGCATCTTCCTCGCTACGGAACAAGGGAATATAGGAAGCGTTGCTATCAATTTTGACTTCAAGGTAAACATCCTCGTCGCCGGCGATTGCCCATAGATCTGTCATTGACGTGCTCCGATTTATGAACGCTACGGCCAGCTTCCGTGCCCTAACGTAGAAGTCACCGGCGCTGCGCGGCTTTATCGCGCAGCGTCCGCGTGGACTGCCGGGTTGGGCGCTTGCTACAACCCTGAGTCATTTCGCCGTTCACGCGGGCCTTGCCATGTCCGGTTTTAGCTCTTGTATTTTTTCCGCCACGTCATACACGTCCAAGTCAGTGAGTGGACACCCCTCTATTACTAAGGCATCCACGGCTTCTCTGATCAGAGTCATGCTTGGCTTCTTCATTTCAAAGTCATCCTTGAGCATTTCCTTGTCCGCCAGATCTGAAATGATAGAAGCGTAAGAGTCCCACTGATCAAGTTTGGAAGGTTCATCCTGTCCGGCCTTGGTTCTGGTTTTCATGATGACGTTCTCGGCATCTTTCATGCACAAACCTGTAGAAACCTTGATGCCAAAAAACCTATAGAACTCCTTCTGTTCCTGAGTTGCCGGCCTGTTCTCCCATTGGGATCGATTCTCGGCTTCGTTCAGTAATTCTTGCGCTTTGTAGCGGCCCTTGGTTTGATTCATGCCCTTGCTTTGAACTTTGAAGAATTTCAGAACTTCAAGGTCATCCTCATCTATTGGGTAAGATAAGCCAATGAGGTCGGATGCTTTTCCCTTGGTTGGTTTTCCCCCTCCTACGCGCACATTGAGAGAAGCCAGTTTTTCCATTTGCCGTGGAGTTGCTTCATCAAAAAACCACTTTGGGAATGTTTTTGGTTTTCCTTCCTTTTGCTCCTGATCAGCCTTCCTCCATATGCCCATTAGCCAATCTAAGTTGTCGCTCTCTGTGGCAGCTGCTTGTGTATGTCGAGCACTTGCAGCCGGTGGTTTGCTGGAGGACTTTCCAAGAAGAAAGTAGATCGCCGCAGCTACAACTACCATAATGACGATGACTGTGGTCACAATAGTCCTTTCGTGTATTCAGACGCCCAACGTAAAAGCAAGGGTCGGCGCGCTTTTGCGCCGACCCTCTTGACTGCCGGTTTGGGAGTCAAATGGCGGATCGCGAAGACCATTTGGAACTTTGAGGACACCTCAATTTCTCCAGTTCTGTTTGAACTCATCGTCAAACCATGCTTCGACTTGTTCGGAAACGGAGAGTGTTGAACGGAACGCCAGAACGGGGCCGTGGCTCTCTTGCACCCAAGAGTAAAAATCAGAAAAGCTCGGCTGCTCAATGGGAGGTATCTGTATTCCGCAGAGTTTCGCCCACTCGGTGCAGAGATAGCGGATTGCCTTTTCACTTTCTTGCTTTGTCATTTGCGCTCCTTATGTGGCGTCCTCTCTGATGCCCAACGTTCAAGGTCACCGGCGCTGCGCGGCTTCATCGCGCAGCGTCCGGTGGACCGCAGGGTTGGGCCTCGCGGATTCACTAGGCTGCAAGGGTTTTCGCGGAGCGTCAAGAATTGGGGGCCTGCTGCCCCTTCTGTTCCCTCATTGCCGCTATCACCGAATCGAATGAGGGGTAGCGGTTCCCATTCCAAAGGTAGCTATCGCCTTCCATTCGGATGCTATTCGCGCGCATCAAGTCTTCTCGCCAGACACCAATCGGGGCGCCGGGAGGGCAGCAAAATTCATCCGTAACTTGTGTGGTCAGAGCGGATTGTGATTGGGGTACACCTTGTGAAGATTGCTTTGCAGCGAGAAGGTCGCGGATCTCTGTTAGCAGAGCGACGTTCTGGTTAATTTTCCAATACCAACAAACTAGCTCTCGACACACGAGAACAATGACTGCTAAGACAATACCGATGAAGAGAAGGTAGCCTAGCATCGCGGTAGGAAAGAATTGATTATTCATTGTTGTGTCCTCCGTTATTTGAGCAAAAAGGAAAGAAAAACCAGCAGAACAAGTAGACCTACTGCGCCAGCGAAGAACTTGCCAAGAAACTTCAAATTTTTAGCGGTCTCACGATCAACAGTTTTGCGGGTGATTACTACGAGTAAAAATATTCCACCGAACAGAACCAGAATCCATCCCATAAATACCCCCCGTCAAAAGACCGTCATGTGAGGCCCAACGTAGAAGTGACCGGCGCTGCGCGGCTTTATCGCGCAGCGTCCAGTGACCGAAGGGAACGGGGTCGACTGCCGGGTTGGGCATCAGGGCCCCGCTTCCTTCCGCACGGGCAGCTTACAGACTGGCTCGATTCCATTAACCATGGTGTTCTCAAGTTCGGCAACCAATTTTTCGAACTTTCTTTCATTTCCTTTCCAGGCGAAGAATAGATACACGTCAAGTACAGCGCAGTCATGGATAGCGGGTTTTGACTTCGTGCAGAAGATTAGCGGAGGGTCATCTTTCCTCACAATCGTGAACCCGCACATGAACCCGTCGCCAATCATTCTGTCGAGCGCGCTCCGGCCGCGAGAACCTTCGAGCTCCATTTCCTTAACATATGCTCTCGCAGCATCTTGGACGGCGTAAGCGCGATCGATCATCTCCTTCCCCTTCCAGCGAGAGAACGTCTCGTCCGCGGCCGACGCCTGTGCCAGGAAAAACAGAACGGAAAATAGGAACCCTTTACGCCAAACCATGGAGCGTCCTTCTCATGATGCCCAACGTTTGAATTCACCGGCGCTGCGCGGCTTCATCGCGCAGCGTCCGGTGGAATGATGGGTTCGGCCCCATGTTTTCATCGCTGACTGTCGAAGCCCTCGAAAACCGGATCTAGGCGGCACTGTAAGAACGACTCAAGAAGCGTGAGTACGGGAATGCCACATTCGGCGTTGAGGAGAAAGTTCACGCGATCAACGTTTGCCTTGATCCAGGCGCCTGCGTCCGACTCCGTGATGCCGGATAGCCCGAGCTTTCCATGGCCGGCAACGAGGGACTTCGCCAGATTGCTGTTTGAACTGGCCGGATTGTAGTGCTGGCTAGTGAAGCGGGCCTGACTCTTTGGGCCGACTTTCCCGACTTTCAGGCAGCGGCCATTCCAGACGAAAACGTAAACAGCCATCTTGCCACTTGGGAGCACGGACGGCGGCCTGTGTGGTGCGGGCAAAGTCTCAATTGAAACGGCGGCAGGAGGTAAGGAGACGCCGGCAAGGGCGACAACCTTTCGGAAGTCGTTGAGCAGAGCGGGGAGATCACCGAGCGATTTCATGGGGCCGAACGTGATGTAGACGTCGCTACAAAACTGCCATATCTGGCAATTGCTGGCCAGATATGGCTATTTGTTTCCAAATATGGATGGGGCATTCTGTCCATATCTAGGCTTTTTCTGAAATGACCCGATGCGTCAGTTTCAGCTTGCGTACCGCCGCCCTGGGTAGCAGCCACAGCTTGCGTTTGCCATCCCAGATGCCTCCGGCGTCCTTGACCTGGTTTCGCATGTCGACTTCCTGGTAGGCGACGCGCACGGCCACCGGTGGCGGCAGCGGCCGCTCGTCTACGATCAGTTCGACGGTGGTGAGGCGCCGGCCTCGCGCTGTGTCCTCGCGGTAGCGCACGCACACCAGGGACGACCCATAGCGCGTCGCCAGCCGCTTGGCGCCGGCGGCGGCCGGCGACAGTTTCTTGAGCACGACCCCGCCTGATGGCGTGTCAATGCCTGACAACAATGCCGTTTGACGCTGGATGGTTGGGCCGACGGCCACTGCATTCCTCCCTGCTTTGCGTTCAGCTACGACTGAACGTTTCTATTTTTCCCGAGAATAGTCGCGATTCATGCCGTTGGCAAGCCTGCGCCGATAGAAATTGGAGGACCACCGGTCGAGGCGGGTTTGAGTTGCGGCCGCTACGCTTAACGCCGATAGTGCCGATATCCGCAAGGGATACTGTCGCCGCATCCTGCGGTGACATAATGCCGGAATCGACAATCATCCAGACTTCGCCTTGAACCACTACTTTTCCACCTGCCCGCGCGGGCTCGAAGCCCTGCTCGCGGAAGACCTCGCCAGTGCCGGCGGCAAGGATGTTGCGATAGTGCCGGGCGGCGCGAGCTGCAATGGCGAAATCGAAACCGGCTACCGCATCAACCTCGAATCGCGCATCGCGACGCGCGTCCTGTGGCGCATCGCGCGCGGCGCCTATCGCAGCGAAGCCGAGATCTATCAACTGGCCTACGACGTGGATTGGTCAAAACTGTTTTCCGTGGATCGCTCGATTCGCGTCTATGTCACGGCGATTCGCTCGCCGCTCAAAAGCCTTGAGTTCATCACGCTGAAAGTCAAGGACGCCGTCTGTGACCGCTTCCGCGCCGAGACCGGGCGGCGTCCCAGCGTCAATACCAAGAACCCCGAGGTTCGCATTCACCTCTTCATCACCGAACAACAGGCCACGCTGTATCTCGACACTTCCGGCGAGCCGCTCTACCTGCGCGGCCACAAACTGGCCAAGGTCGGCGCGCCACTCAAGGAAAACCTCGCCGCCGGCATCCTGCGACTTTCCGGCTGGCAACCCGGTACGCCGCTGCTTGATCCGATGTGCGGCAGCGGTACCTTCCTGCTCGAAGCGGCGCAGATGTGCCTCGACGACGCGCCGGGGCTGTCGCGCGAGCCGGGAGATTTCGGCTTCGAGCACCTCAAGTCCTTCGATGCCGGGCTCTGGCGCAAGCTGCAGCGCGAAGCGGCCGGGCGTCGCCGCGAAGCAACGGCCTTGCCGCTGTATGGCAGCGACATCGACGCCGATGCCGTCGCCCGCACGCGGCAAAACCTTGCCGGCGCGGGGTTGGATGACCTGATCACGCTGGAGGCGTCCGACCTGCTGCAACGCACCGCGCCGGCGCCATCAGGAGTGCTGGTGGCCAATCCGCCTTACGGTGAGCGACTGGGCAGCGAGGAAGAACTGGCCGCCTTCTACCCGCTGCTGGGCGATGCGCTCAAGCAGCGCTTTGCCGGCTGGAGCTGCTGGTTTCTATCGGCCGACATGCGACTGCCCAAGCTGATCCGACTCCAGACATCGCGCAAGATTCCGCTCTACAACGGCGCACTCGAATGCCGGCTGTACAACATCGAAATCACCGCCGGCAGCTATCGCTAAACTATGTCGAGGTGCTGGATGCCAGCGTTGCGGTCCATGTCCTGCGACTGCTTGCTGTGCAGCTTGATCATCAGGCGCACTTCGTTCATCGAGTCGGCAAAACGCAGCGCATCGTCGTAGCTGATGCGGCCTTCTTCGAAGAGGTCGAAAAGCGCCATGTCGAAGGTTTTCATGCCGAGCTCCTTCGACTTCTTCATGATCTCCTTGATGCCGTGGATCTCGCCCTTGAAGATCAGGTCGGCAATCAGCGGTGAATTGAGCAGGACCTCCACGGCCGCGGCACGGCCCTTGCCTTCTTTCACCGGAATCAGGCGCTGCGAAACAACGGCCTTGAGGTTCAGCGAAAGATCCATCAGCAACTGCGGTCGACGCTCCTCCGGGAAAAAGTTGATGATCCGGTCGATCGCCTGGTTGGCGTTGTTGGCGTGCAGCGTACCCATCGCCAGGTGGCCCGTTTCGGCAAAGGCGATGGCGTGCTCCATGACTTCCTTGTCGCGAATTTCACCGATCAGGATGACGTCGGGCGCCTGGCGCAGGGTGTTCTTCAGCGCGACTTCCCATGAATCGGTATCGACGCCGACTTCGCGCTGGGTGATCACGCAATTGCGGTGCTCATGAACGTATTCGACCGGGTCTTCGATGGTGATGATGTGGCCATAGCTGTTCTGGTTGCGATAGCCGATCATCGCCGCCAGCGAGGTCGACTTGCCCGAACCCGTGCCGCCGACAAACAGCACCAGACCGCGCTTGGTCATCACCACGTCCTTCAGCACCGGCGGCAGCTTGAGATCGTCCATTTCGGGGATCTGCACGTTGATGGTCCGCAGGATCATGCCGACGCGGCCCTGCTGGACAAAGGCGTTGACGCGGAAGCGGCCGATGCTGGCCGGGGAGATCGCGAAATTGCACTCCTTGGTCGCCTCGAACTCTGCGGCCTGCTTGTCGTTCATGATGGCGCGCGCCAGTTCCTGCGTATGCTGAGCCGACAGCGGCTGCGTGGTGGCCGGCGTCATCTTGCCGTCGACCTTCATGGCCGGCGGGAAACCGGATGTAATGAACAAGTCGGAGCCCTTCTTCTGCATCATCATCGTCAGAAGCTGGTACATGAACTTCAGTCCTTCATCGCGTTCCATGAGTCAATCTCCAATCGTTTCTGCCTGCATCAGCCGCGCCAGCGGCTCTAACTAGTAGCCTCCCCCGCGAGGGGGAGGATGGGAGGGGGCGGGTGTTACTTCGCCACAAGGACAATTTGCCGGGCTTCAGCCCGGGAAATTGTCCTTGTTGGCGGCTTTGCTGCGTGCTTCGGCGGGAGAAATTATCTTCTTCTTGACCAGATCCGTCAGGTTCTGGTCAAGCGTCTGCATGCCGTATTGCTGGCCGGTCTGGATCGCCGAATACATCTGGGCCACCTTGGCTTCGCGGATCAGGTTGCGGATCGCCGGCGTGCCGACCATGATCTCGTGCGCGGCGACGCGGCCCTTGCCATCCATGGTCTTGCACAGGGTCTGGGAAATTACCGCCTTCAGGGATTCCGACAACATGGCGCGGATCATTTCCTTTTCAGCGGCGGGGAACACGTCGATGATGCGGTCGATGGTTTTCGCTGCCGAGGAGGTGTGCAGCGTACCGAATACCAGGTGACCGGTTTCGGCGCCGGACATCGCCAGGCGGATGGTTTCCAGGTCGCGCATTTCGCCGACCAGAATGACGTCCGGGTCTTCGCGCAGCGCCGAGCGCAGGGCGTTGTTGAAGGACAGCGTATGCGGACCGACCTCGCGCTGGTTGATCAGGCATTTCTTCGATTCATGGACGAATTCGATCGGGTCCTCGACCGTGAGAATGTGGCCGTATTCGACTTCGTTCTTGTGATTGACCATGGCCGCCAGCGTGGTCGACTTGCCGGAACCCGTCGGCCCGGTCACCAGTACCAGGCCGCGTGGCTGGTCGGCCAGTTCCTCGAAGATCTTCGGGCAATGAAGTTCTTCCAGCGACATGATCTTCGACGGAATGGTCCGCATCACCGCCGCCGCACCCCGGTTCTGGACGAAGGCGTTGACGCGGAAACGCGCCAGGTTCGGCACCGCAAAGGAAAAGTCGCATTCGAGATTTTCCTCGTAGACCTTGCGCTGGCCGTCGCTCATGATGTCGTAAATCATCGCATGGACATCCTTGTGCTCCATCGCCGGCAGGTTGATGCGGCGGATGTCGCCATTGACGCGGATCATCGGCGGCAGGCCGGCGGACAAATGCAAATCGGAGGCCTTGTTCTTGACAATGAAAGTGAGCAGTTCAGTGATGTCCATGAGCGCTTTCCTGTAGAAGGGGTGCGATATACTTTACCACCGCAATATGACATCAATCGCCGCCAACTTGCAAGCTGTGCGTGCACGCATTGCCGCTGCCTGCGTTGCCGCCGGGCGACGGCCGGAGTCCGTCCGCTTGCTGGCCGTTTCCAAGACCTGGCCCGCCGCCAGCGTGCGCGAGGCAGTCGCGGCGGGGCAACGCGCGTTCGGCGAAAACTATGTGCAGGAAGCTGTCGACAAGGCGGCGCAACTGGCCGACCTGGCTGAAGCGGGCCTTGAGTGGCACTTCATAGGGCCGCTGCAGAGCAACAAGACGCGGCTGGTCGCCGAAAACTTTGCCTGGGTACACTCCGTCGACCGCCTGAAAATCGCCGAACGGCTTGCGGCACAGCGACCGCCCGGACTCGCGCCGCTGCAGGTCTGCGTCCAGGTGAATGTTTCCGGCGAAGCCTCGAAAAGTGGCTGCAGCCCGGATCAGGCCGACGCTCTGGCCCATGCCGTGGCCGCACTGTCCGGAGTGTGCCTGCGCGGGCTGATGGCCATTCCCGAACCCGGTGAAGACAGCCGCCTGCAACGCAGCCGCTTCGCCCTGCTGCGCCAGTTGCGCGACCGGCTCAACGCCGAGGGCCTGAGACTGGATACGCTCTCGATGGGCATGAGCCACGATCTGGAAGCGGCGATAATGGAAGGCGCGACGCTGGTCAGGGTAGGCACCGCGATTTTTGGCGAAAGGAATTACACGACATGAAGATCACCTTCATCGGCGGCGGCAACATGGCGGTCGCGCTCATCAGCGGCCTGTACCGGCAGGGCTTTGCGGCAGCGGCGATACAGGTCGTCGAACCGTCCACAGCGGCCCGCGACGCCCTCGCCGAACGCTTCGGCGTACGCTGCACGGCGACCGTGGATGCGGCGGCAATCGACTGTCACGTCCTGGTGCTGGCGGTGAAGCCGCAGCAGATGCGGGAAGCGGTCGCCCCCCTGGTCGGCAAGCTCTCCGCGCAACTGGTCGTCAGCATCGCCGCCGGACTGCGTCTGGCCGACATCTCGCGCTGGCTCGGCGGTCACCGCCACGTGGTGCGCACCATGCCCAACACGCCGGCCCTGATCGGCGCCGGCATCACCGGCCTCTGCGCCGATCCGGGCGTCAATCAGGACGGCCGTGACAACGCCGAGAACCTCCTGCGCGCCGTCGGCAATACCTTCTGGGTGCATGACGAGAAGCAGATGGACGCCGTCACCGCGGTGTCCGGCAGCGGCCCGGCCTATGTGTTCTATTTCATCGAAGCCATGGAGGCTGCCGCACGCAAGCTGGGTTTCGATGCGCCCACGGCACGGCAGCTCAGTGTCGAGACCTTTCTCGGCGCCGCCCGCCTGGCCGAGCAGAGCAGCGAGTCAATCGCGACCTTGCGTGAGCGCGTGACCTCCAAAGGCGGCACCACCGAAGCGGCACTGCTGTCGTTTGGCGCCAGCGGCATTGCCGCCGCCATCGAACAGGGCATCCTGGCCGCCGAGGCGCGCGGTCGCGAGTTGGGCGACCTGTTGGGCAAAGACTGATGCTGACGCAAATCATCCTCTTCATCCTCGACACCGTCTGCGGCTTCCTCACGCTGGCGCTGCTGGTGCGCTTCGCCATGCAATGGGCGCGCACTCCCTTCCGCAACCCGCTCGGACAATTCATCGTCGCCGTCACCGACTGGATGGTGCGTCCGCTGCGTCGCCTGGTTCCCAGCCTGTTCGGTCTGGACACGGCCAGCCTGCTGTTGGCCTGGCTGTGGCAGATCGCCTATCAGGGCGTGGCGCTCGGGCTGTCCGGAGTGCTGCACGCCGTATCGCCAGCGCCGACTCTTGTGGTGGCTTTGCTGGCCCTTCTGGAAGTGGCCAAGATCAGCCTGTATCTGGTGATCGGCGCCGTGATCGTTTCAGCGGTGTTCTCCTGGGTAAACCCCTATGCGCCGCTGGCCGAGGTATTCAACACGCTGACGCGGCCGCTGCTGCGGCCGTTTCGCCGCGTGATTCCCCCCGTCGGCGGCGTGGACCTGTCGCCGCTGGCGCTGTTGCTGGTGCTGCAAATAGCCTTGTTCGTGGTCGCCGGCCTGCGCAACAGCGTGTTGCCGATGATGCTGATTTCGTGAACTGGCTGGTCGCGGACAGCAAGGGAGTGACGCTGCGGCTGCACATCCAGCCGGGCGCGAAGAAGACCGAAGTGGTGGGCCTGCACGGCGAAGCGCTGAAAATCAGGCTTGCGGCGCCGCCGGTGGATGGCAAGGCCAATGCCTGCCTGATCGCGTTTCTTGCCAAGCAACTTGGCGTTGCCAGGGCAGCGATCAGCCTGGTGAGTGGCGAGACATCGCGCGCCAAGCGGGTGCGCATCAGCGGCGTCGATCCGGCGTCGGTAACAGCTATCCTCGGATTTCGCGACTGATTTTGTCTTGCGGGCCGGCGACAAAGTACATGTCGATCTGTCCCTTGCCTTTGGCGTCCACTTTTCCGCGGTACTCGCAAGCGAACTCGGCGCGAACGAGATCATGGGTGTCGGCCGAAATATTGACCCGGCCGATTTCCCCGGAGCTTTCCATGCGCGAGGCGACGTTGACGGTATCGCCCCAGATGTCAAAGGCGTACTTTCGCTTGCCGACCACGCCGGCCACCACCGGACCGGAATGAACCCCCACTCGCAGCGACCATTTGAAGGCGCCCGTCCGGTTGCGCTTTTCAAGATAGTCGATCATGCCCAGCCCGGCGCGAACGCAACGTTGCGCGTGGTCCGCGCAAGGTTTGGGCAGCCCGGCCGCGGCCATGTAGGCGTCGCCGATGGTCTTGATTTTCTCCACGCCGCAGGTGTCGGTGATGTCGTCGAAGGCCGCGAATATCTCGTTCAGTTCGGCAACCACTTGTTCGGCGGGCATGGATGAGGCGGCCTGGGTGAAGCCGCTGAAGTCGGTGAACAGGATGGTGACGGACTCGTGGCGGGCCGGACGCGCGCTGCCGGTCGCGGACAGCTCCCGCGCCAGTTCCGCCGGCAGGATGTTGAGCAGCAGCCGCTCGGAGCGTTCCTTTTCGGCGGCGACGTCGCGCATGGCCAGAAATGCGCGCCGCAGGGCAAGGTCCATCTGGTAGCAGATCAGCATGCCCCAGAGGTTGGCCGTCAGGAGTGATCCTGCATGCCGGAAAAGGGAGCTCTCTGGCAGCAATCCGAGCGCGCTGAGCAGAACCAGATACATGGCCATGCTGAACCACCCGCCAGCCACTGCTGCGGGAAAACGCAGACGAAAAACGCCGTAGATGCTGAACAAGTGAATAGCCATCATGAAAAAACCGGATGCGTCCAGCATCTGCGGAGGATATCGCGCCACGATGCTGATCATTCCAAACGACAGTACGCAGGCGAGGGCGAGCATCAGCCACTGATGCCGGCGCAGAAAAACCTGGGTCTGGGTCAAGGCATAGCAGAGGCCAAGCGTGACTAGAATCCTGGCCATGATGCCCGGCAGTTGCTCTTGAATGGAAGGAACAAGCTGGATGATCGCGGGCCAGAAAGCGAGCGTCAACAGGCCGGCGCAGACCAGCGCAATTCGAATCGGACGCAGGGACTTGCGTGCCTGCTCCTCGGCAAAAGCCTTCTCCAGTTCCGCGTCGGCGAAACGCAGTGTGAGGCGATTCATGCGGGCAACGTTCATGTTCGCGTCTGGAGCGGCGAGCGAGAAATCCCTGATTCCCGCCACGGCCAATCCAGGTCGAACCGGCGTCCATACAGGAAATCGCTGATCCAGGTCCTCTGCACCCCGTAGTGAAATGTCGTGAAGGCCACGACCGAGGTAAAGCCGCAAACAAGCAGAAATTTGAGCGGCGAGGGAAGGTCGAATTGCACCAGCCACCAACCGGCAAAGTTAACCAGCGGCAAGTGCACCAGGAAGACCCAGTACGAGGATTGCGATACATATCCGATCCAGGGTGATTGGCGGTCGAAGAAGCGCAGCGCGCTTCCCAGAAACAGGTAGATGAGGGCCCACGTGCACAGCGCGTTTGCCAGCACCGCGCCAAGGTGCAGCGTGAAGCTGGCGCCATGGGCATCGTTGTCGAGGTGGCTCGCGTAAACGGCAAGAGGGAACAGGATCAGTGCGAGCATCGCCCAGGAGGAA
Organism: Sulfuritalea sp.; assembly: GCA_030651305.1. Taxonomy (GTDB): domain Bacteria; phylum Pseudomonadota; class Gammaproteobacteria; order Burkholderiales; family Rhodocyclaceae; genus Sulfuritalea. The sequence continues at coordinate 9,741 of JAUSCI010000014.1, read as the reverse complement.
ACGTTTCGCGCCAGGGCCTGGAGGAATTCCCGGTAGTGATGGAGGACGTAACCGAGCACGAAGAACGACCCGTAATAGACCAGTGACGGCAAGTGCGGCTCGAAGTAGATGAACCCCTCGTGCAACTGGCCGCCGTGGAAGGGCCACAAGGTGGCCGCCGTGTAGAGCGCAAACGCCAGCAGCAGGAAGGGCGAAACCAGCCAGCGCCTGAATCGCTCCTCGACCCTCGCGATTGAGCTCACCAGGGCCTGGCACAGCGGAATCAGCAGGTAGAAGAAGCAGAGGTAATACAGGAACCACAAGTGCCCGAGGCTCGGTTTGCCGGTGGGCACTCCCTTCGCCGCCACTTCCCGGCTGAAGATACCCAGCGCCTCGTGGTCCGGAATGAAGTCGTGCGTGCCGAATCGCGCACTCAGCGCAAAATCGATCATGAACAGGAAGGTGAATGGCAGCAGTGTCACGATACCCACGGCCAGCGGCGCCAGAATCCGCTTGGCGCGATCCTTGTAGGTGCCACGAAGGCCCCGTTTTTCAATCAGCAGCGAGGTAAAAAATCCCGCCAGGACGAAGAACGTAGGCATGCGAAAGCTGTGGATGAAAGCAAAGATCAGGTCAAAGACAAGCGCATTGTTCCGGTCGGTAGGGAGCGGCATCGTCGGCGGAGGCGTGACCAGATAAAACATGGAAGCATGCAGAACAATGCCCAGCATCATCATGCCGCCGCGCAGGGCATCGAGACCATAGTACCGGCGACTATCCATTTGCCACCCCCTGTCCCGAAGGGACGGTACCCACTCAGCCGCGCGCGGCGTCAGCCCAGCGTGCCGTCGAAGGCCAGATGGCCATCGATCAGCGTGTAGCGCACGCGGCCGGGCAACTCCTGGCCGAGGAAGGGCGTGTTCTTGCCCTGGCTTCTGAGATTTTCGCGCGTGACCCGGAACCCGGCCGCCGGATCGAAAACGCAGATATCGGCCGCCGCGCCGATGGCCAGGCTGCCCGCCCTGACGCCGAGAATACTTGCCGGGTCGGATGTGACGCGGGCCAGCGCCGTCACCAGCGGCAGCTTCATTTCCTGCGCCCACTTGAGCGTCAGCGGCAGCAGCAATTCGAGCCCGGTGGCGCCGACTTCGGCTTCCTCGAACGGCATCTGCTTGCCATCGTCATCGACCGGCGTGTGATCGGAACACAGTGCGTTGATCGCGCCCGACGCAAGGCCGGCGCGCAAGGCCTCGCGATCGCGCTGCGAGCGCAGCGGCGGGTCGAGTCGGGCCTGGGTATCGAAGAAACCGATATCCATCTCGCACAGATGCAGGTGATGGATCGCCACGTCGCAGGTCACCGCAATGCCGGCAGCACGCGCGGCGACAATCATGTCGATGCCGGCGGCCGACGAAATGCGCGTCACGTGCACCCGGGCGCCGGTCTCGCGGGCCAGGTGCAGGATGGTTGCCAGCGCAATGGTTTCCGCCGCCACCGGAATCCCGGCGAGACCCAGGCGGGCCGCGACTTCACCATCGTGGGCCACGCCCTTCCTGGCCAGAAATGGGTCTTGCGCCTGCAGCCAGACGGGAAAGTCGAAAGTCGCCGCGTACATCATGGCGCGCAGCAGCACCTGGGTGTCGACAATGGCGCGATTGGCCTGGCCGAAGGCGACACAACCGGCTTCCGCCAGCTCTGCCATTTCCGTAAGCGCCGCGCCTTCCAGCTGCAAGGTCAAGGCACCGACCGGATGGACGTGGGCGAACTCGGGCAGCCGCGCCCGATGGGTCAGCATCTCCACCAGTCCCGGCTCGTCCAGCACCGGATCGGTGTCGGGCGGACAGGCCAGGCGCGTGATGCCGCCGGCCGCCGCCGCAGCCATTTCGGATTCCAGCGTGGCCCTGTATTCGAAGCCCGGCTCGCGCAGCCGTGCCGCCAGATCGACCAGCCCGGGGCAGACGATGCAGCCGGTGGCGTCCAGCACGCTGTTGGCTTCGAACCCCGCCGGCGCCGTACCGCCAACGCCGACTATTCGTCCGGCCGCGATGAACAGGTCCAGCGCCTTGTCGGTCTTGCTCGCCGGGTCGATCAGCCGGCCGTTCTTGATATGAATCTTCATGGTGATCAGTTCCCCGCCAGCATGGCCATCACGGCCATACGCACCGCAATGCCGAACGTGACTTGCGGCAGGATCACGGCCTGGCTGCCGTCGGCCACCGCCGAATCGATTTCGACGCCGCGATTCATCGGCCCCGGATGCATGACGATGGCGTCGGGCTTGGCCAGCGCCAGCTTTTCCGGCGTCAGGCCGTAGGATTTGAAATACTCCTGGGTCGAGGGCAGCAGGGCGCCCTGCATGCGTTCGTTCTGCAGGCGCAGCATCATGACGACATCGACGCCGCGCAGGCCTTCGCGCATGTCGTGGAACACCCGCACGCCGAGGCGTTCGATGCCGGTGGGCAGCAGGGTCTTCGGCGCAATGACGCGCACCTCGGGGACGCCGAGCGTGGTCAGCGCATGGATCTGGCTGCGCGCCACGCGCGAATGCAGCACGTCGCCGACGATGGCAATGGTGAGCTGGGTGAAATCCGTCTTGTAGTGACGGATCGTGTACATGTCGAGCAGGCCTTGCGTCGGATGCGCATGGCGGCCGTCGCCGGCATTCACCACATGGATGTGGTCGCGTCCGGTGGCCGCCATGTGTTGCGCGAGCAGGAAAGGCGCGCCGCTGGAGGCGTGGCGCACGACGAACATGTCGGCCTGCATCGCGGCGAGGTTGTCCGCCGTGTCGAGCAGGGTTTCTCCCTTGTTCGCCGAGGACGTATTGATGTTGAGATTGATGACGTCGGCGGAAAGCCGCTTTGCCGCGATCTCGAAGGTGGTGCGGGTGCGCGTCGAATTCTCGAAGAACAGGTTGAACACGCTCTTGCCGCGCAGCAGCGGCACTTTCTTGACTTCGCGTTCGGCGACTTCGGAAAACGGCGCGGCGGTGTCGAGAATGCGCGTCAGCACGTCGCGCGGCAGGCCCTCGATGGTCAGCAGATGCTGTAACTCGCCATGACTGTTGAGTTGCGGACTTTTTTGCATGCCGGATGCGCTCATTCTGTTATCAACCGGAAGGACAGGCCGCCGTCGGCCGCCCGCTCCAGCGCCAGCATCTGGGCGGCAGGCAAGCTCAGCGAATGCGGACAGAAACTGGGAGCGATGGGAAGTTCGCGGCCGCCGCGATCGGTCAGTACCGCAAGGTCGATTTTTGCCGGCCGGCCGTAATCGAACAACTCGTTCATCGCGGCGCGGATGGTGCGGCCGGTATAGAGCACGTCATCGACGATGACGATGTGCGCGCCTTCGACATCGAAAGGAATCTGCGAAGTCTTGGCATTGCTGTGCAGGCCGCGCTGGCTGAAATCATCGCGATAGAAGGACACATTGATCGAGCCCGGCGGCATCTTGAGGCCAAGGGCAGCGTGCAGCCGCTCGGCGACCCAGACGCCGCCGGTATGGATGCCGACCAGCACCGTAGCGGCGGGATCGACGTGGGGCCGCATGGCCGCGGCGAGGGCGACGCAGAGCGCTTCGGCGTCAGGCAGGCGAGTGGATAGTGGCATGAGTTTCAAACCAGCTTTGGAGAATGATGAGGGCGGCCTCGGCATCGACCTGTGTCTTGCGCTGCTGCCAGGACAGCCCGCGTTGGCGCAGGTTCGCATCGGCTGCGATCGACGTGTAGCGCTCGTCGACCTCCTCGACCGGCAACTGAAACCGCCCACGCAGCTGATTGGCGAAGCGTTCGCAGCGCGCCGTCATTTCGTGCGGCGTGCCGTCCTCGTTCAGGGGCCGTCCCACCAACAGGCAAACCGGCTGCCACTCGGCGACCATCTTCGAGATGGCGTCGAAACGGGCGTCGTTGGCCTCGCTGTCGATGGTGGTCAGGGAGCGCGCCGATCCGGCTCGGCCGGCGTCGAGTTGTGTGCCAATGGCGACGCCGATGCGCTTCAGGCCGAAATCGAAGGCGAGCACGGCGCCGGACCGGTCAGGCATGCCCGGCGACTTCCGACAGGTTGGCGAAATCCACGCCGAGCAATTGCATCGCGGCCGGCAGGCGCTCTTCAGGGGGCACGTCAAAAATGATGGCGATGTCGGCCTCGACGGTCAGCCAGGCGTTTTGCGACAGTTCCCATTCCAGTTGGCCGGCGGTCCAGCCGGCATAGCCGAGGCTGACCAGCACTTCGGCCGGCGCGCCGGTGCTGCCCATGGCCTGGAGGATGTCGCGCGAACTGGTCAGGGCGATGCTGTCGCTGACATTCAGCGACGACTGCCAGTGTCCCGCCGGGCGGTGCAGGACGAAGCCGCGATCGGTCTGCACCGGCCCGCCGAAATAGACCGGCAGGTCGGCGAAACGCGCTTCGGCCTCTTCGTCTTCAAGCGGAATGCTGACCCGATCGAAGAGTCCGGCCAGCTTCATGTCGATCGGACGATTGACAATGATGCCGATGGCACCGTCTGCGTTGTGCTCGCAGATGTAGGTCAGCGTGCGGGAAAAATTCGGGTCGACCATGGCGGGCATGGCGATCAGAAAGTGATTGGCGAGACTGACGGTTTCCATGAAAGTATCGGCATTGTAATCTGTCAGTCCGTTCCCGAGTATTTCCGCGTCGATCAGACCCGGCCCGCCGCTCTGTGCGACAGCGCACATACGGCAGGGATGTTTTCGCCTAGCGTCGGTCCTTCATGGGATCGGTACATCCGTCTTCCGGGAGACCTTCAGCGCCGGGCGCTGAATCACCACAGAAAGTTCGCGGCATGAATGGCAACACTCCACGTAAACACGCCACTGTCATGGTCGTCGACGACCAGGCGCACAACGTCAAATTGCTCGAAACGCTTCTGCACGCCGAGGGGTATGCCACGATCAGCGCCCGCACCGGCAGCGAGGCGCTGGCTGTGGCGGCAGCGAATAAGCCCGACCTGATTCTGCTCGACATCATGATGCCGGACATGGACGGCTTCGACACCGTGGCGCGGCTGAAAGCCGATCCGCGCACGAGGCCGGTGCCGGTGATCATGATCACGGCGCTCGACGACCGGGCATCCAAGCTGCGTGCGCTCGAAGCCGGTGCCGAGGAGTTTCTGTCGAAGCCCATCGATCACGCCGACTTGCGCGTACGCGTGCGCAACCTGCTGCGGCTCAAGGAATACGGCGATTTCCTCGCCAATTACAACCGGATTCTGGAGGAAGAGGTGCGGCAGCGGACCGCGCAGATCGAAGAAGCGTATCGCGACACGGTGTTTACCCTGGTGCGCGCCTCGGAGCACAAGGACGAAGAGACCGGCCATCACATCCGGCGCATCAGTTACTACTGCAAGGAAATGGCTGAGGCAATGGACTTGCCGACGGATTTCCGGTCTGCCATCTACCACGCCAGCCCGATGCACGACATCGGCAAGATCGGCATTGCCGATCATGTGTTGCTCAAGCCGGGCGGCTTCACGCCCAGGGAGTGGGTCATCATGAGAACCCACTGCACGCTGGGCGCCAGCATCCTGGGCAAAGGCACTTCGCCGTATATCCGCATGGGCGCCGAAATCGCACTCAACCACCACGAACGCTGGGACGGCAGCGGCTACCCGAACGGCCTCAAGGGCGAGGCGATTCCCCTCGCGGCGCGGATCATGCAAATCTGCGACATCTACGACGCGCTGCGCAGCAAGCGTCCCTACAAGCCGCCAATCGATCACGCGCGCGCCGTCGAGATCATTACCCAGGGCGACGGCCGAGTCGAGCCAGGGCATTTCGACCCGGAGGTGCTGGCCTGTTTTGCGGCGCGGGCCGACCGCTTTGCCGCAATCTATGACCAGCACGTCTATGACTGACAGCTTCCGCCCACAGCTTGGCGCCAGTGTCAATTCCGTCGCCCGCAAGCAGGTCGAAACGGAGGAGAAGAGCGTTGATCAGCGTCTGCGCGATCAGCAGTTCTACACGCGTTCCCTGTTCGAATCCAACATCGACGCGTTGATGGCCACCGATCCGTCCGGCATCATCACCGATGTCAATAAGCAAATGGGGGCACTTACTGGTTGCACGCGCGACGAGTTGATCGGCACGCCATTCATGGACTACTTCACCGATCCGGAACAGGCGGAGGCAGGCATCAAGCTGGTTCTGAGCAAAAAACAGGTCAGCAACTACGAACTCACGGCGCGCGCCAGAGATGGCAAGGAAACCGTGGTGTCCTACAACGCGACCACCTTCTACGATAGAAACCGCAAGCTCCAGGGTGTATTCGTCGCCGCGCGCGACATCACGGAACGCAAGCAGGCAGAGGCGAAGATTCTCAGCCTGGCCTTGCATGATGAACTGACGGGCCTGCCCAATCGCCGCCTGATAAGAGACCGCTTGTGCCAGGCGATGGCGACCAGCAAACGAACCATGCGTTATGGCGCGCTCATATTCCTCGATTTGGACAAATTCAAGTCGCTCAATGACACGCACGGACATAACGTGGGCGATCTGCTGCTGATCGAAGTTGCACGGCGCATTGGCGGTTGTGTGCGCGAGGTGGACGTCGTCGCACGTTTCGGCGGCGATGAGTTTGTGGTGCTGCTCAGTGAGTTGGACAACAACAAGGCCGCCTCCACCGCGCAGGCCACCGTCGTCGCCGAAAAAATCCGCGTCATCCTGAGCCAAGCCTATCTGTTGAAAATAGAGTCAGAGGGTTCGGCAGCCACCACCATCGAGCACCGCTGTTCCTCCAGCATGGGCGTCGCGCTGTTTCTCGATCACGAGGTCGGCCCGGATGACGTCATCAAGTGGGCGGATATGGCGATGTACCAAGCCAAAGAGGCTGGAGGCAATTTGATCCGGTTTTCCGACTCATGACCAATAGGCCATTCACGGCTTATCGGCGGCCACTCCCGCCGAAAGCAGCCGGCGATTCCGCCGGGCTGGTACCGACCGGTACGGTGAGTGGCATCGCCGAGTTTCGCCGCCAGGAGGCTTTGCTCAAGACCGGCGCTCTGCAGAAAGCCATCTTCAACAGCGCCAACTTCTCATGTATTGCCACCGACGCCGAGGGTGTCATCCAGCTCTTCAACGTCGGCGCGCAACGCATGCTGGGCTACGCCGCCGCCGAGGTGATGAACAAGATCACGCCGGCCGACATCTCGGATCCACAGGAACTGATCGCCCGCGCCACGGCCTTGAGCATCGAATTCGGAACCACGATCAAGCCGGGCTTCGAGGCCCTGGTGTTCAAGGCCTCGCGCGGCATCGAAGACATCTACGAACTGACCAAGATCCGCAAGGACGGCAGCCGCTTCCCGGCGATGGTGTCGGTCACGGCGCTGCGCGATGCCGAAAACGCGATCATCGGCTACCTGCTTATCGGCACCGACAACACCGAGGGCAAGCGCTCGCAGGCGCTGGAACAACGCTACCGACGTCTGTTCGAAACGGCGAAGGACGGCATTCTGATCCTGGACGCCGAGACGGGCATGGTCGTTGACGCGAATCCATTCATCACCGAGCTGCTGGGTTACTCTCTCGATGACGTCCGGGAGAAGTACATCTGGGATCTGGGCTTCTTCAAGAATATTGCGGCAAACAAGGAAAAATTTCTGGATTTGCAGCAGCAGGAATATGTGCGCTACGACGACCTGCCGCTGGAAACCGCGCAGGGGCAAAAAAGGCACGTCGAATTCGTCAGCAACGTCTATCTGGCCGGCAACACCCGGGTGATCCAATGCAACATCCGTGACATCACCGAAAAGAAGCGGCTCGGCGAAGAACTCGAGCGCTACCGCCACCATCTGGAAGAACTGGTAGCCACCCGCACCGCACAACTCGCCGACGCCAGTGGAATCGCCGAATCCGCCAACCGGGCCAAGAGTGCCTTCCTGGCCAACATGAGCCACGAAATTCGCACCCCGATGAACGGCATCCTCGGCATGGCCGGCATCCTGCGGCGGGAAGGGGTGACGCCGAAGCAGGCCGCACGCCTCGACGACATCGACAGGTCCGGCCAGCATCTGCTGGGCCTCATCAACAACATCCTCGACATTTCCAAGATCGAGGCCGGCAAGTTCGCCCTCGAAGATGCGCCGGTCGCCATCACCAGCCTGTTGAAGAATGTCGTGTCGATCCTGTCCAACCGGGTCAAGGACAAGGGCATCGAACTGCGAATCAAGACCGAGCCTTTCCCGCCCAATCTCCATGGCGACCCGATGCGACTGCAGCAGGCCTTGCTCAACTACGTCGCCAACGCCGTCAAGTTCACCCGGACAGGCGCCGTGACGGTGCGCCTGCGCAAGCAGGAGGAAACTGCTGAATCGGTACTGGTGCGCTTCGAAGTAACAGATACCGGCATCGGCGTCGCGCCGGAGGCCATGCCGCGGCTCTTCAGTGCCTTCGAACAGGCCGACAATTCAATGACCCGCAAGTATGGCGGCACCGGACTCGGCCTGGCGATTACCCGACGCCTGGCCGAACTGATGGGCGGAGAAGTCGGCGCTGACAGCACGCCGGGAATCGGCAGTACTTTCTGGTTCACCGCGAAGCTGAGGAAGGGCGAAGAGGCGTTCGTCACGCCGACTGTCCTCGATGGCGATGCCGAGACACGCCTCCGGCAGCAGCATGCGGGCAATCGCATTCTGGTGGTCGACGACGAGCCGATCAACCGCGAAGTGGCCAAACTGCAACTGGAAGCCGTCGGGCTTGTCGTGGATATGGCGGAGGATGGTGCGGAGTCAATCGCCCTGGCGCGGAAGGATGTCTACGCGGCTATCTTCATGGACATGCAGATGCCGGTGGTCAATGGTCTCGAGGCGACGCGGCAAATACGCGAGCTTGCCGGATACGCGCAGATACCGATCATTGCCATGACCGCCAACGCCTTGCCCGAAGACAAGGCGAGCTGCCTGGCGGCGGGCATGAATGACTTTCTGATCAAACCCTTCGACCCCGCTACGATGTTTGCGATATTGCTGCAGTGGCTGGATCGGCGCAGCGGCACCAGTGCTGCCGTCATGCCTTGAGAGGCCTCGATCGCCGTCTCGCGGGAGCCGACTATTCGGCAATCGGGAGAACACTGCCGGAACTCCGGACTTGCCGCATGAAGTCGCCGGCTTGTGTGCGACAGCGCACCGATAGCGACCGGCCCAAACGCTATAAGAAGACCAGCGGCTCCTGACTCATCGACGGACTCGACTTCGACGTCGGCGCGTTCGAGCACATGCATGCAGCTTGCTGCGGCGTGCGCGCACAGGTGAGGTGCCGCTCACAGCATCTGCCGCGCAATCGGCGAGATTCATTTGCATTTTCCTTTCCGGCAGAGGTCGACCATGCCCTTGAATCCTGATTCCGTCATCCCCCATCCCGCGTCCGGGACGACGGAGGGCATCACCGAAGCCCGCCGCCAGGAGGCATTGATTAAAACCGATGCCTTGCAGAGCGCGATTTTCAACAGTGCCAACTTCTCCAGCATCGCCACCGACGCCAAGGGCGTTATCCAGATTTTCAACGTCGGCGCCGAGCGCATGCTGGGCTACGCGGCCGCCGACGTGATGAACAAGATCACACCGGCCGACATCTCCGATCCCCATGAATTGATCGCGCGCGCCGAGGCCTTGAGCATTGAATTCGGCACCCCGATCACGCCGGGCTTCGAAGCGCTGGTATTCAAGGCCTCGCGCGGCATCGAGGACATCTACGAACTGACCTACATCCGCAAGGACGGCAGCCGCTTCCCGGCGGTGGTGTCGGTCACG
>JAUSCI010000005.1 GCA_030651305.1 Sulfuritalea sp. | reverse complement strand
TCCCCCCTTCCCCCTTCCCGGGGTAAGGGGCGATAATTGTTCGCGGGCGCTGCCCGCTCCATGTTTTGGCTGCTTCCCCGTGGGACGGCCCGGCGGAGAAGGACCATGTGCGGAATTCTGGGTGTGGGGGCCACCACGCCGGTGAACCAGTTGCTCTACGACGGACTGCAGGTGCTCCAGCATCGCGGCCAGGACGCTGCCGGTGTCGCCACGGCCGAAGGCGGGCGCTTCCACATGCACAAGGGCTCCGGCCTGGTGCGCGATGTCTTCCGTACCCGCAACATGCGCAGTCTGGTCGGCAACTGGGGCATCGGACATTGCCGTTACCCGACCGCCGGATCGGCCGACAATGCCGCCGAAGCGCAGCCCTTTTACGTCAACTCCCCGTTCGGCCTGATGCTGGCGCACAACGGCAACCTGACCAACGCCGACCAGTTGAAGCAGGACATGTTCCTGCAGGACTTGCGCCACATCAACACCAACTCCGATTCGGAGGTGCTGCTCAATGTTCTGGCGCACGAATTGCAAGCCGCGTCGACCAAGTATCAGCTCGATGCCGAGACCATTTTCAAGGCCGTATCCGGCGTGCATCGACGCGCGCGGGGCGCCTATGCCGTAGTCGTGATGATCGCCGGCTATGGCCTGCTGGCGTTTCGTGACCCTTACGGCATCCGTCCGCTGGTGATCGGCAAGAACGAGACGTCGCTGGGCACCGAATATCTCGTGGCGTCGGAGAGCGTGGCCATCGATACGCTGGGTTTCAAGATGTTGCGCGACGTCGAGCCGGGCGAAGCGGTGCTGATCGACATGCGCGGCAACTTTGTCAGCCGGCAGTGCGCCGAACGCACGCTCCATGCACCCTGCATGTTCGAGTTCGTCTATCTGGCGCGTCCCGATTCGGTGATGGACGGCATTTCGGTGTATGAAACGCGGGCCAAGATGGGCGACTATCTGGCCGACAAGATCCGTCTGACCATGCCGCATCTGGCGATCGACGCGGTGATTCCGATTCCCGACTCCAGCCGCCATTCGGCGATGGAACTGGCGCGGCGCCTGGACCTTCCCTACCGCGAGGGCTTTGTCAAGAATCGCTACATCGGCCGTACTTTCATCATGCCGGGCCAGGCGACACGGCGCAAATCAGTGCGGCAGAAACTCAACGCCATCAGCCAGGAGTTCAAGGGACGCAACGTGCTGCTGGTCGATGATTCAATCGTGCGCGGCACCACCAGTCGCGAAATCATCATGATGGCGCGCGAAGCCGGCGCCAGGAAAGTCTATTTCGCCTCCGCCTCGCCGCCGGTGCGCTATGCCAACGTCTATGGCATCGACATGCCGACGCGCAGTGAACTGATCGCCGCCTTTCGCAATGACGACGAAGTGTGTCGCGAAATCGGCGCCGATGCGCTGATCTACCAGGATCTCGATGCGCTCAGGGCGGCGGTACGCTCGGTCAATCCGACGGTGACCCAGTTCGAGACTTCCTGTTTCGACGGCCAGTACATCACCGGCGATGTCAGCGCCGCCTATCTGCAGAGCATGGAGGACAGGCGCTCGCTGCCGCCGTTGCAGAAGTCGGACGACCTGGATGGCTTCGATGGCCAGGATGGCGAGCAACTCGACCTGAATCTGGTGCAGGCGGGATGAGCGAGGTGGATACGTCAGGCTGGTCGTTCGATACCCTCGCCGTGCGTGCCGGTCAGGAGCGCAGCCAGTTCGGCGAGCATTCGGAGGCGCTCTACCTCACGTCGAGCTTCGTCTTCGCCAGCGCGGCGCAGGCTGCGGCACGCTTCTCGGGCGAGCAACCGGGCAACGTCTATGCGCGCTTCACCAATCCGACCGTTACCACCATGCAGGAGAGACTGGCGGCGCTCGAAGGCGCCGAGGCCTGCGTCGCCACTGCCACCGGCATGGCGGCGATCCTGTCCACCGTAATGGCGCTGATGAAGTCGGGCGAACACATCGTCGCCTCGCGCAGCATCTTCGGCGCCACTCAGCAACTTTTCGGCACCATCCTGCCGCGCTTTGGCGTCGACACCAGTTTCGTCGACAAGGGCAGCGTCGATGCTTTTCGCGCGGCGTTGCGTCCGAACACCCGGCTGGTGTTCATCGAGACACCGTCGAATCCCTTGACCGAGGTATTCGACATCGTGGCATTGGCCGCCGTCGCCCACGCCGCAGGCGCACTGTTGGTGGTCGATAACTGCTTCTGTACACCGGCGCTGCAGCGTCCGCTGCAAATGGGCGCCGATCTGGTGATCCATTCCGCCACCAAGTATCTGGACGGGCAGGGCCGTGTGCTGGGCGGCGCTGTCTGCGGCCCCAGTGCGCTGACGGACGAAGTCTTCAAGTTCTTGCGCACGGCCGGGCCGACACTCTCTCCGTTCAACGCCTGGGTGATTCTCAAAGGTCTGGAAACCCTGTCTGTGCGCATGAAGGCGCAGTCGGCCAATGCACTCGAACTGGCGCAGTGGCTGGAAGCGCAGCCACAGGTGGCGCGGGTGTATTACCCGGGGCTGGCTTCGCACCCGCAGCATGCACTGGCGATGCGGCAACAGGCCAGCGGCGGCGCGATTGTCTCATTCGAGGTCAAGGGCGAGCGCGCAGCCGCATGGCGCGTGGTGGACAACTGCCGCCTGTTGTCGATCACCGCCAATCTGGGCGATACCAAGACCACCATTACCCATCCGGCATCAACCACGCATGGCCGCATTACGCCCGAAGCGCGGGCGGCGTCAGGCATAAGTGAAGGTCTGCTGCGGATTGCGGTCGGGCTGGAAAGCGTCGCGGATCTGCAGGCAGACCTGGCGCGGGGTTTGGCCTAAGCAGACCAATCGATGCGGCGCGCGCCTGCGACGCCGATTTCCAGCGCGTCACCGCGCCCCGTGTCCCAATCGGAAAGCACCCAGCGTTCGGCCACTCCGTCAGTGAGCGCGATGTCTTCGTGTCCCGGCCGGTGCGTATGGCCGTGGATCAGCCGGGTACATTCATTTGCCGTTAGAGCGGCGCGTATTGCAGCGGCGTTGGCGTCCATGATCCCGGCTGTCTTGCCCTGCATTGCCGCGGCGCTGCGACGTCGCAGGTCTGCCACCTCGGCGCGGCGCTCGGATAGGGGGCGGGCAAGAAAATCCGCCTGCCATTCTTTCGCGCGAACCATGCGCCGGAATTCCTGGTAGGGAATGTCATCGGTGCAGACGGTATCGCCATGCATCAGCAAGGTCGGCGTACCGCCAGCGCCGACTCTTGCAGTCTCGCTCAGCAGGGTGATGCCGCCCGCTGCGGCGAATGCGTCGCCGATCAGGAAATCGCGGTTGCCGGCGATGAAAAAGATGCGCGTGCCCTGATCCGCAAGATTACGCAGCAGCTTGCATACCTGCAAATTGAATGGGTCGGCCAGATCATCGTCGCCGATCCAGTACTCGAACAGGTCGCCAAGGACGAACAGCACCTCGACTTTGGCCGCGGCCGTATCGGCCAGAAAGTCGGCGAAGCGCCGGGTCAGATCGGGCCGCTCGGCCCGCAGGTGCAAGTCGGAAACGAAGCGGGCAGTTCCGGCGATGGGCAGCATGGAACCGCCCCGATGCTTCAAACTACCTCGGCGCGCTCGATGATGACGTCGGCCGCCGGCACGTTCTGGTGGAAGGCCTTGTTGGCGGTTTTCACCGACTTGATTTTGTCCACGACATCCTGCCCTTCGACAACGCGACCGAAGACGCAATAGCCCCAGCCGTCCTGGCACTTGTCGTTGTCGAGGAAGTCGTTGTCGCCGACGTTGATGAAGAACTGCGCGGTGGCCGAATGTGGGTCGCTGGTACGCGCCATGGCGACCGTGTAGCGCTCGTTCTTCAGGCCGTTCCTGGCTTCGTTCTCGATCGGCGCTTTGACCGGTTTCTGGTCCATGCCGGGTTCGAAGCCGCCGCCCTGGACCATGAAGCCGTCGATCACGCGGTGGAAAATGGTGTTGTCGTAATGGCCGGCTTCAACGTAGGCGATGAAGTTGGCAACGCTCTTGGGCGCCTTTTCGGCATCGAGTTCGAGCGTGATGGCGCCGAGGTTGGTGGTGAGTTTGATCATGAGGTTTGTCCTGTGTGAATTATTTCTTTGCCGGCAGCAGTTTGACGGATTCGATAAGAACCGGCGTGGTCGGCACGTTCTGGTGTGGGCCGGCATTTGCGGTTGGCACCATGGCGATCTTCTGCACGATGTCGAGGCCTTGTACGACCTTGCCGAATACGGCGTAACCCCAGCCGTCGCGGCCCGGGTAATCGAGGAAGCTGTTGTCCTTGAGGTTGATGAAGAACTGTGCGCTGGCCGAATGCGGATCGCCCGTGCGCGCCATGGCCAGAGTACCTGTTTCGTTTTTCAGCCCGTTCGCGGCTTCGTTCTGAATCGGTGCGCGAGCTTCCTTTTGCTTCATGTCCGGCGTGAAGCCGCCGCCCTGGATCATGAAACCCGGAATCACGCGGTGGAACACGGTGCCGTTGAAGAAGCCATCCTTCGCGTACTGAAGAAAGTTCTCCACTGACTTCGGTGCCTTGTCCTGATACAACTCGATGACCAGCGCGCCCTGCGACGTCTTCAACTCAAGCTGCGGGTTGGCGGCATGTGCGGCGATGCTGACGAGAAATGCGATAGCAAGAAGATATAGGCGGTGCATGGAGCCTCCGGACAAATGGGTAAGGGGGTAAGGGAATGGGTGATTCGCGCAGCCAGACAGCCAGCGTCAGGCAGCGCCTTCGAAAACAATCTTCCAGTGGCCACTTTCCTTGATCCAGTACTGGCGTTTCTTCATCTGGTTGGAAAGATTGCTGGAGCGGTAATCCTGCTCGAAGCTTACAACGACGTACTCTTCGTCGCCGGGATTGCGGAACATGCTGATGTTGCCGGTCTCTACCTTGATCCAGCTCTTGGCCGCGTTGACCTTGCGCTTCTGTTCGATCCAGCCCTGATAGCCTTGGCCGTCGGCGGTGAACTTGTGCGAGTAGTGCCGCGCGTATTGCTCAAGGTTGCGGCTCTCCCAGTCATGCCGCCATTCCTCTACATTCCTGAGCAGCGACGCACGCTCGTTCTGCCAGTCGTCGTGCGAAAGCCATTCGATGCTGTTGCTGATGATCACCGGGGTCAGGCCGATCTGCAGGCTTTTCGACAGCGCGTCGAGATCCTGGTTAGCCAGTACCACGCAACCGTCGGAGGCTTTGGGCGGCCGCGAGAAGGTGTCGGATGGTGTGCCGTGCAGCCAGATGCCGTGGCCGTTGCGCCCCTGGCGCTTGTCCCAGTCGTTGGGGTAATTGATGGGAAAGGCGCCGCTGCCGTAAAAGTCGGTCAGCTTCTGCCGCGGCAGGCTGGACGTAACGTGATAAACGCCGATCGGCGTTTTCCTGTCACCCTCGCGGGCCTTGTCGGCGCCAAGCTTGCCCTGCGTGATGTAGTAATCGGCGACAAAACGCGGCGTGCCATTGTCATTCTGGTAGAGGTAGAGACGGGACTTCTGAGTATCGACGACGATGGCGTGCCTCTGCTCCGGGTGCATCTGCAGCAGATAGCGCGGCACATAGTCGACCGGCGGCTTGGTGCGGTAGCCCTTGAGGCGGACGGTGGCTTCGTCGCGCAAGTCCGCCACTTTCTCCCCCGCGGCGGGTCCGCCGCCCTCGCCAAAGGCCATCAGGGGGCGCGAGCGGGCCAGCAGCAGGTCGCCCATCACCAGATGCGCCAGACGGAAATTGGGATAGGCCTTGATCAGCATTTCCGTCTGCTGCATGGCGAGTTCGAGCCGGTTGCCCTCGATGGCGTCGAACACTTTGGCCAGCAGCGGTTCTGGTCCGGAATCCGTATAGACCGCCGCGACGACCGGGCTGGCGACGTTCTTCTTGAGATGTTTCGGGGCCTTGCCGGCGGCCTCTGCCGTGCTTGCCGCCAGCAGCAGGCTGCAGGCGGCGACGACTGCCAGGGAGCTCGGCAGATGGCCCATCAGCTGCCGACCCGCTCCTGCAGGATCTGCCATTTGCCGTCACGTTTGCCCATCAGCAGAACCTTGTTGCTGGACGTCTTGAGCGAAGCCGATTTGTAGTGCTGACGGAACTTCACCGTGGCATTGTCGCCATTGACTGCAATGCGCAGGTTTTCGTAACCGACCTGAATTGCGCCCGGCTTGTCGATGCGTTTTTGGCGCTCCGCATCCCACGCCGCGCGCGATTCACCGGCCGGGGTCTTGAAGTCGCTGGCATAAGCCGCGAGATAGGCCTTGACATCCTTGCGCGACCATGCCGCGGCCCACAGTTCGACGGCGTTGGTAATTTCGGCATTGACGTCGCCCGCGGCTTTCGCCGGCGCCGCCCTGGGCGCTTCGGCCGGCTTGCCCGAAGTGACGACGGGCGCCGGCGATGGCGCGGCAGCCGGGGGTGAAGATATGGATTTGGGCGCTGCAGCGAGTTTGCCGGGTTCGACCGGACGCGAATCGGTGATCGGCTTGGTGACCTTGCCGGGCCGCCCGGCGGTGCTCATCAGGTCACGAATCAAGGCCAGCTTGTTCTGCGCGCTGGAGTTCGATGAATCGATCTGCAGAGCCTTGTCATAGGCCTGGCTGGCGAGTCGCGCGTAAATGTCGCCGAGGTTCTCGTGGGCGGTGGCGTAGGACGGATGGGTACGGATGGCCATTTCCAGCGCCTGCTTGGCCTTGTCATACTGTTTCTGCTGGGCGTAGATGACGGCGAGGTTGTTGTAGGGCTCGGGCAGTTCCGGGTAATCCTCGGTCAGCTTGGAGAATACCGCAATCGCCTCGTTGGGCTTGTTCATCTCGGTCAGCACGATGCCCTTGAGAAAACGCCCCTGCGCATCCTTGGGTTTGGCCGCAAGATACTTGTCGACCTGTTCCAGTGCCTGGGCATGCTGCCCCTGCTTGATCTGTTTGCCGATGTCCTGCAGGGCATCGGCGCGGACCGTCGGCGCCAGCGCCAGGAGGGCGACGGAAACGGCTGTTGCCAGAAGGCGTGAAGCATTGAAGCGGATTTTGGTCATGGTATATACTTCTCGTTGACGGTTGCCCGAAAATGAATTTAGCTACGGTCGCTGTGCTTGACGCCGATCAGGCTGGTGTTGGCAGGCACTGGAACTGCGTTTTCGCGGGGACAAACCATACGGGATTCAACGCTGGATTCTAACAAGAAGGCCCCCCTCCCCACAACCTGACCGCGTTTGATCGATGAGCCGATAATGTCGGCCTTTCCTGCCCATATTTCTGCTTACTCCGGCGTTTAGGAAATTCCTCTCCCCCATGCTGAAGATATACAACACCCTGGCCCGCGAAAAGCAGGCGTTCGTCCCCATTCTGCCAGGCCGAGTCAGCATGTACGTCTGCGGCATGACGGTGTATGACTTCTGCCATCTCGGGCATGCCCGCGTAATGGTGGTGTTCGACCTGGTGGCGCGCTGGCTCAGGGCCAGCGGCTACGCCTTGACCTATGTGCGCAACATAACCGATATCGACGACAAGATCATCCGCCGCGCGCAGGAGAACGGCGAGACGATCCGGCAGCTGACCGACCGCTTCATCGCCGCGATGAACCAGGACGCGGCCGCGCTGGGCGTGCTGCGTCCGGACGCCGAGCCGCGCGCCACCGACCATGTGGCGCAGATGCTGGAGATGATTGCCACCCTGGAACAGAACGGCTATGCCTATGTTGCCGAGAGCGACGACGTCTGCTACTCGGTGCGCAAGTTTGCCGGCTACGGCAAGCTGTCCGGCAAATCGCTGGAAGACCTGCGCGCCGGCGAACGTGTCGATGTCATGGCCGGCAAGCAGGACCCGCTCGACTTCGTGTTGTGGAAGCACGCGCGGGACGACGAGCCGGCCGAAGTGAAGTGGGAGTCGCCCTGGGGGCCGGGTCGTCCCGGCTGGCACATCGAATGCTCGGCCATGGGCGCGGAACTTCTGGGCCGGCATTTCGACATTCACGGTGGTGGCCAGGACCTCCAGTTTCCCCACCACGAGAACGAGATCGCGCAATCCGAAGGCGCCCATCAGTGCCAGTTCGTCAACTACTGGATGCACAACGGGTTTGTCCGTGTCGATGATGAAAAGATGTCGAAGTCGCTGGGCAATTTTTTCACCATCCGCGAGGTGCTGAAGAAATACGATGCCGAGGTGGTGCGCTTCTTCATCCTGCGCGCGCACTACCGCAGCCCGCTCAATTATTCCGATGTTCATCTCGACGATGCGCGGCAGGCGCTGACGCGGCTTTACACGGCGCTGAAAGGCGCCACCGGCGAGGCGGCGGTGGACTGGAGCGAGGCCCATGCCGTGCGCTTCAAGGCCGCCCTGGACGACGACTTCGGCACGCCGGAAGCCATGGCGGTGTTGTTCGATCTGGCGACGGCGGTGAATCGCGGCGAAACGGCCCTGGCAGGGCAACTCAAGGCGTTGGGCGGCGTGCTCGGACTGCTGCAGCGCGACCCGCAAAGCTTCCTGCAAGCGGCGCCCGAAGGCGGCCTCAGCAATGAAGAGATCGAAGCAAAAGTCGGCGCTCGCGGCACGGCGAAGAAAGCGCGGAATTTTGCCGAATCCGATCGTATTCGAGACGAACTCAAAGCGGCCGGCATCGTGCTCGAAGACGGCCCGCAGGGAACGACCTGGCGCCGGGCTTGATGCATATAGCTCTTGCAGCCTCCCGTCATATGCCAACTTTGAATGGGGGATAGCGCTTATGGAAACCTTTGTTTGGGACGAGCATTTCACCACCGGCCTGAAGCGGGTGGACCTGGAACATCACCACCTGGTGGACTTGATCAATCAGCTCGGCGAATCCCTGATTGCGGGAGAAGTCGATAATCCGGAGTCCTTGCAGGCGATCTTCGGCGAGCTTGCGGAGTACGCCCAGTATCACTTTGGCGAAGAGGAGCGCCTGATGACGGAGACCGCCGTTGCTCCGCGTCATCAGGACCCGCACCGGCGCAGCCATGCTGAATTCATCCAGCAGGTGTCGACCATGTGGAACTCGCGAAATTCGATGGCCAACGCGGCGGATGCCCTGCACGGCTATCTTCGGTCGTGGCTGGCTTTTCATATCCTGGGCGAGGACCAGGCGATGGCACGGCAGATAGCGCTGATCCGTGCCGGCAAATCGCCGGACCAGGCCTACGAAATGGATACGGCCGAGAAAGACAACGCCACTTCCGCCTTGTTGCAGGCGATGCACAATCTTTACCATGTGCTTACTGCGCAGAATCGTGATCTGGCCGCGGCCAATGCCGGTCTCGAGGAACGGGTCGCGGCGCGTACCGGGGAACTGGCGCAGGCCAACCAGAACTTGACGGACCTCAATCAACGGCTGGAAGCGCTGTCCAACAGCGATGGCCTGCTGGGGATTGCCAATCGCAGGTATTTCGATACCCGGCTGGACATGGAATGGCGCCGGGCGATGCGGGAACACCAGTCCTTGTCTTTGCTGATGATCGATGTCGACAACTTCAAGCGCTACAACGACCACTATGGTCACCAGGCGGGGGACCGCTGTCTTCAATCCGTGGCTCGGGCCGCGTTATCGGCGCTCAAACGTCCCGCGGACCTGCTGGCTCGCTATGGCGGCGAAGAGCTGGTTGTCATTCTGCCGAATACCGATCCGGATGGTGCGATGCCTGTTGCGCTGGCTATCCAGCAGCAACTTGCCGGCCTGCATATTCCCCATGCGGATTCGCCGGTCGCGGCTGAGGTCACCGTCAGTATCGGTGCCGCCACGATGATGCCGAACCAGCAGGCCAGTTCCGACGCATTGATTGCCGCCGCCGATCGCGGTTTGTATTCAGCGAAGGAAGAAGGCCGCAACCGGGTTTGCCGGGGGTAGGTCAGGCGGCTGCTTTTAGCGGTGCGGCCGGGGTTTCGCGTTTGCTGGCGTTCAGCACTTCGACCGCAACAACCTTTCCGCATGCGTCAAAGTCCAGGATGATGCCCGGCTGCACCTGTTCGGAGTCAATGATTTTACTGTCGGTCAGCCGCACATAAAGCGCGTCGACTTCCGGGTCGTATTCGATTTTCATAGTTTGCCTTTCATGGTGCGATCAAAGAAGACCGTAACGACATGGGGCGGAGTTTTGGTCTGATTGAAAATCACGCGTAACACACGATAGCCGAAATCGGCTATTGGCCGCAAGGCGTGCCGTAGCTCGGGATCGTCCGGGTCGGGTTCCATGGCCAGCGGCTGGGCCATGGTCTCTGCAATCCACTCAGGGCTGATTTCCCGCTCATGAATGGCGTCCTCCGCATGTTTGCTCAAGGTGTAACTCATGGCGGAAGTCTAGCCCAATAGCGTTTGGCAAGCGAAACCTTGAGGCGTGCAGTGGTTGACATGCGCGGCACGGATTGGTGCGGGCCCTGACGCATCGCGCGTTTAGAAGGCCTTTTCCTGCTGACCTTGCGAAGCAAGAACCTCATGATTGAGGGGTGTGCCGGCTTTTTGGCACATCCGTCGATCATGAGTGTCGCTTAATGAATGGACTTGTGCTGAGCCTGATGCGGCGCGACGACGAAGCTTCGTTCAGGCCGTGCCGGTCGCCGGTCTCGGCAACGAAGCGATTGAACCAATAGTCGGCGCTGGCGGCACGGCGAAGAAGGCCGGGCATAAGGAGAGAGGCTGAATTCCGGCGTCCCCGGAGCTTCGTAGCGGAAAACAGCATTCGACCGGGTAGTCAGGTCACGGATACTTGCAGCCCGGCGGTCGAGGTGCAGGTTCCTGCGAGTTGTTGCGGCTGGAGTATCTTGCGGCTATGGCGCACACATTGAGAATCGTTTGATGGCCATGATCCGTTCAGCCAACCAGCGCCCGCTGGTCGTGGCCTTGGGCATTTTTCTGCTTGCCGCGGCGATCGCGGCGGGCCTGATCCGGGAATCTGAACAGCATCACTTGCAGGAAAACCGCGCGCGTTTCGCCGGTTTGGCCAAAGACCATGCGCGTGCGCTCGAGACTACTATCGAAAGAGCCCTGTCCGCCACCTACGCCCTGGCTGCACTGGTTCGCCAGGGAAACGGCAAGATCGCCAACTTCGACGCCGTGGCAGGCCAGATGCTGCGGTTTTATCCGGGGGTATCCGCGCTGGAACTGTCGCCCGGAGGAATCATTCGGCAAGCCGTGCCGCTGGCCGGCAACGAAAAGGCGATCGGCTTCGACCAGTTGCGGAGTCCGGGGCAGCGCAAGGAGGCCATGATCGCCCGGGACAGCGGAAAACTGACGCTGGCCGGGCCGATGAATCTGGTCCAGGGCGGCTTCGGCGCCGTCGGACGCTTGCCGGTGTTTCTTGAAGATGCAAGCGGCACGCCCTACTTCTGGGGATTCACCAACGTCGTCATCCGTTTTCCCGAGGCGCTCGTCGGCGCCCGGCTGCCGCAGTTGGCAGAGCAGGGCGTCGATTACGAAATTTGGCGCATTCATCCGGACAACGGACGGAAACAGATCATTGCCGCGTCCACATCCAGCGCCCTGATCGCGCCCGTGGAACAGAATCTGGATTTGGCTTACGGCAACTGGGTCCTGGGTGTCGCTCCCATCAAGGGCTGGTGGGGCAACCCGGTTGAATTCTGGCTCAAGGTCGTCCTCGGCCTGATATTCAGCCTGCTGCTGGGCTATGTGGCACTACTGGTAATGAAGCTGCAGGCGCATCGAGGGGAGCTCGAACAGAAGGTCGCCGAACGCACGCAGGCGCTGGCAAGGGTAAACGAGGATCTGGCGGGACGCGAGGCTTTGCTCAAGCAAATCCTCGATACGTCCAGTGTGGGGATATTTCTGGTCGACATGACGGGGCGCATCACGCAAGCCAACCAGCGCATGGCCGAGATGTTCGGCTGGGCTCTCGATGAACTGGTGGGCAACGAGTATGTGGCGCTGGTTCACCCGGAAGAGCGCGAGACGGGGCGACAGAAGATGCTTGACCTGCTGGCCAGCGCAATTCCCCTTGTCGATCTGGACCGCCTCTATTGGCGCGCCGACCACACCGCATTCTGGGGCCATCTGACAGGCAAGCGTTTCTATGACGCCAGCGGCGAGAAACGCGGCCTTATCGGCGTGGTCATCGACATCACCGAGCGCAAGCGAACCGAGAAGACTCTGAAGGAATCCGAGAAACACATACGGCTCCTGTTCAACAGCGGCAACGATCCTATTTTCGTCTATGAGGCCGACTCGATCTCCGGCTCGCCCGTCGGACACTTCGTCGAGGTGAACGACATGGCCTGCTACCGCCTTGGCTACAGCCGCGAGGAACTGCTGCGGATGCGGCCCGAGGACATCATCGCCGCGGAGGCGGCGGCCCACCCGGCACCCAACATCAAGCTGGCGTTCCGCCGCGAGGCGGTCTACGAGAGCTTCCACCGCACCCGCGACGGCAGGGTCATACCGGTGGAAGTCAACGCGCACATCTTCGAACTCTATGACAAGGCCCTGGTGTTTGCCATGGCCCGCGACATCACCGAACGCAAGCAGATGGAAGAGCAGGTGCGCGAACTGGCTTTCTACGATGCGCTGACCAAGCTGGCGAACCGGCGCCTGCTCAATGATCGCCTGAGTCAGGCCCTGGCATTCAGCAAGCGCAGCGCTTGCCATGGCGCGTTGATGTTCCTCGACCTGGACAATTTCAAGCCGCTCAACGACAGGCACGGGCATGCGATCGGCGATTTGCTGTTGATCGAAGTGGCGCATCGGCTGAAAAGCTGCGTACGCGAAACGGACACGGTGGCGCGCTTCGGCGGCGATGAATTTGTGGTCATGCTGAGGGACTTGAATACGAGCAAAGCGGAGTCGATTGCAAACGCCGAGATCGTTGCGGAAAAAATCCGGATCAGGTTATCGGGCCCCTATGAGCTGATCATCGAACGCGAAGGGGGAGCCGAGATCAGCGTCGAGCATCATTGCACGGCAAGTATCGGCGTGGCCTTGTTTCTCGGTCACGAAGCCAGCCAGGACGAAGTGCTGAAATGGGCTGATGCGGCGATGTATCAAGCCAAGGAGGCAGGCCGCAACTTGATACGGTTCCATACCGCGAAAGCTTGACTGACGGGTTCCGGCGCGGCCGGACCGGCAAGCCCGCCTCAAGCTCAGGCGGCAGGTCTGGACGGTGCGGCCCAGTGCACGGCAACCTGCATGTCGTACCAGGCTTCCACTTCGGCACTGACGGCCGCCTCGATGCGGCTGCGGCGAACTTTCATGGTCGGCGTCAGGCATCCGTTCTCGATGGTCCACGGCTCGGGCGAGACGACGATCATCTTCAGTTGTTCGTAGTGGGCCAGTTGCGCGTTCACTTCCTTCAGCAGTCGCTCAAGCTCCTCTTCGGTTCGCGTTCTGACCGCCGGGTCGCGCAACTTTTGGCGTCGGTCCTCGGTGAGGACCACCAGCGCATAGGCTGCCGGCTGGCCGATGCCCGAAACCAGCGCCATCTCCACCAGCGGGTGTGCGTTCAGCCGGTTCTCGATGGGGGCCGGGGTGACGTATTTTCCCTTGGACGTCTTGAACAGTTCCTTGGTCCGCCCGGTGATCTTGAGCAGGCCATCGGGGCGTCGTTCGCCCATGTCTCCGGTGCGGAAGAACCCGTCCCCGGTGAAACATTCCGCATCCAGATCGGGGCGTTTGTAGTAGCCCAGCATCTGGCCGGGCGACTTGATCAGGATTTCGCCGTCCTCGCTTATCCGTACCTCGACACCCTCTCCGGGTGGGCCGACATAGCCCGGAGCATTGAGCGCTTGAGTCGAGCTATGGGAGTAGGCAAAATCCTCCGTCATCGCGTAGCCCTCCAGAAGGTTCAGGCCGAGGCGCCGGTACCACGTGATCAGTTCGCCGGGAATGGGGGCAGAGCCGCTGCCGGCGCTTAGAACCTGATCCAGACCCAGGCCCTTCAGTACCTTGCGTCCGACAAGACGTCCCAGGATCGGGATGCGCAATAGCCGGTCGAGTTTTTCCGGGGGCATCTTCGCGAATACCCCTTGCTGGAACTTTAGCCATAGCCGCGGTACCGAGACGAACCGGGTGGGTCGGGCACGCTGCAGGTCCTGCATGAAGGTATCCAGCGACTCGGCAAAGAATATGCGCGTGCTTCCGTCGATCATCGACGAGCATTCCACCCACGCCCGCTCGAAAACATGTGCCAGCGGCAGGTAGGAAAGCATCCTGGCCTCAGGTTCCCTTCCTGCTATCGACAAGCTGTGCTGCCTGATGCATTCGCTGGCGCGGGTGATCCTTTCGAAACTATGCATGACTCCCTTCGGCTGCCCGGTGGAACCCGAGGTGTACATCAGCATTGCCAGGTCGTTCGCGGCACGGTTTGGCCGGCCGCCGAGCGGAGGAGTCTGTGCGATGATCGCGTCCCAGGTGTCGAAGGCCGTCTCGGGGGCAAGCGGAAAGGCGATGCAGGGAAGCCCGGCGGAAACACCTGATGATTGTTGGTGCCAGGTATCGAGCTTGCCGACAAACAGGAGGCTGGCTCCGCTGTGCTCCAGCACGTAGCGGACAGTGGCCGCTGTCTCCGTCGGAAAGATCGCCACAGTCGTGCCGCCGGCCATCCATATGGCCAGTTCTGCCATGAAGAAGTGGGCGCAGTTCTTCGACAGGATGGCGATTCTGGCCCCCGGTTCGAAGCCCCGGCTCAGAAGATGAGCGGCCATCCTGCGCGCATGGTCCAGGGTCTGCGCCCAAGTGTAGTCGACCACCTTGCCGCCGCCGACCGGCTGCGAAAGATAGACCTTGTCCGGGTGTGTCGCTTCGTGATCGAACACGTAGTCGAGGATCAGTTTTTGTCGTGACATGGTGTGTCCTCGCTCACAAAGCAGGCCACCCTAGTCTACACAGTGATCGCGCGGCTGGGTTGAGACTTGGCGGCGCGAAGCGACTCGCTGATAGGCGGAAGACCTTGTCGGCCCGATACCTGAGCGCGAACGGTGCTTGTGTGCCCTGGCGCACAGAGCGGCAAGGGAATGGAGCGGAGGCTTAGAAGTCTGGAGAGGAGGTCACGCATGTCAACAACCAACCCAGATTCCGCGGTTTTCGACCGCGAAGCCGAATCCATGCTGAAGGAGAAAGGATGAAATTGACCAGATCTCCCCGCATCAAATCGCCAGCCAAGGCGCCGACCGGCATCGCCGGTTTCGATGAAATCACCGGTGGCGGTCTGCCGCACGGCCGAACGACGCTGCTGGTGGGCGGACCCGGCTCCGGCAAAACCGTACTGGCATTGCAATTCCTGGTGCATGGCGCCCAGGATTGCAGGGAACCCGGCATCTTTGTCGCCTTTGAGGAAAGCTCGAAGCGCATCGTGGCCAATGCCGAGAGTTTCGGCTGGAAACTCGCGGCCCTGCAAAAAAAGAATCTCTATTTCATGGACGCGCAGCCGCTGCCGAGCCTGATCCAGTCGGGGGATTTCGATCTGGGCGGGATGCTGGCGGCGCTGGAGGCACAAACCAGGGGAATGAGGGCGCGGCGCATAGTATTCGATGCGCTGGATGTCGTGTTGGCGCTGTTGCCTGACCCGGCGACAAAAAGGCGCGAGATTTACCGGCTGCACGAGTGGTTATTGGCGCACGACCTGACGGGCATCATCACCGCGAAGGCTGGCGGGGACGAGGCGAGTTCCATCATCGAGCAGCCCTTCGGCTTCATGCAATTCATGGTGGACTGCGCCGTGATCCTCAACCATAGCGTGGCCTTGGGTGTGTCGCATCGCAACCTGCGCGTGCAGAAGTATCGCGGCTCCGGCTTCGACGAGAATGAATCGCCATTCCTGATCGGCAACTCCGGCCTGGAGGTCGCCGTCGCGCGCACGCGGGTCCGGGTGGACGCCAAGGTCAGCAGCGAACGCGTTTCCAGTGGCGTGGAGCGGCTCGATACCATGCTCGGCGGCGGCTACTATCGCGGCGCCAGCGTGCTGATCACCGGCTTCTCCGGCACGGCCAAAACCACCCTGAGTGCAGCGTTCGCCGAAGCGGCCTGCCGGCGCGGCGAGCGCACCATGTTCGTCAGCTTTGATTCGGATTGCAACGAAGTGATCCGCAACTTGGCCTCGGTTGGCATCCGGCTGGAGCGATACATCAAGAACGGTAGCCTGCTGATGGTCTCGGCGCGCTCCATCGCGGGCAGCGCAGAGACCTACCTGGTGCGCATCAAGACGCTGGCGAAAGAGCACGGCGCCAGGTGCCTGGTGATTGACCCGGTATCCACATGGTACAAATCCGGCAATGACCTGACCGCGCAAAGCGTTGCAGACCGCTTGATCGACTGGTCCAAGGGCGACGGCATTACGCTGCTCTGCACCAGTTTGCTCGACGAGATGTCGAACCGGACGGAAAGCGGTTCGCCGCTGCAGATCTCGACGCTGGCGGACACCTGGATCCACCTCAACTACCTGATGCAGGCCGGTGAGCGCAACCGCGGCCTGTCCATCGTCAAGTCCCGCGGCACGGCGCATTCGAACCAGGTGCGCGAGCTGATCCTGAGCGATGCGGGAGTGACGCTGACCGACACCTACACGGCCGGCGGCGAGGTGCTGATGGGCACCTTGCGCTGGGAAAAGGAACGCGCCGAGCGGGTCGCGCATGAAGCCGCCGAGGCCGCCGCGAAGCTCAAGCGCGTCAGGCTCGATGCCGAAGAGGCCGAACTCGAGGTGCGCTTGAAATCCTTGCAGACGGAACTGGTGGCGAAGCAGGTCGAGAAGGCCTTGCTGGTCCGCTCCACGCAAAGTCACGAAGGCGAGTTGTCGCGCGGGCGCACGCAGATGCAGGAGTTGCGCGGGGCCGATGCGGCGATTCCGGGAAAGAAAGTGAGCCCGTCATGAGCCGGCGCGCCATGTTCAAGTTCCGCCTGTTTGTCGCCGGCGACGCGCCGAACTCGGCGCAGGCAATCGCCAATCTTGCCGCGTTCTGCCGGGCGCATCTGCCGGATCGGTACGAGATCGAAGTGGTGGACGTGTTCCGGGAACCGAAGCGCGCGCTGGCAGAAGGCATCTTCATGACACCGACGCTGGTCGTACTGACGCCGCCACCGGTGCGCAGAATCGTCGGCACACTCAGTCATACGCAGACCGTGTTGCAGGCGTTGGGGTTGCTAGACATCGCAGCATGAAACCGGCCAAACTACCGTCTCCGCGGGATGCGCATGAAGAAATCTCCGCGCTGATCGAAACGCTGCACTTGACCGGGCAACGCCTGGAGGAACTGACGGCAGGCGAAGTGGATGCGGTCGCGGACCGTGGCGGCCGGACGTTCTTGTTGCGGCATGCGCAGGAGCAGTTGCGTGACAGCGAAGCCGCCAAGCAGGCCGCCATCCTCAACGCGCTGCCCGCGCATATCGCTTTGCTCGATAGCCAGGGAATCATCATCTCGGTGAACGAGGGATGGCGGCAATTTGCCGGCACCAATGGGCTGTTGGGTCCGCAATACGGGATCGGCGTCAATTACCTCGAGCTTTGCGACCGCGCAAGCGGTGACGACGCAGCCGAGGCGCCACGGGTTGCCGCAGGCATTCGGTCGGTGTTGGCTGGTGGTGCAAAGAGCTTTTCGCTGGAGTATCCCTGTCATTCGCCAACGCAACAGCGCTGGTTCCTGATGACCGTGACGCCACTGGCGGGAAACCATCTCCATGGCGTCGTCGTCATGCACCTGGACATCACCGAGCGCAAGAGGGCCGAGCAGAAGTTCAAGGATCTTCTCGAGGCAGCGCCTGACGCGATGGTGATCGTCAACCACGACGCCGAAATGGTGCTAGTCAACGCCCAGGCGGTCAAGCTGTTCGGCTGGCACCGCGAGGACCTGCTGGGGCAGAAGATTGACATCCTTGTCCCGGAACGCTTTCGCGGCAAGCACCACGGAAACCAGGGCGGCTATTTTGAAAAACCACGTTCACGGGCAATGGGATCGGAACCAAGACTGGACCAGTTCGGGTTGCGCAAGGACGGTACCGAATTTCCGGCGGAAATCAGCTTGAGCCCGCTGGAGACGGACGAAGGTCCCCTGGTGATTAGCGCCATTCGCGACATCACCGAGCGCAAGCGATTGGAGCAGGAGAAAGAGCAGTATTTCAAGTTCTTCATGCTTTCAACCAACGCAATGTGCATTGCCGATCCCTACGGCTGTTTCATGCAGGTTAACCCCGCGTTTGCGCAGATGACCGGTTATCCGGAAAGCGAACTCCTGACAAAGCCATTTCTCGATTTTGTGCTGCCGGCGGACCGCCAGACGACCATTGATGAAATGAAGCTGCAGGTGGAAAGCCGGCCAACCTTGCATTTCGAAAACCGCTACCTGCGCATTGACGGCACAGTGATCAATTTGTCGTGGACGGCCTACTTTGACCGGCATGAAGGCGTTACCTACGCCACGGCGGACGATGTCACCGAGCGCATGAAGGCGGATGCCAGAATCGTATTCCTCAACCGCGTATATGCCGTGCTGAGCGGCATCAACACACTGATTGTGCGCGTGCGTGATCGGGACCAGTTATTCAGGGAAGCGTGCCGGGTCGCTGTCGAGACCGGCGGCTTCCTCATGGCATTGATAGCCATCGTCGATCAGAGTGCGATGAAGATTGTCCCGGTAGCGTCGGCGGGCAAGGATGATGAGCTCTTGAGCGCCATCCGGACGATCCTGTCCTCGAGTGAGGACGCACCCAAAACCATGATCGCACGGGCGATACGGGAGAAAAAAGCCGTCGTGTCCAACGATTCGCGAACCGACCCCAGGGTTCTGTTCGGCAAGAAATACATTGAATCCGGAGTCCGCTCGATGGCCGTGTTGCCGCTGATGGTCTCTGATATAGCCATTGGCGTAATAGCGCTGTACGCCGGCGAGACCGAATTCTTCGGCGAAGAGGAGATGACCCTGCTGACTGAACTGGCCGGCGACATCGCTTTCGCGATTGATCACATCGGAAGGCAGGAGCGGATAGATTACCTGGCCTACTACGATGTGCTCACCGGACTGGCGAACCGCAATCTGTTTCTCGACCGGGTAACGCAGTACATGAGCAGCGCGGTCAGCGGCGGGCACCAGCTGGCCGTGATCCTGATCGATCTGGAGCGCTTCAAGAACATCAACGACAGCCTCGGCCGGCCGGCCGGCGATGCGCTTTTGCGGCAGGTGGCGGAGTGGCTGACGCGCCGGACGGGCGACGTCAACCTACTGGCGCGCGTGGGTGCCGACCATTTTGCCGCGGTGCTGCCGGAAGTAAGGCAGGAAGGCGACGTGGCACGGCTTCTCGAGAAATCGTTGGAAGATCTGCTGGACAGCCCGTTTCGCCTCAATGACGCCGTGTTCCGCATCGCCGCCAAGATTGGCGTCGCATTGTTCCCGGACGACGGTGCGGATGCCGATACCTTGTTCAGGCACGCCGAGGCCGCGCTGAAGAAGGCCAAGGCGAGCGGCGAACGCTACCTGTTCTATGCACAGGAAATGACCGCAGCCGTGGCGGGCAAGCTCACCCTGGAAAATCAACTACGCCAGGCGCTCGACAACGAAGAATTCGTGCTGCATTACCAGCCCAAGGTGAACCTCGCCACCGGCAAGATGACCAGCGCCGAGGCGCTGATTCGCTGGAACGATCCGCTCACGGGCCTGGTACCGCCGGGCCGCTTCATCCCGATCCTGGAAGAGACCGGATTGATCAATGACGTCGGGCGCTGGGCGCTGCGCCAGGCCATCGCCGACTACCTGCGCTGGCGTGCCGCAGGTTTGCCGGCGGTGCGCATCGCAGTGAACGTGTCGCCTTTGCAACTACGCAATCGCGGCTTCATCGACGAAATTGAGCAGGTCATCGCCATTGACGAACATGCGGCGGCCGGGCTGGAACTGGAGATTACCGAAAGCCTGATCATGGAGGACGTCAAGCACAACATCGCCAGCCTGCAGGCGATCCGTGCCATGGGCGTCAGCATCGCCATCGACGACTTCGGTACCGGTTTCTCCTCGCTCAGCTACCTCGCCAAACTTCCGGTGGACACGCTGAAGATCGACCGCTCGTTCGTGATCGACATGACCGCCGGGCCGCAGGGACTGGCGCTGGTATCCACCGTCATCAAGCTGGCGCATTCGCTGAAACTCAAGGTGGTGGCCGAAGGCGTCGAAACCGAGGAACAGCAACGCCTGCTGCACTTGCTGGACTGCGACGAAATGCAGGGCTTTTTATTCAGTAAACCGGTACCGGGCAATACATTCGAAACGAGATTCCTGGCTCCGCCTGCGGCCGGGTGACGAATAATGGCGGCGGGGATTCCATCGGTAGTGGTAGTACGCGACTCTCTGCGAGGCACTTGAGAGCTATGTTTATCGCTGACAATGAACTTTCCATTTCCGCACTGCTGTTGGCGGCGTGCCTGGCCTGTAGCAGTGTCTACGCTGCGGAAAAGCCTCCGGCAAAAGGAACCGCGCCTGCGTCCGGCAAGCTTCTCATCTCAGGCTCAAGCACGATGGCGCCGATGATGGTGGCGGTCGGCAAGCGTTTCTCGACACTGCATCCGGGCGTGCAGATCGAGGTGAAAGTCACTGGGTCGGGACGAGGCATCGACGACGTGACGAAGGGGAAAGCCGATATCGGCATGGCGTCGCGCGCCCTGGCGGATAAGGATAGCAGTCTCTACAGCTTCGCAATCGCGCGCGACGGGGTTGGTCTGGTGGTGCACAAGAATAATCCGGTGCAAAGCCTGAGCAACCGGCAAGTGCTCGACATCTATACCGGAAAGATCAATAACTGGAGCAAAGTCGGCGGCCAGGACACGCCGATTGCGCCGATAAACGCAAAGGAAGACATCGGTTCAGTCGATCTCTTTACCCATTACTTTGACCTCAGATACGCGGATATCAAGGCCCGGATCGTGGTGAGCGACAATCTGGCGCGCGTCAGGGCGCTCGTCGAAAACCCCAATGGCATAGCATATATGTCCTTTGGCACGGCTCTACACGAGGCGAACAAGGGTGTTCCCATAAAGCTGCTGCCGATCGACGGTGTGGCCGCCACAACGAAAAACATCCGCAACGGAAATTTCCCCTTGTCTCGCCCGCTCCTGTTGCTCACCAGGGACCTTCCGACCGGTCTGGCAAAAGACTTCATCAACTTTTCGCTGTCTTCGCAGATCACCGAAATCGTGGTGCAGCATGATTTCGTCCCGTACCTGGATTGAACATTCAGGCGCGGCAGGATCAAATCGTTTCTGACTGAGAACTACCTCGCCGTGGAGAGCAGAACAAAAAGTGCAACCGCGTGGTACCGCCGCCTGAGCCTGCGGGCCGAGCTGGCGACGGGTTTCATCGCCGTACTCGCGCTGACGCTCGTCGTTGGCTTCGTTTCCCTGTTCGCTCAAAACCACTCCATCGAAGCCGTCGACAAACTCGTTGTCGTTGTCGGTCGAATTGACGATCTGAGCCTGAGTAGCAACGTCGCGATGCTCAAGGCGCGGCGTGCCGAGAAGGACTTTTTGATATTCCGGAACGAGTTTGGTTTTTCAGAAGCCAGATCTCGCTATGTGACGGTGTTGAGAACCAACATCGCCGAGGTCCGCCAACACATGGCTCATGTTCGGGAGTTGAGTGGCGAACCAGAGGTAATCGACCTGACCCATGCGATTGAACAGGCCGTGGGTCAATACGAGGTCGGCTTTCTTCGGGTCGTCGACTTATACGGCCGTCGCGGACACATGAACACCGGTTTCGAAGGCAAGTTTCGGCAAAAGGCACATGACATAGAGGCGATCGTGAGTGCCGCCCATCAGGATCGACTGATGGTCGACCTGCTCACCCTGCGTCGGCATGAAAAGGATTTCGTTGCGCGCGGTATCGACAAGTATGTCGAAGCATTTGCGCAAGGCATCGATCGATTCAGAGTCGATCTGGCCCAGGCCCGCCTGTCTCCCGAGGTCAAGCGGAAGCTCCTTGGACTAACGACCGATTACAAGGCGTGGTTCGAGCAATACGCAGAAATTGGCACTCGGATCGATGCGGAACAGACGGCCTACCTCGCGGCTGCGCACACCGTCGAGCCGCTTTTGGAAAAGCTTCATGCCAATGCCGAGCTGAACGCCGACACCACGCAAGATGACGCAAAAAGGCAGGCGCAAATTGCCATCTGGGCAATTGGTGCCGCAGTGCTCCTGGCGTCACTGCTTGGACTTGCGGTCGCATTGATTATTTCCCGAAGCATTACCAAATCGGTTGACGAGTGCATTGGTTTCGCCCGCCGGGTTTCCCAGGGCGATCTATCGACCCGCCTGTCGCCCAAAGGCAACAGCGAGTTTGGAACCCTGGCCGTGGCGTTGAACCGAATGACGGAAACGCTGGAAGAACGCGACGCAGGGCTACAACTCGCAACGCTGCGAATCAACCGTCTCAACCGGGTATACGCGGTGTTGAGCGACATCAATATGCTCATCGTGCACGTGCGCGACCGCGACGAGGTGTTCACGGAAGCCTGTCGGATCGCGGTCGAGGATGGCCGATTCCAGATGGCCTGGATAGGTGTCGTCGATCGGAGCGCGATGAAGATTGTTCCGGTCGCCTCGGCAGGCGCCAGTGCTGGTTTCCTTGAGGCAGTGCGGGAGCGGTTGTCGCTGCTCGATAGCGCGCCCGAGGGGTATGGCCCACCCGCTTTGGCGGTCAGGGAGAAACAGGCGGTCGTCGTGAACGATGTTGAGGCTGATCCCCGAATTCGCAACAAGACCCTGCACGCGGATATGGGCATCCGTTCCAGCGTGAGCCTGCCTTTGCTGGTTGCGGACGAAGCGGTTGGGGTTTTCTGCATACATGCGGCAGAAGGCGGATATTTCGACGAAGCGGAGATGACGCTGCTGCGCGAGCTGGCCGGTAACATCGCCTTCGCGATCGATCACCTCGGCAAGCAGGAGCAGCTCGATTACCTGGCCTACTACGATGAACTCACCGGACTCGCCAACCGCGGCCTGTTTCTCGAGCGGGTGACCCAGTACCTGCGTAGTGCTGTCAGCGGCGGGCACAATCTTGCCGTGTTCCTCATCGATCTGGAGCGCTTCAAGAATATCAACGACAGCCTCGGCCGGCCGGCCGGTGATGCGCTCTTGAGGCAAGTCGCCGAGTGGTTGACGCGCAATGCCGCAGGCGACGCCAATCTTGTGGCGCGAGTGGGTGCGGACCAGTTTGCCGCAGTCCTGCCGATTGTAAGGAACGATGGCAACGTGGTGCGGCTGCTGGAGAAATTCAATGACGCTTTCCTGAACCATCCGTTCCGCCTCAATGATGCCGTGTTCCGCATCGCCTTCAAAGTCGGCGTCGCATTGTTTCCGGATGACGGTACCGATGCCGACACCTTGTTCAGGCACGCCGAGGCGGCGCTGAAGAAGGCCAAGGCGAGCGGCGAGCGCTACCTGTTCTATGCACAGGAAATGACCGCAGCCGTGGCCGGCAAGCTGACCCTGGAAAACCAGCTGCGCCAGGCGCTCGACAACGGCGAGTTCGTGCTGCATTACCAGCCCAAAGTGAACCTCGCGACCGGCAGGATGACCAGCGCCGAGGCGCTGATCCGCTGGAACGATCCGAGTACCGGCCTGGTGCCGCCGGGCCGCTTCATTCCGATCCTGGAAGAAACCGGACTGATCTATGACGTTGGTCAGTGGGCATTGCGCCAGGCCGTCGCCGACTATTTGCGCTGGCGTGCCGCGGGCCTCGCGGCGGTGCGTATCGCGGTGAATGTGTCGCCGCTGCAACTGCGCCAGCGTGGCTTCATCGCCGAGGTCGAGCAGGCCATCGGTACCGGTGCGCAGGCGGCGGCCGGGCTGGAACTTGAAATCACGGAAAGCGTGATCATGCAGGACGTCAAGCACAACATCGCCAGCCTGCAGGCGATCCGCGCCATGGGCGTCAGCATCGCCATCGACGATTTCGGCACCGGTTTTTCCTCACTGAGCTACCTCGCCAAGTTGCCGGTCGATACGCTGAAGATCGACCGCTCGTTCGTGTTCGACATGACGAGGGGACCGCAGGGCATGGCGCTGGTTTCCACCATCATCAACCTGGCGCATTCGCTGAAGCTCAAGGTGGTGGCGGAGGGCGTCGAAACCGACGAGCAATCGCGTTTGCTGGGCTTGCTGGACTGCGACGAAATGCAGGGCTATTTGTTCAGCAAACCAGTGCCGGGCGAGATCTTCGAAACAAGATTCCTTTCTCCGCCCCGCGCCGGGTGACGTATCATGGCGCCGATACTGATTGCGCACGACGCGCCCGCAACTCGGGACGCAACGCCATGGCTGCGGGCGAGCGCGATATGAAGCTGGCGGCAGCGGCGGGCATGGCAAGCCACAGCAGAAGGAGCTAAGCGATGGCCTTCTATTTTCAATACGACCTCGACTACGTGTACTTTGTCTACGGCCTGGCGTTCGTCCTGGTCGCGACCATTTGCGCCATCATTCCCAAGGAGTCGGCACGCGGCACGCCCTGGACCTGGCTCGGCGGGTTCGGACTGGCTCACGGCGTCACGGAATGGTTGGAAATAATTGCGATCGATCTGCAGGACACTCCTGTTTTTGGCAGCGTACGCTTCGCCCTCATGGCCCTGTCGTTCGTGTTCCTGTGCGAATTTGGCCGCAGGACTCTGGGCAAACTGCAGTGCAGGGGACCCGGCAGGTGGCTCTATCTGCCGCTGCTTGCGCTCGCCGCCTCGGGCGCCCTCGGCGGATTCGCGGGCCTGCAGGCGACGACGCGTTACGCGCTGGCGCTGTCCGGCGGCCTGTGGGCAGCCTGGGCACTGTACCGGCTGCACCAGAAGGACGAACGCAGCCGCGGCTTTCTGGCCGTGGCCGCGATCGGCATGGCCGCGTACGCCCTTGCCGCAGGCGCCATCGTGCCGAATGCGCCGTTCTTTCCCGCCTCGGTCCTCAACGCAGACGGGTTCCATTCGGCAGTCGGCGTACCGATCCAGTTATTCCGGACCACATTGGGCGTGCTCATTGCGACTGCGCTGTGGGCGTACGCGGCGCGCTTGCGCCGGAACGACCTGCCGGCGGCGGAAAACCGGGGCGTTGCACCGCTAGGCTACGGCCTCGCCATTATGCTTGCCGTGACGCTGGCGGCGGGATGGCGCTTTGCCGAGTTCGCCAGCGATTGGTCCGACGACGAAGTGCGCGACATTCTCCAGGTTCAGGCGGGGACGGCGGCGGCCGGGTTCAGCCCGGAAGAACTCGCCCCCTTGCGCGAAAACACCCTGGATTGGGACGATGCGAACTATCGGCATCTGCGCGGACAAATGCAGGCGGTATATCATGCTAATTCCGAGGTGCGCTCCCTGCGCCTTCTCGTTCTTCGCGGCGGCAAGACCATCGAGGTCGTGACCGTCGATGCGAAGAATCCGGGCCGCCCGGAATCCGGCGCCGCCTATGAACGACCGCCCAAGGAACTGCTGGAATCGTTCTCTTCCGGCAAATTGACCACGCTCGGTCCCTATCGCAGCGCTAGCGGCAACCTGCTCTCGGCGTTCGCGCCGATTCGCGATTCGCGCACCCATGCCGTGGCGGGGGTGCTTGTGGTCGACATCAGCGCGGAGCACTGGAAGCGTTCGGTAGCCGAATACCGCCTGACGGCGATATTCGTCACGCTTTTGCTCGTATTGCTGGTGATCTATTTTTTCATCGTGCACGAGCGCATGTGGCGATCAGCACAGTTGACCATGCGCAGTGAAAGCCGGCTCGCGGCGGCGCAGCGCATGGCGCATATCGGCAGTTGGAGCTACGACCACTGGTCGCGGCGCATGGTCTGGTCCGAGGAGCTGTTTCACATCTATCGGCGCGACCCCAGCCTGGGGGCGCCGCAGGGCCCTAGTGAGCTCCGGGCCGTCACCCATCCGGAGGACTGGCCCAGGCTGCGCTCGACCATGCGCCAGGCCGTCGAAGAGGGCGCAGACCATCAGCTGGAATTCCGCGTGCTGCGCCCCGACGGCAGCCTGAGACAGGTCGAGACGACTGTACACGCGAGTCGCGGCGACGACGGCAAGGTAGTCGCACTCACCGGAACCGTGCAGGACATCACCGAGCGCAGGCGCACAGAACTGGCCCTGATCGACAGCGCGGCGCAATTGCGGCTGTTTGCCGACAACGTTCCGGCCATGACCGTCTCCCTGGACGAGAATCTGCGCTTCCTCTTCGCCAACAAGCGCTATGCCGAGTTCTTCGGTTTCGACCCGGCGGACGTGGTCGGCAGGCACTTGAGCGAGGTCGTCGGGGAAGAAGCCTACCGCGAGATCGAAGGCTATTTCGCGCAAGCGCTGCAGGGCCAAACGGTTACTTACGAGAGGACGCGCAAGCTTGCGAACGGAGAGCCTCGCTACCTCGAGGTCAATCTTCTGCCGCATATCGGAGACCAAGGGAAGGTATTGGGATGCTTTGTTGTGACGAAGGACATCACCGAACACAAGCTGGCGGAAGAGCGCATCCAGCGCGTGGCGCATCACGACAGCCTTACCGGCCTGCCGAACCGGCTACTGTTCAACGACCGGTTAAGCCAGGCGATCAATCTGGCCAAACGCGACTCGCGCCAGTTCGCGTTGCTCTACCTCGACCTGGACAAGTTCAAGCCGGTGAACGATACCCTGGGGCATACCGCCGGCGACGAACTGTTGCAAGCCGTCGCCGCGAGAATCCGGCGTCAGGTGCGCGGATCAGACACCGTGGCCCGCGTCGGCGGCGATGAATTCACCGTGATCCTGTCCGACGTCGCCAGGCGCGAGGACGCGGAAACCGTCGCGAGGAAAATCATTGCCGCTGTTGTGACGCCGTTCCAGATCGGCAGTGAAAAGCGGCGGGTCGAAATCGGGACCAGCATCGGCATCGCGCTCTATCCCGCAGACGGCGCGGACGCGGGCGCACTGGTCAAAGCCGCCGATGCCGCCATGTACGGCGCGAAACAGAGGGGAAACAGCTTTCACTTTTTCGCGGCGAAGCCGGGAACGGAAAACGCTGCGTAAGGCGCGGCCCCGACGATCAGGGAACTGCGCCTTGAGTGCGGCCGCCAGCTGACGCCATGCCGCCGTATCACCAGAGCCGTCCGCAAGGGATACCGCCCCCGGCTCCGCCGGAGGCATAACTCCTGGGCAGCGCGATTCAGCCGCTGAAGAAATCCTTCACCCGATCCAGCCAGCTTTGCGCGCGCGGGCTGTGTCGTTGGGCGTTGCCCTGGCTGATCACCTCGAATTCCTGCAGCAGTTCCTTCTGCCGGTCGGTGAGGCTGACGGGCGTTTCCAGCACGACATGGCAGAGCAGGTCGCCGCGGCCGGCTGAGCGGACGCCCTTGATGCCCTTGCCGCGCAGGCGGAATACCTTGCCAGTCTGCGTTTCGGCGGGGACCTTGAGCTTGGCGACGCCGTCGAGGGTGGGGATTTCGATTTCACCGCCGAGCGCCGCGGTGGCAAAACTGAGCGGCATTTCGCAATGCAGGTCGTCATGGTCGCGCTGGAATACCGCGTGGGCCTTGAGGTGGATCTGAACATAGAGGTCGCCCGGCGGGCCACCATTGACGCCGAGTTCGCCCTCGCCGGTGAGCCGGATGCGATCGCCTTCGTCGATCCCCGACGGAATCTTGACCGACAGGGTCTTGTGCTG
The DNA here is from genome assembly GCA_030651305.1 of Sulfuritalea sp. Lineage (GTDB taxonomy): Bacteria > Pseudomonadota > Gammaproteobacteria > Burkholderiales > Rhodocyclaceae > Sulfuritalea. The sequence goes on along the minus strand of JAUSCI010000005.1, from coordinate 21,733 downwards.
CTTGACGCGGCCGGCGCCATGGCAGGTGCCGCAGGGGTCGGCGATGTAGCGGCCGGTGCCGTGGCACTTCGGGCAGGTTTGCTGGATCGAGAAGAAACCCTGCTGCATGCGCACCTGGCCGTGGCCGCCACAGGTCGGGCAGGTCTTGGGTTCGGTGCCTTTCTTGGCGCCGCTGCCGCTGCAGGTTTCGCATTCCGCCATGGTGGGAATGCGAATGCGGGTTTCGGTGCCGCGCGCCGCGTCTTCCAGGGTGACTTCGAGGTTGTAGCGCAGGTCGGCGCCGCGATAGACGTTGGAGCGTCCGCCGCCGCGCGCACCGCCGGCACCGAAGATGTCGCCGAAAATGTCAGAGAAGGCGTCGGCAAAGCCGCCCATGCCCGCGCCGCCGGCCGCCTGTGGATCGACGCCGGCGTGGCCGTATTGATCATAGGCCGCACGTTTCTTCGCGTCGGAAAGGATCTCGTAGGCTTCCTTGGCTTCCTTGAATTGATCCTCGGCCTTGGGATTGTCCGGATTGCGGTCGGGATGGTGCTTCATGGCCAGCTTGCGGTAGGCCTTCTTGATGTCCTCTTCGGCAGCGTCGCGGTTGACGCCGAGGATTTCGTAGTAGTCGCGTTTGCTCATGAGTCGTGAAATGTGAAAAGTGAAATGTGAAACGTGTCTGGCTCAGAGCTTCTGCCGCAAGGATTTGGATAGCGCCATTATCAGTGCGGATACCTGGTCGATTTTATTCTGGACGTCACTCGCGTCGGCGACGAATTTCAATCGGGATGAAAGTTCAAGATGGGTGTCCAGTTCGGATAGCGAACCCGAGGCGATACCGAGGAAATGAAGCAATTCCTTGGTACCGTTGCGGGCCGCACCCTCTGCAATATTGGCAGGAACAGAGACCGCTGCCCGCCGCATTTGACTGGTCAAGCCGAATTGTTCATCCTTCGGAAAGGTCGACGTGATCGCGTAGACGAGTTCCACCAGTGCCATGGCTTCCTGCCAAACCCGGAGCTCGCGGTGACCACGTTTCACTTTTCACGTTTCCCGTTTCACGCCTTTCGATCTTTTACTTCGGTGAACTCCGCATCAACGACATCACTGTCATCTTTCTTCGCCTCGCCGCCGCTGTGACCGGCACCTGGCGCACCGCCGGCACCGGCAGCGCCCGCCGCACCCTGCGCGTCACCGTAAATCTTTTCGCCGAGTTTTTGCGAAGCTTTCGCCAGCGCTTCGGTCTTGGCTTCGATGGCGGCTTTGTCGCCGTCCTTCAGAACGTCTTCGGCTTCCTTGATCGCCGCTTCGATCCTGGCCTTTTCGTCGGCTTCGATCTTGTCGCCGTGTTCGGCAAGCGACTTCTTGATCGAATGCACCATGGCGTCGCACTGGTTGCGCGCGTCGACCAGTTCGCGGGCCTTGTGGTCTTCCTCGGCGTGGGCTTCGGCGTCCTTCACCATGTTCTGGATCTCGGTTTCGGACAGTCCCGAGTTGGCCTTGATGGTGATCTTGTTTTCCTTGCCGGTGCCCTTGTCCTTGGCCGAAACATGCAGAATGCCGTTCGCATCGATGTCGAAAGTGACCTCGATCTGCGGCATGCCGCGCGGCGACGGCGGAATGTCGGTCAGGTTGAACTGGCCGAGACTCTTGTTGCCGCTGGCCATTTCGCGCTCACCCTGCATGACGTGGATGGTCACTGCGCTCTGGTTGTCGTCGGCGGTGGAGAAGGTCTGGCTGGTCTTGGTCGGGATGGTGGTGTTCTTGGTGATCAGCTTGGTCATCACGCCACCGAGGGTTTCGATGCCCAGGGACAACGGGCAGACGTCGAGCAGCAGCACGTCCTTGACTTCGCCCTGCAGTACGCCGCCCTGAATTGCGGCGCCGACCGCAACTGCTTCGTCGGGGTTGACGTCGCGACGGGGTTCCTTGCCGAAGAATTCCTTGACCTTCTCCTGCACCTTGGGCATGCGCGTCATGCCGCCGACCAGGATCACGTCGGTGAGGTCGGAAACCTTGACGCCGGCATCCTTGATGGCGATGCGGCAAGGCTCGATGGTGCGGGCGATCAGGTCCTCCACCAGCGATTCGTACTTGGCGCGGGTCAGCTTCATCGCCAGATGCTTCGGCCCAGTGGCATCCGCCGTGATGTAGGGCAGGTTGAATTCGGTCTGCTGGGCCGAGGACAGCTCGATCTTGGCCTTCTCTGCGGCTTCCTTGAGGCGTTGCAGGGCCAGCACGTCGTTCTTCAGGTCGACGCCCTGTTCCTTCTTGAACTCGGTCACGACGTACTCGATCAGGCGCTGGTCGAAGTCTTCGCCGCCGAGGAAGGTGTCGCCGTTGGTGGACAGCACCTCGAACTGGTGCTCGCCGTCGAGTTCGGCGATTTCGATGATGGAGATGTCGAAGGTGCCGCCGCCGAGGTCATACACGGCAATCTTGCGGTCGCCTTCCTGCTTGTCCATGCCGAAGGCCAATGCCGCTGCGGTCGGCTCGTTGATGATGCGCTTGACATCGAGGCCGGCGATGCGGCCGGCATCCTTGGTGGCCTGGCGCTGGCTGTCGTTGAAGTAGGCGGGCACGGTGATCACGGCCTCGGTGACTTCCTCGCCGAGGTAGTCTTCGGCGGTTTTCTTCATCTTGCGCAGTACTTCGGCGGAAATCTGCGGCGGCGCCATTTTTTCATTGCGCACTTCGACCCAGGCGTCGCCATTGCCGGCCTTGACGATCTTGAAGGGCATCATGTTGATGTCCTTTTGCACTTCCTTCTCTTCGAAGCGGCGGCCGATCAGGCGCTTGACGGCGAACAGGGTGTTCTTCGAGTTGGTCACCGCCTGGCGCTTGGCCGAAGCGCCGCAGAGGATCTCGCCATCTTCCGCATAGGCGACGATGGACGGCGTGGTGCGCGCGCCTTCCGAATTTTCGATGACTTTCGGCTTGCCGCCTTCCATGATGGCGACGCAGCTGTTGGTGGTGCCGAGGTCGATACCGATGATCTTGCCCATGATTTTTTCCTTTGTTTGACTGTCGCTTCAATCTTGAGTGAAACGTGAAACGTGAAACGTGATGTCCGATGCCGGGGGCTTCTACGTTTCACTTTTCACGTTTCACATTTCACGTTTTCCATATGGGGGTATTGCGTGCCGCTTCAAGCCTTGGCCTTCGAAACCACCACCAGTGCTGGGCGAATCACGCGCCCATGCAGGGCATAACCCTTTTGCAGGACGGTGAGCACGGTATTGGCTTCGGTCGCGGCGTCCGGCGCCTCGATCTGGCTGATGGCCTGGTGCAGGTGCGGATCGAACTTTTCGCCGAGCGGATTGATCTCCGCCAGGCCGGATTTCTCGAAGGCCGCAATCAACTGCCTGAGAGTCACTTCGACGCCGGCCTTGAGGTGTTCGGCGCTCTGATTTTCGCTGGCCAGCGCGGCTTCGAGGCTGTCCTTGACTGCCAGCATTTCGCCGGAGAACTTCTCGACGGCGAATTTGCCGGCCTTGCCGATGTCTTCCTGGGCGCGGCGGCGCACGTTCTCGGTCTCGGCCTTGGCGCGCAGCCAAGCATCGTGATGCTCGGCGGCCTTGAGTTCGGCGGTCTGGAGCATCTCTTCCAGGCTCGGCATCACTGTGCCTTCCGGCGCAGTTTCAGGAGTCGGCGCTGGTGATACGGCGACCGGGTCGGGCTGGCCCGAGTCGGACGCGGCTTCGGTGTCTGGTTTGGCGCGGTGGGTGTGTGGCTTGTGCTGCATGGGTCGGGCTCCGGAAGAAACCCGACCCAGATGAGGGTGAATCGGGCAGCTTCAAGTGCCGCCTTGAACAATTATTTCTGGCTGCGTACCCAGCGCATCAGGCTGGCGGCATCCATTGCCCCGGCCTGACGCGCGACTTCATGGCCATTCCTGAACAGGGCCAGCGTTGGAATCGAGCGAATGCCGAAGCGCGCCGCCAACTGTTGTTCTTCCTCGGTATTCACTTTCGCCAGGCGGAACTCCGGCTCAAGCTGTTTCGCCGCCAGGGCGAAGGCTGGCGCCATGGTTCGACAGGGCCCGCACCAGGGCGCCCAGAAATCGACCAGCAGGGGAATGTCGGAGCGTCCGGCGTGGGTATCGAAGTTCGCCGCGGTGAGTTCCACTGGCTCGCCGGCGAACAGGCGGGCCTTGCACTTGCCGCAGGTGGCGCCATCGGCAACGCGTTGGGCAGGCACGCGATTGGCGGCATGGCAGTGGGGGCAAACGACGATCAGGGGCTCGGACATGGTGCGCTCCATATATCAGGTCTTACTGATATATGGATGCGGTCAGGAAATTCAAGGCACGGTTTCGGTCGCGTCTGGCGAGAAATCCGCGTCAGACAACAAATTCGCCGCTGCCCAGCAGCCGCGTGCAGGCCGCGACCACCGCCGCATCGTACAGCCGGCCGCTGCCCCGGTCGATCGCCTCCAGTGCCGAGTCGAGGCCCAGCGCAGGGCGGTAAGGGCGGTGGTTCATCATGGCCTCAACAACGTCGGCTACGGCAATGATCTTCGCTTCCAGTGAGATGGCGTTGCCCGTCAGGCCATGCGGATAACCGCTGCCGTCCAGCCGTTCGTGATGCTGGAGGATCATCTCGGCGATCGGCCAGGGAAATTCGATGTCCTTGATGATGTCATAGCCGACCTGGGGATGAGTCTTGATCATCGAGAACTCGATGTCGCTGAGCTTCCCCGGACGATTCAATATTTCTGCCGGCACATAGATCTTGCCGATATCGTGAATCTCGGCGCCGCGCTGGACGCCGGTCACCCGTGCTTGGTTGAGGCCCATTTCGCGGGCAATGGCTGCCGCCAGCCGGCTGACCCGCTGCTGGTGCCCAGCTGTGTAGGGATCACGTGTCTCGATCGTCGTGGCGATTGCCTGGATCGTATTCTCCAAGGCCTTTTCCAGCTTGTGGGCACTTTCCTGCTGCTCGGCACGGGTGCGCACCGTGACAATGCCGAAGGCAAGGTCCGCGGCGAGCTCGGCGAGCAGGCCAACTTCATCTTCGCCAAACTCTCCGACCTCCGCCGCGTAGATGTTGAGAGTGCCCATCACCTCGTGATTGGTCCTGAGCGGCAGGGCGACGCTCGAACGGTAGCCGAGTTCCAGTGCGCGCTTGCGCCACGGGATGAAGCCCGCTTCGGTGGCGATATCCTCGGCCACCTGGATCTGCCCGCTGCGCACGGCGCGACCGGTCGGCCCCTGGCCTCGTTCCGAGTCGGCCCAGGTCAGAGCGAGGGTCGCCACATATTCTGCAGCGTGTTCGCCGAATTGAGCCATCGGCCGGATGGCCTGGCCCTCATCGGTCATGGCGTAGCCGACCCAAGCCATCGGAAAGCCGCCCGCTTCCACCACCACGCGGCACATGTCTCCCAGTAGTCCGAGTTCGTCAGTGGCATGAACCAGGGTTTCGTTGCAACGGCTCAGAGTTCGCAGAAACCGGTTGCTTCGCTGCAGGGCCCGCTCGGCGACCTTGCGTTCGGTGATGTCGCGGGCAATGGTGGAAATGCCGCTGATCGTTCCCGACGAGTCGCGGATCGGCGAGAGCGATACGGATACGTCGATCAGGCGGCCGTCTTTGCGCCGCCGCGACGTCTCGTGATGTGCGACGCTCCTGCCACTACCGAGAATGGCTATCAAATCGTCTATCTCATGCTGGCGCTTCTCCGGTACCAGCATCTTCGCCGATTGGCCTATGGTCTCATTTGCACCGTAGCCGTACATCTTCGCGGCGCCGTTGTTCCAGGTCGTGATGTGGCCATCCATGGCCGCGCCGATGATGGCATCCTCGGACGCCTCGACGATTGCGGCCAATTCGCGGCGCACCGCCTCGGCCCGGCGTCGCTCGGAAATGTCGCGCAGGATTCCCGTGGCGTGCCAACGACCGTCGATTTTCACAGAAGAAATCGACAGTTCGATCGGAAACTCCTCGCCGCCCTTGCGCACGGCTGAAAGTTCCAGGGTGTGGCCGACCACCTCCCCCTGGCCGGTCTCGCGGAAGCGGGCCCAGTTCTGGCGGAAGGCATCGTGATAGCGCGCGGGCGCCAACAGCTCGTGCAACGGCTTGCCGAGGGTTTCCGCCGCGGTGTAGCCCAATATCTTTTCCGCCGCCTGATTCCAGTAGGTGATCAGCTCGTCCTGATCGACGATGATCATGCCATCCTGGGCCGACTCGGCGATTTTGCGGAAACGCTCCTCGCTCGCTGCCAGTTCCGTCTCGGCGCGGTGGCGCAGGCTGCGTTCCGTGGCTTCCTGCAAGGCGCGAGTGACCGCCGGGGCGAGCTTGACGAGGCGGTCCTTGAGGACGTAGTCGGCCGCGCCCTGGTGCAGGGTTTCGATGGCCAACTCTTCGCCCATCGCGCCGGAAACGAAAATGAAAGGCACGTCTGGCGCTTGTGCCACGGCGATGGCCAGCGCCGACATCCCGTCAAAGGTCGGCAGATGGAAGTCGGCCAGGATGATATCGGGGCGAAATTCCTCCAGCGCCGCGACGAAGCCATTCCGGGTGTCTACGCGCACGGATGAGAAGCCGATGCCGGCTTTGCGCAGCGCCCGCGAGGAGAGTTCGGCGTCGGCCGGCTCGTCCTCCAGCATCAGTATTTTCAGATCATTCGGCATTGCCGGTCACTTGCTGGGTATCTTGTTCAGTAGCAGCCAGTAAAGGCCTAGTTCGCTCACTACCTTGACGAACTCGTCGAAGGATACCGGTTTCGTGATGTAGCTGTTGACCCCGAGTCGGTAGCACTCCTCGATATCGACGTCTTCCTTCGAAGATGTCAGCACCACGACCGGAATCGTCGAGGTGCGCTCGTCGTTCTTGATCCGGCGCAGCACCTCGATTCCACTGAGGCGCGGCAGGCGCAGATCGAGCAGCACCACCTTGGGCAGGTGGGCGCAGTTGCGTCCGGCGTAGGCGCCGGCGCCGAACAGGAAATCGAGCGCCTCGGCGCCATCCTTTACCCAGACCAGGCTATTGACCAGGCTGTGCTTCTTCAGCGCCCGGATGGTCAGTTCCGCGTCGGTCGGCGTGTCTTCCACCAGAAGGATTTCGACTGCATCATTTGCCTGTGTCATCGTGATGCTCCTTTGCCGGCAAGGTGAAATGGATCGTCGCACCGGCGTCTACCTGGCCTTCGGCCCAGACGCGTCCGCCGTGACGACCGACGATGCGCCTGACCATCGCCAGTCCGGTGCCGCTGCCTTCGAATTGTCCCGCCGGATGGACGTGCTCAAAGACCTTGAACAGCTTGTTGGCGTACTTCATGTCGAATCCTACGCCGTTGTCCTTGATGAAGTAGTGGTTTTCATCGCCGTCGCGGCTGCCGCCGATCTCGATAACCGCTTGCGCGCGCGGTCGGGTGAACTTGATCGCATTCGACAGCAGGTTCTGCAGCAGGCGCCGGATCATGCTCCGGTCTCCCCATAGCGGCGGCAGGTTCTGCACATCCAGGGCCAGCTTGCGGTCCGGCACCGACGCCTGCAACTCGGCAAAGAGTTCCCGAACCAGTTGCACCGCGTCCACCGGCCCGAATGCCATCTGGCGTCGACCGATCCGCAGGAACTCGAGCAATTCGTCGATCAGCTGGCCCATGCGCACCGTGTTCGTGCCGACCACGTCGAGCAGGCGCCGACCTTCGCTGTCGAGGCTGGTGGCATGTTCATCGACAATGATCCGGGCGAATCCGGCAATGGCGCGCAAGGGCGTGCGCAAGTCGTGGGAAATCGAATACGAAAATTCTTCCAGCTCCTTGTTGGCGGCTTCCAGCTCGGCGGTGCGTTGCGCCACCCGCTGTTCGAGTTCGGCGTTGAGCCGTTGCACTGCCGCCTCGGCTTGCTTGCGCTCGGAAATATCGCGGGCAGCGGCGAAAATGCCAATGACCTTGCCGGCATCGTCGCTATAGATCGAGGCGTTATAGCGTACTGGCGTCAAATGTCCGTCCCGGTGACGAATCTCCAGTTCGTAGTCGTGCACCGTGCCCTCGCGGAATACCTGCAGATAGCCGGCGCGGGCGCGGGCGGGATCGGAGAAATAGTCCGAAAACTCCATACCGATCAGTTCAGTCCTGGCGCAGCCGGTCACTTCCTCCGTCGCCGAATTCACGTCGGTTATCTTGCCGTCCGGGCCGATCGTCACCAGCGGGTCAAGGCTCGCCTCGATAAGGCTGCGATTGTAGGCATACGCCAGACGAACCTCGGACTCGGCCTGTCTGCGTTCCGTGACGTCACGGTTATTGACCCGCCGACCCATGAATTGGCCGTCGCGCCCGTACACGGACTGGCAACCATGGGCAATCCAGCGGATCTCGCCATCCCGCCGCACGATGCGGAAGTCTACCGCCGCTTCGTTCTCGTCCGCCACATCGTGTCGATGGGCCGTCATCAGATGCAGGTCGTCAGGATGGATAATGCGGGAGAGCAGATCCGGTTCGGCGAGGAACTCTGCCGGCGAATATCCCGTCACGCGTTCGCACGATGGGGACATGTAGAGTATTTCCTGCGCGGGTCCTTCCCAGTATTCCCAGTCGTAGGTGTAGTCGGCCACGGTGTGGAACTTTTCCTCCTCGCGCGCCAACTCATGGGCGGCGACCGCCTGCCGCTTCCAGCCGCGGTAGATCAGCCACGACGATATCAGCGTGGTCAGGCAGAACAGCACCGCCAGCATTGCGGTCTTGAGCGCCTGATCGTGCCAGTGGGCCATATATTCTTGGGTAGCCCTGCCGACGACAACGTAGAGCGGATAGTCGGGCACCCGGCGCGCGGCGAACTTCCGTTCGACGCCGTCGACCGTGTGAGCGGTAACGTAGGTTCCGGCGTCGCGACCGGTCCGGATCAGTTCCTGCAACTCGGGTACAACGAGCTTCCCGGCAATGACTTTGTCTATGTCGGCGGGTGCCGGATAGACGGCGAAGACCGTCTGTTCTTCGTCGCGCAGGGAAACCGAGCCATGTTGGCCGGCATCGACCGTGGCAAGAGTGTTGATGAGATGATCCAGTGAAACATTCGCGTAGACCACTCCGCCAAACGAACCATTCGCCAGATGAATGGGCCGCGACATCGGAATTGCCCATCGCTTGTCGATGCGTGTTATCACCGGCTTGGTGATCACCAGTCCGGCTCCGGGATTATCGCGCTGGCGCCTGAAGTATTCACGATCAACATTCATGACCCGAGCTTCGGGATCCACACCGAAACCATACCGGACAATGCCATTCGAATCAGACGCGCGCAGGCTGAAAATTGCAGGCAGCCGCTGCTGCTGCCGAGACAGAAAGGCATTTAGGGCCCGCTGGTCTATGCCGCCATCGGCTAGCTGGCGCTCTATTTCGTCCGCCGCAGCAAGTAGTGCCAAATCAATTCTGTCGATGTCCCCGCCGATATCCCGCGCCAGCAGTTGCGATAGATTCTGCGCGGTAAGCTCGGCGCGCTCCTCGGACTCGCCAAAGCTCTGATATAGCGAAAACGCCATTACGCCGAAGACGAACAGGTTGATCAGCGCGACGCCTGCCACCATCCACCTGACAAATGGCGCGGAAGACGTTGCCGAATCGGGGAAACGCAATGTGCCGTTGCTGGACATGGCTGGCCTGCCCCGCCTGCCCTTAGCCGCTCGCGCGATCCGCGGGCAAGGTGAAGTGAATCGTTGCGCCTTCGCCGAGTTGGCTTTCCGCCCATACCCGGCCGCCGTGGCGGGTGACGATGCGCTTGACGATCGCCAGACCGATGCCGGTGCCCTCGAACTCTTCGGCGGCGTGCAGGCGCTGGAAAACGCCGAATAGTTTGTCGACGTATTGCATGTCGAAACCGACGCCGTTGTCGCGGACGTAGTAGTGGTTTTCGTTCGCGTCGGCAGTGCCGCCGATCTCGATCACCGCTTCCGCTCGCGGCCCGGTGAACTTGATCGCGTTCGAAATCAGGTTGGTCAGCACCTGCCGTATCATCGCTCGATCGCCCCGCGCCGCCGGCAGATCGCCGAGCTGCAGGCGTAGCGTGCGTCCGGGCGCGGCCGCTCGCAATTCCTCGAACACGGATTGCGCCAGTGCCCCGATGTTGAGATCCGCGGTTTCGATGTCGCGGCGGCTCATGCGCGAGAAACTCAGGATGTCGTCGATCAGCTGCCCCATCTTGACCGTATTGGCGCGCACCACGTCGAGATAATGTCGGCCGTCGGCATCGAGCTTGTCCGCGTAGTCTTCGAGCAGGATGTGCGAGAAGCCGTCAATCGCCCGCAAGGGCGCCCGTAGATCGTGGGAAACGGAATAGGCAAAGGCTTCGAGTTCCTTGTTGGCAGTTTCGAGCTGTACTGTGCGATCTTTTACACGCTGTTCGAGTTCCTGATTCAGTGCGCGAACCTGTTCCTCGGCGCGCTGGCGCTCGGTGATGTCATGCACGGTGCCGAGGGAGCGCAGCGGCTTGCCGTCGACCCCGTAGCGGGTTTCGCATTTCTCATTGACGTACTTGATCCTGCCGTCCTTCATCAGGAGTCGATGCACGATGTCGTAGGGTATACGGCTGGCCACCGAATCCGTGTAGGCCTGATTGACCATCGCCCGATCGTCAGGATGGATCGCCGCCAGAAAGGCGTCATAGGAAGCGCCGAATTCCCGTGGATCGATCTCGAAAATTCGATAGATCTCCGGCGACCAGGTCAGCACGTTGCTGACCAGATCGAGTTCCCAGTTGCCCAGATGGGCGATGCGCTGCGCTGCCGCCAGGCTCGATTCGTTGCTCCTCAGAATGTCGTCCGCCACCTTGCGTTCCGACTCGCGCCGCCGGTTCTGGCGTGTCACGAAACCGATGCCCATCAGGCCGATGAACCATACGGCGCCATGACCGGCCATCAGATTGCGGTACGTTCGACGGGAGTCCGCGTAGAACGGTTCGAGGGAGAGCGATACGACAATTCCGCCGCGCACGTCGCCGACCTTGTAGCCTTGCCGGCCGTGGCATTTGAGGCAGCCTTGCTCGACGATGAAAGGCTTCATCACGCGCAAATGGGGTATTCCGTCGAGATCGCTGACCGCCGACACTTCCTGTGCCCCCTCCGCGCAGCGCAGCAGCGCGGAACGCTCCCATGCGTCCGGGGCGTTGATGGGATTGAGTGGTTGCAGGCTGGTGATTCGCCCCTTCTCACCGAACGGCCCGGCGAAATGCGTTTGCAGTTCGCGCAGGACGTAGGCCGGATTCATCAGGGTCAGTTTCTTGCCGGACGTGGTTTCCACGTCGCGGTTCGGTATTCCGGCCAGGTAGGGATTTGGCGGCGTTCTCTCGGTCGGCGGGACATAGACTCCGCCGTGGGAAGTGGCCCAGGCGCGGAAGGCGATGTCCTTGGCGATGTAGGCGGCCGCTTCGCGGCGGGCGATGGCGAGCGTCTGCTGGTCGTTGCCCACCAGGTACCAGGCCAAAGACCCGGCCAGTACCGTCGTCCAGGCCAGCGCAGCAATCACCGCACTGCGAAGGACGGCGGACGACGAGTTCGCGTCCAGGGAGTTGTTGTTCATGGCCCGAGTCACAGGTATGAAATTGTGATCTGACGATACTCCATACGCGCGCTTGCGTGCAGCTTCAATCGTCTGGACTTGATCTAACGCAAACCCTGGCGTGAGTAACCTGCAGAGCGTCGCGTGGTGCAGTGGCCGCCCGCCACCGATATTTCAACCATCAACAGCAAATATTGAATTGGAATTGCTGGCCGCCAGGGAGGCCAACTTCGGCGTGTCACCAGCGCCGACTCCCTCAGCTTCCCTGAACAGATGGGCTCAGGCCTTGGCGCCCAATGCCTTGGCGCGCGTGGTCGCCGCAGGTTCTGCTTGAGCGGCAAGCGGCCATCCGGAAAGGTGAGTCGAAACCAGATCGCGCAGTGCCGCGATCCAGTCGAGCCGTTCATTGACGCAGGGGATGTAATGGAATTCCTTGCCGCCGGATGAAAGGAACGCCGCCTTGCACTCCATCGCGATTTCTTCCAGCGTCTCCAGGCAATCGGCGACGAAGCCGGGGCAGATCACATCGACCCGCGCCGTGCCTTCGCGGCCAAGCTTTTCCAGGGTCGCCTGGGTATAGGGTTGCAGCCACTCGGCTTTGCCAAAGCGCGATTGAAATGTGATCAGGTAGTTATCCTCTGTCAGGCCCAGCGCCTCCGCCAGCAATCGTCCGGTTTTCTGGCATTCGCAATGATAGGGATCGCCCAGATCGAGCGAGCGGCGCGGTACTCCGTGAAAGCTCATCACCAGCTTGTCCGGCCTGCCGTTCGCGGCCCAGTGTTCGCGCACGCTGGCGGCCAGCGCGGCGATGTAGCCGGGATGGTCGTGGAAGTGTTTGACGAAGCGCAGTTCCGGCGGGTTGCGGCTGCGCTTGAGCCAGTCGGCCACATCGTCCATCACGCTGGCGGTGGCGCTGGCCGCGTATTGCGGGTAGAGCGGCACCACCAGCACGCGCTCGACGCCGTCGCGCTTGAACTGGTCGAGGGTGCTGCCGATCGAGGGCTGACCGTAGCGCATGGCTGACGCGACGACGATATCCGCGGTGCCGGCCTCCCCCAGCCAGCCCTTGAGCAGCCTGGCCTGGCGCTCGGTGTGGACCTTCAACGGCGAGCCGTCCACCATCCAGATTTTCGCGTACTTGGCGGCCGACTTGGCGGGGCGCAGGTTGAGAATGATGCCGTTGAGAATCAGCCACCAGACCGCACGCGGGATCTCGACCACGCGCGGGTCCCACAGAAACTGCTTGAGATAGCGGCGCAATGCCGCGGCGGTGGGCGCCTCGGGCGTGCCGAGATTCACCAGCAGGACGGCGGTACGGCGTGGGGCGCCGTGCTGTTGCGCGGGTTCGGGAGCGTAGCGGGACATGGGTCGTCAGGGCGTCGAGAGTGCCGAGGACAACAGCTTGGCAGTGATGTCGACGATGGGAATGACGCGCTCGTAGGCCATGCGCGTCGGGCCGATGACGCCGATGGTGCCGACGATCTGGCCATCGACCTCGTAGGGTGCGGCGACCACGCTGCATTCGTCGAGCGGCGCAATGCCGGATTCGCCGCCGATGAAGACCTGCACGCCTTCGGCGCGGCAGGAGAGTTCGAGCAATTGCGCGAGGCCGGTTCTTTGTTCGAACAGATCGAAGAGGCGACGCAAGCGCGTCATGTTGGACGACAGGTCTTCGACGCCGAGCAGGTTCTTCTCGCCACTGATGACGTATTGCATCGAGGTGTCGGCGATGGCCTGGTTGCTGGCGTCGAGTGCCGCGGCCATCAGTTCGGACACGTCGGCGCGCAACTGGCGCAGCTCTTCCACCACGCGCGCGCGGACCTGGTCAAAGTCGAGGCCGAGGCAGTTCTGGTTCAGGTAGTTTGCCGCCATGACCAGTTCGGATGGGCTGTAATTGCGCTGGGTGAACAGGATGCGGTTCTGCACGTCGCCGTCGGCGGTGACGATGATCAGCAGAATGCGTTTTTCCGACAGGCTGAGAAACTCGATCTGGCGGATGCGCGGCTGCTGGCGGCGCGGCGCGACCACCACGCCGGCAAAGGCGGTGAGTTGCGATAGCAATTGCGACGCGTGGCTGATCACCAGTTGCGGCTGGTCGGGCTGGATGGCTTGCCGAATCTCGGATAGTTCGATTCCCTCCAGGGGCCGCACCGTCAGCAGCGAATCGACGAAGAGCCGGTAGCCGAGCGGCGTCGGCACGCGTCCGGCCGAGGTGTGCGGACTGGCGATGAAACCCATCTCTTCCAGATCCGACATCACGTTGCGGATCGTCGCCGGGGAGAGTTCCAGGCCCGAATATTTCGACAGCGTGCGCGAACCGACCGGCTGACCTTCGGCGATATAGCGTTCGATCAGGGTTTTGAGCAGGGTTTGCGCGCGATAGTCGAGCATGGCTTGATTCTAGCAGTCCGCCGGACGGTCCCCGCGCGGACAGCGCGACAAGCCGCCAGCCGGCAACTCGCCAAAAAAAGCAGTCCCCAATTGTGGTTTAATCAGCCCGATGAATACCGCCGCATTTTCCACTTTTCATACCATCGCCCTGATCGGCAAATATCAGAGCCGGGAAATTGCCGAATCGCTGCGGGTGCTCGCCACGTTTCTGAGGCAGCGCGGCATCCAGGTATTGCTTGAAGAGGATACTGCTACCGAGGTGGGCGCCAGCGATTATGCGGTGGCAGGCTACGATGCGATCGGCGTCCGTGCCGACCTTGCCGTGGTGCTCGGCGGCGACGGCACCATGCTGCATGCGGCGCGGCAATTGGCCAAGTTCAACGTACCGCTGGTCGGCATCAATCAGGGGCGGCTTGGCTTCATGACCGACATCGCGCTTGGCACCATGATCGAGAGCATCACGGCGCTGCTGGACGGAAAGTTCTCCCGCGAGAAAAGGTTTCTGCTCACCGCTGAGGTGTTGCGTGATGGCGAGCCGGCTTTTGAGACGCTGGCGCTCAACGATGTGGTGGTCAACAAGGGTGACATCGGCCGCATGATCGAACTCGAAGTCAAGGTCGATGGCGTGTTGATCCACGTCTTGCGCGCCGACGGCCTGATCGTGGCCACGCCCACCGGATCGACCGCCTATGCGCTGTCGGCCAATGGCCCGATTCTCCATCCGTCGGTGCCCGGCATCGCCATCGTGCCGCTGTGCCCGCACGCGCTCACGAACCGCCCCATTACCGTCAGCGACAGCAGCACGATCGATATCGCCCTGCTGCCGCCGCACGATGCGGCCATTCACTTCGACGGTCAGACGCGCTTCGATGCTCGTGCCGGCGATGTGGTGCGCATGGTGCGGTCGCGCCACCATATCACCTTGATGCATCCGCCGGGCTACAGCTATTTCGCCATGTTGCGCGAAAAGCTGCACTGGAGCTCGACTCCCCGTCACTGAACATGCTCCTGCGTTTGATCGTCCGCGATTTTGTCATTGTCGACCGGCTTGAACTGGAGTTCGGCTGCGGTTTTGGCGCGCTTACCGGCGAGACCGGCGCCGGCAAATCGATTCTGGTCGATGCGCTGTCGCTGGCCCTGGGTGAGCGTGCGGATGCCACCGTGGTGCGCAGCGGTGCCGAACGGGCCGAGGTTTCGGCGGAGTTCGATGTGGCGCCGGGCGGCGCCCTGGAAGCCTGGCTCAAGGCCAACGATTACGACACCGAGGCCTGCCTGCTGCGCCGCGTGATTGACAGCGCCGGTCGCTCCCGCGCCTATATCAATGGTGCCGCGGCGACGCTGGGACAGATGCGCGAAGTGGCAGATTTTCTTGCCGACATCCATGGTCAGAATGCCCATCATTCCCTGCTGCGCAGCGACGCCCAACGCGACTTGCTTGATACCCATGCCGGTGCGATGGCGCTGGCACGCGAAGTGGCTACGGCGTACGGCGTCTGGCGCGCTGCGCGTGAAGCGCGGCAGGCGGCGGAGAAGGATGTTGAGGCCACGCTGCGCGAGCGCGAACTGCTCGAGTGGCAGGTGAAGGAGCTTGTCGCACTGGCCTTCAATGCCGATGAATGGCAGGAAACAGAACAGGAGCAGCGCCGGCTGGGCAATGCCAATGCCCTGCTGGAAGGTGCGAGCGCCGCGCTGGCGGTGCTTGAGGAGGGCGAGGCGGCGAGCCTGCCACTGTTGCAGCATGCCGGTGCCCGGCTGACGGAACTGACCGGCTTCGATGCAGCGCTGGGCGAGGCCGGCGCTTTGTTCGAGACGGCGCTGATCCAGCTCGAAGAGTCGGCGCTGGCGCTACGGCGTTATCAGGATCGCCTGGAACTCGATCCGGCGCGGCTGAACGAACTCGACAACCGCATCGATGCCGTAACGCAGATGGCGCGCAAGCATCGCGTCACGGCCGAGGAATTGCCCGATCTTTTGCTGGGGTTGCAAGCCAGGCTGGCCGAACTCACGCTGCGTGCCGACCCGGCTGCGCTGGCTGACAGGGAACAAAAGGCGCAGGCGGCTTTTCGCGAGATCGCAAAGAAGCTTTCCGCGCTACGAGCGAAGACCGCCAAGGCATTGTCTGCGGCGGTGACGACCGGCATGCAGGAATTGGCCATGGCCGGGGGGCGCTTTGAAATTGCACTGGAGCCCTTGGCCGAAGGCGCGTCCTGCGGCCTCGAAAGCGTCGAATTTCTCGTCTCGGCCAATGCCGGTCAGCCACTGCGGGCGCTAGCCAAGGTGGCTTCGGGCGGCGAACTGTCGCGCATCGGTCTGGCCCTGCAGGTCATCGCGAGTCAGGCAAATCCGGCGGGCACATTGATTTTTGACGAAGTCGATGTCGGCATCGGCGGTCGCGTCGCCGAGATTGTCGGCCGCATGCTGCGTGAATTGGGCAAGCGGCGGCAGGTGCTGTGCGTGACGCATCTGCCGCAAGTGGCGGCGCAGGCCGACTGGCAATGGTCGATCGCCAAGGAGACGCGTGGCGAGGCGACGACGTCCTCGGTCAGTGTGCTGGATCAGGAAGCCCGCATCGGCGAGATTGCGCGCATGCTGGGCGGCGAAAAAATAACCGAAACCACCCGCCGCCACGCGGCGGAAATGCTGGGTCTGGGCTAGACCGGAAGACCCGGCGCACCGAGCATGGTCACCACGCCGGTAGCGATGAACACGGCGGCGGCGATCCAGCGGATGGCGTTCAGGGGCAGGCGTTTGGCCAGGCGTTCGCCGACAATGACCGCCGGCACATTGGCCAGCATCATGCCCAGCGTGGTGCCCATTACCACGGCGATCAACGCACCCTGAAACTGAGCCGCCAGCGCCATCGTGGCGAACTGCGTCTTGTCACCCATTTCGGCGATGAAAAAGGCAATGGTGGTGGTGATGAAAGCACCGGCGCGATGAATCTTCGGGTCTTCGTCGAGCGCATCCGGGTGCAGCGCCCACAGGCCGAAGCCGATGAATACCGAGCCGGTGATCCAGGGCAGCCATTGCGGCGCGATCAACTGCGCCAGCCAGACGCCGACCGAGCCGGCCAGGGCATGATTGAGCACCGTGGCAACGAAGATGCCGGCAATGATGGGCAGCGGTTTGCGCAGCCGGGCGGCGAGAACGAAGGATAGTAACTGGGTCTTGTCGCCGATTTCGGCGATGGCGACCAGGGTGGTCGAGGTTAGAAATGCTTCCAAACCTCAGCCTTAATTCGCCGCCTTGCGATGCGGGCAGTCCTTCTTCTGGCACTCGACGTAGAGATAAAGAGCGTGTTCGCGAACGGTGAAGCCGCGTTCTTCCGCGATCTTTATCTGGCGTTTTTCGATCGCGGCATCAAAGAATTCCTCCACCCGGCCGCAGTCCACGCACACCAGATGGTCGTGATGCTGTCCCTCATTCAGTTCGAAAATCGACTTGCCGGACTCAAAATGGTGGCGTTGCAGCAAGCCGGCCTGCTCGAACTGGGTCAGCACGCGATAGACGGTGGCCAGCCCGATGTCGATGCCGTCAGCCAGCAGGTGGCGATAGACATCTTCTGCCGTGACATGGCGCGGCGAGCCCTCGTGCTGCAGCTTGCGGAAGAGATCGAGAATCTTGAGGCGCGGATACGTCGCCTTGAGGCCGCTGCTCTTGAGGTCGTCGGGATGGGTCATGGAGCGGTAAGCGCGGCCTGAGGCCGCACGGGCGGACAGTGAAGGGCGGGCAGCTATGATATAGTTTTCGCGGCCCGATTGGGATAGGAGTCTATTTCAGCAGGAATCGTCGATTCCTGCTGAAATAGACTTCAACAATTGGGAACAGACGAGGCGCGCCAGAATGGGGGTGCCACGATCAACTGATGGTTATTCCGGAATTTCCCGATGAAGCGATTCCTGTTGTTCCTGCCATTTCTGGCAGCCTGTTCCAATACACCGCAGATCCCGCAGATCACAAACTATCTCTCGCCCTATCGCATCGATGTGCGGCAGGGCAACTTCGTCACCCAGGAGATGGTGGCGCAGTTGAAGCCGGGCCTTACTCGCGACCAGGTGCGCTTCATTCTCGGCTCGCCGCTGGTGGCCGACATGTTTCACAACGACCGCTGGGATTACGTGTATCGCTTCCGGCACGGACGTGAAGAGGTTCAGCAGCGGACTCTGACGGTGTTCTTTGTGGACAACAAACTGGCACGCGTGGCGGGCGATGTGGTGGCCGAGGATGGTTCAAAGGCCGAAGCGCCGCGACCAGCGGCAAAGGTGATCGACATCCCTGCGCCACCCGCGCCCGACGCTCCTGGACTGGACAAGAAGTAGGGCATGGAAAAGTTGCGCTATGCCATTGCCGGCAGTTCGGGACGCATGGGTCGCACCCTGATCGAGGCCCTGCAGCAGGATGCGGGCGGTACCCTGGCCGCGGCGCTCGAACACAGCAGCAGTCCGTTTCTCGGTAAGGATGCCGGCGACCTGGTCGGCGCCCCCTGCGGCGTCAGGATCACTGCCGATCTCGATGCCGCGCTGGCGGTCTCGGACTGTCTGATCGACTTCACGCGGCCGGAAGGCACGCTGGAGCACCTCGCCGCATGTCGACGTCATCGCGTCAGCCTGGTTATAGGTACTACCGGTTTTTCGGCGCTGGGCAAGAAGGCCATCGAAGAGGCTGCGCAGGAAATCCCCATAGTGTTCGCGCCGAACATGGCGGTGGGCGTCAATGCGGTATTCCGTATGCTTGACATCGCTGCGCGCATCCTCAACCAGGGTTATGACGTCGAAGTGATCGAGGCGCACCATCGCCATAAAGTGGACGCGCCGTCCGGTACTGCCTTGCACATGGGCGAAGTCGTGGCCGCTGCGCTCGGCCGCGACTTGTCGGAGTGCGCCGTGTATGGTCGCGAAGGCCATACCGGCGAACGGCCGGCGACACAAATCGGCTTTTCCACCATCCGCGGCGGCGATATCGTCGGCGACCATACGGTGCTGTTTGCCGGTGCCGGCGAGCGGATCGAGATCACCCACAAATCGGCCAGTCGCATGCCCTATGCGCTGGGGGCGCTGCGCGCCGGCCGTTTCCTCAACGGGCGCGATAGCGGGCTGTTCGATATGCAGGATGTATTGGGTCTGAAGTAGCTGCGGGATTGATTGACGGCGACTTTCCCGTGTTGCGCGAGTTGTCGCGAGTTTGCGACGGACCGGCCGACAAGATATAATTTAACGGTTTGCCGGGTGCCATGTGAATCAAGCGGTGTCCGGTTCCGATTGCCGAATTGTCTTGTTCCGGGAGCCCCATCGTGCCTCACTTTCCGCCCGCCCTTCTTGCCCTGGCCGACGGAACGGTGTTTAGAGGCAAGGGCATCGGCGCCAGCGGCGGCAGCGTCGGCGAAGTGGTGTTCAATACCGCGCTGACCGGCTACCAGGAAATCCTGACGGATCCGTCCTACGCCCGCCAGATCGTCACCCTCACCTATCCCCACATCGGCAATTACGGCGTCAATCGCCAGGACTGCGAAGCGGCGCATATTCATGCCGCCGGTCTGGTGATCCGCGATCTGCCGCTGCTGGCCTCGAATTTTCGCAGCGAACAGACGCTTGATGCCTACCTGCGCGCCGAGAACGTGCTGGGGCTGGCCGACATCGACACGCGCAAACTGACACGCATCCTGCGCGAAAACGGCGCCCAGGCCGGCTGCCTCTTATCTGCCGACGCAGCCGGTCAACATCTCGATGCCGATGCGGCCGTGGCCCAGGCACGCGCCTTCCCGGGTCTGGCCGGCATGGATCTGGCCCAGGTGGTCAGTGTGCAGAAAGCCTATGCCTGGCGTGAAGGCGAATGGAAGCTCGGTGCCGGCTTTGCGCATCCCGACAACTTCCGTTTCAAGGTTGTCGCCTACGACTTCGGCGTCAAGCGCAACATCCTGCGCATGCTGGCCTCGCGCGGCTGCGATCTCACCGTGGTGCCGGCCAGGACGCCCGCGGCGGAAGTGCTGGCCATGAATCCCGACGGCATCTTTCTCTCCAACGGACCCGGCGATCCGGAACCTTGCGACTATGCGGTGGCGGCGATCCGCGAATTCCTCGATCGACGCCTGCCGGTTTTCGGCATCTGTCTCGGCCACCAGTTGATGGCGCTGGCCGCAGGCGGCAAGACCCTGAAAATGAAGTTCGGCCATCACGGTGCCAACCATCCGGTCAAGGACCTTGAAACCGGGCAGGTGCTGATCACCAGCCAGAATCACGGTTTTGCCGCTGATCCGGCGACGCTGCCGGCCAACGTCAAGGTGACCCACGTCTCGCTGTTCGACGGCAGCCTGCAGGGCATGGCTTGGACCGATCGGCCGGCCTTCTGCTTCCAGGGGCATCCCGAAGCCAGTCCGGGCCCGCACGACGTGGCCTATCTGTTCGACCGCTTCATCCACTCGATGTCCGCGAAATAGCCCATGGCCTACGGCATTACCGATCTGGCGACCTATGTGCTGGGCACGATTTTCATCGTGCTGCTGCCGGGCCCCAATTCGTTGTACGTGTTGGCGGTGGCTTCGCAGCGCGGGGTTCGGGCCGGCTACCTGGGTGCTTGCGGCATCTTTGCCGGCGATGCGATTCTGATGGTGCTGTCGGCGACCGGCGTGGCTTCGCTGTTGCAGGCCAGTCCTGCCCTGTTCATGGCGTTGAAGTACATCGGTGCGGCCTATCTGGCCTGGCTCGGCGTCGGCCTGTTGCGCGCCGCCTGGATGATGTGGCAACTGCGGGGGCAGCCTGCCGCCGCGCAGTCGGCGGTTGACGCGACGCGGCCCTTCCATGCCGCGCTGGTGATCAGCCTGATGAATCCCAAGGCCATCATGTTCTTCGTCTCGTTTTTCATCCAGTTCGTCGATCCGGGCTACGCCTATCCCGCGCTGTCCTTTGTCATTCTCGGGCTGATCTGCCAGATCATCAGCGGCCTGTACCTGTCGGCACTGATTCTGGGCGGCGCCCACCTGGCGCAACAGTTCCGCCGCCGGCGCCGGCTTGCGGCAAGTGCGACCGGCGGGGTCGGCGCAATGTTTATCGGATTTGGTCTCAGGCTCGCCGATTCGACCTTGAATTGACAGAAAAATATTAGGCAAACTCGCAATGCCCAAGCGTAACGACATACACAGCATCCTGATCATCGGCGCCGGCCCGATCATTATCGGCCAGGCCTGCGAGTTCGATTATTCGGGCGCGCAGGCCTGCAAGGCCCTGCGCGAAGAAGGATATCGCGTGATCCTGGTCAATTCCAATCCGGCGACGATCATGACCGATCCGGAGATGGCCGACGTGACCTATATCGAGCCGATTACCTGGCGCGTGCTGGAAAACATCATCGCCAAGGAGCGGCCCGACGCGGTGCTGCCGACCATGGGCGGGCAGACCGCATTGAACTGCGCGCTCGACCTGGCCAAGCATGGCGTGCTGGAGAAATACGGCGTCGAGATGATCGGCGCCTCGCGCGAGGCCATCGACATGGCCGAGGACCGCGAAAAGTTCAAGCAGGCGATGACCCGCATCGGCCTCGGTTCGGCACGTTCCGGCATCGCCCACAGCATGGAGGAGGCGCAGCAGGTGCAGGGCGCCATCGGCTTTCCGGCCATTATCCGGCCGTCTTTCACCATGGGCGGTTCCGGCGGCGGCATTGCCTACAACCGCGACGAATTCATCGCCATCTGCGAGCGCGGCCTGGAGGCTTCGCCGACGCATGAACTCCTGATCGAGGAGTCGCTGCTCGGCTGGAAAGAATACGAGATGGAGGTGGTGCGCGACCACAAGGACAACTGCATCATCATCTGCTCGATCGAGAACCTCGACCCGATGGGCGTGCATACCGGCGATTCGATCACCGTCGCCCCGGCGCAGAC
>JAUSCI010000082.1 GCA_030651305.1 Sulfuritalea sp. | reverse complement strand
CCCCGGCATCGAGCTGAACGGCGGTTACGCGGTATATGCCCACTTGCGCTTTCCCGAGTTCCGGCCCGACTGGGATGAAGTCCGCGCGCTGATCACGCCGCGCACGCGCATGATCATCATCAATTCACCGCACAATCCGAGCGGCTCGGTGTGGTCGGCGGACGACATGGCGATACTGGATGCCCTGGTGCGGAACACGGACATCGTCGTCGTCAGCGATGAGGTTTATGAACATGTCGTGTTCGACCAGAAGGATACCGGGAGCGGAAAGTTGCGGCATGAAAGCGTGACGCTCTACCCGGGTCTGCGCGAGCGCAGCTTCGTCGTTTCCAGTTTCGGCAAGACCTACCACGTCACCGGCTGGAAGGTCGCCTATTGCCTGGCGCCGCGTGCCTTGATGAGCGAGTTTCGCAAGGCGCACCAGTTCATCGTCTTCACGGTGCACCATCCGGCGCAGCTGGCGCTGGCCGATTTCATGCGCGAGCACCCGGAGTTTGCCGACAATCTGGCGGACTTCTACCAGGCCAAGCGCGATTTCTTCCGCCAGCAACTGGAAGCTTCGCGCTTCGTTCTGCTGCCCTGTGCCGGTACGTATTTCCAGTTGGCGACTTATGCCGCGATCAGCGATGAGCCGGACACGCGCTTCGTCCGGCGCCTGACCACGGAGCATGGTGTCGCGGCGATTCCGGTATCGGTCTTCAATCCCGACGGCAACGACCAGCGCGTGATCCGCTTTTGCTTTGCCAAGAACGAGGCGACGCTGGCGGCAGCGGGCGAACGTTTGCGCGCTCTGTAGCCCCACCAAAGAAAAAAGACCCGATGCTTTTCGGCATCGGGTCTGAAACCAGCCCTTTTGCGGGGCCGGAGGAGGAGACGTTACGAAAGTCGCTTAGGCGGCTTTGCGGGCCTTCGGCGCGGCACCGCCGGCAGCCTTGACGGTAGCGGTGGTGGCGGCAGCGACATTGGCTTCAGCGATTTCGGCGACTTGCTTGGCAGCCTTGGTCATGCTGTCGTAGGCCGAGTTGGCGGCGGCAATCGCCGACTTCACTGCAGCCACGGCGACATCGGAACCGGCCGGAGCGTTCTTGACAGCCTTGTCGAGTGCGGAAGATACATTCTTGTTGATTTCGGAGAACTGGCCTTCGACGACCTTGGTCAGTTCTTCCTGGGTCTGGGTGGCGATCTCATACACGCTGCGCGAGTAGGCAACGGCTTTTTCAACAGCGGGCTGGCCCAGCGTGGTTTGCATGGCAACCAGTTGCTGAATGTCCTTGACGGCGAGCAGAGCCTTGGCGCTGGCAACGCTGTCTTCCAGCAGGGCGCGGGCGGTGTTGAGGTTGAGGGCGGCAAGGCGCTCGGCACTGGCGAAAGCCGTATTGGCAATGGTCAGCAGGGTTTCTACGTTGGCTTTGTTGGCGCTGGCGAATTGTTCGGTGGTGGCGTTCACGTTCATGGTGATCTCCTGAGAATGGTGTCGGAATAAGTCGGCAAACTAAGTGTTTTGTCGCTCACCCCTTCTTGCCGGGGCGATGGTGCAGTGCATCATGATTCGTATTATAGGTATGAAAATCGCCATGTCAAGACTTTTTTGGTGCAACGCAGCAAAAAATAGCGTTCCGTCGCTAGTCTAATTAAAACAAGTAGTTAATAAAAACAAAAAGGCCCAGAAGGGCCTTTGATGGTGCAATGCGAAACCGCGCTCAGCGATTGCCGAAGGCCGGTTTTCGCTTTTCAACAAAGGCCGCCATGCCTTCCTTCTGGTCGGCCAGGGCGAAGGCCGAATGGAAGGTGCGACGCTCGAACAGCAAGCCTTCCTGCAAGCCGGACTCGTAGGCGCGATTGACTGATTCCTTGATCATCATCACTACCGGCAGCGAGAAGCCGGCGATGGTTGCCGCCGCCGCCAGGGTTTCTTCGAGCAGCTTGTCGGCGGCGATGATGCGCGCCACCAGGCCGGCGCGCTCCGCCTCCTGGGCATCGATGAAACGGGCGGTAAGGCACATGTCCATGGCCTTGGCCTTGCTCACGGCGCGCGGCAGGCGCTGGGTGCCGCCGGAGCCGGGGAGGATGCCGAGCTTGATCTCGGGTTGGCCGAATTTCGCGGTGTCGGCGGCGTAAATCATGTCGCACATCATCGCCAGTTCGCAGCCGCCACCCAGCGCGAAACCCGCCACTGCGGCGATGATCGGCTTGCGGCAACGGGCGATGCGGTCCCAGTTGCGGCTGATGTAATTGGCCTTGTATACGTCCATGAAGTCCCAAGCGGCCATGGCGCTGATATCGGCGCCGGCGGCGAAGGCCTTGTCCGAGCCGGTGAGGACCATGCAGCCGATATTCTCGTCGGCTTCGAAGCCGTCCAGTGCAGCGCCGATTTCGTCGATCAGGCTGTCGTTGAGGGCGTTCATGGCCTTGGGCCGGTTGAGCGTAACGAGCCCGACCTTGCCGCGGGTCTCGACGATGATGTTTTCGTAAGTCACTGTGCTGCCTCCTGACGGGGAATGACGATGTTCGGCGCGCTTTTGAGGACCGGCGCCGGCGCGGCGGCAGGGCGCAAAGCGCCGGCCGCAGCCGCATCCTTGTTTTTCGGCTGGATCACGGCGCGCACGCGCTCGCTGCTGCCCGGCCGGGCGCGGGTGCCATTGGGACCGCTGGTGACGAAGTATTTTTCAGTCCTGGCATCGTAGGAAATGAATTGGCCGCGAACTTCGTCGAGCCCGCTTTTGACCCAGGCGCGATTGAAGAACTCGGTCTTCTCCGCCCTGGCATCGTGCTCAATGCGCTCGCCTTCGCCTTCGATGTATTCGTCCTGAGCCTCGCGCTTCTGGCGGAAGCGTGGCGGCACGCTGGCGGTGCCGGTGGCGACACCGCGCTGATAGCCGTCGTCGTCCTGGGTGACGACGATGCGCTCGGCGCGAATGATCAGGGTGCCCTTGACCAGTTGCACGTTGCCGTCGAAGACCTGAACCTTCTTCACGTCATCGACCGAGACCCGATCGGCTTCGATATTGACCGGCTTGTCGCGGTCGGCCTTTTCCGCCCTTGCCACGGTTGCCGCAAGCGTGACTCCGGCAATGCCGGCAATGACAGCGAGTCGAAGAATAAGTTTCATGGCGTATCGGTCCGGTTGCGATGGAGGGTGCCGGTAACGCGGCCATGCAGGACCGTGATGCCGGATCTGTTGTCAATGTCGAGCCCCGTGCCGTGCATCACGCTCAAGCCCTGAGTAATGACAACGGGATCATTGGTGTGTCCCCGTTCGTCGTCGGGGAATATCTTCAGTGTTCTGGTTTCAAGCACGGTGGGACGTGATTCATCCGTTGCGCCGTGCCGAATGACCTGCACCTCATCGACCAGATCGACTTCCTTGCCGTCTCTGCCGACATACGCCATGCGCGCAAATATTTCGGACGGTGGCTGCTGGTGATAAGTGACGTGCGGCATGGCGACGATCGTCGTGTCATCGTCCGGGTAATGCAGCAGCTTGTCGGCGACGATGGTGTGTTGCAGCTTGCCATCGATATCGAAGCGACGCACCTCGAAGCGCTCGACCCAGTAGTCGGGGTCATGTCGCTGCGGCCCGCGCGGATTGTCGCCCTGGACCACGCGGTTGAGCCAGAAGGTGAGCGCGGCCAGTAGCACCAGCATCGCCAGCGGGAACAAGGAGGCGGCGCGATCCTTCATGCCAGATATTCCTTCATGGCCGCATCCCATTTGCCCTGGGCACGCAGGATCAGGTCGCAGACTTCGCGTACTGCGCCGCGCCCGCCACTTCTGGTAGCGACATAGTCGACGCGAGCGAGCACTTCGCCGTGCCCGTCGGCGACGGTGGCGGAAAAGCCGCAGGCGCGCAGGATGGGCAGATCCACCACGTCATCGCCCATGTAGCCGGTGCGGGAGAGGTCGATACCGCGCCGTGCCGCAAGCCCCTTCAGCAGAGTCCGCTTGTCTTCGACGCCCATGTGCAGTTCGGCAACGCCGAGATTTTCGGCGCGCAGTTCAAGCGCCCGGGAACTGCGCCCGCTGATGAGCGCCACCTCGACTCCGGCCCGCTGCAACATCTTCAGGCCATGTCCATCGAGGCTGGAAAAGGCCTTGATCTCGTCACCCCGGGAGCTGAAGTAGAGCGTGCCGTCGGTGAGCACGCCGTCCACGTCGAATCCCATCAGGACTATTCCGGCTGCCTTGTCGGTGGCACGGGTCATCAGACGACTTTCGCCCGGAACAGGTCGTGCATGTTCAGTGCGCCGCAAAGCACGCCGGCATCATCCGTCACCAGCAGCTGGTTGATCTTGTTGGCTTCCATCATCTCCACCGCCTCGACGGCCAGGCGACGGGCGTCAATGCTGCGGGGATGGCGCGTCATGACATCGGCCACCGGCGTCGAGCGCAAGTCGCCGAGACGCTCCATGGCGCGCCGCAGGTCACCGTCGGTAAAGATGCCGGTGATCTTTCCGGCCGCATCGAGCACCACCGCCATGCCCATGCCGCCTCGCGTCATTGCCGCCAGCGCAACGGGAACCGAAACGCCTTCGACCAGCGTCGGCACATCGGCTCGCATTGCGTCGCCAACATGGGTCAGCAGTTTGCGGCCCAATACGCCGCCGGGGTGGGAGCGGGCAAAATCGGAGGCGGAGAAGCCGCGGGCATCGAGCAGAGCGACGGCAAGCGCATCGCCGAGAGCCAGCGCGGCCGTGGTGCTCGCGGTCGGCGCCAGGTTCAGCGGGCAGGCTTCCTGATCGACGCGGGCATCAAGGTGGATATCCGCTTCGTGAGCCAGAGAGGAGGTTTCGTTGCCGGTGATGGCGATCAGCTTGCCGCCGAGCCGCTTGACCAGCGGCACGATGGTCAGCAACTCGTCGTTCTCGCCGGAATTGGAAATGGCGATCAGCACGTCATCACGGGTGATCATGCCGAGGTCGCCATGCACGGCTTCGGCGGCATGGACGAAATAGGCCGGAGTACCGGTGCTGGCGAAGGTGGCGGCCAGCTTGCGGGCGATATGGCCGGACTTGCCGATGCCGCTGACGACCACGCGACCGCGGCTTTCGAGTATCAGCGCGACGGCGGCACGGAACTCGGCCCCCAGCCGCCGGGCCAGCGCGGCCACGGCTGCCGCTTCAATTTCCAGAACCTGGCGGCCCATCGCCACGGCGCGATCGTCGTCATGGGCGCGAGCCGCTGACGAAAATTCGGCTGGCTTGGTCGCTTGGTTCATTGGGGGCTGGCGTTTATCATGATGGAGCCAAATTATAGCAACCGCGCCCACCTCTTCCCTCGCGTGTTCCATGACCGACACCTTGCCCCTCATTTTGCTGCTGCTCGCCGCCGCCGTGGTTGTCGTCGTCATCTTCCGCATGCTGGGCCTGCCGCCGATCATGGGCTACCTGCTGGTCGGCGCCGCACTGGGGCCGCACGCTGCGGGCTGGGTGCCGGATACCGAGCAGACGCGGCACCTGGCTGAATTCGGTGTGGTGTTCCTGATGTTCAGCATCGGCCTCGAGTTTTCCCTGGCGCGGTTGTACAGCATGAAACGCATCGTTTTCGGCCTGGGCCTGTTGCAGGTGGTGGTGACCGTGCTGGTGGCGACTTTCTTCGCCCGGCTCGCCGGTATTCCATGGCTGGCCGGCATCGCGCTGGGCGGCGCATTGGCGATGTCCTCGACGGCGATGTTGTCCAAGCTGCTGACCGAGCGCGGCGAACTGGACGCGCCGCACGGTCGCGAGGTGATCGGCGTCCTGCTGTTCCAGGATATCGCCGTGGTACCGCTGCTGGTCTTGATTCCCGCCCTGTCGCAACCTCTCGAGGCGATGGCTCAGGCGCTGCTGGTGGCAGCCTTCAAGGCCACGGTCCTGCTCACGCTGGTGCTGTTCATCGGTCAGCGCGTCCTGTCCGCGTGGTTCTATCTGGTGGCGCGCAGAAAGTCGGCCGAGCTGTTCATGCTCAACGTGCTGCTGATCACGCTTGGCCTGGCCTGGCTGACCGAACTCGCGGGTTTGTCGCTCGCTCTGGGTGCTTTTACCGCCGGCATGCTGATCGGCGAAACCGAATACCGCTATCAGGTGGAAGAAGATATCAAGCCCTTCCGCGATGTGTTGCTGGGCTTGTTTTTCGTGGCGATCGGCATGCGTCTCAATGTGCCGCAGATCCTCGGCCAGTGGCTGCTGGTGGCCGGCATTCTGGCGGCGCTGGTGGCATTCAAGCTGGTAATCGTCGGCGCCATTTCCAGGCTCATGGAAAGCTCGCCCGGTACCGCCTTGCGCAGCGGCTTGTGGCTATGTGCCGGTGGCGAGTTTGGTTTCGTCATTCTTGCCCATAGCGCGGATGTGCATCTGCTGAGCGCCCCGACGCTGCAGCCGGTGCTGGCGGCCATGGTGCTCTCGCTGCTGCTGGCGCCGCTGATCGTACATTTCTCGGATCGGCTGGTCTTTCGCTTCGTTGCGTCGGAATGGCTGCTGCGCTCGATGCAACTGACGCAGCTCGCGGCGCAGTCGCTGGCATCCGACAAGCATGCAATTCTGTGCGGTTATGGGCGCACCGGTCAGCATCTGGCGCGCTTTCTGGAGGCTGAGGGCGTTTCCTTCATGGCCCTCGACCTCGATCCCGAGCGCGTGCGCGAAGCCAGCATCGCCGCCGAAGCGGTTTCCTACGGCGATTCGTCGAAGAAGGAAACGCTGCTGGCGGCGGGCCTGTCGCGGGCCAGCGTGGTGATCATTACCTTTGCCGACATCGACGCCGCGCTGCGGGTGATCCACCGGGTCAGGGAATTGCGCCCCGATGTCCCCATCGTGTCGCGGGCCAGAGAACAGGACGACGTGGAAAAGCTCTATGCCGCCGGTGCTGCCGAAGTGGTGCCGGAAGCCCTCGAATCGAGCGTGATGCTGGCTACCCACGCGCTGGCGCTGTCCGGCATCCCGATGCGCAAGGTGATCATGCGTTTGCGCGAAATGCGCGAGCAGCACTACGCGCTGTTGCGCGGCTTCTTTCACGGCGCCGCCGATGCCGGCGCCCATCTGGCCGATGCCGACCAGCCGCGCCTGCATGCGGTGACCCTGACGCCCGGCGCCGGGGCGATCGGGCGTCGTATCGGCGACATTGACCTCGCAAAAGTCGGCGCTGGCGTCACGGCGATCCGGCGTCGTACGCAGCGCGGCCTGAAACTGGAGCCGGAACTGGAACTGATCGAAGGTGACGTTGTGGTGCTGATAGGGTCGGCAGCGGCAGTGACGGCGGGGGAGGATGTGCTGCTGCGCGGCACGCAGAAATAAAAAAGCCCGCCGAAGCGGGCTTTCTTATTTCTGCGCCGGCCGCGATCAGAGACCCATGCAGACAATGTACGAGGTGGAATCATCCACGTCAGCCGTAGCAGTGGCTGCACCGCCGCGAACATGGGTCAAGGCCACGACGCGGACCGATCCGGTTGCCGTGTTGCCATCATCCATGGTGATATCCAGTTGTTTTGCGAATTTGCCGAGGATACCCTGCGAGCAGACCAGGTAGGTAGGATTGAGGCCTGTAATGTAGTTTGTGCCGTTGGCAACTCCCGATTCGATGCCGATGATGCCGCCATCCGCATTCTTGGGAACGAAGTCGGTCACCGTTGCGGCGGTCGCGCCAGCGGCCAGCGTGGTTGGACCTGCCGCCAGCCCGGCCAGGCGGACGTGTTGCCAGAAGCGGACGACCTCATCGGTTTCCGTTGTCGAATTCCAGAGCCCGTCGATGACGCCGTTGCCCAGGCAGACGCTGCTCGCGCAGGCGACGCCTCCAGAACTGGTCGGCGTCGATGCGTTGACCGCTCCCGTAATCAGGGTTGCGGCAGTGCGGTGGTCGCCCGGCAAAGCCTTGTACTTGTCCTGGTAGCCATAAATGAACAGCGGAATATTGCGGAAGTCCGTGGCGAAGTTCTTCACCTTGGCGCTGTTGATGAGTTCCTGGCCTTTCAGCACGCCGCCCAGCAGCAGGCCGATAATGACCAGCACGATGGCGATTTCGACCAGGGTAAAACCCGACTGTTTGCTTCTCATGATCATCTCCCCCATGGGGTTGTGGTTTGGTGCTATAGCTATAGCATGATTGGTGCCAGTATATTTAGTTACGGTTAATCAATATGTTGTAGCTAAGTTGCAGAAAAATTCGAACAGCATCTGTCGATTATTGGACAGGTTCGTCAGCTATCTGGCAGATTCCCCGGTCGCCTGAATGGCTAGAATCAGGCTACCCTCCCTGCATCCTGTCCAATTTGTAAACTTCGTCGCGTGCCGATTTTCACTCCTTCTTCAACGCTGCCTTCGCGGTTGATTGCGCTGCGGCGCGGATTGCTGCTGGCGATGTTGGTGGCATTGTTCCTGGTTCTCTGGCAGGGGCCGGAAACGATGTTCGGCAGAACTTTGTTTGTCGTCCATCTGGGCCTGTTCATGCTCTGGCAGCCCTTCGTGCATGCCGAACAGCGCCTGTCGGTGCCTTCGCTGCTGGTACTGGCCGCTGTCGTTCTGGTCGTCGGTATCTTCCTCAAGGGCTGGATCATCGCCCTCTGGATCATGATGCTGGCAGGTATTGTCGGCGGCAAGGTACTGCTCTTCGGCGCTCGCGCCCCCCGTCTTTTCTACCTCTTGGCGCTGGCTTTTCTGGTCGTGGCCTTGCTGCTGATGGCGGCTCCGCTGGCCGTGCCCATGGCCAGGCCGCCGCAACAGATACTTGCGCTTGGCTATTTTGGGCTGCCGCTGCTCCTGCTGGTGATGGCTTCGCTGCCGCAGGGGCAGGAAACCGGCGGCGCGCGCGAGGTCGTGGATTTTGTTTCCAGCCTGTTCGTTTTTCTGCTGCTCGCGGTATTGATGCTGGGTAGCCTGGCGGCCATGCTGCTGTTTGGCAGCGACTATGCCGAGGCACTGCTGCAAGCCTTGCTGACCATGGGCATGATCCTGCTGCTGCTCGGCCTGGCGTGGAATCCGCACTCGGGCTTTTCCGGAATCGGTGCCCTGTTTTCGCGCCACGTGACGTCGATCGGTTTGCCGGTTGAGGAGTGGGTGCAGGCACTGGCCAATCTGGCGCTGCGCGAAGACGATCCGCATGTCTTCCTCGAGCAGGCGTGCGGCGAAATTGCGCAGCGACTGCCCTGGGTGACCGGCGGCGAATGGATCGCCGGCAGAAGCCGCGGCAGCTTTGGCGTAACCGGCGGTCGCCGTTGCGAGCTTAGCCACGACGGCATGGTTCTGGTGCTCTATACCGCGCTCGCGCTCTCGCCGACGCTGATCTGGCACTGCAACTTGCTGGCACAGGTACTCGCACAGTTTCATGGCGACAAGAAGCGTGCTATGGCCCTCAAGCAGTTGTCTTACATGCAGGCCATTCACGAGACCGGGGCGAGGCTCACGCACGACGTGAAGAACCTTCTGCAGTCGCTGAACACGCTTTGTTCGGCGGGTATGGAACCGGGCGCGGAGTCGTCACCGGAGTACCGGTCGCTGTTGCGGCGCCAGTTGCCGGCAATAACCGATCGCCTGGGCGAGACCTTGGCCAAACTCAATGCGCCGCAAAGCCTGTCGACTGCCCGCCGGGTCGCCGCTGCGGAGTGGTGGCGCGAACTTTGCCAGCGCATGGCGGCGCTGGAATGGATAAGCTTCGGCGCGGACACGCCGATTGCCGGCGAACTTCCGGCCGAGGTGTTTTCCGGTGTCGTCGACAACCTGATCCGCAACGCCGCGGAAAAACATTTGCGTGAACCGGCTCTCCGTTTGACGGTCGAACTGGTGCGCAATGACACCGGCTTCGACCTGATGGTTTGTGACAACGGTTCGGCCATGACCGAGGCCGTTGCGGCGAGCCTGTTTGTCGGTCCCGTGTCCTCACAGAGTGGCTATGGGATCGGGCTCTATCACGCGGCACGTTACGCGCAGGCAGCGGGATACCGGCTGGAACTGGCCGAGAATCGAATTGGTAGGGTGTGCTTTCGGCTGACGCTGGAGACCTGAAGCAGGGTCTAGATTTCTTCCCTGTCGGCCGCGCCCTTGCGGCCGATCAGTCGATACACCGTCATGTTTCCCTTGCCCTTGAGGTAGATCGTTTGCGGCTCGTGAAAATCGAAGTGGGCCGCCAGGCGATGGTAGGTCGTGGTGTCGCACTGGATCATGCCGGGGACGCCTTCCGAGGTAATGCGGCTGGCGATATTGACGGTGTCGCCCCAGAGGTCGTAGATGAATTTTTTCTTTCCCAGTACGCCGGCGACAATCGGGCCGGTGCCGATGCCGATGCGGACTTCAAGATGCGAGGAATTGACGGCAAAGTCGCGCCGCAGCAAGTCGCGCATGGACACCGCCATGTCCGCGACAGCGGCCGTATAGTCGGCCACATCGTCATTCAGCCCGCCGGCGACCATGTAGGCATCGCCGATGGTCTTGATTTTTTCCAGGCCATGTTCGTCTGCCAGTTCGTCCAGTGCCGAGAAGATCCGGTTCAACATGGCGAACACCTGCGACGGCGACATGTTGGAGGCCGCCTGGGTAAAGTTCACGATGTCGGCAAACATCACCGTGACATCGGCAAAACCATCGGCGATCGTCTGGTTCGAGTTTTTCAGCCGCTCTGCCACGGGAGCGGGAAGGATGTTGAGCAACAGCTTTTCGGAGCGTTCCTGCTCGATCTGGATTTGCTCGTGGGCGCTTTCAAGACTTTCCTGCATTCGGCGCTTTTCCGCTATCGACAGGCGCAACAGCATGTAGATGATGGTCGATATTGAAATGAAGTTGAGCGCGAAAAAGACGATGGTGGTGCGTACGGGAACACTGAATTTTTGCGCAACCACGGAATCCGCAAGGTAATAATCGACGGCGCCGGACAGGGCGGTAAGCACGACCCAGGCGATGAACCAGCCCACCGACTGCCTCACGCCGATGCACAGGATGGCGCCAACCGGGGCGAGCAGAGCCCAAAGCAAAACGCCGCTGGTAGTAATGATGGTGCCGCCGCTCCAATGCGCGACGAAGGGCAGGAACAGGAACAAGCCGAGTTGGCTGACGCGGAAAAAATCAAAGTTCCGCGACTTGATGTAGAAGAGCATGTTGCCCACCAGCAGCAGCTGGAACGCAAGGGGTACGTTGATCGAGAATTGCGGCCCGAGGAAGGAGTAAATCGTCACCCAGACCATGATGGCCACACTGGCCATGCCGGTCGCAAGCATCAGCAGCGACTTGTTGAGCCGCACTTCCTCACCGTCGTCGGGTTCGATGCCGGCGTTTTGCAGCCGGTCGTAAAAACGCGACGGTGTGGTGCTTGATTCGGGAGAGTTCATGAAACGGGCTTGGGCGAGGAAGAACGTGGCCAACTGGTTTGCATAGTTGAAGTGTCGCGGAATCGGCGGCAATGGTCAAGAATGATCATTAAGGGCCGTTCCACCGCGCAGTTTGGTTGCGGCCGCTGCGCATAACGCCGATTGAGGCGAGCTTTCTTGCTCCGCGGTGGAAATTGGTGTTGAATGCCGGCCCATGGCCGAGTCAAAGAAATACGAAATAGCGGTTGCGGTGGCGACCCACTATATTCCGGAGCAGTCCGATCCGGCGATTAACCGTCACGTCTTCGCCTACACCGTTACCATCAGTAACACCGGTAGCGTGCCTGCACAACTGATTTCACGGCACTGGATCATCACCGATGCTGAGGGCCATGTCCAGGAAGTGCGAGGCCTGGGAGTCGTGGGTCACCAACCTTTGCTGGCTCCCGGAGAGAGCTTTGAATACACCAGCGGCTGTCAGCTTGCCACTCCCGTGGGCACGATGAAGGGCACTTACCAGATGACCGCCGAGGATGGCGTGCAATTCGAGGCGGTGATTGCCGAATTCGTGCTGTCCATGCCACGCGTGCTGCATTGAGCCTCAAACGCAGCTACACGCTGGTTGCACCGTTCTACGACGCGTTTCTGACCGCCGCCACGCGCGGTGCGCGCAAGCGCAGTCTGTCGGCGCTGGCCGAGGTTCCGCCGCGCGATGTGTTGCTGCTCGGGGTGGGTACCGGGCTGGATCTTCCCCATCTGCCCGCGCAGCATCGATATGTCGGACTCGATCTGACTGCCGCCATGCTCATGCGCGCCCGCCCGCGCGCTGCCGGCTTGCACTTCGCAGCCTTGCGCGGCGACGTGCAGCGATTGCCTTTTCATGACGCCAGCTTCGACGTGGCGGTGCTGCACCTGATTCTCGCCGTGGTGCCGGCGCCGACTCTTTGTCTGGCGGAGGCAGTGCGCGTATTGAAGCCGGGCGGGACTTTGCTCGTGTTCGACAAGTTCATGCGGCGCGGCGAAGCCGGCTGGAAGCGGCTGATCAATCCGCTGACACGCCATGTCGCGACCCGCCTCGATGTGGTTTTCGAAGACTTGCTGGACGCCGTGGGCGGAATCAGCGTGACGAGCAACGAAGCGGCAATGGCCTCCGGCTGGTTTCGCCTGATCCGCATCACAAAGCAAGGCGCTTGACCGCCGGGACCCAACGCCGCTAAAATATCCCGACTTATTTACTCGACTATTACCGGAACATGCCATGGACATCAAACAGAAAATTCACGATACGGTTACCGGTAGCCCGGTAGTGCTTTACATGAAGGGAACGCAGCAGGCGCCGCAGTGCGGTTTTTCAGCGCGGGCGATTCAGATTCTGCAGGCATGCGGCGTCAAGAATCTGGTGACAGTCGATGTGCTGGCGGATCCTGCCGTGCGCCAGGGCGTGAAGGATTATGCCAATTGGCCGACCGTGCCCCAGCTATACATCAGCGGCGAGTTCGTCGGCGGCAGCGACATCATGACCGAGATGTATCAGTCGGGCGAGTTGCAGAAACAATTGGACCCGATCGTCAACGCTCACTGAATCACCGTTTCAGCTCCGCCAGCAGTCGTTCAATCATGCGTTGCGCCTGCCCCAGGTAGGCGCTGCCGAACAGGTTGAAGTGGTTGAGGATGTGGTACAGGTTATAGAGCGGCTTCCTCGTTTCATAGCCTGAGTCGAGTGGCCACGCGGCGCGATAGGCGGCATGGAAGCTGGTGGGAAAACCGCCGAACAGTTCCGCCATCGCGATGTCGGTTTCGCGGTCGCCGTAGTAGCAGGCCGGATCGAAGATTACCCCCTCGCTATCGCCGCTCTGAGCAGCGTTGCCCGACCACAGGTCGCCGTGCAGAAGACTTGCGACGGGCTGGTAGTCGATGAACAGGCCACCGATGCGCTCGGCGACCGCATGGCCTTTCGCCACCAATGTCCTGTCCATGCCATTCTGCAATGCGAACTGCAGTTGTGGTCGCAGCCGGCACTCGGCGAAGAAGTGCGGCCAGCTTGGATGGGGGGCATTGTGCTGCGGCGTCGCCCCGATGAAGTTGTCTCCGGTCCAGCCGAAGGAGTCCCCGGTCACGCGATGCAGTTGTGCCAGCGCGGTACCGAGTTGGGCGCCGCTGGTCCGATCCAGCGCCGCCAGATCAAGATATTCGAGGACCAGAAACGACTGGCTTGGCGTTTGCCCCTGGGTGATGAAAGTCGGCGTTCGCACCACGCCGGCGGCGGCCAGCGCTTGCAGTCCTCTTGCTTCCGCTTCAAACATGGGTGCGGCTGCGACTTCGTTGGTCTTGACAAAAAAGTGGCGGCGGTCGTCGGCAATATGCCAGGCGCGGTGAATCGAGCCGCCGCTGACAGGCTTGGCCGAACACTTGGTGAATGGGCATCCCGTCAGCTCGGCAATCGCTGCCACAACAGTACCCAACCCGGCGCCGAACTCGCTTGTCACAGCGCTGCCATGCGGGTATTGGAATCGGCCAGGCGACCGGCGATGACATCAAGAAAGCCCCGGTAGAAGTGCATCTGGCATGCCTCCGAGGCGTGTTGCAGGGCGTGCGATGAAATGGTTACGACGCGGGTCGCGGTCTGTGCCACGACATCGGCGCCACGGGCGTGTTCGCCGCGACGGATGATGGCCATTTCGCCAAAGCACTCGCCCGCCGCCAGAGTCCCCAGAGAATGGCCGGTCTTCGACACCATCAATTCGCCGTCAAGCAGGAAAGCAAAGAAATCGCCGCGCTCGCCATCCCTCATGATTACCGTACTCGCGGCCACTTCGTTCCAGCGCGAGAAGCGCACCACTTCCCAAAGCATGACATCGGGAAACTCGTTGAAGAAGCGCAGCGCCCGCAGTGCTTCGAATTTCTCGCTGTCGGGAAAGGCTTTGCGCTGTACCGACAACTGTTTGTTGAGGAAGGACTGGGCCAGGTCATGGGAAAACTCCCCCCACGTCTGGTAACGCGCCTCGATCTCCTTTTGCATGGCGCGCGCGACCACGGCATCGAGACCGACCGGCATGTCGGCGCGGAACGTTGACGGCGGCGGCGGATCGGCATTGCAGATCTGATAGATCATGCCGTAGTTGGAGGTCGACTGGAACGGTAGCCGTCCGGTAAGCAACTGGTACATCACGACGCCCAGAGAATAGATGTCGGTCTGGTGGTTGAGCGTCATGTCGCGCACCTGCTGCGGCGACATGTAGGCAGGCGAGCCGACACCCGAAACCTGCGTCCTGGACTGTTCTCCGCTGCTCAGCAGCGCGGCGCCAAAGTCGGATATCTTGATGTCGCCGCTGGCTCGTTCGGCGCTGTCGCCCGCATTCACCAGCAGGATGTTCGCCGGCTTGATGTCGCGATGGGTAATGCCGGCGCGAAAGGCGTAGTCAAGCGCGCGGGTGCACTTGAAGATCATCTCCACCAGACGGTCTACTGGCAGCAGGGTGCTTGCGGTGCAGAAAGGCTCCAGCGTGCCGCCCCGAACGTATTCCATAACGATATAACTTTGCTCCTCGGCCACCACGGCATCGAAAATCTGCACGATGTGCGGGTGTACGAGTTTTCCGGCCAGCGACGCTTCGGTCATCAGTAGATTGCGATAGAGCCGGCCACGTTCCTTGTCGCGCAACACCTCGGGAAAGATCGCCTTGACCGCGACTTCGCGCTCGGCAAAGGGGTCAAAGGCGAGGTAAACGATAGAGGTGGCGCCTTCGCCGAGCTTGCCGCGAATCTCGTACTTGCCGATGCGCTCTGGAAGTGCCATTCCCGGTGATCAGAGCCGAGCCCGCGAGCGATCAATGGCCGCGCTCACCTGCGCCGGCGCGGTACCGCCGAGGTGGTTGCGGGCGGCCAGCGACCCGGCCACGGTCAGCACGGCAAACACGTCATCGCCCACCGCCGGTGAGAACGCGCGCAATTCGTCAAGAGAAAGATCCGCCAGGTCGCAGCCGCGCTCCTCGCAGGCGCGCACGGTGCGGGCAACCACCTCATGCGCATCGCGGAAAGGCAGCCCCTTCTTGACCAGATAGTCGGCGAGGTCAGTCGCGGTGGCGTAGCCCTGACGCAAGGCGGCGGCCATGGCTTCCGATATGACCCGAATCCCCGGTACCAGGTCGGCAAAAATGCGCAAGGTATCGGTCAGCGTGTCCGCGGTATCGAACAAGGGCTCCTTGTCTTCCTGGTTGTCCTTGTTGTAGGCCAGCGGCTGGCCTTTCATCAGCGTCAGCAGGCCCATCAGATGGCCAAAGACGCGGCCAGTCTTGCCCCGCGCGAGTTCCGGAACGTCCGGGTTCTTCTTTTGCGGCATGATCGACGAGCCGGTGCAGAAACGGTCGGCGAGATCAATGAAACCAATGCGCGGGCTCATCCACAGAATCAGTTCTTCCGAGAAGCGCGAGACATGGGTCATCACCAGAGACGCGGCGGCACAGAATTCGATGGCGAAATCGCGGTCGGAAACGGCGTCCAGCGAGTTCTCGCAGATGGATTCGAAGCCGAGTTCGCGTGCCACGGCTTCGCGATCGATCGGGAAGGTGGTCCCGGCCAGCGCCGCGGCGCCCAGTGGCAGGCGATTGACGCGGCGGCGGCAGTCGGCGAAGCGTTCGCGGTCGCGGCGCAGCATTTCGAAATAGGCCAGCAGGTGGTGGCCGAAGGTCACCGGTTGGGCCACCTGCAAGTGCGTGAAGCCGGGCAGGGGTGTATCGACATGAGCTTTCGCCTTGTCCAGCAGCGCCTGCTGAAAATTGCGCAGCATGCCGTCGATGTCGTCGATGGCGTCGCGCAACCAGAGCCGGATGTCGGTGGCCACCTGGTCGTTGCGCGAGCGACCGGTGTGCAGGCGCTTGCCGGCGTCGCCGACCAGGGCGGTGAGACGCTTCTCGATGTTGAGGTGCACATCTTCGTCGTCGAGGTTCCAGTTGAAACTTTCGGTCTCGATCTCGCTGGTGATAATCGCCATGCCCCGCTCGATGTCAGCCAGGTCGGCCATGGCGATGATGTCCTGCCGCGCCAGCATGCGCGCATGCGCGAGGGACGCCCGAATGTCCTGCCGCCACATGCGGCGATCAAAGAACACGGAAGCGGTATAACGTTTGACGAGATCGGAAACGGGCTCGGAAAAGCGGCCGGACCACGCTGCCTGGCTTGCTGGAGATGCCGGAGGTTTCGGTTCTGTCATAATCGGGCTGTCATGTAAGCACGCAATGCATGCGGTAAAAACACTTCAAAATCAAAGGTAACGGGCAAGTGAACCAAGGACGAAGTATAAGGGAAAACCCGCCCCTGTCAGGCCTGCCGGACTTGCGCAAGCCTGGCACCTGGGTGCGCGTGCTGTTGGTCGTCAATTTCAGCGCCTTGCTCGGTACCCTGGCAGCCAATCGCGAATGGCGTTTCTTCTTCGTTGAATTTCTTGAACTGGCGGCGCTTATCGAGCCGGTGACCCTGGCCAGCCTTGCCTTATTGAGTCTTGCGGGCGCATCGTTCGTGCGACTGCCGAAGCGGCTGGGTGCGGTGCTGGTCATTCTGCTGGTACTGCTGGTGACTGCCGCGGTGCGCAGTCTTTTTGCCGCGCTGCACCTGATTGAGCCGGACATGGCGGGATTCAGTCGAAGTTCCCTGTGGGTGGTTATCGGCGTCGCCCTGTTGCTTGGATGGTTCGAGATAAGCGGACGGGCGCGGTCCCCCGCCCTGGCGGAGGCACGCCTGCTGGCACTGACGGCGCGTATCCGGCCGCACTTTCTGTTCAACGCGCTAAATGCCGTTCTCGGCGTGATGCGTTCCGATCCGCGTCGGGCGGAGACGGCACTGGAGGAACTGGCAGACCTGTTTCGCGTGCTGATGCGCAAGAACGCCGACCTGGTTCCCCTGTCGGAAGAAATTCTGGTGGCGCGACAGTACATCAATCTCGAACGTTTGCGACTGGGTGAGCGGGTCCGCGTAGTGTGGGACATGACCGCCTGTCCGCCTGATCCACTGGTGCCACCGCTGATGCTGCAGCCCTTGCTGGAAAATGCTGTC
Organism: Sulfuritalea sp.; assembly: GCA_030651305.1. Classification (GTDB taxonomy): domain Bacteria; phylum Pseudomonadota; class Gammaproteobacteria; order Burkholderiales; family Rhodocyclaceae; genus Sulfuritalea. Next base: position 3,288 of record JAUSCI010000082.1, on the reverse strand, counting down.
TACCATGGTATCGAGCCATCGACGCAGCCCGGTGAAATCATTGTCCGTTTTGAGCGCAAGTATTCCCGGCTCAGGCTGGAGCTTTCCAATCCGATGACCGCCGCCGACGGCCATACACAGGGCAATCAGATGGCGCTGGCCAATATTCGCGAACGGCTGATGCTGTTCTTCGATCTCGAAGCGACCATGACGACGCAAGTCAGCGCCGGCCGCTTTTGTGTTTCCATCGAGTTTCCCTATCGCCCGGTAACCCCAACATGACAGACGCCTTGCGCTTGCTCCTGGTCGATGACGAGGCTCCGGCGCGCGCGCGTCTGCGTGACGTGCTGGGCGACATTGCCGCCGAGGTACCGAGCATCGTGGTGGCCGAGGCGGCGGATGGTTTCGTTGCGCTGGAACGCGCTCAGGCGGGCGACCTTGATGTGGCCTTGATCGACATTCGCATGCCGGGCATGGATGGCGTCGAGCTTGCCCGCCACCTGGCACGATTGCCGACCACGCCCGCGGTGATATTCGTCACCGCTTTTGATCAGTACGCGGTGCAGGCATTCGAATTGGCGGCGCTGGACTATCTGGTCAAGCCGGTGCGTGCCGCCCGTCTTGCAGATGCCTTGAGAAAGGCCAGACGGCGTGCGGATGACGTGGTTCGGCTTGAAAAGTCGGCGTTGGCGGTACGGCAAAATCTGTCGTGTCTCGAACGTGGCCGGATTCTGCTGGTGCCCATGGCCGGAATTCTCTACCTCAAGGCGGAACAAAAGTATGTCACCGCGCGCACCGCGGAGCGCGAGTATCTGCTGGAAGAGTCCCTGGTGCATCTTGAGGCGGAATTCAGCGAGCGCTTCCTGCGCGTTCATCGCAGTTGCCTGGTGGCTCGCGCCGCTGTCGCGGGAGTCGAGCGAACGGCCGACGAGGGCGACGCAGAGGCGCACTGGCAAGTTATCCTGGATGGAATTGCGGAGCGCTTGCCGGTCAGTCGTCGGCAGTGGCCGCTGCTAAAGGCACTGCTCAAGTTCCGTGGGCAATGAAGGAGCAGAAATAAATTCCGTTCTCTGGATGGAATGCTTGCGGGTCAGGCAGGAGACCACTGCGCGGTTTCACGCACTTCCGTTGACGCCGACAGACGTGCCGCCTAACATCGCGCCTTTACTGCAACATTCGACACCCACCGTGGATTTCGCCAGATTGTATGCTCCCATAGACGCCGACATGATCGCGGTTGACGCTGTCGTTCGCGCACGACTGCATTCGGATGTAGTGTTGGTTCGCCAGGTTGCCGAATACATCATTTCGGCCGGCGGCAAGCGCATGCGCCCGGCGCTGGTGCTGCTTTCGGCCAATGCCTGTGGCTATTCGGGAACCTGCCATCACGATCTGGCCGCGGTGGTCGAGTTTATTCATACCGCGACGCTGTTGCACGACGATGTCGTTGATGAGTCGTCGCTGCGTCGCGGCCGCGATACCGCCAACGCGATGTTTGGCAACCCTGCCAGCGTGCTGGTCGGTGATTTTTTGTATTCGCGCGCTTTCCAGATCATGGTCGGTGTCGGCAGTATGCGTGTAATGCAGGTGTTGGCCGATGCGACCAACATCATCGCCGAGGGTGAAGTGCTGCAACTGATGAACTGCCGCAACGCCGATATCGAAGTGAATGAGTATCTCAGGGTAATTCGCTACAAGACCGCCAAGCTGTTCGAGGCTGCCGGGCGGCTCGGCGCCATCCTTGGCAGCGCCAGTCCGGATATAGAGGACGCGATGGCGGCTTATGGTACGCACATCGGCACCGCATTCCAGCTGATCGATGATGTGCTCGACTACTCGGGACACGAGGCGGAGACCGGAAAGCATCTTGGCGACGATCTGGCCGAAGGCAAGCCGACCCTGCCCCTGATTCATGTCATCCAGCATGGCAGTCCGCAGCAGGCGGCCTTGGTGCGCAGCGCCATCGAAAACGCCAGCGGTGACAGTTTCGGCGAGGTACTGGCAGCGGTTCGTTCCAGCGGCGCTCTTGACGTTGCGCGTCGCCATGGCGTCGAGGAGGCCGAGACGGCCAAGGCGGCATTGGCACCGCTGCCGGATTCAATGTTCAAGGAAACGCTGTTACAATTGGCGGACTTTGCGGTGCAAAGAAGTTTCTGACCGCCGCGATGTTTGCAAGGATGACCTCTCGGGCCGATTCTAGCCCGTTCCCGCAATGTCACTCCCTGCCACCACCTTGCCGTCGGGGCGTAGCTCAGCCTGGTAGAGTACTGCGTTCGGGACGCAGGAGTCGGAGGTTCGAACCCTCTCACCCCGACCATTTATCAACAGCAGGTTACGGAACATATTGGCTAGCCCAAGGGATCAGGTATTCAAATTCATGGGAAAAATCGAGCGTCGTCTATTTCTTCACAGCCTGAGTGCCGGCGTGGCCGGAGGGCTGACGGGTTTGATCAGCCAGGCGCTGGCGGCCGACGCGCAGGCAATCGGGCAAGGCATTCGCCGCGTCCATGGCGAGGTGTCTGTGAACGGCAAGCCCGCACGGGAGGGAACGCCGATACGCCGTGGCGATACGATATCCACCGGTCAGAATTCGGACGCGATCTATGTTCTCGGCGACAATGCCTTCTATCAAAGGGCGGGCAGCCGCGTCGATTTCGGCAAGAGTTCGGCCGCGACCTTCCTGCGCGTGCTGACGGGTGGTCTGCTCTCGGTCTTCGGGAAGGGCAGCCGGCAGATTGCGACGTCGGCGACCACCATCGGAATTCGCGGCACCGGCTGCTACATCGAAGCAGAGGAGCGCAGGAGCTATTTCTGCTTGTGCTATGGCACCGCGGTGCTGCAGCCGAAGAATGGCCAGACGGTGCGATATACGACCAAGCACCATGAAAGACCTCTATGGATAGAGAATGGGGCGACGTCGCCTGCTTCGGTCGTCAACCATACCGACGCGGAAATCATCATGCTCGAAGAGTTTGCCGGCCGGAGTTCTCCGTTTCCCGCCGGCGGCGGTTCTTATTCATAGGCTCATCTGGATCCTGTTCGACTCAACCAGTTCGCGGGCGCTGTAATTAATTCGCAGCCTGGAACAAGATTTCCCCCTGGTAATGACACGCCAGTCTGCGGTCCTTGGCGTAAGCGAGCATCAAGAACGCTGGCATTGCGCACGGCGCGAGTGACTGCTTGAGGTGTCGTTAGCGGACCCCCATGCAGGTGCGCCAAGTCTGTCACCCTAAAAACGGCAGTTGCACTATCCGTAGGTCGGGCTTCAGCCCGACTTGTCGGGTTAAAACCCGACCTACGAGACTCACC
>JAUSCI010000076.1 GCA_030651305.1 Sulfuritalea sp. | reverse complement strand
CACGGACCACGCGGCCTGGCCTATTTCACTCCCGAGGGGAGGCCCATCACCGATGAATCGCAACAGGCCGCCTGAACCGTCCGCCAGGCGCGCCGTTGGGGGCGGAAACCGGCTTCGGGCTCCGCCCTCCGCCGCTTCCCGACCCCAACAGAATAAGCGGACAAGTCATGTGCTACAGAACCGGACAAGTCTAAAAACCCGCGACAGAAATTGCTGCCGCCCTGGACATAACACTTGACGGTAATAACGCAGTGAGACATTATTAGCCATGATCCGATCTTTCAAGGACAAGGACACCGAGGCGATCTTCAACGGCAAGTTTGTCCGGCGCATTCCGAAGCAGGTTGCGCCTCTGGCGGCGCGCAAGCTCAATCAGGTGCATGCCGCCGGATGTCTCGACGACTTGCGCGTCCCGCCCGGCAATCGTCTGGAAGCCTTGAAAGGAGATCGGAAAGGGCAGCACAGCATCCGCATCAACGACCAGTGGCGCATCTGCTTCCGCTGGACGCAAGCAGGACCGGATGCTGTCGAGATCGTGGATTATCACTAGCGAGGTCGAACATGGGACGACGTGACTTTTCCCCCATCCATCCCGGTGAAGTTCTGTTGCATGACTTCATGGAACCGATGGGTATTTCGCAATATCGGGTGGCCAAGGAAATCAGTGTGCCGCCACGCCGCATCAACCAGATCGTGCATGGCCAGCGGGCCATCAGCGCCGATACCGCCCTCCGGCTATCGCGTTACTTTGGCTTGTCCGATCAATACTGGCTCAATCTGCAATCACTCTACGACTTGCAGATGGCGAAAGAGCAGTTGCATGAAACACTGGACTCCATCGAGCCGCTTGCCGCCTGACGGAAGCGTCCATGTGAGACGGGACCACTCGCTGCATGGAGCATATCAAGGCGCAGCGTTTGTCAGCATGATTGGCAAGTACTAAACTGAGCCGTCAAGTTGCACACGTTCGCCATACTGTTTGAAGTTGGCCTAGTCCCGCGAGCCTGATCACATGTATCCCTCCGACAAAACCACATCGGGCATTTCTCAGATTGCCCGACTGCTATCAGACGCCACCAACACTGTAAGCGTTGCCAAGGCACATCTGCTCCTTGGGCTCGAAGCTGAGGAACGGCAGGACTGGGAAGGCGCAGCGGAATACTACCTTCGCATAGTCAAGTCTGCCCCTGCGGACGATATGCTGCGGTACTTCGGGCATAACAACCGCGCCTACTCGTTGATCCAGTTGGAGCGATTCGACGAAGCCGAGGCGCACTGCAGGGCAGCCATCGAGGTAGACGCCGCCAGACACCACGCCTACAAGAATTTGGGGTTGGCCTGCGAAGCGCTTGGGCGCCCAACCGAGGCGAGTACGTGCTTTCTCGACGCAGTTTGCAGGAACGCTGCGGACAAGCGGGCGTGGCTCCACCTGCAACAATTGTTGGCAAAGAACTCAGACCTGCTTGCTCAGTCGCCGGACCTTGCGGCAAGCGTGGCAGCCGTTCGTGAGTTCTACAAGGCCCAGGCACAAAGAGAAAGGGTTTCAGGCGACTAGCCTGAAACCCTTGGTTTTACTGTACTGGTGCGCCCGGAGAGATTCGAACTCCCTACCCCTTGGTTCGTAGCCAAGTACTCTATCCAGATGAGCTACGGGCGCTTGAGAGGGCCGGATTATACCCAGAAATCGGTGAAGACAAATTGAAAACCTGCGATGACGGCCGGACTGTCGCCGCGGCGGGCTATTTCTTTTGCGCTGTGCGGACTCGTTGTGCCAGGGCCAGAACCTGCTCCGCTGAAGCTTCGTCTGGGGTCTTGTCCTTGAATAGCAGCCAGAGCAGGGCGCCGTTGATGATGACCAGGGCGACTTCAATGTAGAGGATGGACGTTACCATTTGTCGCATCTCATTGTGGCCAAATACGAAATAGAAACCCTCGAAAGTAGGCAGCGCCGCCTTGGTGATGGCCGAAAAATATTCGAAGGGCGGGAACAGCAGTACCAGTATCAGGTTGATTGCTACCAGGCCCAACACCACGCGCTGCTTGCGGTTGCCGCCGGACTGATGCACCTGTGTTGCCGGCACGGTGCGCAGCAGCAGAAACGCAATGCAGGCACTGATCAGGATGGCGATGATTTCGAGGGCGAGAAAGCTGGTGTTGATGACGCGGTGCGGTTCGCCCGCGAACACGAAGTAGAAACCGTCGAAAGTGGGAATGTTGCCGATGAGCATCGAAACGTAATCGTAGGGCGGGAAGAGCAGGGCCAGCAAGAGGTTGGCGGCCGCAAACAGCAGTGCGATTCGTAGTGGATTATTCATGGCGCATTCACCGCGGGCGCGACCGGCCCTCTCCTCCGTGGCTGACGAATGGATATAGGTTAGTCGAGAATAGTTATGGGCGCAATGTCGCAGGCGCGGCGGCGAATGCGTATAAACTTCCGCCAGCTGATTGGAGGAGAAGCAGCTACATGAAGACTATTGTCACGATATTGCTCATGTCGTGCGCCGCGTTCCCGGTTTTTGCCCAGGACATCAGCTTGCGCCATGACCTGGATGGCAAGGCGCTGGATACTCTTGCGACCCTGGTGTTGCGGTTCAACGACGCTTTGAAGGGCAAGGGCAAAGTGGTGCTGCAGGACGCCCGGGGACTGGAAAACCGTCATGCACTGCCGCACCTCGCCTTGCTCGATCCCGACGACAGCATGGAATTTTTCGGCTCGCGGCCGCGTTTCCGCCCCTTGCACGAAGTAATGCGCGAAGGCGGGCAAAAGTTCAATGCCGCCCAGTTTTACCCCCAGGTGGCGGATGCGGTGGACGACGCCAGCGGGCGCATTCAGGCACTGCCGCTGGCGCTTGCCCTGCCGGTGCTGTTCACCAACCGTACCAGTTTGCGCAAGGCCGGACTCGATCCCGACACGCCGGCGAAAACATGGTGGGAATTGCAAAAGGTCGCGGGTGAGATCTATGACCATGGCGGCAAGTGCCCGCTGACCACCACGCGTTTTGCCTGGATCCATTCCGAGAATGTTTCGACGCAGGCTGGCGAGGCCGTCGTGGCGAAGGTTGGCAAACTGGACAAGGTGCTGGCAAACAACATGGTCAACGTCAAGCACCTGGCGCTGCTCGCGAGTTGGCAGAAGAGCCGCTACTTTCATTACTCGGGACCGGGACGCGAAGGCAACCGGCGCTTTCTCAGCGGCGAATGCGCGATGCTGACCGGCGAATCATCGCTGTACGCGGAAGCCATGCGCGCGGGCATCGATGTCGGCATGGCTCCCTTGCCCTATTACGACGATGTGTATAGCCCCAAGCCGACCGACGTCCTGCCTGATGGCGCCGGGGTCTGGGTGCTGGCCGGACATAAGAAGAACGAGTACAAACTGGCGGCCCGTTTCGTGACTTTTTTGCTGCGGCCCGACGTGCAGAAAGAGTGGGTCCGCGCCACCAGCTACCTGCCGATGACTCCGGGAGCGGTGATGGCGCTGCGCGATTCCGGCATTCCCCGGCAGGTGCTGGATGCTGCGCAAAAACGCCTTTCGGTGTCGCGCAAGGGCAGCACGCGAGCCAAGCACGGGCCGATCCGTGATCGCCTGCATGAATTTCTCGGCGAAGAAGTGGTCTTTGTCTGGAACACAGATCGGGCGGCGAAAGAGGCGCTCGACAACACCGTGCGCCGGGTCAGTGAGGCCACGGCTCCGGTCGCTCCCCCGGCCAGGGCCGCCATTTCCCGAAAGCGATGATCTACCCGCGCATCATCGCGCATCGTTGCGGCGGCGCGCTGACGCCGGAAAATACCCTGGCCGGTCTGCGCTTGGCAAAGCGCCTCGGCTGTCGCGGGGTCGAGTTCGATGCCATGCTCGCCGCCGATGGCGTGCCGGTCCTGATCCACGACGAGACTCTGCAGCGCACCACCTCGGGGCAGGGGCGCGTGGCCGACATGAGTTCCGCTCAGCTTGGCGGACTCGATGCGGGTGGTCGGCACCATCCGGCCTTCGCCGTGGAGCCGCTGCCGACTCTTGATGAAGCCTTGCGGCTGTGCGCCGAGCTTGGCTTGTGGGCCAACGTCGAAATCAAGCCGTCCGCCGGACAGGAAGCCGAGACCGGACGCGTCGTCGCTCGCCACGCAGCGGCAGCAAAAGGCAAACTGCTGTTGTCGTCGTTTTCGGCCTCGGCCTTGCGCGCCGCCGCCGATGAAGCCGTGCGGCTGCCCCGCGCAATACTTGTCGAGGCGATTCCGGCCGATTGGCGCGAACGTATCTCGGCAGCGGAGGCGTTCGCCGTGCATTGTTCGGCGCGTGCGCTGGCTGCGGAGGCACTGGCAGCGGTGAGCGATGCCGGCTTGCCGCTGGCTTGTTACACGGTGAATCGCCGTGAAGATGCCGAGCGGCTGTTTGCCATGGGCGTCAGCGCCATATTCACCGATCGGCCGGATCTCTGGTCAGCCAAGGAAATGTAAGAGCCTATTTCAGCCGTCAGCCAACAGGTTCCGAAGACGTTATTCTGCGCATGGGGCTGTCCCATTCCAAAACGAGGAGCAATGCATGAAACGCACATCCAGTCTCTTGATCGCTGTCCTTGCCGCATTTGCGCTGCCGGTTCTGGCGCAAACCGCAACGCCGAAAGTCGACCAGCGCCAGGCCAATCAGCAGCAGCGCATCGATCAGGGCGTGACGTCTGGCGCATTGACGGGCAAGGAGGCCGCCCGTCTGGAAAAGGGCCAGGAGCGCATCCAGACCATGGAAGACAAGGCCAAGGCCGACGGCAAGGTGACGCCCAAGGAACGCGAGCGGCTGAAGCAGGCACAGAACAAGCAGAGCCAGCAGATCGTGCAAGAGAAGCACGACCCTCAACATGACCGCAATCACGATGGCAAGAAGGATCGCCCGCGCAAGAGCAAGTAGACTTGCCGCAGCCCACCGAAGCCCGCCTGCGCGCGGGCTTTTCCACGTCTTGATCGCGTAAAATCGGTGCTTTGCGTCAATGTTTGCGCCCCCGCCATGAAAAGCTCCGAAATCCGCCAGCAATTCCTCGATTTTTTCGCCTCGAAAGGTCACCAGGTGGTGGCTTCCAGTTCGCTGGTGCCGCACGAGGATCCGACCCTGCTGTTCACCAACGCCGGGATGAACCAGTTCAAGGACGTGTTTCTCGGCTTCGACAAGCGCAGCTACAGCCGCGCTGCCAGTTCGCAGAAATGCGTGCGCGCCGGCGGCAAGCACAACGACCTGGAAAACGTTGGCTACACAGCGCGGCATCACACCTTTTTCGAGATGCTGGGCAACTTCAGCTTCGGCGATTACTTCAAGCGCGACGCGATCAAATATGCCTGGGAACTGCTGGTCGATGTCTTCAAACTGCCGGCGGACAAGCTCTGGGTCACGGTGTATGCCGAGGACGACGAGGCCTACGACATCTGGACCAAGGAAATCGGCGTGCCCGCCGAGCGCGTCATTCGCATCGGCGACAACAAGGGTGCGCGCTATGCCTCGGACAACTTCTGGATGATGGGCGAGACCGGTCCCTGCGGTCCCTGCACCGAAATCTTCTACGACCACGGCGAGCATATCTGGGGCGGCCCGCCCGGCAGCGAGGACCAGGACGGCGACCGCTACATCGAGATCTGGAACAACGTCTTCATGCAGTTCAACCGCGACGACGCCGGCGTCATGCATCCGCTGCCCAAGCCCTCGGTCGACACCGGCATGGGCCTCGAACGCATTTCGGCGGTGCTGCAGCATGTGCATGCCAACTACGAGATCGACCTGTTCCAGGCATTGATCGCGGCAGCAGCACGCGAGACCTCGGATGCCGACATGGACAGCCCGAGCCTGCGCGTGCTGGCCGACCATATCCGCGCCTGCTCTTTCCTCATCGCCGACGGCGTTATTCCCGGCAATGAAGGACGCGGTTACGTCCTGCGCCGCATCATCCGTCGCGCCATCCGCCACGGCTGGAAGCTGGGCGCGCGCGGCGCGTTCTTCCACAGGATGGTTCCCGATCTGGTGACCGAGATGGGCGCCGCCTTCCCCGAACTCGTCAGCGGCAAGGCGCGGGTGATGGAGGTGCTCAAGCAGGAGGAGGACCGTTTCTTCGCCACCATCGAACATGGCATGGCGATTCTGGAAACCGAACTGGAGTTGATGGAGAAAACCGGGATCATCCTCTTCAACGGCGAAACGGCCTTCAAGCTGCACGACACCTACGGTTTTCCGCTCGACCTGACCGCCGACATTTGCCGCGAGCGCCAGATGAGCGTGGACAGCGCCGCCTTCGATGCCGCCATGACGCGGCAGAAGGAGCAGGCGCGCGCCGCCGGCAAATTCAAGATGGCGGCCAACCTCGACTATGCCGGACCGGCCACCACCTTCCACGGCTACCAGACACTGGAAGCGCGCGGCAACATCCTCGCCCTGTACAAGGACGGCACGGCAGTCAATGAACTGATCGAAGGCGAGATCGGCGTCGTGGTGCTCGACGACACGCCCTTCTATGCCGAGTCCGGCGGCCAGGTCGGCGACGTCGGCGAACTGCGCTCGGGCCACGGTATTTTTGCCGTCGAAGATACGCAGAAGATCCAGGCCAGCGTATTCGGCCATCATGGCGTGGTGCGCACCGGCACGCTGAAAGTTGGCGCTGGCGTCACGGCGAAGGTGGACACCCTGGCGCGCGCCCGCACCATCCGTCACCACTCGGCAACGCACCTGATGCACAAGGCCCTGCGCGAAGTGCTCGGCGCCCACGTGCAGCAGAAGGGCTCGCAGGTCGATCCCGACAAGACTCGCTTCGACTTCGCCCACACCAAGCCGGTGACCGCCGACGAGATCGTCCGCATCGAGCGCCTCGTCAATGACGAAATCATTGCCAACGCCGCGGCGCGTTCGCGCGTGATGCCGATCGACGAAGCGCAGAAGACCGGCGCCATGATGCTGTTCGGCGAGAAGTACGGCGACGAAGTGCGCGTGATCGACATCGGTTCGTCCTGCGAGCTGTGCGGCGGCACGCATGTCAGCCGCACCGGCGACATAGGTTTGTTCAGGGTTGTGATGGAGGCTGGCGTGGCGGCCGGCGTGCGCCGCATCGAAGCGGTCTGCGGTGATATCGCCGTGGCCAGCGTGCAGCAGCAGCAAGCGCAGCTCGACGCCGTCGCCACAGAGGTCAAGGCTCAACCTGCCGAAGCAGCGGCGCGGGTGGCGCAGATTCTGGATCACGTCAAGACGCTGGAAAAGGAACTCGCGCGCCTCAAGTCGAAGCTCGCGGCCTCGCAGGGCGACGATCTGGTGAATCAGGCGGTCGCTGTCAAGGGCGCAAATGGGCTGGTGATTCGGGTCCTCGCCGCAAACCTCGAAGGCGCCGATGCCACGGCGCTGCGCGAGACCCTGGACAAGCTCAAGGACAAACTCAAGAGCGCCGCCATCGTGCTGGCCAGCATCCACGAGGGCAAAGTCAGCCTGATCGCCGGCATAACGACCGATCTCACCGGCAAGCTCAAGGCCGGCGAACTGGTCAACTTCGTCGCGCAGCAGGTCGGCGGCAAGGGCGGCGGGCGCCCCGACATGGCGCAGGCCGGGGGGCCGCAGCCGGCGGGGCTGCCGGCAGCGCTGGCGTCGGTCAAAGCCTGGGTCGAGCAGCGCGCCTGAAGTCAGGCGCCGGGCGGCATCAGAAGTCGGTAGAAATGCCCGGCCAGACGGCGTCTAGCGCCGCCTTGAATTCGGCCTGGATGCGCAGCAGCGCCGCCCGGGTGTCGGCCTCAAAGCGCAGCACTACGACTGGCGTGGTATTTGAAGCGCGGGCCAGGCCGAAACCGTCGGCATATTCGGCGCGTACGCCGTCGATGGTGATCAGTTCGCGCGCACCGGGCAGCAGCTTGCGGCTGCTATCGCGCAGCTTCGCCACCAGCGCATGGGGTTCGCCTTCCTGCATCCTGATGTTAAGTTCGGGTGTCGAGATGGCATTGGGCAGATGCTTCAGCGGCCAGTTGGCATCCTTCCAGCGCGAGACGATTTCGAGCAGACGGGCGCCGGTGTAGAGCGCATCGTCGAAACCGAACCAGCGCTCCTTGAAGAACATGTGGCCGCTCATCTCGCCGGCCAGCGGTGCGCCGGTTTCCTTGAGCTTGGTCTTGATCAGGGCGTGGCCGGTATTCCACATCAGCGGCCGCCCGCCCTGGTGGCGAATCGACTCCGCCACCCAGCGCGAACATTTGACGTCATAGATGATCTGGGCGCCGGGGTTGCGCGTCAGCACGTCGGCGGCGAACAACATCAGCTGGCGGTCGGGGAAAATGATTTCGCCATCCCTGGTGACGACGCCGAGGCGGTCGCCGTCGCCGTCGAAGGCCAATCCGAGTTCTGCCCCGGTTTCGCGCAAGGCGCGTTGCAGGTCGACCAGGTTTTCCGGCTTGGACGGATCCGGATGGTGGTTGGGGAAGTTGCCGTCGACCTCGCAGAACAGCTCGGTGACGGTGCAGCCCATGCGGCGGAACAGGTCCGGGGCAACGCCGCCGGCGACGCCGTTGCCGCAATCGATGACGATCTTCATCGGCCTTGAGAGCTTCACATCGCCGACGATGCGATCGAGATAGGCTTGGCGAACGTTGGCGTGACTGACAAAGCCGCGGCCTTCGCAAAAGTCGGCGCTGGCGATACGGCGCCGCAGGTCCTGGATCATTTCGCCGTACAGCGTCTGCCCGGCCAGCACCATCTTCAATCCGTTGTACTCCGGTGGGTTGTGGCTGCCCGTGACCGATACGCAACTGTTTGTTCCCAACTCATGGGCGGCGAAGTAGGTCATCGGCGTCGGCACCCGGCCGATGTCAATCACATTGACGCCGGTTTGCGTGACGCAGTGGGCCAGCGCGCACGCAAGCTCCGGGCCCGACAGGCGACCATCGCGACCGATGACGATGGTTTTGACGCCGCGCGCAACGGCTTCGCTGCCCAGTGCCAGTCCGATTTTGCATACCGTCTCGGCGGTCAGCGTGGTGCGCACGATGCCGCGAATGTCGTAAGCCTTGAAAATCTCGGGAGCGGGAATATGCATGCGGCTTATAGTGCAAAGGTTGGTGCGGGAACTATTTTACGCCGAAGGGGGTGACGGCAGATGAGCGTCAAAATGCGCCAGCAGGCGTTGCGGCAGCCAGTCGATGCGGCCGGGCAGGGCGCCGTGCACAAAGCCGACATGACCGCCGTAACGATGGATTTCCATCGTCACCGTGGCGGGCAAGTGCTCGCGGCGCGGCAGGGCGGCCGCCGGCAGAAACGGGTCGTTCGCCGCATGCAGCAGCAACGTCGGAACTTGTACGCTACCCAGCAGCGGTCCCGCGCTGCTTCGAGCGTAGTAGTCGTCGGCGCCAAGAAAGCCGTGCAAAGGCGCGGTGACAGCATCGTCGAAGTCGCGCAGGGTGCGCGCCGCTTGCGCCCGGCGAATGTCGATGCGGCCGGGAAAGCGACGCTCCTTGGCCACAGCCGCCGGAATCAGCGTGTGTAGAAAATGCCGTGCATAAACCAGATTGAAGCCGGATGAAAGCGCGGCGTTGGCTGCTGCCAGATCCAGCGGCGCGCTGACTGATGCCGCTGCATTCACCAAGTCGAGTGCGTGATTGCCTTGTTCCGCCAACCACTTCAACAGGGCATTGCCGCCGAGGGAAACACCGGCCGCGAACAGCGCCGGGCAGCCGTACGCGCGCAGTCGGCGCAGTATCCAGTCGATCTCCTGCGAGTCGCCCGAGTGATAGGCGCGGGGGAGGCGGTTCGGCTCACCCGAGCAGCCGCGAAAATGCACCACCACGCCATGCCAGCCGCGGCGCGCCGTTGCATGCATCAGCCGCCGCGCATAGTGGCTGTCCGAGCTGCCTTCGAGTCCATGAAACAGCACCACGCAGGGCGCGCCGGGTGCGCCGGTAATCCAGTCGAGATCGATGAAGTCCGCGTCCGGCGTTTCCCAGCGCTCGCGCCGGTAGTCCGGCGCTGGTCCCTTGATCAGCCTTGGCCAGATGGTTTGCGCATGGCCGCCGGGCAACCACGCCGGCGCGGAATAATGCTGCCCGGTCACGGTTGCTTTCAATGCAGGATGCGTGGCGCTTCGCCGATGCTGTCGGGCGGTACCGGCGAAGCGTGGTGGGCGACCATGCGCCAGCCGAGGGCGCCGCGCACATAGACATTGGTTGCCGCCACCGGCGCGCTCAGATTCTGGTCATCGACGGTGGCAATATGTTCCAGCACGGTGCTCACCATGGCGAAAGGCGTGGTCACCGCAGTCTGCTGCGACAGGCGCACCCTGAGCTTCCTGCCATTGGCGAAAACGCGCTGCCAGGCGTCGCGAATCATCGCGTATCCGGTCAGGCGCGGGCCACCGGGGTGCACGCAGACCACTTCTTCGTCTTCGGCCCAGACGGTCATCATGGCGTCGATGTCGCAACGCTCCAGCGCCTCGTAAAACGCGGCTTCGACGTCCTGCGGGCTGGCGAAGATTTTCTGGCTGGGCACGGTCAGGCAGAAACAGGAAGTTGCGCGGCGATGATGGCCGCTACCTGCTGCGGGTCGATTCCGTTCATGCAGTCAAAATGGCCCAGCGGGCATTCGCGCTCGAAGCAGGGGCTGCATGGCAGGCTTCTCGAAATGATCTTGGCGGTCGGCGACAGTGGTGGCGTGTAGGCCGGCGACGACGACCCGTAGAGCGCCACCAAAGGCCGCTCAAGGGCTGCGGCTACGTGCATCAGGCCGGAGTCGTTGCTCACCACGCAACGAGCGGAGGCGATCAGGTCGATGGCCTGTTCCAGCGTACTGCGACCGCACAGATTGAGTGCCGTGCCATTTGCCGCTGCGCAAATTTCCTCGCCGACAGTGGCATCCTTGGCCGAGCCGACCAGCCAGACCGGATTCTGCGGCGTCGTGACGAGTCGCGCCAGCGCCGCAAAGTGCAGCGCCGGCCAGCGCTTGGCGGGGCCGTACTCCGCGCCGGGGCAGAAGATCACTGGCACGGATTCAAACGGCAGATTCAAGGCGCGGCGCGCGGCCTGCCGCTGCTCCGCAGTTGAGTTCAACTGCGGTTGCGGCAAGGTCGCGGGCAGCGGTCCGGCCAGCGCGGCGTAACGCTGCATCAGTTGCGGGTGGCGGTCAGTGTCCAGTCGATGGCGCTCATTCAGCAGTAGATATCGGGATTCGCCCTGATAGCCGATGCGCCGGGGAATGCCGGCGAAGAAGGGCACCAGCGCCGACTTCCATGAGTTCGGCAAGACATACGCCCGCGAATAGCCGGCGCTGGCCGCATTGCCCATTAAGCGGTGACCGAGGGCACGACGTGCGAGAAAACTGAATTCGCCGTGGCGAAAAGGATTGACAATCACTGCATCGACCTCGGCCATGCGCGCCAGCAGCGGCGCCGACCAGTCCGGCGCCAGCACGTCGATGCGGGCCGCCGGCGTGTTGCGCTTGAGCAGCGCGAAGAAAGGCTGGGCGAGAATCGTGTCGCCGATCCAGGACGGAGCGATGACGAGAATTTTTTCAGCCACAGAGGACACAGAGATCACAGAGAGAACCGACGGGTGATTTCTCTGTGCCCTCCGTGAACTCCGTGGCTAAACGTGTTTTCAGTGGTGCCCCTTGGGCTTCTCGCCGGTAAAGCGATAGACCGTGCCGCAGTAGGGGCACGCGGCCTCACCCGTGGCGCTCCTCAATAGGTCGATGGCGACCCGCGGATGGCGGGCCCACAACGGAGCGCCGGGGCGCGGACAGGCAAGCGGCAGGTCGTGGGCGGTGACGGCAACCTGGCGTTGCGATTCGTCGAGAGTAGACATGATTTACCTCAAGCGTACATTTGACAAAATTTAGATGAGACTGAGCCAGTCGGCGTGGGCCGGTACTTTGCCATTCACGACGTCGAAGAACAGGCTCTGGATCTTGGCGGTGACCGGGCCGCGGCTGCCGATGCCGATAGTGCGGTTGTCGAGTTCGCGGATCGGCGTGACCTCCGCTGCCGTGCCGGTGAAGAAGGCCTCGTCGGCAATGTAGATGTCATCGCGCGTCAGGCGCTTCGACACCACCGTGTAGCCGAGTTCCTTCGCCAGCGTATGCACCGTGGCGCGCGTGATGCCGATCAGCGCCGAAGCGATTTCGGGTTCGTAGATCTGGCCGTCCTTGACGACGAACAGGTTCTCGCCGGCGCCTTCGGCAACGAAGCCGTCCACGTCCAGCAGCAGGGCTTCGTCATAACCGTCATCGGTCGCTTCCATGTTGGCGAGGATCGAGTTGGCATAGGTGCCCGAGTACTTGGCGCGGCACATCGAGACGTTGACGTGATGGCGCGCGTAGCTGGAAGTCTTGACGCGGATACCCTTTTCCATGCCCTCTTCGCCGAGATAGGCGCCCCAGGGCCAAGCCGCAACGGAGACGTGCGTCGTTGCGCCGCGTGGGCTGACGCCCATCTTTTCCGAGCCGTAGAAGGCGATCGGTCGCAGGTAGCAGGACTCGAGCTGGTTGGTGCGCACCACTTCCTTGTGCGCCTCGATCAGCGTCGCCTTGTCATAAGGCATGGGCATGCGGTAGATGTGCGCCGAGGCGAACAGCCGGTCCATATGCTCCTTGAGGCGGAAGATCGCGGTGCCCGAGACAGTCTTGTAGGCGCGCACGCCCTCGAAAACAGCCAGGCCATAATGCAGCGAGTGGGTCAGCACATGGGTGGTAGCTTCGCGCCAGGGCACGAGCTTGCCGTCATACCAGATGAAGCCGTCACGGTCGGCCATGGACATAATGGATCTCCAGCGTTGCGATAGATGAGATGGTGATTTTAGCAGGGGCGCTAAAATGCGCGGATGAATAGTATCTGGAAGCCCAATGTCACCGTTGCCGCGCTGATCGAGCGCGAAGGCAGGTTCCTGCTGGTCGAAGAGGAAACCGATGCCGGTTTGCGCTTCAATCAGCCCGCCGGCCACCTCGACGAAGGCGAGTCACTGGTTGCTGCCTGTACCCGCGAAACGCTGGAAGAAACAGCCTGGGGTTTCACGCCGACGGCGCTGGTCGGCATCTATCAGTGGCCGCGACCGCAGGGCGATATTACCTATCTGCGCTTTGCATTCTCTGGCGAACTCGGTGCGCACGAAGCGGATCGGGTACTCGACGACGGCATCCTGCGCGCCGTCTGGATGACGCCCGACGAGATTCGCGCCGTCGCGGATCGCCATCGCAGCCCGCTGGTGTGGCAGTGTGTGTGCGACTACCTGGCCGGTCGGCGCTTTCCGCTTGAACTCTTGAGGCACTACGACTGAAATGGGCTCGAAAGGAAGAGTCATCGTCGGCTTGTCCGGCGGGGTCGATTCCGCGGTGGCGGCGCTGCTGCTCACGCGCGAAGGCTACGAAGTGATCGGCCTGTTCATGAAGAACTGGGAGGGCGACGATACCGAGGAATATTGTTCCTCGAGCGAGGATCTGGTCGCCGCCGCCGCCGCCGCCGATGCGATCGGCATTGAATTCGAGGCAGTCAACTTCGCCGCCGAATACCGCGAACGGGTGTTCGCCGATTTCCTGCGCGAGTATCAGGCCGGCCGCACGCCGAACCCGGACGTGCTATGCAATTCGGAGATCAAGTTCAAGGCCTTCCTTGATCACGCGCTGGCGCTCGGCGCCGACAGGATCGCCACCGGCCACTATGCGCAGGTGCGCGAGTTCCTTGGTGCCTGGCAGTTGCTCAAGGCCGAGGACGGCACCAAGGACCAGAGCTATTTCCTGCACCGGCTGAATCAGGCGCAACTGGCGAAGACCCTGTTTCCCGTCGGTCATCTGTACAAACGCGATGTGCGGCGAATCGCCGAAGAGGCTGGCTTGCCGAATCATGCGCGCAAGGATTCGACCGGCATCTGCTTCATCGGCGAGCGACCCTTCCGCGAATTCCTGGCCCGCTACCTGCCGAAACAGCCGGGAGAAATCCGCGTGCTCGACACCGATCGCGTGGTCGGCCGTCACGAGGGTCTGATGTACTACACCCTCGGCCAGCGCGAAGGCTTGGGCATCGGCGGCGTCAAGGGTACGCCGGAGGAACCGTGGTACGTCGCCGCCAAGGACATGGAACGGAACGTGCTCCGCGTGGTGCAAGGCCACGAGCATCCTGCCTTGCTTTCGGCCAGCCTGGTGGCGAAAGATCTGTCGTGGATCTCTGGTGAAGAACCCCACACGCACTGGGTCTATGCGGCAAAGACGCGCTACCGCCAGCCGGACGCCGCCTGCCAGGTGGAATGCATTTCGGGCGGGGAATGCGAAGTCGTTTTTTCCGCGCCGCAATGGGCGGTGACGCCGGGACAATCGCTGGTGCTCTACGAATCGAGGGTGTGCCTGGGCGGCGGCATCATTGCAACACATCACCCGCCAGACCAGTAAAACCGTGCATAAAGTCCTTGCACAAGCATGGGCGAACGGGTTTAGAATATTTTTTGGGCGGGGTGCCCTCAAATTACTGGAGGAATTTTGAGTATGAACAAGGCTGAACTGATTGAAATCGCCGCCAAGGAAGCTGACTTGAGCAAGGCGGCCGCCGGCAAGGTGCTTGACGGCATAATGGCGGCGGTAGTGAAGGCAGTATCCAAGGGGGATAACGTCACTTTGGTGGGTTTTGGCACCTTCAAGTCGGCCAAGCGCGCTGCGCGTACCGGCAAGAACCCCAAGACCGGCGCCACCATCAAGATTCCCGCCACCACCGTGCCGAAGTTCAGCGCCGGTGCAGGTTTCAAGCTCGCGGTATCCGGCAAGAAGGCCAAGAAGTAACAAGCAAGAACGATCTTCTTTCGTCGGACTGGGCCCGCTTGCGGGCCCTTTGTTATTTCGGCTGCGGATTTATCGGTTCGGAGTCCCACAATTGAAGCCTTGCGCGCGATATGATTCCCGCTGAAACGGACTTTTGAGAGGCTCACCATGATTACGACGCAACATCAGGACCATCTGGTCGAATTCGCCGTGTTCGGCGAATTCACCCTGGCCGACTTGAAGGAATTCGAGGAGCTTGTTCTGTCCGAGATCAAGTTTTCGGGGCCGCTGAATCTTCTGGTCGACCTGCGTGACATGGCGAGCTTCACTGTCGATGTGGCCTGGGAAGAAATTCGCTTTTCAAGAGAGCACGCCCGCGACTTCAAGCGCATCGCGGTCATCACCGAAAGCCAGTGGGTGGCCTGGAGCGCGTGGCTGGAGCAACTCTTCGTCAACGCCGACGTGACGGTGTTTGCCGACGAGGTCGACGCCCGCGGCTGGCTTGCCGAATGAGCGGCGCGATGACGAATTCGCCGGGCGATGCACTGGTCAGTGTCGACGAGCTTGCCGCGCATCCGGAGTGGCGCGTTTTCGACTGCCGGCATGACCTGAAGAATACCGGATACGGACGCCAGGCCTATGCCCGCGGCCACATTCCCGGTGCGCTGTTCCTGCATCTCGACGACGACCTTTCCGGCGTCAAGACGGGTGGCAATGGCCGCCACCCGCTGCCCGACGTCGGTGATTTTGCGCGGCGCATGTCGGCCTGTGGCGTCGATGCAACGACCCGCGTAGTAGCCTACGACAATGAAGGCAGCATTTTCGCCTCGCGCCTGTGGTGGATGTTGCGCTGGCTTGGACACGAGCGGGTAGCCGTGCTCGATGGCGGGCTGGCCGGCTGGAAGCGCAGCAAACGGGCGCTGGAAGAGTCGGTGCCGGTGGTCGAACCTCGCCGGTTCACGCCGCAGCCGCAGGACATGGCAGTGGATACCGAACAGGTTCTGGCGGATCTCGGCACGGAGTGGATGCTGATTCTCGATGCGCGCAACGCGGGACGATTCCGCGGCGAAAAGGAAACGCTCGATCCGGTGGGCGGCCACATTCCCGGTGCGGTCAACCGCTTCTACGCCGACAACCTTGATGACGCCGAATGCTTCTTCAAGCCGGCAGAAGAACTTCGCCGCGAGTTCGAAGCGCTGCTCGACGGTCGGCCCGCGGCGCAAGTGGTACAGCAGTGCGGCTCCGGCGTTACCGCCTGCCACAACCTGCTGGCGATGGAACTGGCCGGCCTGTCCGGCTCGAAGCTATATCCGGGCTCGTGGAGCGAGTGGTGCGCCGATCCCTCGCGTCCGGTGGCGACCGGCTAGGGCTCGACACCCTGCTGTCGCAGCGCCCACGCCACGTGTTCGCGCACCAATGCCGAGGCATGATCCGCGCGTGAGCGCAGGGCGCTGACCACTTCAGCGCTGGACGGCGCATTGCCGAGTGCCACGGCGATGTTGCGCAGCCAGCGCTCGTAGCCGATGCGGCGGATCGCCGAACCAGCCAGCCGCTGGTTGAAATCGCTTTCATTCCAGGCGAACAGTTCTGCCAGCCGGGCCTGGTCGAGGCCGTGGCGCGGCGCGAAATCGTTTTCGCGGGTCAGGGGCGCAAAGCGGTTCCACGGACACGCCAGTTGGCAATCGTCGCAGCCGTAGATGCGGTTGCCCATCAGCGGTCGCAGCGGCTCGGGAATGCTGCCCTTGAGTTCGATGCTGAGATATGAAATACAGAGTCGCGCGTCGAGCCGGTAGGGCGCGACGATGGCGGTGGTCGGGCAGGCGCTGATGCAGGCGGTGCAACTACCGCAGTGGTCCGTCACCGGCGTATCCGGCGGCAGTTCCAAGTCGGTGAATATCTCGCCGAGAAAGAAGTACGAACCGGCATCGCGGTCGAGCAGCAGGGTGTGCTTGCCGCGCCAGCCCAGCCCGCTGTTCTGCGCCAAGCCGACTTCCATCACCGGCGCCGAATCGGTGAACACGCGATAGGCGAAGCTGCCGACCTCGTCGGTGATGCGGTCGGCGAGTTTCTGCAGGCGGGCACGCAGCAGCTTGTGATAGTCGCGGCCCAGCGCATAGCGTGAAACGAAAGCCTGTTCGCCTTTGGCGAGCGTAGCGGAAGAGTCGGCGCTGGCGGGACGGTAATTCATGCGTACGGTGATGATGCTGCGGGTGCCCGGCACCAGGCCGGTCGGATGCGCGCGCTTGTTTCCCGTATCGCTTGCCGAATTTGTCACATGCGCGGCCATATAATCCATTTCGCCATGGCAGCCGGCCGCCAGCCAGGCGCTCAGATTCGTCTCGGCATCATTGACGTGGGCGCCGGCAAAGCCGACGGCATCAAAGCCGAGGTCAGCGCCCCAGCGCCGTATGTCCTCCTTCAGTTTCGACGGATCTTCATCATTGCCATGCATGCCGAACATCTTACGTTACCCGGCGAAGCCGATACCCTTGCACTGGGCAGCGCCATGGCCGCGCATCTCAAGCCGGGCATGGTGATCTGGCTCGACGGCGACCTCGGCGCCGGCAAGACGACGCTGGTGCGCGGGCTGTTGCGTGCGGCCGGCGACAGCGGTTCAGTAAAAAGTCCCACCTATACGCTACTTGAAGTTCATGTGGTTTCTGGATTACACTTCTATCACTTTGATTTCTATAGATTCAATCAGGCGGAAGAATACCTCGATGCAGGACTCGACGAATATTTTTCAGGAAGCGGAATTTGTCTGGTCGAATGGCCCGACAAGGCCGCCCCGTATCTGCCGGCGGCCGATATGCGGATTGAATTGCGGGTCGAGCAGAGTGCGACAGGTGAGGGGCGCACGGCGCGCATCACCGCCGTCAGTGACAAGGGACGAACATGCCTCGCCGGCGTGATGTCCTCAAGTTCGCCGCGGCCAGTCTGACCCTGCTGGTTTCAAGAGTCGGCGCTGGCGCCACGGCGGGCAGCAGCATTCTTGCGGTGCGCGTCTGGCCGGCGCGCGACTACACGCGGGTGACGCTGGAACACGATCAGGCGATCAGGTATTCGCATATGCTGGTGAAGGGGCCGGAGCGGCTGGTGGTCGACCTGGAGGGCGTCGAGTTCAATTCGGTGCTGCAGACGCTGCCGTCGAAGATTCTCGACTCCGATCCCTACATCAAGCTGATCCGCGCCGGCCGCAACAAGCCCGGTGTCGTGCGTGTGGTGATAGAGCTCAAGGGTGAAATCAAACCGCAGGTTTTCTCGCTGCAGCCGGTCGGCGAATACGGCCATCGGCTGGTGCTCGACCTCTATCCGGTCGAGCCGATCGATCCCTTGATGGCACTGCTGGAAAAATCCAGCGAGCCGCCGTTGAAGGCAGAATCAGCGCTCGGTAACCAGGGCAAGCCTGCAGAGATGCCGTCGGAACGGTCAACCGACAAGCCCGCTGAAAAGCCCGAGATTGCCCGTCTCGTGACGATCGTCCTCGATCCCGGGCATGGCGGCGAAGACCCCGGGGCGATCGGCCGCGGCGGCAGCCACGAGAAGAACGTCACGCTCTCCGTGGCGCGGCGGCTGAAGGAAAAGATCGACGCCACGCCCAACATGCGCTCGGTACTGACGCGCGACGGCGACTACTTCATTCCATTGCAGCAGCGCGTGGCCAAGGCGCGGCGGGTGCAGGCGGACCTGTTCCTTTCGGTGCACGCCGATGCCTTCGTCAAGACCACGGCGCGCGGCTCCAGCGTTTTCGTTCTCTCGGAAACCGGCGCGTCCAGCTCGGCGGCGCGCTGGCTGGCCAACAAGGAAAACTCGGCCGATCTGGTGGGCGGCGTCAATCTCGGCGTCAAGGATCCCTACCTCGCCCGTACCCTGCTCGACCTGTCGCAGACGGCGACCATCAATGACAGCCTCAAGCTCGGCAATCACGTACTGGGCGAACTGGGCCGCATCAATACCCTGCACAAGGGGCAAGTGGAACAGGCCGGATTCGCCGTGCTGAAGGCACCGGACATTCCCTCGATCCTGATCGAGACCGCCTTCATCTCCAATCCCGAAGAAGAGGCGCGGCTCAACGACGAGGCCTATCAGGACCGCATGGCCGAGGCCATCCTCAAGGGCATCCGCCGCTACTTCGCCAAGAATCCGCCGCTGGCCAAATCGAAGCTGGCACGGCTGGATTGATATAATCGACCGCTTTCCCTGCTGTCTCAATCCCATGCTGGTTTTTCGCGGTGTTCCCGAGCGGGCGACGACGTCTACGGTGCTGACCATCGGCAATTTCGATGGCGTGCACCTTGGCCATCGGGCACTGCTGGCTGATTTGAAAGCCAGGGCGCGCAATCTCGCGCTGCCGGCAACGGTGCTCACCTTCGAGCCGCATCCGCGCGAACTGTTTGCGCCGAACCAGGCGCCGGCACGGCTGGCCAGTCTGCGCGACAAGGTGGAACTGCTGGCGGAGTGCGGCGTCGACCGGGTGCATGTCTGCCGCTTCAACCGCAAACTGGCGGCGCTCACCGCCGAGCAGTTCGTCGAACGGATTCTGGTGCAGGGCTTGTCGGTGCGGCATCTGATTGTCGGCGACGATTTCCGCTTCGGCAAAGGACGCGGCGGCGACTTCGCCCTGCTGCAAAAAATGGGGCAGCAGCACCGGTTTGCGGTCGAGGCGATGCAGACGGTCGATTTTGGTGGCCTCCGCGTTTCCAGTTCGGCTGTGCGCGATGCCCTCGCGGCCGGCAACATAGAACATGCCGAAGAACTCCTCGGGCGCGCCTTTGTCATTGCCGGACGCGTCATGGACGGCAAGAAGATCGGCCGCACCATCGGTTTTCCCACCGCCAATATCCAGGTCAAGCGCCAGCGCCTGCCCCTGTCCGGAGTATTTGCCGTCACGGTCTCGGGTGTCGCTCCGGCGCCGCTGCCCGGCGCCGCCAACATCGGCGTGCGACCCACCGTGGCCGCGGGCATGAAGCCGGTGCTGGAGGTCCATATCCTGGATTTTGACGGAGATATTTACGGCACCCACGTCGACGTGAATTTTCTGCACAAGCTGCGCAACGAGGCGAAGTTCGATTCACTCGATGCACTCAAGGCGCAGATCGGCCGCGACGTCGCGGATGTGCGCTCATTTTTCAATACACATTCAATTACTGGCACCACTCATGGCTGATTACCGCAAGACACTCAACATGCCCGACACGTCCTTCCCGATGCGCGGCGATCTCGCCAAACGCGAGCCGGGCTGGGTTGCCGCATGGCAGGAGAACAGGCTTTACTGGAAGATCCGCGAGGCGGCGAAAGGACGTCCGCGCTTCGTGCTGCACGACGGTCCGCCCTATGCCAACGGCGACATCCACATCGGCCACGCGGTGAACAAGATCCTCAAGGACATCATCGTCCGCGCCAGGACGCTGGCCGGTTTCGATGCACCCTATGTGCCGGGCTGGGACTGCCACGGCCTGCCCATCGAACACCAGATCGAGAAGACCCACGGCAAGCACCTGCCGGCCGACCAGGCGCGCGAGCTGTGCCGCAGCTTTGCCGCCGAGCAGGTGGAACGGCAGAAGAAGGACTTCATCCGCCTCGGCGTGCTGGGCGACTGGGACAATCCCTATCTCACCATGGCTTTCCGCAACGAGGCGGACGAGATTCGTTCGCTCGCTACCCTGTACACCCAGGGCTACCTGTTCAAGGGCCTCAAGCCGGTTAACTGGTGCTTCGATTGCGGCTCGGCGCTGGCCGAGGCCGAAGTCGAGTATCAGGACAAGAAGTCGCCGGCGATCGACGTCGGCTTCCGTCTCGACGCCGCCGAACGCGGCCGCGTCGCCCATGCCTTTGGCATCACGGCGCTGCCCGAGGGCGACTGCTTGACGGTGATCTGGACCACGACGCCGTGGACCATCCCCGCCAACCAGGCGCTCAACATGCATCCGGAGTTCACCTACGAACTGGTGAAGACGACGCGTGGCTGCCTGATCCTCGCCGCCGAGTTGCGTGCCGCGGCGCTGAGTCGCTACGGCCTCGAAGGCGAAGTGCTGGGCGCCTGCCAGGGCGCGGCGCTGGCCCAGATGGTGTTCCGCCATCCCCTCTACGACCGCGCTTCACCGGTATATCTGGGCGATTACGTCACGCTCGACACCGGCACCGGCATCGTCCATAGCGCGCCGGCCTATGGTCTGGAAGACTTTGAGTCCTGCCGCAAGCACGGCATGCACAACGACGAAATCCTCACCCCGGTGCAGGGCGATGGCGTGTTCGCGGCGAGCCTGCCTTTCTTCGGCGGCATGTACGTGTGGAAGGCCAATGCGGCCATTATCGAAAAGCTGGCCGAGGTCGGCAGCCTGTTCGCAAGCGCGGAGATCGTGCATAGCTACATGCACTGCTGGCGGCACAAGACGCCGATAATTTATCGAGCTACCGTACAGTGGTTTGTGGGAATGGACAGGGCGGTGGACGGCGGCACGCTGCGCGACAAGGCGCTGGCCGCCGTCGAGGCGACGACCTTCTATCCCGACTGGGGCAAGGCGCGGCTGCACGCGATGATCGCCAATCGTCCCGACTGGTGCGTCTCGCGCCAGCGCAACTGGGGCGTACCGATCCCCTTCTTCCTCCACAAGGAAACCGGGGAGCCGCATCCGCGCACGCTGGAACTGCTCGAAGCCGTGGCCAAGCGCATAGAGCAGGAGGGCATCGACGCCTGGTTCAAGCTCGATGCCGCCGAACTGCTCGGTGACGAAGCCGGCCAGTACGACAAGATGCGCGACACGCTGGATGTCTGGTTCGATTCCGGCACCACCCACCGTACCGTCCTGCGTGGTTCCCACGCCGAAGAAAGTACCTACCCGGCCGACCTCTACCTCGAAGGCTCGGACCAGCATCGCGGCTGGTTCCATTCCAGCTTGCTCACCGGTGCCGCCATCGACGGCCGCGCGCCCTACAAGGCGCTGCTGACCCATGGCTTCGTGGTTGACGGCAAGGGCATGAAGATGTCCAAGTCGAAGGGCAACGTGGTCGCCCCGCAGAAGATTTCCGACACGTTGGGCGCCGAAATCCTGCGCCTCTGGGTGGCCAGCACCGACTACTCGGGTGAGCTGTCGATCGACGAGAAGACCATCCTGCCGCGCGTGGTCGAGGTCTATCGCCGCTTGCGCAACACGCTGCGCTTCCTGCTCGCCAACACCGCAGACTTCGACGCAAAGACTCAGATGCTGCCGCCTGCGGATTGGCTGGAAATCGACCGCTACGCCCTGGCACTGACGCGTCAGTTGCAGGCCCAGTGCACCGCCGACTATGAGCGTTTCGAATTCCACAAAGTGGTGCAGGCGCTGATGAACTTCTGTTCCGAAGATCTCGGCGCCTTCTACCTCGACATTCTCAAGGACCGACTCTACACCGCGGCGGAAAACTCCCGCGCCCGGCGCTCGGCGCAAAGCGCGCTGTGGCACATCCTGCAAAGCGTGACGCGGTTGATGGCGCCCATCCTCTCCTTCACCGCCGAGGAAATCTGGACCACGCTTGGTGGCAAATGCGAGCAGGGCGAAAGCGTCATGCTCGAAACTTGGCACGTGCTGCCGGAGCAGACCGGAGAGTCGGCGCTGGTGACACGGTGGCAGGAGATTCGCGCCGTGCGCGGCGAGGTTTCGCGGGTACTGGAAGACGTGCGCGGCACCGGCGGCATCGGCTCCTCGCTGCAGGCCGAGGTCAGCCTGCGTGTCGAGGCCGAGGCGTACGAACTGCTGGCGTCCCTCGGCGATGACCTCAAGTTCGTCTTCATCTGCTCCAAGGTGAATCTCGAAAAATCCGGCGGCGACGACGCGGGAACCAGTGTGACAGCCCTGCCGAGCGCCCACGCCAAGTGCGCACGCTGTTGGCACTGGCGCGAGGATGTCGGCCACGACGCCGAGCATCCCGAACTCTGCGGACGCTGCGTGTCGAATCTCCACGGCGCCGGCGAGGCGCGCGAGTTTGCCTAAGGCGAGAGGCGTATGATTTGCGCATTGGAATCAGAGGAGCCCGACATGCTGCAAAGTTACGAAGCGATCTACGACCACGGACAAGTCAAATGGATCGGCGAAGGGCCTGCCGTGGAGCAGGCGCGCGTGATTGTCACGGTATTGTCCGGAACAATTGCATCAGCAAGCCGAACGGCGCGTCGTCAGCCGTCGCCAAAAATAAAGGGCACGCGCATTGTCGGTGACATCATGTCGTCCGCCGTGCCGGACAGCGACTGGGACGCCCTTAAGTGATCCTGCTGGATACACATGTCTGGGTGCGGTGGCTCGCGCCCGAAAACGGCGCGTTACCGGCGTCGCTGGCGCAACGACTGGATGCAGAAGCAGACTTGGCGGTCTCGGTGGTGTCGTGTTGGGAAGTGGCCTATCTGCACCGCAGGGGTCGACTTGTGCTTCCGTTGGAATTCGACGAATGGCTGGATGCCGCTCTCGGTGAATCCGGAATCGTCTGCGTGCCACTAACGTCAGGGATGGCGGTCGCGGCTGCACAGCTTTCTGATGTTCATCGCGACCCGGCAGACCGCTTTATCATGGCGACCGCGATTCAGCTTGGAATTAGTCTGGCGAGCCTTGATGCAGCTTTCCTGAACTATCCCGAGCTTGGCGGTTTGCTGGTATCGGGTTGACTCATGAGTTTATTGTTTTGGCGCTGGCTGGCGCTGGCGACGCTGGTGCTGGTTCTCGATCAGGCCAGCAAGGCGTGGGTGCTGGCGAGCTTTCGGCTGATGGAAAGCCAGAGCGTGACGCCCTTCTTCAATCTGGTTTTCGTTTTCAATTCCGGTGCGGCCTTCAGCTTTCTGGCTGGCGCCGGCGGCTGGCAGAAGTGGTTTTTTGTTGTGCTGGCGCTGGGGATTTCGCTCTGGCTGCTGACACTTTTGCGCCGGCATGCACAGGAGCGTCTGCTGCCTGCGGCCCTGTCGTTGATTCTCGGTGGTGCGATCGGCAACGTCATCGACCGCCTGCGCTTCGATGCCGTGGTCGACTTTCTCGATTTTCACCTCGCCGGCTACCATTGGCCGGCCTTCAACGTCGCCGACTCGGCCATCACCGTCGGCGTGGCTCTGATGCTCTGGCACCAGTTCCGTCTTGGCAAGGAAACCCGATGAACATACTGCTCGCCAATCCAAGAGGTTTCTGCGCCGGCGTCGAACGTGCGATCGCCATTGTCGAACGCGCGCTGGAAAAATTCGGTGCGCCGATCTACGTGCGCCACGAGGTGGTGCACAACCGCTATGTGGTCGATGGCCTCAAGGCCAAGGGTGCCGTGTTTGTCGAAGATCTGGCCGAGGTGCCCGATGGTGCGACGGTGATTTTCAGCGCCCATGGCGTGCCGCAGGCAGTCCGCATTGCGGCGGCCGAACGCGGCCTCAAGGTCTTCGATGCCACCTGCCCGCTGGTGACCAAGGTCCATCTGGAGGTGGCGCGCCTGCACAAGCAAGGCTACGAGATCGTCATGATCGGTCACAAGGGCCACCCGGAAGTCGAGGGCACCATGGGTCAGGCGACCGGCCGCATGTATCTGGTAGAAAGCGTGGATGACGTGGCGCAGTTAAGAGTCGGCGCTGACGGTACGGCGCCACTGGCCTACGTCACGCAAACCACGTTGTCGGTGGATGATGCGCGGAAGATCGTTAATGCCCTGTGCGCCCGCTTTCCGGACATCATCGGGCCGCGCAAGGACGACATCTGCTACGCCACGCAAAACCGCCAGGATGCCGTCAAGGCGATGGCCGGCAAGGTCGACGTGGTGATCGTGGTCGGCTCGAAGAACAGCTCGAATTCCAATCGCCTGCGTGAAGTCGCCGCGATCGGCGGCATACCGGCCTACCTGGTGGATGGCGCCGACCAGATCGAGGCGAAGTGGCTGGCCGGCAATGCGCGGGTGGGGGTGACGGCCGGCGCTTCAGCGCCCGAGGTGCTGGTCAACGGCGTCGTGGACCGGCTGAAGGCGGCGGGTGCCGGTCCTGTCGAGTTGCTGGATGGCGTTGCGGAAAACGTCAACTTCCCGCTACCCAGGGAACTCGGTTAGCGTGGCGGGGAATTCAGCTTCAAAGCCTGAAGCCAGGCAGCTTCGATAGCATCCGTACCTCTTTCGGAAACATGCGTTCTGCGTTCTCATTCAGAGCAAGGTGCGGGAACCTGTCGCGCAACAACTGCACGGTCGCCCATGCCTGGAGTTGGTCCCGCCGCTTCTTCTCGGGCTCGCGGTCCGGTTGAGCGCTCAACCATTGCTTGTACACCGCAAATGCCCTTGGGTCGGGAGCTACCATGGGCGCCGGTTGCCCGTCCTGACCAATGACGACGGAATGGAACTTCTCGCTTGACAGCAGCCACTTGATGTTCGGCAGCCAGGAAGGTGTCAAATCTCCGGCGGCAATCCGCTCGGGTTCATTTGACTTCCAGGGCGGATTGGGCGTCTGCTTGACCAGATCGACATAGAAGCCATCCTTGTTGACAGCACGAAAGCCCTTGCGGTGCGCCGGTTCAAATGACCGGTCCAGCTTGCGCAATATGGCAAGCAGGCCGGCGTCCGCCACTTCATCATCCAGTGCGGCAAGCTTCAAGGTGGCGCGCGCATCCCACAGGAAATCCACGTCCGTCGTTGCCATCAGGCCGGCGTCAAACATAACCCCGGCGGTCGATTCATAGCCATACATCGCGTGGGTGCCAATGACTATCAGATTCTTGCCCAGTAGTCCAAAGTCATCCAGTTTGCGCAAGCTTGCCGTGACAATGGAGGGCACGCGATTGATGCCGACACCGCGGGACATGCCGGCGAATTCTTCGACGGACGCCTTGAGTTTCGCCTCGCGCTCTTTGGCGCGCGCCTTGCCGGCGACGAATTCGGCACGGATTCGTTCCGTTTCCGGTGAGCGCGGCCCCAGACTCCTGGTACCACCCCGCCGATTGATAACCTTTACCAGGTACTCATGGCCATCAACTCGCTTCCAGCCTAAACCTCCGGCGTACTGGGCCGCATTTCTACGCGCGTCCCGGTAAGCCTCATAGGTTTGCTTGGCGTCCACCGACACCCGGCTTTGGTTTGACGATAACTCATGGAATGACAAGGTTTTTCCTTTCAAATTACGCTGAAAGCGATAATGAAAGGTAATTTATTGTTTGTCAATGAGATCCAATCAAGCCTGGCCAATGCGGAATTCAGTTCCCAATTGGACGCAAAGCCATTCGGACCAAGCCATGAAGCCGCGCCATTCGGCGCCGCATGTTGCTTGATGCCTCAGGACTTCTGCTTTTTTGCCAGGGCGCGCGTCAGCAGTTCGATCTCGTCCTCGATGGTGACCAATTCGGCCTGCATTTCGTTGGCGCCGTCCTCGATCTTCTTCGTGCGCCTTTGCGATTCGGCGATTTCGTTCTCGATTTTCTTCAGTTGCGGCAGGTCGTCCCGGCTTCGCGCTTCATTGGCGGCCTGCTCCATTTTCAGCAGCCACTGGGCCGACTTGTCTCGGGCGGCCTGGTCGCCGCCCGCCCGCTGCAGCAGTGTGCGGATTTCTCCGGCACGCTCTTCCTGGACGGCCATTTTCGCCTTGAGTTCGGCCAGCGGGAGACTGTCGTAGCTTTGCTCCGCTTTGCCGCCGAACAGGCCGCCCAACAAATTAGAAAACCCCATCGCAAACCTCCTTGATCTACAGAACCGCGACCGAAATTACCCGACATGCGCCCATGTTTCGGGAATTCTAACAGCACACTCGACAGCGCAATTCCTCGCGGCTGCAATTTCGGGTTGCCGGCCTGAAAGTCGGCGTTGGCGATACGGCGACCGAAGCGTCACTGAGGCGTCACTGATCCACCGGACTATCTTGGCGCAGGCAAGCCATCTTCGGCCACCAGGGTGAACTCGAATATCTTCTCGCTTTTTACATTGAGGCCGAATTTTCTGGCGGGCGAGAAACGAGCCTGGCTCAGGGCGGCGATCAGCGCCTTGTCGAACACCTCCGGCGGAGTCGCGGCGACAATGTCGATTGCATCGACGGCGCCGGATTCATTGATCAGGACCCGCACCCTGACCACCCCGTTGATCTCGGCGAACAGCGCCCGATCGGGATACTCCACCTCCGGCACACGGATGAATTCGGCGCGCACATCGACTTCGTCTGCGGCGTAATAGTGATCCGCGACGGGTAGAGCGGGAGCCCAGTCCGGCAACAGTCCCGCCGTGGAATCGATGTCCGGCGCGGCAGTAATCTCACGGCGCGGCGCCGGAGAAAGCGCTGTCAGGCTGTTGTGGACGAAAGTCACCGAAAGTGGTGGCGAGGCGGCGCGGGCGGGAGGGTGGCCGCCACCGCCGCTGCCCGTCGTCGCAACGGCGGCATGCAGCGCAAGCGAAACGATGAACGAGCGAACCAGCCGCCAGTCAAGCCGGCCCGCGCCCATGGATCGGGAGTTGCGAATGGATCGCGCGGCGACGCCGGTTCGCCGGCGCCGTCACCAGCGTCCGCTGCTGCACCACGCCTTGGTGTTGTCGCAGGTACGGGCGCCGATCGAAGAGATGGAAAACGCGCCGACCGAAGCCAGGGTCGAGGCAACGACAGGAGTTGCCGTCAGCGTGTAAGTCTGTCCCGAGACGTTGGGTGTAACCGTGAAGGCGTACTTGCTGTCTTGCGACAGCCCGTCAGTCCTGCCCAGGCCGCCGGCCGAGGTGCCGTTGTAGGCCGTCGTTACGCTGGCGCTGAAGGCGTTCGAGTTGAGGTAGATCTTTTCCTGCAGACCGGAGAGTTCGGTCAGTTCGCCCTGTGCCGCGACGCGCGATGAACGCAGGATGTAGTCCTGATAATTCGGATAGGCAATCGCCGACAGGATACCGATGACGGCGACCACGATCATCAGTTCAATCAGGGAAAATCCCCGCGCCGGATGTCCTGCCGCGTTACGGCTTTGGTAGCCATGCATTCTCATTGCTCTCCCCTTATTCACGAATCAATTCACGCCAACTGACACGGCCAAGCTTGCCAGAATTTCGACTTTGCTGGTAGCCCGTGATGGTGCTGGTAATCGACGAACTCTGGTTCAGATTGGTGCCGGCATTGCCCTCGTTGGCCACACTGCCATCGCCAGTGCCGGCGGTGAACACCGTGGTTGATTGTCCGGTGTTCCAGCGATTTACGCTACCGTCAGAGTTAAGGCTCCTGGCGGTGTACGTGGTGGTCACGACCAGTGTTGACCCATCGTCATAGGTGATGGTGACGGTCACCGTCTTTACCGAGGACATGCCGGTGCCGGTGATCGTGGTTGTGCTTGTGGTGCCGGTAACCAGCGCCCGGCGGGTGCCTTGTCCGGGGTCCGATGAGCCCGAGGCGGGGGTCGAGTAGCAGGCTGCCGCCGCCTCGGTACCCGTCTTGCCGGAAATGATCTGGTCGGTAAAGCAACTCGTCGGGTCTTGCGCAGCCTGCTTGGTAAAGCCCGCCGCGCCGAAACAGATGTTTTCCGGGTGGTGCCAGAACACGATGTACTCCGCCAGCACATAGGTCTCGAAGTCGGCCGCCCTGACCCGCCAGCCGTACTCGGGTTTGCCCGGAATGTTCAGTTCCAGGGCGCTGTCCGGCGTCGTCGCCTTGATCACCTGGATCGTCAGCGAGCCGTTATGCCGGGCGCCGGTGGAGGTTGTCGGGCTGATTTTGCTGCCGGTATCCCAACCGTTGGTTCCCGGCCCGTCGGTGCCATTGTCAGGCGGGTCGACCGGCTGGTACATCTGGCCGTCAATCGCGCCGCGTGACGGAACCGCACAGGAATAGTTGGTTGGATGCAGGCCGACGCGATCGTCGCCATTGCCCCACCAGTCCTTGTGCGAAAAGGCCTCGCGCGGCATGTCGAACTGCAGGGTGAAGCCGGCACTGGCCAGCGTGTAGGTCGTCAGGTCGGCAACCGCCAGCGTGGCCGCAGTGCCGAAGTCCTTGACGCTGACCGCTCCGCTGCCGCCGATATCGAGGGTGACCGCCGGACTGAGGTACTGATTGTGAGCAATGATCTTGAACTCGGTGGCGTTGCTGATGTAGTTCGACAGGTTATAGGCGGAGTCGCTGGCATTGAGCATGTTCACGCCGGTGACGTCGTAAATGTCGTCGTACTCGTGGACGTGCTGGATCCTCGGGCAATTGACCAGTGTGCCGCCGATATCCCCTGCGTCCTGGCCGGTGAGGCTCTGGCTGGTGACGAGGAAGGGTGCAAGGTCATCGACACCACCGGTCGAGGGGGTTCCGGCGGATCGACTGACCGTCGTCGACTGGCTCGCGGCATTGGTTGCTGCAACGCCGCCGGCAGTTGCTGTCCCCGTGGTTTCGTAGGTCACGGAATTCCAATTGCTAGAGTTGTTACTGTTATAGGGGTTACCAACAGTGACGGACTTGCCATTGGTGTAGGAGCCTTTATCAAACAAACAAACCGTGGTAACCGGCTGCAACGCGCAAATTGAAGTAGTGGGGCTGCCACCAACAGCGGCCAGAAGTGTTGTGTTACCTGAAAGGCCATTTATCACGGAGACCAGTGCGGCGGCTGCAGTCGTCGGGGTCTTGTCCTGGCCAATGGTGATTGAGCCCGAAGTGACATACTTGGTCGTGCCCACCATGAGGGCGGCGGAGCTACTGCTGGAAAGTGTCCTGTATATCTTCGCGTCGTTTGACGAACTTGTCGTCCCAGTTCCGCCAAAAGCTATCAGGCCGGTAGGGTATACGGCGCCGAACGAACCGGCGGTGCTCGCCACGACGATGGTCGGTGCCGCGCCACCGTTGCCGATCTGGGTGAAGGTGATGGTGTCGTTGGCGACATTGGTGGTGGTGATGCTGCGGGTGAACCCGGCCGGGTTGCTAAGTGCCGTATTCAAGGCACTGGCAATCTGGCTGCGGGTTGAACCGGCAGCAAATCCGACAGTGGACGCCAGGATGCCGACGCTGTTGAACGTAACACCGGTGATCCGCGAGGCGCCGGCCGGCGGGGCGTTAATCACGATCTTGCCGACAGCGGGGGTGCCGGCTACTGTCGGGGCAGTGACGCTACCGGCCACCTTGGTAAAACTGAGCCCGTTACCGGAGGCGTAGCTGCCAGTCGGCGCGGTGATGGTCACCGTATTGCCGGACGAGGTCGCGGTATAGCCCGATGCTTTGGAGTTGATGGCATTCTTCAGCGTAGTCGCATTGGTGGTCGTTGCCGTGCCGTTCGTTACTGAAAACGCATCGGCAATCGCGGTGGCGCCAAGACTGATCTGCCCCACGTTCGCCGCATAGGAATTACCGGTATCGGTCACCACGATCTGATATTGCGCGTCGATGCCGGTCGTCGTCGTGCCGCCGGTATAGGTACAAATCCTGGCGCCGTTATTGTGGTAGTAAATATCGACGTCGAAGTGGCCACCGGAGACGCCGCGACCGCCAGTTTCCTCCTCTGGCGGGGTATCCGGTGTGTTGCCGGCACTGACATAGGGGTTGTTGTTGAACAGTGTGGTGTTCAGCGTCGAACTGATCAATACCAGCGTGGGCATGGAGAACATGCCGGCGCCAAGGTTCATCCCCAGCGGAACGCCAAGTGAGGTTGTGATCGCCACGCCGTCAGTGTCCGTGGCGCGGTCGGCATCCGTCAGCAGGCCGTCGGCATTGAGATCGAACACCAGCTTGGTCGGCGCGCCGCCTGTCAGGTGATTGAGTTCCATCAACCAGTTGGCGCCGTTGGGCCGGGTGCTATTGACCTGGGCGGCATTCAGTGCCACCAGGTGATATCTGCCGTCGCGGACGAAACCGCCGCTGACGATGTGCTCGCCGGCCGGCAGTGGTACCTTCCAGCCCTTGTGCGGCGGTATATCCAGAAGAAGAGCACAGGTCGCCGGCGGGGTAGGTAGCGGCACTTCATCGCAGCGATTGACCGCCGTCCAGTTGGGGACGTTGTCGGTCGCTACCCGCACTGCCAATGCCCCGCCCCAGGAGCCGGTGCTGAGGGTCTGCTCAACAAAGCTGCGTCCGGGGGAGGTGGTGCTCGCCCCGTCCCATACCGCATAAACGTAATTCTGGGCGGTGGTGTCGGCCGCCTCGGTTGCCGAGAACAGGCGTCCCGTCGCGAAGTAGACCAGGTAACCACTGGTCGGATGCGCCGCCACTTCGGGCGCGCCGATGATGGCCTTGCCGGGGGTGTGTTCCGCGGTGTGAAGCTGGGTCTTCGACCATAGGGTCGGATCGGTGTTTCGTATGTCGAATTTCCAAACATTGCCGTCGATATCGCCGGCATAGACATAGTCCATGATGCCATCCAGATTGGTGTCGATCGCCGTTGGCGTCGACAGGCCGTTGGGACTGGCGACGCTGCCCGAGCCGGTGTCGATGGCCCGGATCAGCAGACCGGTCTTGGCTTCGATGACGTACAGCACGGCCTTGCCGCTGCTGCTGAGATAGCCGTTGGCGACCAGCACCGCCCATTTGCCGTCGTTGGTGCGGACGATGCTCGGGTCGCCATAGGTGTAGCCGAGGTCGCCGAAGTTGGTCGAGGTCGAACTGATTTCCCAGAGAATCTTGGCCTTGGCCGCGGTTTCATCGGCGGCGGTGGCACTGGTCACATCGAGGGCATAGATGCCCTTGCCACCGGCCCCCAGGCCGCCCACCAGAACGGTGCGCCAGTCGGGTGTGCCGGTCGTGCCGAAGTTGACATCGCCGCCGGTAAGCCCGCCATCGACATAGTAGTTATGGTCGTAGGGGCTGACGGTCAGCTTGCTCAGGTTGCTGATCACCATCGAGGGAATGTAGGCGAATACTTCGTCGCCCGTCGATGCATCGAAGGAATGCACCATGCCGTCGTTGGCGCCGACATAGACACGCCCCGCGCGAGTGAGATTGTTGGTCTTGTAGGTCTGATAGCTGTCGAACGTATAGTCCGCCGGCGGGGCGCCGACATACGCGGCGCGGGCGTGCATGATGTCCCCCAGCACGCTGTAGCGTCCGCGAAAAGTGCCGGTGGCGGAACTGCCGGTGTTAACCACGACCGTTACGCCGCCTTCTGTAGTGGTGAGTTGCTTTTCGTTGCTGCGATCGCCGCGAATGAAGTTCACCGCGTTGGTGCCGCCAATGGCGGTCACCTGCGACGCGCTGAGGCCGGGCGAGGCATCGCGAAACGGCACGGCGGTTCCCGCGGAGTTTCGCGTGACGATGCGCCGGCCCGTGTTCCAGTCCTGTGCATTGACTTGGGTGGCGGCTGACCACAGCTTGTTGTTAAGGGTGGAGTGACCGGTCGAATCGATGGGGAACGCGCTGAGGTCGCCCTTCCAGGTCACCGGATCGAACCAGGGATCGAAGGAAAACTGTGTTCCGGTCGATACGTTGAAGCCGGACAAGGCGACGGGCGGAAGGACGCCGAAGGGTTGATCCTTGGGCGTGAAGGTGGTTGCGGCGTGCGCCATGCCGATTCCTGCAGCCAGCAGTAACACACCGGTCGACAGGCGTGCGGCAAACGATTTGAACGAATTGTTGGGCAGTTTCATTTTCATCTCCTCGCAGGCGCGCCGGATCAGGTGTTCTGGCGAGCTGCAAACAGGCTTTGCACGACACGGGTGGCTCCCAGCAAACTGGTGCCACGGGCGGATATCCGGAATACATTGACTTTGGGGCAAGGCGCCGGGTTGTTGTAGGTGTTGCAATTGCCAAGGCTGTTCGACGGCAGTGTGCGATTGGTGACGAAGACTTCGATGACGTACCGCTGGCGACCGTTGGAGCCGGTAACTTCGATGGAATTGGCGTCGCCCCAGTTGAGCGTCAGCGGATCGAGTACCGAGTCGACCGGGTACAGGCCGGCCACGGCGGTGCCGCCGAAGAAAGCCGCGTTGGAATAGTTGGTCGAAATCCAGTTTTCCGCGACTGCCAGCGCGCTTTCCGATTCGTTCTGGGCCGCATTCTGGAATTGCAGATTGGCTGCCAGGCGCAGGTTGGATTTCGATATCGTGATGGCCGAGATGCCGATCAGCGACAGCGCCGTCAATATGGCCAGCGTGACGATCAGCGCAGAGCCGCGCTGCCTGGATTGACCTTGATTTCTGTTCATGGATGCCATGCTTCGTCTCAGTTTCGCAATTGAACAACCGCCGAATACACTTCGCGCGGATAGCCGTCGGTTACCGTCACCGTGGTTCCCGCCAGCCGGTGCGTCCGTGACAGGCCGGCAAGACCCGGTTCGGTGGTGGCGCCGCGAACCAGCAGCGCCACCTCGACGGCTTGCACCGAGTCCCACGTAGGTGCGGGTGAGGATCCTGGATCGACAAATTTGGAGGTGCCATTCAGACTCATCTCACCGACGCGAACCTGCATGTTCTCGACGCCGCTGGCCACCAGTTCCGCGACCATGGCCGGACCCGCATCCAGACGCATGCGATACAGGGCGGGAACCTGTGGCGATTCGGTGGCGCTGTTGGTCCAGGGACTGATGTAATAGACGTATTCTTCGAGTCGATAGTCGAAGTATGGCGGCTGCTTCGACGATGCGAGCAGGTCCGGGACCGCAGTGCCGACGAATGGCTGGCCGCCTTCGTAGGCCACGTGAAAATAGATGGTGCCGGCGACAAAGTCAGTCGCCGGAGAAATGAAATTGGCGGCCACCGGAGCGGCAGTCGAATAGGGGCCGGCCACCGGATTCAGCGACAGGTTGCGCACCACCAGCACGTCGGTGGCGGCGAGGTAGTTGGCCGTCGGAATGCAGGTGGTCGAATACGGATTGCTGTCCGAACTGGCCCATACCCGGAGCGACAGCTTGCCAATGAACAGCGGATCGCAAAAGGTCACCGACGAGCCGGAGGTCACCGCCGCACCCGAATAGGGTTCGTCTGGCCAGAACAGGCTGGAAACTCCGAGAAAGCCGGCATGGTTGAGGCTGCGCCGTACGGTGTCGATCGCATAGCGGCCATTGGTCTGCGACTCGCTGTCCCGCTCGCGCGAGGTCGACGTCTTCATTGCGCCAAGCAGCACCACCGAGACGGCGCCGACCAGTACCAGGCCGATTGTCATGGCGATCATCAGCTCGATGATGGTAAAGCCGCGGCCGCTGCGCCAGGCTGTCCGATTGAAAATCCGTATCTTCATGTCACATAACCGCCAGACGGTTGTAGATCCTGCGGGTCATGGTGTAGGAAAATGTTTCGGTGCCCGATCCCGCCGTGTTGGTGTAGGCCACGTCGTTGCTGGCCACGGCGCCGGTGGTGGCGGCAACCGTCGTCCCCCGTGCCGCATACATGCGCTGTGTCCAGTTGATCACCACGGTGTAGACCACCGGACCGCTACCGGCGGAAGTGATCGTTGCCGTCGCGCCCGGCAGCCGGACATTGAGCAGGGTCTGGAACTCATTGAGGTCGTAAATCGCCATCTGCTGCGCCGTGCAGGCGGCGGTGGGGCTGGAGCAGTCGGCGACAGTCGTGAATGTCTTGGGCAGGGTTTCTACATAATTTCCGGCGAGCGCGCCGGTCAGGTTGTACTCCAGCCGTTCGACGAGGTCGAGCCCCGTAACCACGGCGACCGAGCGCAAGCTTGCGTCCTTCTGGGTTTTCAGCGACAGCGCCTGCATGCCCGCCATGCCGAGCAGGGAAAAGGCAACGATGATCATCGTCACCAGCACTTCGATCATCGAGAAGCCGCCCTGTCGGGTCGGGCGGGCAGGCGTCGGGGAAGGGAGCCCCCGGCGATCGGACCTTGCTTGGCGAGTCATGGCTGGGGCCTTCATGGTTTGTACTTGCGGACGTGGCCGGTGGCGGCGACTGTTGCAATTCGCGACGACGTGACGCCGCCTGTATCCGAGGTCAGTGTAAAAGTCGCCGCCGCATTCGGCGCTCCGACGCCGTTGAAGCGCACGATTCCGGTACCGACCTGTAGTGTCACGCCGCTGGGCAATGCGTTGCCGACCCGCATCGGATTGGGATCGGTAACGACGGTCGCCACCGTGGTCGCGGCGTCGCATATATCATCGCTCACTGCGGCGCCGCTGGTATTGTCGACGGCATCGAAACACGCCAGCCAGCCGTTGGCCCAACTCGCCGCCGTGCCCACCGCTCCGGTGCAGGTATCGGTCGTCGCCGCCTTGGCGCAGAACAGAACCCGTCCGTTGCGCTTGATCGCTTCGGTACGCGCAAAATCCATGTCGGATGCAAGAACGCCAATCGTCGACGAAAGCCGGCTCTCCCGAATGAAATCGGCAAAGGTTGGCGCGGCCAGGGCGATGAATATTCCCGCTATGGCGATCGCGATCATCAGCTCGATCAGGGAAAATCCTCGCCAGTGACGTGTCTCCGGCGGTTTGCCTGAAGTGCTGCGGTGGCGCGGATTCGGGTTATCCATGGTGGACTCGCAATAACGATGGGTGAAGGATAGTCGAAGCTTTCGGAATGCCGCCAGCGAAAGCCGACAAACGGCACGGCGCGACCGACGAGCGACACTTTGGATGCCTTCCAAGGGCCGAATCGGCGTAGTGCCAGCGCCGACTCTTCAGTGCACAACAAGCCGCGGTCAAACTGCGGTTTCTCAGCGGCTCAGGGCAATGCCTGTTGCAGCAACAGGTGCGCGAACACGCGCAGATCGCAGCGGCGCTCGGCAAGAATGCCGCGCAGGATGTCTATGTCGAGTTCATGGTAGTTATGCACGGCCACGTTGCGAAAGCCGACCATGGCAACCAGTTTGCGACCAAGATCGACATCCAGTGTCCCCGACTTGACCAACATCTCAAAAGCCTGACGGCTTTCGGTCGGAATTCCCAGCCGGTGAATTCGCACCAGATGCATGGCCGCATCGATACTCGCTTCGCAGGCTCGTTGCAAATTCAGCACGAGCGCATCCTGTCGCGTGAAGTTCGTCGTCAATTCATCCTCGTGACCGACGTAGTCCTCCTCGATGCGTATCAGGCAGCGTTCAATGATGCCTGCCTTGCCGAGCAGTACTTCATCCATGAATACTGCCCCGCGCACGCACGTCGTCCAGAATGCCCCGGCGCGCCTCGTTCAGATAAGCGTAATCGGATAGCACGCGCGAATCGTATTCGTCCGCGGCAGCGGGGTTTGCCGCGAACAGGCGTACGCCATGGGTGACGATCTGCACCCGCAGGGTTACCGGCAAGCGGCGCATGTCGTTAAGGTCGATTTCCCTGCCCGTCAGTCGCGCCAGCGTCGCGGCGAGTTGGCAGTGCGTCGCGAAATCGAGGGGTGCATCGGCAAGAATCGCCAGGTCGATGTCGCTTTCCGCGCGCGCGTAAATCCCGCCCGCGCTGCCATAGCGATACACGGCCTGTAATCCGGGGACATCGGCGCGCAGGGCGGAGACGATGTTGTCATCCACCTCTGCAAGCACTGCAACGGAGTGTACGAGCAAGGACATGGGTAATTCTTTTATGCGATGTGTTGTGCTGATTATAGTCACCTTCTTTTCGGCGACAGCGCTGTGCCTGCTCCGGCCCTGTGTTGCGAGATAAAAGGAACCATGTTCGCCTTTTTGATTCAGTCTCTCAATTGCGCGAAAACCGGCGCAAGGCTATCTGTCGGGCGACAGACGGCAACCGCGCGTCGACCGCTTTGCCATGCGATGGGGTCAGCAGGTATAATTCGCGGCCTTTCAGGACGCTGTTGTAGCTCAGTTGGTAGAGCAACTGATTCGTAATCAGTAGGTCGCCAGTTCGATTCCGGCCAACAGCACCAATTCTTTGGGCCTGCCTCCTTTCCGGTCGGCAGGCCCTGTTTCTTTTAGGGGAAAATCATGCTGATCAAGGACAGTGTTTTCATCATCACCGGCGGGGCTTCGGGTCTTGGCGCCGGTACCGGACGGATGCTGGTGGCGCAGGGCGCGAAGGTGGTTCTGGCCGACCTCAACGAGGCGGCGGGCAATGCGCTGGCGGCCGAGTTGGGCGCCAACGTGCGTTTCGTCAGCACCAACGTGGCCGACGAGGCCAGTGCCAAGGCTTGCGTGGCGGCGGCGCTGGCGGCCTTCGGCGGCCTGCACGGGCTGGTCAATTGTGCCGGCATTGCGCCGGCCGAGAAGGTGCTCGGCAGGAATGGCCCGCATTCGCTCGATGTTTTCGCCAAAGTCGTCATCGTCAATCTGGTCGGCAGCTTCAACATGATTCGCCTGGCGTCGGAAGCGATGAGCACGGCCGCGCCGAATGCGGCCGGCGAGCGCGGCGTGATCGTCAGCACCGCTTCGGTGGCGGCCTACGACGGCCAGATCGGCCAGGCGGCGTATGCGGCGTCGAAGGGCGGCATGGTCGGCATGACCTTGCCGATCGCGCGCGAACTGGCGCGCTTCGGCATCCGCGTGATGACCATCGCCCCGGGAATTTTCGAGACGCCGATGCTGCTGGGCCTGCCACAGGAAGTGCAGGATTCGCTGGGCAAGATGGTGCCCTTCCCCTCGCGCCTGGGCAAGCCCGCCGAATATGCGGCGCTGGTGCGCCATATCATCGAGAACGAAATGCTCAATGGCGAGGTGATCCGTCTCGACGGCGCCATCCGCATGGCGCCGAAATAGGCGCGGCCTTGAAGTTGCGGCCTGAGCATGGCCGATAAGGAGTCCTGCTACCACTGCGGTCTGCCGATCCCGGCGGGGACGGAGTTCCCGGTCGAGATCGATCACGTCCGGCGCGAGATGTGCTGCGCCGGCTGCCAGGCGGTGGCCCAGGCCATCGTCGGCAATGGCCTGGGCGATTACTATCGTCACCGCGACGCCTTGCCGGAAAGCCCGCGCGAGGCCTTGCCGCAGGTGCTGGCCGACTTCGGCCTGTTCGATCATCCCGATGTGCAAAAGAATTTCGTGCGCCGCGCCGAGGGCGCCGCGGGCGAACATGAACGGGAAGCGGCGCTGATTCTCGAAGGCATCACCTGCGCCGCCTGCGTCTGGCTCAATGAGTCGCATGTGCGCCGCCAGCCCGGCGTAACCGCCATCGACATCAACTACGCCACGCGCCGCGCCCGGGTGCGCTGGGACGAGCGCGTCACGCGGCTGTCGGCGATTCTCGAAGCGATTGCCGCCATCGGCTATCGTGCCCATCCCTACGATATCGCGCGCTCCGAGCAACTGGCGCAGAAGGAGCGCAAGGCGGCGCTGTGGCGGCTGTTCGTTGCCGGCTTCGGCATGATGCAGGTGATGATGTACGCGGTGCCGGTGTATTTGGCGAAGGTGGGAACCGAGGGCGACATGACGCCGGACATCGAGCAACTGATGCGCTGGGCCAGCCTGATCCTGACCGTGCCGGTAATCGGCTATTCGGCCGCGCCGTTCTTCGTCAGCGCCTGGCGCGACCTGAAACTTCATCGCGTCGGCATGGATGTGCCGGTGGCGCTTGGCGTCGGCGCGGCCTTTGCGGCCAGCGTGTGGGCGACGCTGACGGCGGCCGGCGAGGTGTATTTCGATTCGGTCACAATGTTCGTCTTCTTCCTGCTTTCCGGGCGCTATCTGGAGATGATGGCGCGGCAGAAAGCCGCGCGCAGCGTCGAAACCCTGGCCCGCGCCATTCCGGCCTTCGCGACACGTCTGCCCGGTTGGCCGGCGACTGAGGAAGCGGCGGGAGAGCGTGTGGCGGTAGCCGAGTTGCGCGCCGGTGATGCGGTGCAGATCAAGCCCGGCGAGACGGTGCCGGCCGATGGCTGCGTGCTCGACGGCGCAAGCGCGGCGGATGAATCGCTGCTGACCGGCGAGAGTCGTCCGGTACCCAAGCGGATTGGCGACGTGCTGATCGGCGGCAGCGTGAATACCGCCAGTCCGCTGGTGATGCGCGTCGAACGCGTCGGCGAGTCGACGCGCGTGGCGGCCATCCAGCGCCTGATGGAGCGTGCCGCGGCGGAAAAGCCGCGCCTGGTGGAAATGGCCGACCGCGTTGCCGGCCGCTTCATCGTCGCCCTGCTGGTGCTGGCGCTGGCGACGGCGCTGGCCTGGTGGTGGATCGATCCTTCGCGTGCCTTGTGGGTTTTTGTGGCGGTGCTGGTGGTGAGTTGTCCTTGCGCACTTTCCCTGGCGACACCGGCGGCGTTGACCGTGGCGACCGGGGCGCTGGCGGCGCGCGGCGTGCTGGTGACGCGCGGCCACGCGATCGAGGCATTGGCGCGTGCCGACCATTTCATTTTCGACAAGACGGGGACGTTGACCGTGGGGCACATGGCGCTGGTCGAGGTGCTGCCTGTCCGCGGCGATGCGGCGCATGCGGTGGCGCTGGCGGCCGCGCTCGAACGCGGCTCCGAGCACCCCATCGCGCGGGCGCTGACCGCCGCCGGTGCGGATGCCGGGACGAATATTGGCTTTGAGGTGGATGGATCGCTTGCGACGACGGGTGCCGGTGTCGAGGGCGCGATCAAGGGACGCGTCTGGCGCCTGGGGCGTCCGGAATTTGTTGGCGCATTGCATGGCGTGCCGCTTCCTGCCGAGATCGAGGCAATAGTCGGCGTTGGCGACACGGTGATTTCCTTGGGTGATGCGGACGGCTGGCAGGCATTTTTCTGCCTCAGTGACAGCGTTCGCGCGGAGGCGTCCGCCATGGCGGCCAGGCTCTCCGGTGCGGGTATCAGGCTGTCGATTTTCAGCGGCGACTCACCGGCTGCGACCGCACGTGTCGGCGCCGCGCTGGGTATTAGCGACGTGCGCGGCGGCCTCTCGCCGGAGGACAAGCATGCGGCACTCAAGGCTCTGCAGGAGGCGGGTGAGACGGTGGCGATGGTCGGCGACGGCGTCAATGACGCCCCGGTGCTGGCGCAGGCCCAGGTGTCGATTGCCATGGGCGGCGGCGCCGATCTGGCGCGAGCCAACGCCGATGTAGTGCTGCTTGGCAATGATCTGCGGGCCTTGCCGGAAGGACTGGCGCTGGCGCGGCGCACGGTGCGGATAGTCAAACAGAACCTGGTCTGGGCGTTCGCCTACAATCTACTGGCGATCCCGCTGGCCATGGCCGGCTGGGTGACCCCCTGGATGGCCGGTATCGGCATGTCGGCCAGTTCGCTGCTGGTGGTTCTCAATGCCTTGCGCTTGCAACGCGGATGAAGGCCTGAATGGATATTCTGTATCTACTGATCCCGCTTTCCCTGGTGCTGGTCTTCGTCATCGCCGGGTTCTTCTGGTGGTCATTGAAAAGCGGTCAATACGAGGACCTTGAAGGTCCCGGTTACCGCGTCCTGATGGATGACGACATGACCGATGTGCCCACCAAACGCAGCACTGTTGACGCAGATCAAAACGGGACGAGTGACAAATAACCATACTCCGAACGGGTTTTATGGTGATGGCTTTGCGCTGTCACCCGAAGGCTCTCTGTTGGGGTTCGGGGTGCGCGCTGCGCACCCTTTTTTTTGCTGTTTCCAGCTATTTCAGGCCAGTGGACTTCGACGATGATTTTGTCCCGCACCAGCCAATACGCCATTCAGGCACTCATTTTCGTGGCCACCCAGCCGCGTGGCGTTCCCGTGCTGATCCGCACGGTCGCCGAGCACCTCGGCGTTCCTCCGCCGTATCTTGCGAAAATCATGCAAAGCCTCAGCCGCGGCAAACTGATTCATTCCTTTCGCGGACGGCAGGGTGGCGTATGCTTGTGCGAGGGCGGCGAAAGGACCGATTTGATGCAGATTCTCACGTTGATCGAAGGTCCGGGCCTGACAGATAACTGCGTGCTCGGACTCAAGGTATGTGGCGACGAGACGGCTTGCCCCATGCATACCCAATGGAAACCGATCAAGACGAGAATTGTGAAACTGCTGAACCAACAGACCTTGGGAAAGCTCGCTGCGGCGGTTAGGAGCGGAAAATACCGACTCACGGAACTGCCGTTTGTCGCGCTGCAGTCCGGGGGAGTCAGCGGCAGCGGACCGGCGATACCCGCTCAGGCTCGGGGAACCAGGGTTCGCCGCACAGTCAGTGGCCGTGCCGCGGGCGCTCAGGACGTGAACAAATGACCATATCGCGGTTGCGCATCAGGGAGAGCATGAAAGTGATGCCCGATTCGAAGGCAATACCGATTCCCTTGTCGCCCCACCAGGCATGCGAGCCATTTGCCTGTGCGCAATGCGGCGTCTATCGGCTGTGCCTGCCGCTCGGCCTGAATGGCGGCGACATGACCCTGCTGGAGAGCGTCGTCAAGCGCAAGGAGACCTATAAGCGCGGGCAACTTCTCTTCCGGGTGGGAGACCGTTTCGAC
>JAUSCI010000072.1 GCA_030651305.1 Sulfuritalea sp. | reverse complement strand
GACATCGAGCGGCAGCTTGTCGAGCGGCATGCCGACCAGCGCCAGCGCCATGATCGGCGTGCCGCCCATGGCATATACGTCGCTGATCGCATTGGTCGCGGCAATGCGGCCGAAGTCGTAGGGATCATCGACGATGGGCATGAAGAAATCGGTGGTGGCGATCAGGGCCTGCTCGTCGTTGAGGCGGTACACCGCCGCATCATCGGCGGTCTCGATGCCGACCATGAGTTCTTTCGGCACCGGGAAGCCGCGCGCACCGCGCAGAATTTCGGACAGCACGCCGGGCGCGACCTTGCAGCCGCAGCCGCCGCCATGGCTGAACGACGTGAGCCGGATCGGATTGTCGGAAAATTTTGGGGAGTTCATTGTTTCGGTAACCTGGTCATTTCAAGAAGACTGCAAACAGCGGCGCATTCGTGCGCCGGGGTGAACAAGGATACCCGCTCGGCGCAGCGTCGGGACAAGTCTGCGTAGTAATGCGGATCGCGTACCGCCGCCAGGATCAGTTGTGTCAGTCGCTGTGCATCGCCGACCGGAAACCAGCCGGGATAGTCGGCGCCGAGCATGCCGCGATTGCCGGGAATATCGCTGCCCAATACCGGCACGCCGCTGGTCACGGCTTCGATCAATACGTTGGCGCCGCCTTCCATAAGCGAGGGCAGCAGCAGCAGGTGGCAACGTTTGATGCGCTGGCGTGTTGCCGCCTGCGACAA
This sequence comes from Sulfuritalea sp., assembly GCA_030651305.1. Classification (GTDB taxonomy): domain Bacteria; phylum Pseudomonadota; class Gammaproteobacteria; order Burkholderiales; family Rhodocyclaceae; genus Sulfuritalea. The sequence continues at coordinate 63,644 of JAUSCI010000072.1, read as the reverse complement.
GGCGCCGAGCCAGTGGTAACGGATGTCCCGCGCGCCCAACTCAGCCACGTGCTGGGCCAATTCGGCGTCCAGCATGCCGCCGACATGAAACAGGCGCACCGGCAGGTCGGCGGGCAGGCGCAACAAGGCGCGGATGGCGGTGAGCGGATCCTTCTCGGGCCGCTGATGTCCGACCAGCGCCAGATCGAAGTGACGCCGGCTGCGCCGGGCCGGCGCCAGCGCACGTGCCGACTGGTATATCACCATGGCCTTGGCGGCATACTCCGGCGACAACTCGTGCACGCCCTCTGCCTGCAGCAGTATCAGGCGGTCCGCCAGCAGCAGCGAGCGCTGCGCCTGTTCATCGACGCGAATGTCGCGGTAGAGATCGGTGCCGGTCAGCACCAGTGCCACCGGCCGCTGCGGATAGCGTGCCGCAAACGCCGCTATCGAAGCCGCCGAGCGCCGCGCATGGAGGGCGATCATCAGGTCGTCAGCGGCACCGCTCCATTCGCGCTCGATACGCACTCTCGCTTGGGGAGCGAGGCAGCGCGCCCAGCGTCTCGCCGTATGCCAGTTGCCGTTGTTGGCGCTGGCCAGCGCCGGGCTGATAATGACGACGGAAGGAGGAGATGTCATGGCCATGCCGGATTTGAGAACTGCCGACAAAACACTACTCGCCGGAGCACTGCAGGATGCACGCGATTATACGATCAGCGTGCTCGACGAGTTCGCGGCCTGGACGGATGGCGTCAGCGTCGAAGGCGCCAACTCGCCCGATCCCTTGCGCGTACCCTGCCTTGCCATCATCAACCCGCCGCTGTGGGAACTCGGCCACGTCGCCTGGTTCATGGAGTACTGGTGTCAGCGTTACCGGGGCGAAGCGGCGGCGCCGCGCCCTTCCCGCCTGCCGGACGCCGACCGCTGGTACGACTCGGTCCATGTCCCGCATGACAGCCGCTGGCAGCTCGATCTGCCGGACTGGGATACCACCCAGCGTTATCTCGACGATACGCTCGACGGCGCGCTGGGCACCTTGCAGGCTTTGCCGGACACGGACCCCGCGCTCTACTTTCACCGCTTGGCACTGTTCCATGAGGACATGCACGACGAGGCCTTCCGCTATACCCGGCAAACGCTGGCCTGGCCGGCTCCGGATGAACTGGGCGACTTGCCGCCGGCGCGCGACATCACGCTGCCCGGCGGCGAGTTCCTGATGGGCAGCTCGCCGACAGGCAAGGGCTTCTTCTTCGACAACGAGAAGTGGGCATATCCGCTGCGCGTCGAAAGCTTTGCAATTTCAATGACGCCGGTGAGAAATTCGGACTATCTGCAATTCGTCGAGGCAGGTGGCTATCGACAGCCGCACTGGTGGTCGGCAAGCGGCCAGGCATGGCTCGCCGCCACGGGCCAAACCATGCCGCGCTACTGGCGCAACAAGGAAGGAATCTGGCAACAGCGGCGCTTCGCGTCATGGATCGACCTGGCGCCCGCACAAGCGGCGATGCACGTCACGGCGCATGAAGCCGAAGCCTGGTGCTGCTGGGCCGGCCGCCGCCTGCCGAGCGAAGCGGAGTGGGAATATGCCGCCCTTCACACCCCCAATTTCGACTGGGGAACGCAAGTCTGGGAATGGACCGCCAGCGCGTTTGCGCCTTATCCGGGCTTCAGCCCCGACCCCTACGCCGAATACTCTGCGCCATTTTTCCACACCCACCGCAGCGTACGCGGCGGTTCTTTCGCCACGCATGAGCGCATGCGCAAGCCGCGCTACCGCAACTACTACGAACCGCAGCGTGACGACATTTTCGTCGGCTTCCGCAGTTGTAAGGCCGACTGAGCACTCAAATACGCTGCAATGCGAACAGGGCCAGAAACCCGCAACCGATCGTCAGCAGGGTGTTGCGCCACAGCGCGGCAACGATGATCGCCACCAGTCCGGCCCACAGGCGCGGATTGCCACCGCCGAGGATGATCTCACCTTGCACCAGTGCCAGTTCTGGCGCCGCAATCGCTGTCAATGCGGCAATCGGCACGAAAGGCAGCAGCCGCCGAAACCAGGTCGGAGGCTGATAGTGGCCTTCCGCGGCAATGAAGGAATAGCGTATGCCGAAGGTAATCACGCCGCATACCAGCATCAGCCACCAGAGATTCAATTGACCCTCCGCGGCATGGCGACGCCGGCGACAAGCCCGGCCATAACGGCAATGAACAAGCCAAGCTTGTAGGGCATCGCGGCCAGGACGACAGCCGCCGCCGCCGCGACCAGAGCGGCCATCAGACGGGCGCGGCTGTCGATCATCGGCACCACGATGGCGATGAAAGTCAGCGGCAGCGCGAATTCCAGCCCGAGATTCGACGGCAGTTGCGCACCGAGCAGCACTCCCGCCAGCGTCGCCAGTTGCCAGCCGGCCCAGAGGCCGAAGCCAGAGCCGAACAGGATCCAGTGCGCCTGTGTTGCTTGCGGAGAATCCGGCTTGACCGCCATCAGATGCGGAATCGCCGCCGCATAGGCCTCGTCGGTCAGCAGATAGGCCAGCAGGATTTTCCAGCGCCGCGGCAGATGCGCCAGCACGGGCGCGACAGAAGCGCTGTAGAGCGCATGGCGCAGATTCACCAGGCCGACCGCGCCGACGGTGAGCAACAGCGGCGCGCCGGCGCCGACCAGTTGCGCCAGCAAAAACTGCGCTGAACCGGCAAACACAATCGACGACATCGCCATCGCCGCCAGGGCTGGAATTCCGCTCTGCAGCGCCACCACGCCATAGATCACGCCGAACGGCGCGACGCCCAGCAACATCGGCATGACCGATCTCAGGCCGAGGACAAACGACTCGGCGGGTCTCATCGGCGTGCCGGCAGATTGACGAGGACGATGCCGCCCACCACCATCGCGGCGGCAATGAAGAAATGCAGGCTCGGCTGGTCGCCCATCAGCAGCATGCCGAAGAGGACGCCGAACAGGGGAGTCAGGAAGGAGAACACCAGCAGCCGGCCGGCAAGGTAGCGCGTCAGCAGCCAGAACCAGGCCAGGTAGCTGATGAAGGCGACGATCACGATCTGATAGGCCATGGCCCAAAGAGTCGGCGCTGACAGCACGCCGATACCGCGCTCGCCGACCAGCCAGGAGAGCGGAAACATTATCGCGGCCGACACCACCAGTTGATACAGCAGGACTTTGGTGGCCGTCACTTTTGCCAGCGCAGTGGCGCGGATCAACACCGTCGTCGCTGCCCAGAACAGTGCCGCCAGCACGCCAAACGCATCCCCCAGCAAGCTGCCGCCCGACGCCTTGTCGATGAAGGCCAGCACCAGGCCGGCGAAAGCCAGCAGAACGCCGGCCCATTGCCGCAAGCCCATGCACTCGCCGGGCACGAAGAAGTGCAGTCCCAACACGGTAAAGCAGGGCGCGGTGTACAGGAACACCACCATGCGCGACACCGTGGTGTGGTCGACGCCGACGAAGATGAAGACGAATTCAAGGCCGAACAGCAGTCCGGCGAGCAAGCCCGGCCGCAGCGACCGATCACGCGCGAACAGGGCAATGCCGCGCCAGTGCGCCCAGGCGAAAACCAGCACGGCGGCAATTCCGGAACGCAATGCGGCTTGCATGATGGGACTGATGCCGGGACTGGCGACCTTGATCGCCACTTGCTGCATGCCCCAGACGGCGCAAAGCAGCACCATCAGGCCGAAGGCTGCGGGACCGGGAGCGATGCGCTTGTTCATGCGGTAGCGGGACTCGGACGCGGCGGATGATCGCCGCGCGCCCGACGCGCGCTCACAGCACCAGCCGGCCGATCCACCAGGCAATGGCCGCTATCAGCGCGCTGGCCGGAATGGTCAGGACCCAGGCCCAGACGATACCGCCGGCAACCCCCCAGCGCACGTTGCTGGGACCCTTGGAGGTGCCGACGCCGACGATGGCACCGGTAATGGTGTGCGTCGTCGATACCGGAATGCCCAGCATGGTGGCCATGAACAAGGTAATCGCGCCTCCGGTCTCGGCGCAGAAGCCGCCTACGGGGCGCAACTTGGTGATGCGCTGGCCCATGGTCTTGACGATACGCCAGCCACCAAACATCGTGCCCAGACCCATCGCCGTATAACAGGAAACGATCACCCACACTGGCACCGATTCGCCGGTCTTCGAAATACCGGCGGCGATCAACAGCATCCAGATGATGCCAATGGTTTTTTGCGCATCATTTCCCCCGTGGCCAACACTATAGAAAGCCGCTGACACGAGTTGCAGACGGCGGAAACTCTTGTCAACCTTGCGCGGCGTACTTCGGTTGCACAGCCAGGATACCGCCACCATCATGCTGCCACCGAGGATAAAACCGAGCAGCGGCGCGATCAGGATGAAGGCAACCACCTTGCCGATGCCGGCCCAGACCAAAGAGCCGGTGCCCGCTTTGGCTATCGCGGCGCCGGCCAGCCCGCCGATAAGGGCGTGGGACGAACTTGAAGGAATGCCGTAGTACCAGGTGATGATGTTCCAGGCAATTGCGCCGATCAAGGCGCCAAAAACCACATAGTGATCGACGATGGCCGGATCGATGGTGCCCTTGCCGATCGTGCTGGCCACTTTCAACTGGAACACCGCAATCGCCACAACGTTGAAGAAGGCCGCCCAGACCACGGCTTGCTGCGGCTTCAGCACGCCGGTGGAAACGATGGTGGCTATCGAATTTGCCGCGTCGTGAAAACCGTTCATGAAATCGAAGACCAGCGCCAGCAGCACCAGCACCACGATCACCGTCAGACTCATCTCGACCGCTTGCATGACGGCAAATCAGGAGTTCTCGAGGATGATGCCCTCGATGATGTTGGCGACGTCCTCGGCTCTGTCGGTCACCGACTCCAGCAGCTCGTAGATGCCCTTCATCTTGATCAAGTGCTTGACATCGACGTCGTCGCGGAACAGCTTGGTAATGCCGGTGCGCATGGCGCGATCGGCATCGGATTCGAGTTGGTCTATCTCGCGACACAGCTTGAGCATGGCCGGCGCGTTGTCCATCTTGTGCAGCAGGATCACGGCGGACCGCACGCGCTCGCAACTGGAAACGACGATGGTCGCGAGCTGCGTGGCTTCGGGCGTCAATTCGCGGATGTCATAGAGATACATCGCCTCGGCGAAATCCTGGATCAGGTCGAGGATATCGTCCATGCGCATGATCAAGTGATGAATCTCGTCGCGATCCAGCGGCGTGTTGAACGAGGTATGCAGCAGCGCAATGGTTTGATGGGTGATCTTGTCGGCCGTCGTCTCGATCTCGTCGATGGCCTGCACATGCTGCGCCAGCACATCGTGGCCTTTCCCCAGATCCTCCACCAGTGCCACCAGTTGCCGGCCGCCCTTGACTATGAGATCAGCGTGGGCATTGAACAGATCGAAGAACTTGGCCTCTCTGGGCATCAACTTGGAGAACATCGGTCACCGCCGCTGGCAAAAAAACACGCGGAGTTTATCAGCAAATCGCGCCCAGCCCCGCTTCCGGTCATGCGGTCAACTGGTAGAATTCCTCCTTGCCGCTTCTGCCGGTTCATTTTTCGGCCCCATCCTCCCATGAAACGCAACCGCCTCCCGCGCCGCGCGCGCCAGACGCCGGACTCCGAGCTTCTCACCCGCCTCGCAACGCGACTCAGCCAGTCGTCCAACCGGGTTGAGGATGCCTACTGGGAAACCCGCCTGGCAACTCACATAGACCACCTGCTGGCCGACAACGGCGAGGACACACTGGTCGCCGTGCTCGATCAACTGTACAACGGCGGGGCGCGAGCCTATGACGAACTGGCCGACATGATCGAATCCTGCGCGGAAACCCGTCGCGCCGAGGGCAACAGCGGGCTCGATGTAGTGATGATCGCCGTGCCGCTGCTGGCCTGGTCACGCTTCCAGATTCCCTCGGGCAGCATCCCACCGGCACAAATGGATGCGGTGCGGGTGCACCTGCAGGCCCATGTGCTGGCGGCCGACGCCAAGCTTGGCCTCAGCGATATCCTGTACAGTCCCGACCAGTTGCCGCAGAACTATGTCGACACGGCGCAATTGACGGAAAAGCTGGCCAAAGCGGCGGTTCATGGCCGCAACCTGAAAATCGACGCGGCGCAGCTCGCCGAAACCATGACTTTCCTGTCCGATACCCGCTACCTGATTGGCGCGGTCGCCGCTCCGCGTGGCGCGGCGCTGTTCCGCTGGCAGGAAGACGATGGCGATCCGGCCGAATCCTTCCGCCAATGGGCGCTGCAGGGCGGCGAGGCGCTGCGTCCGCTGCTGCCTGCCTGCGCCGTCGAGTTCCTGCCGGTACTGGCTTACCATGCCGCCGTGCGCGACGCCGACCGCGCCTCGCGACCCTGGTCGCTGCGCGCTGCCGTGGCCTTCCTGCAAACCGTGCTGAATCAGTCGGCGGCCGAACTTCGCGCCGTGGTGGCGCCTTTCCATGACCGCCAACTTGAAGAATTCCGCATCGGTTTCACCCAGCGCGGCAGCAGCGACGTGGTGCACGGCGTAGTGTGGCCCTTGCTCGAGAACGAAGATGAAAACCACGATGCACCGGCGCAGATCGAAGCCACGCTGCGCGAAGCCGGGGTCGCCAACGTACTGATGCTCGACCAGCGTTTCCCGCTGGAGTTTTGCGACGACTGCGGCGCCCCGCTCTATCCCAATCCCGAAGGCGAACCGGTACACGCGGAACTGCCGGAAGAGCAGGCCGAAACCGCGCCGCGACATCTGCATTAAAAGTCGGCGCTGGCTGCACGCCGATTTTCAGAACCGGTAAGGTGCTGCGTCCAGCCCCGGATCGCGGCTTGCCGCCAGATCGGCGAGAATTTAGTCCGATCCCAATGTTCGAAGCGCTGGTCGATTCCGCATTATTGGAGTAAAGTAAGGATTCCTTACTTTACCTGGCACCCATCGCCATGCTTGCCAAACTCACCTCGAAAAACCAGTTGACCTTGCCGAAGAGCATCACCGCCGCAATCGGTGCCGCGGAATATTTCGAAGTCGAAGCCAGCAATGGCCGGATCGTGCTGACGCCGGTGCGCATCCAGCGCGGCGATGCGGTGCGCGCCAAGCTCGCCGAGCTTGACCTGCAGGAACAGGACACTGCCGATGCCGTGACATGGGCGCGGAAGGCTGCCGCCGGCAAGCCTGCGCGCAGGAAATGAAGCATCGGCCACGGGTGGTGATCGACACCAATCTGGTGCTGTCGGCGCTGGTGTTTACGGGTGGCCAGCTTGCGCCCTTGCGCCTCGCCTGGCAGGGCCAGCGCGTGGTGCCGCTGGTATCGAGAGCCACGGCCGCCGAGTTGATCCGTACCCTGGCCTACCCCAAGTTCAAGCTTGCCGCGCATGAGCAGGAAGAATTGCTGGCGGACTACCTTCCCTATTGCGAAACGGTGCGCATCCCCGCTCCGCCACCGGCTACGCCGCCCTGTCGGGACGCATTCGATGTGCCTTTTCTGGAATTGGCACTCGCCGGAAAAGCCAATGCGCTGGTGACCGGCGACATGGATCTGCTCAGCCTCGCCGGCAAATTGGCCTGCCCGATCCTCGGTGCGGGTCAGTTCTTGAGTACGCTCGATATCGACCGGTGATGGCGTCGTTGCGGGAACAGCAGGGGTCTACAGACCACGGTTTCCAATGGCTCCAAGCAGCCCGATCAGCCGCTCGCGCCGCCCGAGGCCAAGGCTGCGACCGCAGAAGTCGGCGCTGGCAACACGCCTATTTTCAGAACCGGTAGGGTGCCGCGTCCAGCCCCGGATCGCGGCCTGCCGCCAGATCGGCCAGCAATCGCGCCGAACCGCAAGCCAGCGTCCAGCCCAGCGTGCCATGGCCGCTGTTGAGCCACAAACCAGCCAGACCGGCGGCGGCCATGTCGCCGATCAGTGGCACATTGCCGGGTGTCGCCGGCCGCAGTCCGGCCCAGTAGTCGACAGCACTCGCCGCCGCCAGCCCCGGAAATATTTCGCAGGTACGGCGCAACAGGGCTGCGCAGCGTGCGGCGTTGAGCGAGGTATCGTAGCCGTTGAACTCTGCCGTGCCGGCCACGCGCAGAGACTGCCCGAGACGCGAAATAACGATTTTGTGACCATCGTCGGTAAGGCTTACCGAAGGCGCCACCGCGCCTTCAGGCAGGGTCAGCGTTGCCGAATAGCCCTTGGCCGGGTACACCGGCAGGCGTACCCCCAGCGGTCGCAACAGCAGCGGCGCATAGCTGCCCAGCGCCAGTACGGTCATGTCGGCGCGCACCTGTTCCCCGGAGGCCAGAAGCACGCCGGCCAATCGATCGCCTTGGCGCTGCAGCGCCGCCACGGTTTCGCCGAAGCGGAAGCGCACGCCGCGCGCCACGGCATGTTTTGCCAGAGCCTCGGTGAATCGCCGCGCATCGCCGGATTCGTCGCCGGCGGTATAGGTTCCGCCCACCACCGGCACCCGAGAATCCGTCAGCGCCGGCTCGATGGCAAGGCACTCCGCCGCCGTCTTCGGCACCCGGTCGCAGCCGAACTCGCGCATCAGCGCCGCCTGCGGCAGCGCGTGCTCGAATTCACGGGGATCGGTATAGAAATGCAGGATGCCGCGTTCCAGATGATCGTATTCGAGCGCCAGCTCGCGTCGCAGGGACTGCAAGGCGGTGCGGCTGGCCAGCCCGAGGCTCACGATGGCGCCGACATTGGCCCGCGCCCGCGCCGCCGTACATTCGCGCAGAAAACGCAAGCCCCAAGCCCACTGCGCAGGATCGACACGCAAGCGCCACAACAAGGGCGCATCCTCGCGCCCCATCCATTTCAGGGCCTTCAACGGCGCTTGCGGATTGGCCCAAGGCTCGGCATGGCTGACCGATATCTGGCCACCGTTGGCGAAGCTGGTCTCCTGCGCGGGCTGCGGCTGACGGTCGATGACCGTGACCTCATGGCCCTCCGCGGCCAGGTACCAGGCACTGGTCACGCCGACCACGCCGGCACCAAGCACGGTCACCCGCATCGCATTGTCCTGATCCCACCAGGGGATACCGTCCCCGTCGCAAGCTCCGGGGACATAACTTTTTGTATATGCTGCTTGATCTGAAAAGCCATGGCCCCAATTATAGTCAGCCCCCGGAGGCCCTTATGAGCGATAGGCCAAAGATCAGCAAGACCGAAGCGGAATGGCGCGCGCAACTCACGCCCATGCAATACCACGTTGCCCGCGAGAAAGGCACCGAGCGCGCCTTCAGCGGCGAATACTGGGACTGCAAGGACCCCGGCACGTATCGCTGCATCGGTTGCGGCGAGCCGCTGTTCGAATCGGCCGCGAAATTCGATTCCGGCTGCGGCTGGCCCAGCTTTACTGCACCCGTGGCCAGCCAGGGCATCACCGAGATCGCCGACCAGAGCCTTTTCATGCGCCGCACCGAGGTCATCTGCAGCCACTGCGGCGCCCACCTCGGCCACGTCTTCACCGACGGACCGGCACCCTCCGGCTTGCGTTACTGCATAAACTCGGCCTCGATCGACCTCGACAAACAGGCTTAACGGCTACAATCCGCTCCATGAAATTTCTATTCGACCTCTTCCCGATCATTCTCTTCTTTGTCGCCTTCAAGGTCTTCGACATCTACATCGCCACCGGGGTGGTGATCGCCGCTACGGCGTCGCAGATCGGCTGGGTCTGGCATCGCCACGGCAAGGTGGACACCATGCTCTGGGTCAGCCTGGCGCTGGTAGTCGTGTTCGGCGGCGCGACGTTGATCCTGCACGACGAAACCTTCATCAAGTGGAAACCGACGGTGCTTTACTGGCTGTTCGCGGTGACGCTGTTCTGTTCCGCGCGGTTTTTTGGCAAGAACCTGATCCGCGCCATGCTCGACAAGCAGGTGCAACTGCCCGAGACGCTGTGGGGCAGGCTCAATTTCGCATGGATGGGGTTCTTCGCGGTGATGGGCGTGCTTAACCTGTATGTCGCGTTCAATTTCAGCACCGACACCTGGGTCAGCTTCAAACTTTTCGGCGGCATGGGCTTGATGATTTTCTTCATTGTTCTCCAGGGCATCGTGCTCGCCAAGTATCTTCCCGAGGAGCAGGAACCATCCCCCCGGGCCCCTTCGGAGAAGCCCTGATGCTCTACGCCATCGTCGGCGAAGATGTGCCGAACAGTCTTGAACAGCGCGTCGCCAGCCGCCCCGCCCACCTCGCCCGCCTGCTCGAACTGGAAGCCGCCGGGCGCATGGTTCTGGGTGGTCCGTTTCCCGCGATTGACAGCGCAGATCCGGGACCGGCCGGATTTTCCGGCAGCCTGATCGTTGCCGAATTTGACTCGCTTGCCGCGGCGCAAGCCTGGGCCGACGCCGATCCCTATGTCGCCGCCGGCGTCTATGCCCGCGTCACGGTGCGCCCGTTCAGGCAGGTATTGCCCAAGTCATGAACGCCGTCATGGATGCAATGCGGGCTCGCCTTGCCGCGCTCGACCCTGTGTCCATCGAGATCACGGACGACTCGGCAAAGCATGCCGGCCACGCCGGCGCCAGAGGCGGTGGCGGCCACTTCCGGCTGACCATTGTCTCGTCCCGATTCGCCGGGTTCCGGACAATGGAAAGACACCGCTTGGTGTATGATGCGCTGGGCCCGTTGATGAGGCAGGAAATTCACGCGCTCAGCATTTCCGCCAGAACTCCAGACGAAAAATGACACCTTCCGCACAACACAATTCAGGAACCAAAATGAATCGTACTCTCCGCCATGCCCTGCTGCTTGCCTTCGCCGTATCGATCAGCGCAGCTCCCGCCTTTGCCCAGAAGAAAGACTCGACGGCATTCGCCACCGTCAATGGCAAGGCCATCCCCAAGATCCGTGCCGATGCGCTGATTGCCGGTCAGGCGGCACAAGGACAGCCTGATTCTCCGGAACTGCGCAAGGCCGTGACCGAGGAACTCGTTCGCCGCGAGGTTCTGACGCAGGAATCCATCAAGAAGGGCTTCGACAAGAAAGCGGAAGTCCAAGGTCAGATCGACCTCGCCCGCCAGGGTGTGCTGATCGGCGCCTACCTCAACGACTACGTGAAGGGGCATCCGGTCACCGAGGATCAGATCAAGAAGGAATACGAGGACATCAAGGCCAAGCTAGGCAACAAGGAATACAAGGCCCGTCACATCCTGGTCGAGAAGGAAGACGACGCCAAGGCGATCATCGCCAAGATGAAGAAGGGCGAAAAGATCGAAGACCTGGCCAAGGAATCCAAGGACCCCGGTTCCAAGGAACGCGGCGGCGATCTCGGCTGGGCCAACCCTGCCTCTTTCGTTCCGCCTTTCTCGGCGGCCATGACCAAGCTGGAAAAGGGCAAGTTCACCGAAACCCCGGTGAAGAGCGACTTCGGCTGGCACGTGATCCAGTTGGAAGACACCCGCGAACTGAAGCTGCCGGGGATCGACGAAGCCAAGGGCCAGATCGGCCAGCAACTGACGCAGCGCATGGTGCAAAAGCATATCGACGAATTGCGCGCCAAGGCCAAGGTCGACTAAGCACAAACGACGGCATCAAAAAAACGGGAGCCGCAGCTCCCGTTTTTTATTTCAGCGCCGTCCCTCCACGGCCGACTTTGCACAGTCGGCCGGCTACGGCGGCGCGGAGCAGTGCTCCGCGAATTCCCGCCTACGCCCAGCGCCGACTCTTATCCCAGCCACCGCCGCGCGTTGCGGAACATGGCGAGCCACGGTGCGTCGTCGCCCAGGCCCGCGGGATGCCATGACATCTGGACTGTGCGAAACGTGCGTTCCGGATGCGGCATCATGATGGTGAAACGGCCATCGGCGGTGGTCACGCCGGCCAAACCGTCCGGTGAGCCATTGGGATTGAAGGGGTAGGAAGTCGCCACCGCGCCGCGATTGTCGATGTAGCGCATCGCGACCAGCGCCTTGCCAGTCTGACTGGCGGCAAATTCGGCGCGACCCTCGCCGTGGCTGACCACCACGGGCAGTTTCGAGCCGGCCATGCCGGCAAGGAATATCGACGCCGATTGGGGAATTTCGACCATCACCACCCGCGCCTCGAACTGCTCGCTGCGGTTGCGCTGAAAAGTCGGCCACTGCTCGGCGCCGGGGATGATGGGAGCCAAATGCGCCATCATCTGGCAACCGTTGCAGACACCCAGTGCAAAGCTGTCGGCGCGACCGAAGAAGGCGGCGAATTCGTCGCGCAAGCGATTGTTGAACAGCACCGACTTGGCCCAGCCCTGCCCCGCGCCGAGCACGTCGCCGTAGGAAAAGCCGCCGCACGCGGCCAGCCCCTTGAACCCGGCCAGATGCACGCGCCCGGCCTGCAGGTCGGACATGTGTACGTCGTACGGAGCAAATCCGGCGCGCTCGAAGGCAGCGGCCATTTCCACATGCCCATTGACACCTTGCTCACGGAGAATCGCAATCCTCGGCCGTTGGCCTCGGATTGTCTGCGGCAAAACTTGAGCCCTTCCCCCATCCCCCTCCCCGGGGGAGAGGGCTATTGATTGGCTGCCGGCGGCGCCGGCAGAGACTGTCGGAACCATCGACAGGCCAGGATTGTCGGCGTCGAGCAGGGCATCGAACTCCTCCTGGACGCAGACCGGGTCGTCGCGCAGTCGGGCGATCTGGAAGCTGACCTCGCTCCAGGTGCGCTGCAAGTCGTGGCGGCGGGCGGTGAAAATCGTCTTCGCCTTGCGCGAGATGCGTACTTCGTCCGCCGCGTTGGTGATGCCGATGACATGGGTGCAGCCATCCAGGCCGGCATCGCGCAGCGTCCGCACGACAATCGGGCGGTCCGCCCGTCGTATCTGCAGCACGGCGCCAAGTTCCTCGTTGAACAGCGCGGCAAGCGATGATCCGTCGCAAAGTCCGTCGAGATCGAGCGAGACGCCGACGTGCGCAGCGAAGCTCATCTCGCACACGGTCGCGAACAAGCCGCCGTCGGAGCGATCATGGTAGGCGAGAATTCTTCCGTCGCGGTTCAGCCCTTGAATTGCACCAAAAAACGCTTTAAGCGAGGCGGCTTCGGCGTCCGGCGTCAGGTCGCCGCTGACGCCATACACCTGCGCCAGCGCCGAGCCGCCGAGACGGTTTCGGCCAAAACCGAGATCGATCAGGACCAGTTCGGTTTCGCCCGCCTCGGCATCGGGCCGCAGTTGCGGCGTCAGCGTGCGGCGGACGTCCTCGACCGGGGCAAAGGCCGTGACGATCAAGGAGAGCGGCGCAGTGACCTGTTTCTGTGCGCCCTGCTCGTCCCATTTTGTGCGCATCGACAGGGAATCCTTGCCGACCGGAATCGAGACACCGAGCGCCGGACAGAAGTCGATGCCAACGGCCTTGACCGTATCGAACAGCGCCGCATCCTCATGGCCGTGGCCGGCGGCCGCCATCCAGTTGGCGGAAAGTTTGATGCGTCCGATATCGCCGCTCATTTCCCCAATTGCGGCCGCGGCCAGATTGGTGATCGCCTCGCCCACCGCCATGCGGCCCGAGGCCGGCGCATCGAGCAATGCCAACGGCGTACGCTCGCCCATGGCAAAACACTCGCCGCACAGCGTGTCGTAGCCCATCGTGGTGACGGCTACATCCGCCACCGGAACCTGCCAGGGGCCGACCATCTGGTCGCGCGCCGTAAGGCCGCCGACGCTGCGATCACCAATGGTGATCAGAAAATTCTTCGATGCCACCGCCGGCAGCCGCAGCACGCGCAGCGCCGCCTCCTGCAGGTCGATATCGGCGACATTCAGCGGCGGCATCGAAACCGCCTGGCGTTGCGCATCGCGATGCAGCTTCGGCGCCTTGCCGAGCAGGACTTCCATCGGCATATCGACCGGCATGTTGCCGAAGTGATCATCCTTCACCGTGAGTTGGCCGTCATCGGTGGCGACGCCGAGCACCGCAAAGGGACAGCGCTCGCGTTCGCACAGGCTGCGGAATTCGGGCAGACGTTCGGGCGCGATGGCCAGCACGTAGCGTTCCTGCGCCTCGTTGCTCCATATTTCGCGGGGACTCATGCCCGGCTCTTCACTCGGAATGGCGCGCAGATCAAAGGCCGCGCCGCGGCCCGCATCGTGGGCGAGTTCCGGCATGGCGTTCGAAATGCCGCCGGCGCCGACATCGTGGATGGCGAGGATCGGATTGCTGTCGCCCTGCTGCCAGCACCTGTCTATGACTTCCTGCGCGCGGCGCTGGATCTCCGGATTGCCGCGCTGCACCGAGGCAAAGTCGAGGTCCGCCGTATTGGAGCCGGTCGCCATCGACGACGCGGCGCCGCCGCCCAATCCAATCAGCATGCCTGGGCCGCCCAACTGGATCAGCAAGGTGCCCGCCGGAAACTTGATCTTGAAGGAATCTTCGGCGGCGATGTTGCCCATGCCGCCGGCAATCATGATCGGCTTGTGATAGCCGCGCATCTCGCCGTTGAAATCCTGCTCGAAGCTGCGGAAATAGCCGGCCAGATTGGGCCGGCCGAACTCGTTGTTGAAGGCGGCGGCACCGAGCGGGCCTTCGATCATGATATCGAGTGCCGAAGCGATTCGCTCGGGTTTGCCGTAGTTCGATTCCCACGCTTGCGCGTAGCCGGGAATGCGCAGGTCGGACACCGAAAAACCGCACAGGCCGGCCTTCGGCTTGGAGCCGCGCCCGGTGGCGCCTTCGTCGCGAATCTCGCCGCCCGAACCGGTTGCTGCGCCGGGGAAAGGCGAAATCGCGGTGGGATGATTGTGTGTCTCGACCTTGGCCAGGATGTGCGTGGTCTGCTCGCTGTAGGCGTAGGCGCCGTCGGCACGGGGGTAGAAACGCCTGATCGACGCGCCCTCGATCACCGCCGCGTTGTCCGAATAGGCCACCACGGTGCCTTCGGGATGCGCCTTGTGCGTTTCGCGGATCATGCCGAACAGGGACAATGGCTGGTGCTCTCCATCCACCGTCCAGCTCGCATTGAAAATCTTGTGCCGGCAATGCTCGGAATTGGCCTGGGCGAACATCATGAGTTCGACGTCGGTCGGATTGCGTTGCAGCCTGGCAAAATTCTCCACCAGATAATCCATCTCGTCGGCGGAAAGCGCCAGGCCCAGTTCGGTATTGGCATCGACCAGCGCATCGCGGCCACCGCCCAGCAGGTCAATGCTGGTCAGCGGTTGCGGCGCGACATGATGGAACAGGGCTGCGGCTGCATCGACGGAATCGAGCACGGACTCGGTCATGCGATCGTGGAGGCGTGCCGCCAGCGCCGTCCCACCAGGGGATACCGCTTCGCATAACTTTTGCCCGAGCTTGCTGGAAACACGAAAAGCCGCATGGTAGGCCACAGCGCGCTCGACGCGCCTGACCGTGACAAACCCGCAATTTCGCGCGATGTCGGTGGCCTTTGAACTCCATGGCGAAATGGTGCCCAGGCGCGGCGTAACCAGCAGCAGATCTCCATCGGGCGCCAGCGGAAGCTTGACGGGAATTCCCAGCAAATCCTTCAGCCGACCTTGTTCGTCCGCGTTCAGCGGTGCGTCGATCTCGACAAAATACCAGTGCTCGGCGGCCAGTCGAATACCGGAAATTGTTTCGCCGACAGCCTGTTGCAGGCGCGCAAGGCGGGACGCCGAAAACGCAGCAGAACCGCGCAGGGCAAGGAATTCAGCCATGATGGACGGACCGGGGCGGGTGGAAGGCGGGATGAAAATCCAAGGCAGGGAATTATACCCTGACCCGAATGTCGGCTTCGGCGCCGAATTGCATTCGGCGGCCAAGCCTGAGAAACTGCGGCAAGACAATAAACACCGGACCCACGCGGCTCATGAACAGGTTTTCACTCGATGTCGGTGTCGCCGACTTTCAGCAAAAAGTCATCGACGCCTCGCTCCATACCCCGGTCCTGGTGGACTTCTGGGCGGAGTGGTGCGCGCCCTGCCGAACCCTGAAACCGGTGCTGGAAAAGCTGGCAGTCGAGTACGGCGGGCGTTTCATTCTGGCCAAGGTAAATTCCGACCAGCATCAGGAACTCGCTGCGCACTATGGCGTGCGCAGCATCCCCAGTGTCAAGGCTTTCGTCAACGGCAAGTTGGCCAGGGAATTCACCGGCGTGCTGCCCGAAGCGCAGATCCGCGCCTTCATCGACGACCTCATGCCTTCTCGCGCCGAACCGCTGCGCGTCGCCGCGCTGGAAGCACGCGCCAGGGGCGAGGCAGAGCTTGCTTGCTCGCTGCTGGTCGATGCCGCGCAACTCGATCCGGCCAACGAGACCGTGCAACTCGATCTCGCCGAAATTTACATCGACATGCACAATGTCGACGCCGCGCGAGCCATCCTCGACGCGCTTGAGCACACAGCCCAGGGGATCGATCGCATGCGCGCGCTGCAAGCCCGACTCAAGCTGGTGACTGCCGGCGCGGGCGCCGACCCGGTCACGCTCAAAGCCCGCATCGACGCCAACGCCAGCGATCTCGACGCCCGCCTGCAACTGGCCCACACGCTGGCGCTGGCGCACGACTACCGTGCCGCGCTGGAGCACTTGCTGGAGATCGTCCGCCGCGAACGCACATGGCAGGAAGAAGCTGCGCGCAAGACCATGGTCGATCTATTCACGCTATTGGGCGGCGACCCGCAGCATGACGATCTGGTACGCGAATTCCGCATCCGGTTGGCACGAACCCTGAACTGACATTCCGGCACTGATTCAGCCTGCCGCGTCCTTCACGCCAATGCGATAGGCATTGCGGCTCGAGTTCTTCACTTCGTAGAGCGCGGCATCGGCGTTGTGCTGCAGCACTTCAACATCCATGCCGTGCTCCGGAAACACGGCGATACCAATGCTGCATGAGATATGCGCGGTGCCGGCATTCAACTCGAAGGGCCGCGCCAGATCGGCGACGACGCGTGCGGCTACCTCTTCGATTTCGGGGCGTGAGCCGGCTTCCGTAAGGATCGCGGCAAACTCGTCGCCGCCAAGCCGCGCAATCGTATCGGCGGCACGCACAGTCCTGCGCAGGCGTCCGGCAGTCTCGACCAGCAAGTCGTCGCCGGCGGCATGGCCGAACTTGTCGTTGACCTGCTTGAAGTAGTCCAGATCGATGAAACAGAGGGCAAAGCCGCGGCCATGGCGCTGGGCCTGCAAGAGCGCAACTCGCAGGCGATCGGCGAACAGCGCGCGATTGGGCAGGTCGGTCAGCGGATCGTGATAGGCCCGGTGCCGCAGTTCCTCCTCCAGTTCCTTGCGCCGCGTGATGTCGGTCAGCGTCGCCACGTAGCGTACCGGTTGGCCGCCGGCAGTGATTCTGCCAATGGCCATCCAGACCACGAATAGTTCGCCGTTCTTGCGTCGATTCCAGACCTCGCCTTGCCAGCGGCCCTCGCGCTTCAGGGCTTGCCACATGTCGACGAAGAACTCCGGTGGATGCCGGCTCGACTTGAGGATCGACACGGACCGCCCCTGCGCCTCGCTGGCGGCATAGCCGGTAATGATGGAAAAAGCCGGATTGACCTGAACGATGAGGCCCGCTTCGTCGGTAACGATGATCGCCTCCGCCGCGTTGTCGAATACGACTGCATCCAACTCGCGGTTGGCCAGTTGACGTCCCAGTTCTTCATTTGCGTCCGACAAGGCGCCGGTGCGCTCGGCGATCACTCGCTCCTGGTCCCGAGCGAGCCGTTCCAGGACCGTTACATGGTCTCGCGTGCGATTCACCAGCAAATGCAGCAAGGCGGAGACCACGGCAAGCATCAAACCGTGAATTACCGTCGAGCGGATGCGCGCGCTGTCACGAATTGCCAGCAGATCCGCGGCCGGCATGGTGACGGAAATCCCGCCGCGAACCTGCCCCAGGTGATAGCCCTGTGTCTCGTGACAAAGCATGCACGGTTCGGAAATCTTGAGCGGCGCCATGTAGCGATGCACGGGCGTCGCACCCGGAATCAGTTCGACGATCTCGGCCAAACCGCCCTCGAAGCGGTTGAGCGCATCAGTCTCCCACGCGTCCGCGGCATTGGCCGGGCGCAGCGGCTTGAGGCTGGTGAGGTGCAAATGAACGCCTTCAGCCTGCTGCGCGATCTCGGCGATCTGCCGGGTCATGAAGGCAGAATCGATCAGCGTCAGCTCAAGTCCGTCCTGCGTTACCACATCGCGCCGCTTGTGCTCAAGGAAATGACTCGGCTGCATGGCCTTCGTAACCGGAACATAGACACCACCGTGACGATGGTTCCAGTCACGCGTTATCTCCACCAACCGGAACAGCGCGGCACCGCGTTCGCGCGCCACCGACTGCATATTGACCTCGGCGTGTCTCCAGGCGACGACAAGTGAAGCCAGCACGCCAATGGCGACCACGGCGAACATGATCGCAGCGCGAGTCCACAATGGAGACAGACTGTCGTGCATGAATGAGCGATTCAGTGGCGCACGCATGCTTCATTATGCATCAGACCAAGCTGCGTCACTCAGTACCGGGCGCGCTGTGTCCGGTCCCCCCCGCCGCTTCTCAAGCAAGGCATTTCCGCCTGACGCCGGTTGGCCCGGCCGGCCTCGGCGCCGGTACGCGTCCCTATTGCGCCGCCCGCAAGGCCGGCAGCGCCGACTGGCGCAGCATGGATGAAGCACCCAGCCAACCGGCAACGATTACCAGCACGGCCCCGGCCAACAGTCCGATAAGCCACAGCCCCGGCTGCGGCAGGTAGTCGAGGCGAAAGGCGAAGCGCGCCAGGCCCCAGCCGATGAGGCTGGCGGCGATGCCGGCAAGCAGGCCGGCGAGCGCGCCAAGGGCGGCAAACTCGGCCAGCAACGCACTGGATAATTGGCGACTGCGGGCGCCCAGGGCGCGCAGCACGGCCAGTTCGTGACGACGCTCATCGCTGCTGGCCTGCAGCGCCGCGTAGAGCACCGCCAACCCGGCCAGCACGGCGAAGCCGAACACCAGTTGCACGGCGCGGGCGACCTGATCGATGGTCGCATGCAGTTGCTTGACCAGGGCGGCGACATCGATCACGGTCAGGTTGGGGAAGGCCCGCACCAGTTCGGGTATGGCGCCGGCCTTGTCGGTCGGCAGGTGGAAGCTGGTGATGTAGCTGACAGGAAAATTGTCCAGCACACCGGGCGGTGACATGACAAAGAAATTGACGCGCATCGAATCCCAATCGAGTTTTCTGAGGCTGGTGATCACGGCCTCGACCCGATTGCCGGCAATGTCATAGGCCAGGCGATCGCCGAGCTTGAGATTCAGCGTCTCGGCCAGGCCCTGCTCGACCGAGAACTCCGCTGCCCGCGTGGCGCCGTGCCAGCGCCCGCCGCTGACGGTATTGCCGGGGGGAAGCTGGGCCGACCACGACAGATTGAATTCGCGATCGACGAGACGCTGGGCGCGATCATCGGCATAGTTCTCCGGCCCCACCGCCTGGCCGTTCACCAGTACCAGGCGACCCCGCACCATCGGCTCCAGTTCCGGCGCCGCCAGCCCGCGCGCCTTGAAGAAGTCGGCGATGGCGACACGCTGATCGCCCTGAATGTTGATCGCAAAGCGATTCGGCGCATTGGCCGGAACCCTTGCCTGCCAGCTGTCGAGCAAATCGCCGCGCGCGACGGTAAGCAGCAGCAAGGCCGTCAGGCCCAGCGCCAGGGCCACCGCCTGCACCAGGGTTGCGGCAAGCCGTCGGCGCAGATTGGCCAGCCCGTGGCGCCAGCCGTATCCTCTGCCCGCCGGACGCAAACGACCCAGGGCGGCAAGCAGCAGCCGCGCCATCAGCGCGAAAAAGCCGAGGGCGATCATGAAGCCGGCCAGCACGATCAGGCCCAGGCGCAGGTCTCCCGCCATCCACAGCATCAGCCCTGCCAGCACCAATGCGCCGAGCAGGTAGGCGCCGACCGACGCCGACAGTGAGGAAAATTCGGACCCGCTCCACTCGCGGCGCAGGACGCGTATCGTCGGCACGCGTTTCAGGCGCAGCAAGGGCGGCAGGGCGAAGCCGATGATCAGCGTGAGTCCGACCAGCAGGCCATGCGCCCAGGGCAACAGGGATGGGGCTGGCAGCCTCGTCACCAGCAAGCCGGCGAGCAGTTGTTGCAGCGCCGCCTGCACGGCATAGCCCACGGCGCAGCCCGCCAGCGTCGCGCCAAGGCCGAACAGCAGGAATTCGCCGCCATGAATCAGCAGCAATTGTGGCCCCGAGGCGCCCATGCAGCGCATCACCGCGCAGCCGTCGAGATGCCGCCGCATGTAGCGCTCGGCGGCCAGCGCCACCGCGACCGCAGCAAGGATCACCGCCAGCAGCGCTGCCAGTCGCAGAAAGCGTTGTGCCCGTTCCGTCACATTGCGAATTTCGGGCCGGGCGTTGTCCAGGCTTTCGATCTTCTCGCCCCGCCCAAGCTGCGTCCTGGCCCAGGTCTCGAACGCCGCCACCGTCGCCATGTCGCCAGCCAGATGCAGGCGATAGTGAACCCGGCTACCGCTCTGAATCAGACCAGTGGCCGGCAGGTCGGCGAAGTTGATCATCAGGCGCGGCGCGAGTGCAAACACGTTCATGCCACGATCCGGTTCCAGGGTCAGCACCGGACCGCTGACCAGCGAAATGCGGCCGAGCGCCAGCGCGGTACCCGGGGCGAGGCTCAGGGTCGTCGCCAGGCGCTCGTCGGGCCAGGCTTCGCCGGCTTGCGGCACAAGCGGATTCTCGGCATCCGGCGCGTTCAGTAGCGGTGCGGTGCGCAAGGCCCCGCGCAACGGATAACCCGCTGACACGGCCTTGATCTCGGCGAGCAGGGCAGCGCTGCCCAGGCTGACCATGCTAGGAAAGGTGGCGCTCTCGGCCTGTTTCAGGCCACGCATTGCCGCCTCCCGGCGAAAACTGTCAGCCCAGGGATGATCGGCCGTCAGCAGCAGATCGCCGCCGAGCAGTTGGTGCGATTCGAGCTTCAGCGCCTGCTCGACGCGATCGGTGAGAAAACCAACGCTGGTCAGGGCGGCGACGGCCAGCATCAGGGCGATGCCCAGCACCGTCAGCTCGCCGGCGCGCCAGTCACGGGCCAGCATGCGCAGCGCCAGCCGCAGGGAGATCATGAAGACCTTTTAGCCACAGAGGACACAGAAATCACAGAGGTAAGCAAATCTGCGCGATTTTCTCTGTGCCCTCTGTGTCCTCTGTGGCTCATGGTTTGCTTTCACCAGCTTCGCATCTGCTCAATGGCCTGCTCGATGCGGTCGAGGGCGATCACCTCGATGCCCTTGATGGCCTGTCGCGGCGCGTTGGCCTTGGGCACGATGGCATGGCTGAAGCCAAGCTTTGCGGCCTCCTTGAGGCGCTCCTGACCGCGCGGCGCGGGGCGGATCTCGCCGGCCAGGCCGACCTCGCCAAACACCACCAGCTTGCCCGGCAGCGGCTTGTTGCGCAGAGACGATACGATGGCCAGCAACACCGCCAGGTCGGCTGCCGGTTCGGCGATCTTGACGCCGCCGACGGCATTGACGAACACGTCCTGATCGCTGCAGACGATGCCGGCATGACGATGCAATACCGCCAGCAGCATCGCCAGACGGTTCTGTTCGAGGCCGACCGTGAGCCGGCGCGGATTGGGCATCTGCGAACTGTCGACCAACGCCTGGATCTCCACCAGCAGGGGCCGTGTGCCTTCCTGGGTGCACAGCACGCAGGAGCCGGCAACGTCCAGCGAATGCTGCGAGAGGAACAGGGCCGAGGGATTGGCGACGCCGCGCAGACCCTTCTCGGTCATGGCGAACACGCCCAGCTCATTGACCGCGCCAAAGCGGTTTTTGACCGCGCGCACCAGACGAAAACTCGAATGCGTATCGCCCTCGAAGTAGAGCACGGTATCGACCATATGTTCCAGCACGCGCGGGCCGGCCAGGCTGCCTTCCTTGGTGACATGGCCGACGAGTATCACGCAGGTGCCGCTTTGCTTGGCGAAGCGTGTCAGCTGGGCGGCGCATTCGCGCACCTGCGCTACCGAGCCGGGCGCCGACTGCATGGCATCCGACCAGACCGTCTGGATCGAGTCGATCACCGCCACGGCGGGCCGCAGGCCGATCAGCGTGGCGAGTATCTTTTCCAGATTGATCTCGGCCAGCAACTGCATGCCACCGACATCGAGCTGCAATCGCCGGGCGCGCAAGGCGACCTGCTCGCCCGACTCTTCGCCGGACACATACAGCACGTTTTCACCGGACTGGGCCAGTCGTGCCAGGGCCTGCAACAGCAGCGTCGATTTGCCGATGCCGGGGTCGCCGCCGATCAGCACCACGCCGCCGGCCACCAGCCCGCCGCCCAGCACCCGGTCGAACTCCTCGACACCGGTGGGCTGCCTCGGTTCGTCGCGCGGACGAATTCCCGCCAGCATCTGCACTCCGCTGGGACTGCCCGGCGTGGCAAAGTTGCGCCCGGCCGGCTGGGCGGCTTCGATCACCGCCTCGACCAGGGTGTTCCACTGTCCGCAGCCGGGACACTGCCCCTGCCACTTGGGCGAACTGGCACCGCACTCGGTGCAGGAATATTGCGTCTTTGCCTTGGCCATCAACGCATTTTCAATTAACTTCGATGACCGGCACGCGCGCAGCCAGAGCACAGAACAATTCGTAGGCCACGGTACCGGCGGCAGCGGCTACCTCGTCGGCCGGCACGTACATTTCTCCCTGGCCACCCCACAGTGTCACCGTATCGCCAACGCCGACTGTTGCCGGCAGTTCGCTGAGGTCGATGCAGATCTTGTCCATCGAGACGCGGCCCAGCGTGCGCGTACGCCGCCCGGCAACCTGTACCGGCGTTCCGGTCGGCGCATGACGCGGATAGCCGTCGGCATAGCCGCAGGCCACCACGCCAACGCGCATGGCATTTTCCGCAGTGAAGCTGCTGCCGTAGCCGATGGTGTCGCCAGGGCCGATCTCGCGCACCGCAATCAACTCGCTTTCCATGGTCATCACCGGGCGCAGACCAAGTTCAGCGGCGCTTTGCATGGCCGGGAAAGGTGACGAGCCGTAGAGCATGATCCCTGGGCGCACCCAATCGCCGATGGCCTCGGGAAAACGCAACAGCGCAGCGGAATTGGCCATCGACACGGGCAACTTGCCAGCGCCGATCATGACGCGAAAGCGAGCGAGTTGCTGTTCGATGCCGTGCGCTTCGTCGGCATCGGCGAAATGAGTCATCAACGTCACCGATGTCGTGCACTCGGCTGCGGCCAGCCTGGCCAGCACCGCGGTGAATTCATCCACATTGAATCCGAGACGGTTCATGCCGGTATTGAGCTTGAGATAGACCGCCAAACGCGTCGGCAGGCAGGCGTCGAGCAGTGCATTGACCTGCCACATCGTGTGCAGCACCGGCGTCAGTTCAAGTTCGGCGAACAAAGGCAACTCATCGGCCTGGTAAGGGCCTTCCAGCATCAGGATGGGATGGGCAATTCCGGCGTCGCGCAGCGCCATGGCACCTTCCAGTTCCACCAGCGCAAAACCGTCGGTCGTATCCATCACGGCACGGGCCGCGGACGCCAGGCCATGGCCATAGGCGTCGGCCTTGACTACGCTCCAGACCCTTGCGCCGCCTACGTGTTGCCGCACAACATGATGGTTGTGACGCAGCGCCGACCAATCCAGGCGGGCGCGTATCGGTCGCGACATGCTTCGCCCTATGCCGGCTTCTTCGAGATTAGCTGACGCAGCCGCAGGGAAGCGAATTCGACGAAGGTGGCCACCAGCCGCGAGCGGAATTTCTCTTTCGGATAGACCATCGAAAGCGTGCGGATCAGGCGCGGCTTGAGCGGTATCGCCACGATGTCCCCCAGGCGCTGTTCCCTGGTCACCGAAGCGCGCGAGGCGATCGCAAAGCCCAGCCCGGTTTCGACGACACCGTTGAGCGCGATCGGGCTGCCCAGTTCCATCACCACGTTCATCTGGTCGAGTACGATCCCGGAATGGCGCAGATAGCTTTCCGTGAATTCGCGCGTCCCCGAACCCGGCTCGCGCGAAATATACGCGTGCTCCAGCAGTTTCTGCGGGGTCAGCTCCTTGTGCCGCGCCAAGGGAAAGCGCGGATGGCAGATCACCACCAGTTCGTCGTCGCAGCACACCTCGCATTCGAGATTAGGTTCGTGCGAGAGCGATTCGATGAAGCCGATGTCGATGGTGTGTTCGATAACGCGGTTCTCGATCGCCTCCGAGTTGCCGACCATCAGGCGCGAGCGCACGTTGGGATAGGTCGACTTGAATTCCCCGAGAATGCCCGGCAGCATGAATTCGGCGATTGTGGTCGATGCGCCAACCATGAGGGATCCGCCGATCTCGCCGGTCAATTCCGACAGGCGCACGTCCATTTCCGCACCCAGTCCGAGAATTCGTTCCGCGTAGCCGAGCACCACCTCGCCCGCCGGCGTCAGCGCTATACGCCCGTGGCCACGGTCAAACAGCCGCGTATTGAAGTGCTCTTCAAGTTGCTTTATCTGAAAAGTCACCGCCGGTTGCGTCATGAACAGCACTTCGGCCGCCTTGGTAAACGACAACTGCTTGGCCACCGCATGAAAGACCTGGAGCCGGCGATCCGCCATGACTACTACCTCCGAATTGAACATCTGTTGTATTGGCTGTATTCAATCACAAATAGCACATCATGAGCGCACTTTATGGCTCTGGCGCCTGCGCCGGAGCCGGTATCCCTTGCGGATATGACCTCTGCGGCAGCGCAGCATCCTGATGGCGGCACTCCTTTCATGATATAAACCCGCAGGCCAAAACACGGTCGGACCACCGACCTGATCAATGACTACAGGTTTCTACATCATCATGGCAGCGCAATTTTTTTCTGCGCTGGCCGACAACGCCCTGCTGATCGCCGCCATTGCCATCCTGCGCGACATGCATGCCCCGGCAGAATATGAGCCTTTGCTGAAGACCTTCTTCACGGTG
Organism: Sulfuritalea sp.; assembly: GCA_030651305.1. Lineage (GTDB taxonomy): Bacteria > Pseudomonadota > Gammaproteobacteria > Burkholderiales > Rhodocyclaceae > Sulfuritalea. The sequence continues at coordinate 38,807 of JAUSCI010000072.1, read as the reverse complement.
TCCTACGTTGCACTGGCGGCCTTCGTCGGGGCGTTTGCCGATTCGATGCCCAAATGGCGGGTCATGTTCATCAGCAACGGCATCAAGATTCTTGGCTGCAGCCTGATGTTCTTCGACATGCATCCACTGCTGGCCTATGCCGTAGTCGGCCTTGGCGCTGCCGCCTACTCTCCGGCCAAGTATGGCATCCTCACCGAATACCTGCCGCACCGGCTGCTGGTGGTCGCCAATGGCTGGATAGAAGGCCTCACGGTCTGCGCAATCATCCTCGGCGTGGTACTGGGCGGCGCGCTGATCCGGCCGGAGATTGCGCACTCGCTGCTCTCGCTTGATTTTCCGCTGATCGAGACCGGCGTCGATACCGTGGGCGAGATGACCCTGGTCGTCGTCGGCGGGTTCTACCTGATCGCCGCATTGTTCAATCTCTACGTTCCGGATACCGGAGTCGATCACAAGCCGCTGAAGAAAAACCCGGTATACCTGTTCCATGAATTCAACCATTGCCTCAAGTTGCTGTGGCGCGACCGGCTGGGCCAGATCTCGCTGGCAGTGACCACCCTGTTCTGGGGCGCCGGCGCGACGCTGCAATTCATCGTGCTGGAATGGGCCAGGGTTGCCTTGAATCTGGATTTGTCGAAGGCCAGCATGCTGCAAGGCGTGGTGGCCCTCGGCGTAGCCATCGGCGCGGTGATGGCGGCACGGATGATCACCCTGAAGAAGTCGGTGCGCGTGATTCCGCTGGGCATCGCCATGGGCGTTGGCGTCATTGCCATGATCGCCGTGCGCGACATGTGGCTAGCGGTACCGCTTCTGGTGCTGGTGGGAATTTTCTCGGGCTTCTTCGTGGTGCCGATGAACGCACTCCTGCAGCACCGGGGTCACATCCTGATGGGTGCGGGCCATTCCATCGCCGTGCAAAACTTCAACGAGAACATTTCGATATTGATCATGACCAGCACCTACTCCGCGCTGCTCAAGGCTCATTTGTCGATTTACTGGATCATCATCCTGTTCGGTCTGTTCGTCGCCGGCACGATGTGGCTGGTCAAGCGCCAGCACGAGATCAACCAGCGCCAGCGCGACGACGTCGCGCACCTGGACGACGCGGCACTGCACTGAGAGAATCTAAACGCGGCACCCCTGAACGCCGTTGCGCATCAGGTCCTCGCAGATGGCGTGAATCGCCGGCCATGAAGTGTGGCACCAGTCGGGCGCAATCAGCGTCGGTTCCCGTGCCGTGGCCGTCACACGATGAAATACCACGTCCGGCGGCGTGTGCCGGATCAATCCCGCCGCTATCGCGGCATAGTCTTCGATGGGCAGCGGCGGCAGTTCACCGCGCGAATAATCGGCGGCCATGGTGCTGCCCCTGACGATCATCAGCGGATGCAGCTTGAGACCCGCGACACCGAGGCCGAGAACCCGGGCGTGAGTCTCGCGGCACATGGCCGCCGATTCTCCCGGCAGGCCGATGATCAAGTGCGTGCAAACGGGGACGCCATGATGATGGGCCCGTGAAACGGCATCCGCGTAGGCAGAAAAATCGTGCCCGCGATTGATCCGGCGCAGAGTCTCGTCGTGGGCGCTTTGCAAGCCGAGTTCAAGCCACACCTCGTAGCCTCGCCGGCGATAGTCGGCGAGGATGTCGAGCACCGAGTCCGGCACGCAATCGGGTCGGGTGCCGACGCAAAGGCCGACAATATCCGCCTGGCTTGTGGCCTCGGCGTAGAGGCGGCGCAACTCCTCCACCTCGGTATAGGTGCTGGTGTAGGCCTGGAAGTAGGCGATATAGCGGCTGGCGCGCTTGAGTTCCATCCTGCGCGCCGCGAGTTGCTCGCCGACCGGAATCCGCGAATCGCCTTGGTTGAAGGAGGGCACGCTGCAGAATGTGCAGCCGCCGCGCCCCAGTGTTCCATCGCGATTTGGACAGGTAAATCCCGCATCCAGCGCCAGCTTCCGCACGTGCTGGCCGAAGCGGGCCTTGAGATGTTTGCCGAGGGTGTTGACGTAGCGATCCAGGTGCACGGTCGCAACTACCGCTTAACGTACATCCGGCTCGAAGAAGACCCACTGTGCTGCTGGAAAGCGTTCCTGCATTCGCGCTTCGACCGCGTTGATGGCATCGACCATCTGCAATCCAGTCTGGGTTTCCATGCCACTCATGCGCGCCTTGACCGCAATCACCACCTTGTCGCCCCAGGCCAGGGTGATGACATTGAGCACCAGTTCCACTTCCGGTTGGGCGGCAACAAAAGCTTCGATCTCGGAGCGAAGTTGCGGCGCGGCCGATTCGCCAACGATCAGGCCCTTGACCTCGATCATCACGGCAATCGCGATAACCATCAGCACGATACCGATCGCCAGCGTCCCCAGGGCATCCCACAAGGGGTTGCCGGTGACGACGCTGGCAGCTACGGCGACGAAAGCCAGGGTGAGGCCGAGCAAGGCGGCGATGTCTTCGCCGGCCACTACCATCAACTCGGACTGGCGCGTTTCGCGGAACCAGACCAGGAAAGGCTGGTGTCCCGAAATCTTGCGGATCTCCTTGAGCGCACCCCACAGCGAAAATGCCTCCAGCACCACCGCGCCGGCGAGCACGGCCATGGCGATCAAGCCGTGTTGCAGCGGTTGCGGATGCAGCAGCCGTTCGATGCCTTCATAGACGGAAAACGCCCCGCCCATGAAGAACAGCAGCAACGCCACGATCATCGACCAGAAGTAGGTGACGCGATGATGGCCAAGTGGAAAGTCGGCGCTGGCGGGACGGCGCGCCTGCTTCAAACCGAGCAGCAACAGCAGTTGATTGGCGCAGTCGGCGGTGGAGTGGATCGCCTCGGCCAGCATCGAACCGGAACCGGTCCAGAACGCGGCAAGATACTTCGAAACCGCGATGCCGAAGTTTGCCCCCAAGGCGTAGAAAATTGCCCGTAGCGAGCCTTCGCTGCCGTGGGACATCAGCCGCCCTTCCGCGCTTGCATGGTCCGTCGCATGAAACAAAGATCCTCCCAGGCCTTGGCCTTGTCCAGCAGGGTGCGCAGCAGATAGGCGGGATGATAGGTGACGATCAGCGGGATGCCACGATAGTCGTGCAGCTTGCCGCGCGCTGCGCCGATCTTGACTTCTGTCTGCAACAGCGTCTGCGCCGCCGGACGGCCGAGCGCGACAATCAGCTTCGGCCGGATCAATTCGATCTGCCGCTCCAGATACGGCCGGCAGGCAGCCGCCTCTTCCGGCGCCGGTGTGCGGTTCTCTGGCGGCCGGCACTTGACGGCGTTGGCGATATACACATTCTCGCCACGTCTGAGGCCGATCGCGGCCAGCCTGTTGTCGAGCAGTTTGCCGGCCTGACCGACGAAGGGCTCGCCGCGCTGGTCTTCTTCGGCGCCCGGTCCCTCGCCGACGAACAGCCAGTCGGCGTTGGCATCGCCGACACCCAGTACCGCCTGTTTGCGTGCCTCGCAAAGCCGGCACTGGCGGCACGCCGCCACGGTCGTCGCGAGTTCATCCCAAGTCATGGCGGCGTCCACCGCCGTCACACAGGCCGGCGCAATCTCCTGCACCGACGGGAAAGCAGCAGGTGATGATGCGGCAGATTCCTCGACCGGTGCTGCCGCCGGCGTTGCACGCAATTTCCAGACAGGCCCCAGACCCATTTCACGCAGAATATCGTCCGCTGTCATAGCTCGCACACCATCACGATGGCATCCTCACGACCTTCATGCGCCGGATAATAGTCGCGGCGACGACCGATTTCGACGAAGCCGTGACGCTGGTAAAAGCCCTGCCCGGAAACATTGCCGGGACGCACTTCGAGCAGCATGCGTGTCGCCGCTCGCATCCGGGCAAGATCGAACAGGTGGCCCAGCAGTGCCGAACCACGACCGGCGCCCTGCGCTTCAGGCAGCACACTGATGTTGAGCAGGTGGACTTCGTCCAGCGCCTGCATCATGACTGCATAGCCGGTCATGCGGTCGTCCTCCCGCGCCAGCCAGGCCCCGTGGCCGGCCGCCAGTGAATCCGCAAAATTGCCTCGCGTCCAGGGAAAGGCATAGATGTGCCGCTCCGCCTCGGCCACCGCATCGAGATCAGCGTCGGTCATTGGCAGGTAGTGAAGCACTATCTTGCACCGCCACGCGCAATCCGTTCGGCTGTCGTCAATGCCACTTTGTTGCGCACATAGACCGGCTGCGCCAGAGCGGCGTCGACCCCCGCGCCACGCGCAAAAACCGGTGCGGCGAGGCGCGACAATGCAACGGCGGTCGGAAACACATCGGCACGCATGCCCTCAAGGTCGGGTTTCCGCGCCAGCAGCAGTTGACGATAGTTGCCAAAGGCGTCACCCACACCCCAGCCGCCGGCGAAAGTCGGTACTGGCACTACGGCGGGCGGCAGGCAAACGGGCGCCATGACTTGTTGGACGCGGTCCCCTTCGACCACATAGGCGGCGCCATACACCTCGTTCATGCGCGCATCGAGACAGGCCCAGACATTGCGCTCGCCGGATGCCAGTGCCAGCGCTTCCAGGGTCGACACCGGCACCACCGGCAGATCAAGTCCATAAGCCAATCCCTGCGCCACCCCACAAGCCAGACGCAGACCGGTGAAGCCGCCGGGACCTGCACCGAAAGCTATGCCATCGATCCGGGCCAGTGTTATCCCGGCCTCCACCAGCAACTCATGCACCCAGGGCAACAGGCGCTCAGAACCACCGTTAGGTAGTTCCTCCGCACGTTCGATCACCTCGCCGTCCTGCCACAGCGCAACCGACAGGCGCCGTGTCGCGGTCTCGAAAGCCAGCAGACGCATCGGGTGTGCAGGTTGCCAGTCAGGCCTGCTTGCGGCTGCCGAGGATCCCGCGCAGCGTTTCCTGGATGTCGGCGGGAATCAATACCGTCTTGGCATTGTCCGACTTGGCCAGATTGCCGATGGCATGAATGTATTTCTCGCCTAGCATATAGCGCATCGGCGCGTCCTCGGTGCCAATCGCGGCGGCGACGCGCCTGATTGCCTCGGCCGAGGCATCGGCCAGGGTCACCTGTGCTTCGGCTTGCAGGCGTGCAGCCTGCAACTGCGCTTCGGCGTTGAGGATGGTGGACTGCTTGGTACCCTCGGCCTTGGTCACCATGGCCTTGCGCTCGCGCTCGGCGGAAGCCTGCGCCTCCATGGCCTTTTGCATGGATTCGGATGGGTTGATGTCCTGGATCTCGACCGACTTCACCGTCAGGCCCCAGTCGATGGCCTCGTCGGCAACGCCTTCCCGCAGGCGGGCCTTGATCTTGTCCCGATTGGAAAGCGCTTCATCGAGCGTCATCTCGCCAATGATCGAGCGCAAGGTGGTCATGATCATGTTGCGGATCGCTTCGGAGAAATCCGTCACGCCGTAAACCGCCTTGATCGGATCGGTCACCTTGATGAAGGCGATGGCGTTGGTCAGGATCACCGCGTTGTCCTTGGTGATCACCTCCTGCTCCTGCACATCGAGAATGATGTCCTTGGTGGTCAGCTTGTAGCGCACCTGGTCAAGGTAGGGAATGATGATGTTGAGACCGGGAAGCAGCGTGGTGTGATATTTCCCCATGCGCTCGACGATCCACTCCTCACCCTGCGGCACGATGCGAACGCCCTTGGCGATCGTGACGGCGACAAAAACAAATACTGCAATTACAAAGAATGCGAAATCGCCCATGACCTGCCCCTCAGCACTTGCCAACTTTCAACAACTGGCCGTCGACCGCCAGTACCTTGACCCGCTCCCCGGCAGCAATCACCTCATCGGCCAGGCAAGGCCAGACATCGGAGCCCATTACCGGCTTCTGGAAGCGCACTTCGCCGCGCCCCGGCTCAACGCCAGGAGGCTCGATCGACCGCACCAGCACGCCTATCTCGCCGAGCGCCGCATCGGCCTGGCCGGAGCGGGTCTTGCCGGCGTCCTTGCGCAAGACCCGGAACCAAAGCACCGTCATCGCCACCGAAGCTGCGGTCCACAGCAGAATCTGCGTGCTGAACGCCATGCCCGGCATCACCAGCAGCGCGACACCTACCAGCAGTGCGCCCAGGCCAAACCAGATCATGAAAAAGCTGGGCACGAAGAGTTCGAGCAAACCCAGCCCGAGCCCGAGGATCATCCATTGCCACCAGGCAAGTTCCATTGTCTTCGCGTCCTTTTCCTTGACGACTTCCCGTTGTCGATGACCCGCCATGCGGAATCAGCGAACTTCCGTCGCCGAAGTCGGTTACCTGAAACCGGGGGACATTTTATCGCGTTTGTCTTGCGAGCCTTTCCCCGTCAGGAGATTATTCAGCGACTGTTCACACGTCGAGGCGTTGGGAGCGACGCGAAAGCGATGGCTTGAACTTGTGCTCGACTCTCTCAAGGCTTGATACAATTTTCAAAAACCTTGATCCCGTTCGAAAATTGTCCATCACTCTGCGTTACCATTCACCTAGAATTCCACCGCCGCTACCATCATCACTTCCACGAGGTCACACATGAACAAGTCTGAACTGATCGAAATCACCGCCAAAGAAGCCGATATCAGCAAGGCCGCCGCCGAGAAGGCGCTGTCAGCTGTCATAGCCGCCATCGTCAAGGCCGTATCCAAGGGTGACTCCGTTACCCTGGTTGGCTTCGGCAGCTTCAAGTCATCCAAGCGCGCCGCACGCATCGGCCGCAATCCGCAGACCGGCAAGGAACTCAAGATTGCCGCCACCACCGTGCCACGCTTCACCGCCGGTGCAAACTTCAAGGCTGCCGTTGCCGGCAAGAAGGCCGCCAAGAAGAAGTAGGAATCAGCGTTTCAGGTTGCTTTCAGGCCCGCCTTGTGCGGGCTTGTTTATGAAGCGCTGGCGACTCGCCTCGAACAGACACACGGCGGTTGCCGCAGCCACGTTGAGCGATTCGCTGCCGCGGGCAAGCGGAATCGTGGCGCACGCACTCGCCGCCGCAATGAGTTCCGCGGACAGCCCTGCACCTTCGTTGCCCACCAGCCAGACTATCGGTCCGGTGAGATCGAACTCATAGAGACTCGCAGCGCCGCGGGCGACGGTGGCGATCGAGGTGCCGCAGCAGAACGCCAGCGATGCAGTTAGATCGACCTGTTCGCGAATCGCCAGCGAGAAATGCGCTCCCTGCCCGGCGCGCAGGACGCGCGGTGTCCAGGCGCCGGCGCAGCCCGGACCCAGCAGCACGTCGCGCACACCAGCCGCCGCCGCGGTACGCAGGATGGCGCCCACGTTGCCGGCATCCTGAACCGCGTCGAGCAGCACGGCATCTCCCGGGATGGGGCCCTCGGGGACTAGCGGTATGTCGATCACCGCGGCAATGCCGGTCGGGGTACTGACTCCGGAAATTTCCCGAAACAGGCCGTCGCGCAGGATCACGCAATCGACTCCCGCAGCGCGGCGCTGCAAGGCGACTATCTCGGCATTCTGCTGCCCGCCTTCACTCACCAGCAGCCTGGCGACACTGACGCCGCGGGCAAGAGCCATCGCCACCAGATGAATCCCGTCAATCAGCGCCTGTCCCTGACGGCGCGGATCATCCGCCAGCACGCGCAGCGCCTTGACAACCGGATTGTCACGCGAACTGATGTAGCGTGGATCTCTCATCCGCGACCTTCGAGCAGCGCTCTTATCGGTGCGAAGCTCTTGCGGTGAAAGCCCGCCGGACCATGCAGCGCCAGCGCGGCGCGATGCCCAACGGTGTCATAGCCCTTGTGACGATCGAGCCCGTACTGCGGAAATATATCGTGGATGCGCCGCATTTCGGCATCACGTGCCGTCTTGGCGAGAATCGATGCGGCCGAAATCGCCGGTTCCGTGGCATCGCCACGGACGATGGCGCGAGCCGGCATCGCCAGCGGCGGGCAGCGGTTGCCGTCGATCAGCGCTTGTGAAGCCATTACCGGGAGGGCATCGACAGCGCGCCGCATGGCCAGCAGCGTCGCCTGCAGGATGTTGATGCTGTCGATCTCCTCGACCGATGCAAATGCGATACCGTATGCCAATGCCCTTTCGCGGATTTCAATGGACAAGCGCTCGCGCTTGCGCGCGGACAGCTTTTTTGAGTCGGCCAAACCCGCGATAGGCCGCGCCGGATCGAGGATTACGGCCGCGGCATAGACCGGTCCGGCGAGAGGACCACGTCCGGCCTCGTCGACGCCACAGACCAAATGGATCATGCTTTCTGCAGATAAGGCAGCACGGCAGCGGCGGCTTTCTGCGCGGTGTCCTGGCGCAGCATTCGATGGATGCCGTCGAATACGCGCGTGATGGCGGCGCGCGCCTGACGGTCGACCAGCAGGTTGCCCAGCGCCTGGGCCAGGTTCTCCGGTGTCGCGTCCTCCTGCAGAAACTCGGGAACGACATAGCGCCCGGCGAGAATATTCGGCAGTCCCACCCAGGGCAGGTAGCGCATGCGTCGCATCATCCACCAGGACCATGGCGACATTTTGTAGGCAATCACCATGGGCCGCCCGACCAGCGCGGTTTCCAGGGTCGCGGTGCCGCTCGCCACAAGCACCGCATCGCTGGCGGCCACCGCTTCCGTGGCGTGGCCAAACATCAGGGTGAAAGGCATTTCATCTGCTTTCAGCTTCCATAATGCGGTTTCGAATTGCAGTCGCGTTTCCCGCGACACCAGGGGCACCAGAAACTGCACGCCCGGATGGCTCGCCAGCAGCAGCTTGGCGGCTTCGACAAATGTCTCGGCCATGAAGTGCAACTCGGATTGGCGACTGCCCGGCAATAACGCAATCACCGGCCCATCCGGCGGCAGGCCGAGCCGCTCGCGCGCCACTTGCTGATCGATTTCGAGCGGAATCACATCGGCAAGCGGATGGCCGACATAGCTGCATTTGACGGTGGTACCGCGATACAGATCGGGTTCAAACGGATACAGGGCAAGGATGTGCGCCACCGACTGGACGATCCTGTTCAAGCGGTTCTTGCGCCAGGCCCAGATCGACGGACTGACAAAGTGGATGGTGGGAATTCCGCTGCGTTTGAGACGCTTCTCCAGCCACAAGTTGAAATCGGAACCGTCGACGCCGATGAAAACATCCGGCCGGTCTTTCAGCAAGCGGCGCAAGAGCTGTCGCCGCATGCTGGTGATGGCCCGATAGTGCCGCAGCACTTCGGCATAGCCGCGGACGGCAAGCCTCTCTGCCGGCCAAAGCGAATCGAAGCCCTCGCGCTGCATCCTGGGGCCGCCGATGCCGTAAAACTGCGCATCTGGCAGGTGCTGCTGCAACGCGATGATCAAATGCGCTGCCAACTGATCGCTGGAAGCTTCGCCCGCCACCATCGCAATCCTTGTCATCAGCGAATGATCCCGCGCCCGGGAACGGCGAGAAAGCCGGCAAGCAATGCCAGCTCAGGCACGCCGGCCGACTCTGCTTCGATGTCGGCGCGCGCCTCGTCGAGCTTCATGCCGCTCTTGTACACGGTCTTGTAGGCGCGTCTCACCGCAGCTACGGCATCCGCGGTAAAACCACGCCGCTTGAGACCCTCGGCATTGATGCTCCGTGGCTCGGCCGGGTTGCCGGCGGCCATGATAAACGGCGGCAGATCCTGGAACAGGATCGTGCCCATCGCCGTGATGCTGTGGGCGCCTATGCGCACGAACTGATGCACCACCGTGAAGCCGCCGAGGATGGCCCAGTCGCCGACCTTCACATGACCGGCCAACTGCGCGTTGTTGGCAAAAATGGTCTGGTTGCCCACCTGACAGTCATGCGCCAGATGGACATAGGCCATGATCCAGTTGTCATTACCCAGCCGCGTCACACCGGCATCCTGAGCGGTGCCGCAATTGAATGTGCAGAACTCGCGAATGGTGTTGCGGTCGCCGATTTCCAGCCGCGTCGGCTCGCCCGCGTACTTCTTGTCCTGCGGCTGCTCGCCGATCGAACAAAACTGGAAGATGCGATTTTCGCGACCGATCCTGGTGTGACCGGAGACGACGACGTGAGGCCCGATCACGGTGTGATCGCCGATCTCGACATGCTCGCCGACCAGGGAATAGGGCCCAACAACGACGCCCTTGCCGAGCCTCGCTGCGGGATGGACGATGGCTGTGGAATGGACGCTCATCAGGGCGTGGGGCGGACAGCGCAAATCAGGTCGGCTTCCGCCACGAGTTGATCATCTACCGTCGCGGTGGCGGAAAATTTCCAGATGCCGCGCTTGCTGAACGTCAGCGTAACGGCGAGCAGCAATTGGTCGCCAGGCCCGACCGGCTTCTTGAAGCGCGCATTGTCAATGCCGACAAAGTAGTAAACAGACTTGTTGTCGGGTTTGCTGCCCATGGTCTTGAAGGCAAGAATCGCTGCTGTCTGCGCCATCGCCTCGACCACCAACACGCCGGGCATCACCGGATGATGAGGGTAGTGGCCGGGGAAAAACGGCTCATTCATGCTTACATTTTTGAGCGCGGTAATCCGCTCGCCAGGAACCACGTTGAGCACGCGGTCGACCAGCAGAAACGGGTAACGATGCGGCAGGTAGTCCAGAATTTCGTGGATATCCATGCGGGAGTCGGCCACCCCGCCGATGCTTGCTTCGCTCATGCTTTCTTCTCCAGTGCGGCAAGCCGCTGTTCGAGGGCACGAATTTTATCGGCCATCGCATCAAGGTGGCGCAGCCGCGAAAAATTTCTGAGCCATTGCCGATGTTCGAGGAAGGGCACGGCTCCGCTATAGGTACCTGCGCTCTCGATCGATTTCATCACCAGCGTCCCGGCCGCCACATTTACGTCATCGGCGATGTGCAGGTGGCCGAGAATCACCGCGCCGCCACCCACCGTGCAGCGAGCGCCGACCACGGCACTGCCGGCAATCCCGACACAGCCGGCCATCGCCGTATGGGCGCCAATCTGCACGTTGTGGCCGACCTGTATCTGATTGTCGAGCTTGACGCCGTCGGCAATGACGGTGTCACCCAGGGCGCCGCGATCGATGGTGGTGCCGGCACCGATCTCGACGTCGTCACCTATCAGCACCCGCCCGATCTGGGGAATCTTGACCCAGGCGCCCGTCACTTCGCGCGCGAAACCGAAACCATCGGCGCCGATCACCGCCCCGGAATGAACCAGGCAACGCCGACCCAGACGACTGCCCGGATAAATCGCCACATTGGCCGCCAGCCGGCTGCCGGATCCAATCTCGACCCCCGCGCCAACGCTGCAATTGGCGGCAATCATGACCCCATCGCCGATCTTCGCGCCGGCGCCGATCCAGACGTTGGGTCCGATACTGGCGCTGGCCGCGACCTCACCCTCGACCACTGCGCTCGAATGCACGCCGGGTTCGGCGGCGGGTTGCGGATTGAGCCACTGCGCGACACGAGCGTAATAGAGATAGGGTTGCGGCGTCAGGATTGCCGCCGCCGGTCCCTCCGCTGCCGGCGGCGCCATGATCACGGCGGCGGCGCGGGTGGTCGCCAACTGACAACGATATTTTGGATTGGCGAGAAAAGCCAAGTCGCCGGGACCGGCATTCTCGAGCGTGTCAATCCGGGAAATCACCGTATCGCCAGCGCCGACTATTTCGCCGCCGAAACGGGCGACGATCTGGTCGAGCCGCAACATCACCGCCAAAGCGTCCTATTCCATTTCCAGATCATTTGTGACGCGAAGACGAGCCGCAGACAGTGCGCATTGCACGGCAAGGCGAAGTCGACAAAGTCACCGATGATATGGGGATGGAATTATTTGGTGCCGTCGCCCAGCGCCTTGATCACCCTCTCGGTGATGTCGATGCGCGGGTTGGCGTAGACCGCCTCCTGGAAAATGATGTCGTACTTTTCGGCTTCGGCGATCTGTTTGATGATCTTGTTCACGCGTTCGAAAATCGCCGCCATTTCCTCATTCTGGCGCTGGCTGAGATCCTCGCGGAATTCGCGCTGCTTGCGCTGAAAATCGCGGTTGAGATCGGCGAACTCGCGCTCCTTGGTACGACGCTCGCCCTCGGCCATGGTCACCGCATTCTTGTCGAGATTCTCCTGCATGCCCTGCAACTGCTTGGCAATACGCTGCAGATCCTGATCGCGTTTTTCGAAATCCTTTTCGATCTTCTTCTTTGCGCGCGCCGCTTGCGGGGCATCATTCAGTATCTTCTGGCTATTGACAAAGCCAATCTTGCCCTCCGCCAGGACGCCGGCAGAGAACGACAACAGAACGGCACTTGCAAGTAGATATTTCTTTAGCATAACTGTCTCACTATTAGGAGATCAAAAGACCGAGCCCATCTGAAACTGCAGACGCTGCACCTTGTCTTCAGCCTTCTTGTTGAATGGATTGCCGAAGGAAAATTTCAGCGGGCCCATCGGTGAATTCCAGGCCAGGGCAACACCCGCGCTGTATCTCATGCTGCCGAGGCTGAACTTGCTGTCGTAGCCCCAGACGTTGCCGGCATCGAAAAAAGCGCTCAAGCGCATCGAATTGTCGCGCCCCATGCCCGGCACCGGAAACAGCAACTCGGCATTGCCGACCAGCCGCTTGTCACCGCCCAGCGCCTCGCTTGTGGCCAGATCGCGAGGACCCAGGGCGTTCGAGTCGAAGCCGCGCACCGATCCAATACCGCCAGCGTAAAAATTCTTGAAGAAGGGCAGATCCTTGTTGCCGTAGGATTTGGCCAGACCCACCTCGCCATTCAGCGCCAGCGTCAGCTTGCGATCCAGCGGGAAGAAATGCTGATGCTGATAAGTGGCGCGGACATAGGTCGCCGTGCTGCCCGGCAATGAAAGTTCGAGTACCGCCCTGCGATAAACGCCCTGCGTGGTCACCAGCAGGCTGTCGCGGCCATCCTTCTGCCAACCGACGGTGGTGAGAAAGGTATTTCCCGTCGCGCCGAATTGCGTGACATAGTCCTGATAGCGCAGAGGGCTGTTGGCATCGAGCTTGAGCGTAGTGCGGTCAACCGAAAGACCAAGATTGACGTAGTCGTCCTCGGCAACCGGAAGCCCCCAGCGTACACCGCCACCTACCGCATCCGAACCGAAGCTGCCGACCGCCAATGTACTGGTGTCGGTCTTGCGCGTATAGATGTCAAAACCCTGGCTGACTCCATCGACCGTAAAATACGGATCGGTATGCGACAGGGAATAGACCTTGTTCGACGCACTGGTGCTGACCTGGACGCCAACGTGCTTGCCACTGCCGAACAGGTTCTGCTGCTGTACCGAGCCCGACACGGTGAATTTCTCGGCGCTGGAAAAGCCTGCCCCCAGCATGATGTTGCCGGTCGGCTTTTCCTTGACCTTGACCTCCATGTCTACCTGATCGGTAGTCCCGGCGACGGGCGGCGTTTCCACTGTCACCTCGTCAAAATAGCCCAGTCGATCCACTCGCGTGCGCGACTTGTTGATCTTTTCGCCATCGTACCAGCCGGTTTCGGTCTGGCGCATCTCGCGTCGAATCACCTCATCGCGTGTCCTCGTGTTGCCTGACACATTGATGCGACGCACATAGACGCGGCGTCCCGGATCAATGAAAACGGTGAACGCCACCTGGCGCTTTTCCTTGTCAAGTTCCGGCGAAGCATTGACGTTGGCGAACGCATAGCCCTCGTTGCCCAGACGCTCGCTGATCGCCTTGGTGGTCTCGCTCATCTTCTCGCGCGAGAACACCTCGCCGGGCTTGACCTTCACCAGCTTGGTCAACTCCTCTTCCGGCAACAACAATTGACCAGCCAGTTTGACCGAGGAAAGAATGTACTTTTCACCCTCGGTGACATTGATGGTGATGTAAATCTCCTGCTTGTCCGGGGAAATCGACACCTGAGTCGACTCGATATTGAATTCGAGGTAGCCGCGATCGAGGTAATAGGAGCGCAGCGTCTCCAGGTCACCCGAAAGCTTCTGCTTGGAGTACTGATCGTTCTTTGTGTACCACGTCAGCCAGCCTGGCGTGCGCAACACCATCAGATCGAGCAGGTCGGTCTCCTTCTCGGAGGCGGCGCCGATGATGTTGATCTGCTTGATCTTGGCGATATCTCCCTCGACAACGGCAAAATTCACGCCGACCCGGTTGCGTTCCAGTGGCGTGATGGTGGTCGTCACCTGCACCGCATAGTGCCCCTGGGCAAGATACTGACGCTTGAGTTCCTGCTCGGCGCGCTCGACCATGGCGCGATCAAAAATGCGCGATTCGGCGAGACCGACTTCGCGCAGCGATTTTTTCAGGTCTTCCGGCTTGAATGCCTTGAGACCGGTAAATTCAAGCGAGGCGATTGCCGGACGCTCTTCCAGTACAACCACCAGCACCTGGCCGTCTATCTCCAGCCGCACATCCTTGAAGAAGCCGGTAGCGAACAGGGTCTTGATCGCCGCCGCCGCTTTCTCGTCGTTCATGGTGTCGCCCACCTTGACCGGCAGGTAGGAGAACACAGTGCCGGCCTCGGTGCGCTGAATACCCTCGACCCGGATATCCTTTATCTGAAATGCATCAAACGCCCAAGCGGAATGAGCCAGCAGGGTGGAGACCAGACCGGCAAGCAGTTTTCTATTCATGTGATTGGACAAAAATTAGCCGGAAACAAGACGGTTGATATCGTTGTAGAAAGCAAAAGCCATCAGCAGCGCCAGCAAGGCAAAACCAATCTGCTGACCGATTTCCAGAGCCCGTTCTGACACCGGGCCACCCTTGATAAACTCGACGAGATAATACATCAAATGCCCTCCGTCCAGAACAGGTACGGGCAGCAGATTGAGCACGCCAAGACTGATGCTGATCAGTGCGATAAAACGCAGGTAGTAGCTGGCGCCGAGCCGCGCCGACTGTCCCGCGTAATCGGCGATGGTCACCGGCCCCGAGAGATTCTTCCACGACAACTCGCCGGTAAGCATGCGGCCTATCATGCGCAGGCTCAGGATCGAGGTATCCCAGGTCTGCGCCAGTGCCTGGCTGACCGATTCGAGCGGGCCGTAACTGACGACGGTAGTCATCTCGAAGGCTTCGCCCTTGCCTTCCCTTGCCATCAGACCCAGGCGTCCGAACTTATGCCCGCCCTCCTCCGCCAGACGCGGAACGGCAGAAAGTTCAAGTGGACGACTGTCGCGCTCGACGGCGAATCTTAGCTGGCGTCCCGCCGCAGCACGTGCGATGGCGGCCAGTTCTGACCATTCGGCAATCGCCTTGCCGTCGATCGACAGTACTCGATCGCCGTCGCGAAATCCTGCCAGTTCTCCGGCCGAATCAGGCAGCACACTGCCTATCACGGCAGGCAGGCGAGGCCGGTAAAGCACGAGTCCAAGTGAGCGCAAAGGATCCTTTTCGAGTTCCTCCAGATCAAAGCGATCACTGGCAATCCGGTAGACTCCAATCTCCCGTTGCGGACTGATGACTTCGAGTTGCAATGGCTCCTTGTCCAGCGCCCGCCGCATGACTTCCCAGCGCAGTTGCTGCCAGGTCTCGATGGCATGGCCATTCACCGCACGGACCGTCCCGCCTTCGCCAAGGCCGGCCATCGCCGCCGGAGTGTCGGCGGGCGGAGGTCCGAGACGGGGTTTGAGTTCGGTCACGCCGTGCATGAACAATAACCAGTACAGCACGATCGCCAGCAGAAAATTCGCCGCCGGTCCTGCCGCAACGATAAACGCACGGCGGCCGACGGGCAGACGATTGAACGCCCGGGGCAATTCCTGCGCGGCGACCGCGCCCTCGCGTTCATCCAACATCTTGACGTAACCACCTAGCGGAAACGCCGAGATTGCCCACTCGGTGCCGTCGCGCCCATGGCGCCGCATCCAGATCACCTTGCCGAAGCCAAATGCAAAACGCAATACCTTGACATTGCAGGCGCGCGCCGCCAGATAGTGGCCCATCTCGTGCACCACCACCAGCACCGCCAGCGCCAGCAGGAATGCGCCCGCATACCACGCCAGAAATTCAGGCTTCATCATGCTGACCTGGCACCGCTGCGGTCGAGCAGATCAAGTGCAGCCGCGCGTCCCTGACGGTCGGCTTCCAGCACGGCGGCAAGATCCGGCACGGCTGCATGAGGCACGGCGTCGAGCGTCGCGGCAATCAGATCGGCGATGCCAAGGAAGGACAAACGGCGCTCAAGAAAAGCTGCCACCGCCACTTCGTTGGCGGCATTCAGCACGGCGGCCGCATTGCCCGCGGCACGCAAAGCTCGATAGCCCAGATCAAGACACGGAAAGCGCTTCGGATCGGGACGTTCGAAGTCGAGTCGCGCGACGGCGAAAAGATCCAGTGCCGCCACGCCCGAATCGATGCGTTCCGGCCAGGCCAGGGCGTGGGCGATCGGCGTTCGCATGTCGGGATTGCCAAGCTGGGCGAGCACCGAACCGTCTTCGTAGTCAACCAGGGAGTGAATTACGCTCTGCGGATGAATCACCACCTCAATGCGATCGGCCGGGGCGTTGAACAACCAGTGCGCCTCGATCACTTCAAGGCCCTTGTTCATCATGGTCGCCGAATCAACGGAAATCTTTCTGCCCATGGACCAGTTGGGATGCGCGACTGCCTGCTCGGGCGTCACCGCGGCCAGCACGTCAAGCGGCGTGGTACGAAACGGGCCGCCCGAGGCGGTCAGCAAAATCCGTCTTACTCCGCCGTGCGCCATGTCTCCCGCATAGTTGTGCGGCATCGATTGGAATACCGCGTTGTGCTCGCTGTCGATCGGCAGCAGCAAGGCACCGGCACGACGCGCCTCGGCCATGAATACCGCGCCGGCCATCACCAGCGCTTCCTTGTTGGCAAGCAGCACGCGTTTGCCGGCACGTGCGGCAGCCAGCGTCGGCGGCAGTCCCGCCGCACCGACGATGGCGGCCATCACCGCATCCACTTCAGGCAGGCCCGCGACCTGCACCAGCGCCTCTGCGCCGTGCAGCACCTCGGTGCGCACGCCCGCATCCTTCAGCAGCAGCGCAAGACGCTGTGCATCAACTGCACCGCCCATCACCGCGTAGGCGGGATGGAACTTCCGGCACTGCGCGGCAAGAACATCCACCTGGCTATGTCCGGTCAGCGCCACCACCTCGAAGCGATCCGGGTGCCGCGCCACCACGTCGAGCGTGCTGACGCCTATCGAACCGGTGGCACCAAGTACAGTCAGTTTCATGAGCGGACGAAATACAGGATCAGCGCCGCCAGCGGCAGGGTCGAGGTCAGTGCATCGATGCGGTCGAGCACCCCGCCGTGGCCCGGCAGCAGACCGCTGCTGTCCTTGATCCCGGCCTGGCGCTTCAACAGGGACTCGAACAGGTCGCCCATGACGCTCACCGCCGTAAGCAGGATCAGCAGCAAGCCCAACAGCGGCCATGCCAGCGGAATCTTTTCGCCCAGTGGCGAGAATCCCAGCACGATGCTGCCGTAGATCAATACGCCGACCACCGCCCCGGCCACCCCTTCCCAGGTCTTACCGGGACTGATGGTCGGTGCAAGTTTTCGTTTGCCGTGCTTACCAAAAGCCCGGCCGGCGAAATAGGCCGAAATGTCGGCGACCCAGACCAGTGCCATGACGGCGAGCATCAGCCAGGTGCTGACCGCGTGCAGGGCCACCATCGCGGCCCATGTCGGCAGAATCACCAGGGCGCCGATCAGGTAGCCGAAGAAGTCGTTGCCGGCCAGCGCCCATTTGTAGCGAAACCAAAAGGGCACGACAAGAATCCAGAATGCCGCCGACAGGCCCAGCAATCCCGGGACGAGTTCGGGCGCCGCTACCGTCAGTTGCCAGCAGAACAGCAGCAGCACAAAAGCATACATCACCCGCGCCGGCTGGTCCTGCTTCATCAAGCCGCCCCATTCCCATGCCGCCAGCGCGGCGACCGCGGCAAAAGTGAGCACCGCCGCCAGCGGCGGCATGACAAACAGAATCAGCGCAAGGCCTGCAACCAGCAACAGCGCGGTAATGACCCGCGTCCTAAGCATCTTGATCCGTGCCTGGCACAGCAGTCGGCTCTGGCGCTACGGCGCGCATCTGCTCGCCGGCCTGCCCGCCAAGTTGTTCACTGGTTCGCCCAAACCGGCGCTCGCGCCGGCGATACGAACCGATCGCGGTATCCAGCGCCGCGTCGTCGAAATCCGGCCATAGCGTCTCGGTGAAATGCAACTCGCTATAGGCCAGTTGCCAGAGCAGGAAGTTGCTGATGCGCTCCTCGCCGCCGGTGCGAATGAAGAGATCGGGCTCCGGCGCATAGGCCATCATCAGGTGCGGGGCGAGGTCGGCCTCACCATAGCAACCGGCCTTTTCCGGATGCGCCAGCGCCAGTTGATTCATCGCCTGCAGGATGTCCCAGCGGCCACCATAGTTGGCGGCGATGGTCAGCGTCAGGCGGGAATTGTTGGCTGTTTTGGCCTCGCCTTCGCGAATCAGGGCAACCAGCCGGGGCTCGAAGGCCGCAAGATCGCCGACCACCTTGAGTCGCACGCCGTTGGCATGCAGCTTGCCGATTTCACCCTGCAAGGCGCTGATAAAAAGGTTCATGAGGAAAGAGACTTCCTCTGCCGGACGCCGCCAGTTCTCCGAAGAAAAGGCGAACAAGGTCAGATAGTTCACCCCGCGCGCAATACATGCCTTGACCATCGCCCGCACCGTCTCGACGCCACGGGTGTGGCCGGCGACGCGTGGCATGAAGCGCTTCTTGGCCCAGCGCCCGTTGCCGTCCATGATGATGGCAATATGGCGCGGGACATTGGCCACATTTGGAATTGCCTGCGTCGAGCTGGTGAATTTTCCTGCCATGACACCCTCTCAGAGCCTGTGAATGGACCTGCGGAGCGAACGAAATCAGATCGCCATCAGGTCTTTCTCTTTGTCCGCCAAAGCCCGGTCGACCTCGGCGACATAGCGGTCCGTCAATTTCTGCATGTCGTCCAGGGCGCGGCGCTCGTCGTCCTCGGCGATTTCCTTCTTCTTCAGGGCTTCTTTCAAGTGCGCAATCGCGTCGCGGCGCAGGTTGCGAATCGCCACCTTGGCATTCTCGCCTTCATGCTTGATGACCTTGATCAGATCGCGGCGTCGTTCTTCGGTCAGGGCCGGCATCGGCACGCGAATAATCTCGCCCTGGCTCGACGGATTGAGCCCCAGATCGGAATCGCGAATCGCCTTTTCCACCTTGGCCACCATCGGCTTTTCCCACGGCTGCACGCCTATGGTGCGGGCATCGATCAGGGTTACGTTGGCCACCTGCGTGATCGGCACCAACGAACCGTAGTAATCGACCTGCACGTGATCGAGGATGCCGGTATGCGCCCGGCCGGTGCGTACCTTGCCCAAGTCGGCTTTCAGTGCCTCAAGGCTCTTTTGCATCTTCTGTTCAGAAGTCTTTTTCAGTTCGGGAATCATGCTCCCACTCCTAAAGTCCTAGACGTGAACCAGTGTGCCCTCGTCCTCGCCCATTACCACGCGCTTCAGCGCACCGGCCTTGAAGATCGAGAACACGTTGATCGGCAGCTTCTGGTCGCGACACAGCGCAAACGCCGTTGCATCCATGACCGCCAAGTTGCTGTTGATCGCCTCATCGAAGCTGATACGATTGAAGCGAGTGGCCGCCGGATCCTTCTTCGGATCTGCGCTATAAATGCCATCGACCTTGGTCGCCTTGAGCACGATTTCAGCGCCGATTTCCGAGCCGCGCAATGCCGCCGCCGTATCGGTGGTGAAAAAGGGGTTGCCGGTGCCGGCGCCGAAAATCACCACCTTGCCTTCTTCCAGGTAGCGAATCGCCTTGCCGCGAATATAGGGCTCGACCACCTGTTCGATGTTCAGCGCCGACTGGACGCGGGCGTTGATCCCGGCCTGACGCATGGCATCCGACAGCGCCATGGCATTCATCACCGTCGCCAGCATGCCCATGTAGTCGGCGGTGGCGCGATCCATGCCGGTGGCGGTACCGCCGATGCCGCGAAAGATGTTGCCGCCGCCGATGACGACGCCAAGTTCGACGCCGAGATCGGTCACCGCCTTGATTTCCGCCACGACGGCGCCCAGCACTTTCGGGTTGATGCCATAAGCATCATCGCCCATCAGCGCCTCGCCCGAAAGCTTGAGCAAAATGCGGCGGAATTTCGGCGCAGTCATCGTCTTGCGGGGCCTCTATTTGTTGCCTGCGGCAGCGGCCGCCTGCGCAGCGACTTCGGCGGCGAAATCATTCACCTTCTTTTCGATGCCTTCGCCGACGATATACAGCGCGAACGCAGCAACCGATGCGCCCCTTGCCTTCAGCAGTTGTTCGATGGTCTGCTTGCCGTCCTCGGCCTTGACGAACACCTGCCCCAGCAACGTCACATCCCTCAGATACTTCTGCACCGTGCCTTCGGCAATCTTTTCCAGCATCGCTTCCGGCTTGCCGGCTTCGCGCGCCTTTTCGATGGCGATGCGACGCTCGGTATCCAGCAGCGCCGCCGACACGCCCGACGAATCCAGCGACTTCGGCTTCGACGCAGCGATGTGCATCGCAAGATCTTTCGCCAGTTGATCGTCGCCGCCAACCACGTCGACCAACACGCCGATCTTCGAGCCGCCGTGGATGTAGGACGCCAGCTTGCCCTTTGCGGCAATGCGGGTGAAACGGCGAATGCTCATGTTCTCGCCGATCTTGCCCACCAGCGCGGTGCGGGTGGATTCGACCGTGCCGTCGCCCATGGCGAGCGCGGAGAGTGCCGCAACGTCGGCCGGATCCTGGTCGACCACCAGCCGGGCGCAATCGCCGGCCAGCTTGAGGAACTCATCGTTCTTGGCGACGAAGTCGGTTTCGCTGTTGATCTCGAAAATGCTGCCCAGCTTGCCGTCGGCGGCGATGTGAATCGCCACCACACCTTCCGCGGCGATGCGGGTCGCCGCCTTGCTGGCCTTGTTGCCCAGCTTGACGCGCAGGATTTCCTCGGCTTTCGCCATGTCGCCGACAGCCTCGGTCAGCGCCCTCTTGCATTCCATCATCGGCGCGTCGGTCTTCTCGCGCAGTTCCTTGACCATGCTTGCGGTAATTTCCGCCATTTGCTTGACTCCAGTGAAACGTGAAAAGTGAAAAGTGAAACGAAAACCATTGATGTGGCTGCATACCGCCCGCGGCGGAACGCATCACGTTTCACGTTTCACATTTCACATGAATTTAAAACTACTCCGCCGCGTCCTCGACTTCAACGAACTCGTCGTCGCCCGCCAGTTGCTGCACCACCTCGTTGATCCCCTGGCTCTTGCCTTCGAGAATGGCATCGGCCACGCCGCGGGCATAGAGGCGGATCGCGCCGGAGGAATCGTCATTGCCGGGGATCACGTAAGCGACGCCTTCGGGAGAATGGTTGGTATCGACCACGCCGATCACCGGAATACCCAGCTTGCCGGCTTCGGTAATCGCAATCTTGTGATAGCCGACATCGATAACGAAGATCGCATCGGGCAAACCGCCCATGTCCTTGATGCCGCCGATGGACTTTCTCAGCTTGTCCATCTCGCGCTGCAAGGTCAGGGTTTCCTTCTTTGACAGCTTCTCGAAGTTGCCGTCCAGCATGGACTGTTCCAGATCCTTCAAGCGCTTGACGGAAATCTTGAGCGTCTTGAAGTTGGTCATCATGCCGCCGAGCCAGCGGTCGTCGACGAAAGGCATGCCGCAGCGCTGGGCTTCCTCGGCAATGATTTCGCGCGCCTGGCGCTTGGTGCTGACAAACAGGATGGTGCCCTTCTTGGCCGCCATCTTCCTCACGAAAGCGATGGCTTCCTGATACTTGGCCAGGGTTTTTAAGAGGTTGATGATGTGGATCTTGTTGCGATTGCCGAAGATGGACGGGGCCATTTTTGGGTTCCAGAAGCGGGTCTGGTGGCCGAAATGAACGCCGGCCTCCAGCATCTGGCGCATGGTAGTGCTCATAGAACTATCTCCGATATGGGTTAAACCTCCGCCTGGCCGTGCTGCTTCGCGCTGAATTCCGTGCGGGAAGCCACCCTATCGGCGCCGGGCGTGTGGATTTTGCCCGGGACCACCCCGAACAAGCATGGGATTATAGCCGTCTCTTGCGGTCCGACACAAGCTGCGCGGAGCTTTTCGATCTGAAACGCCAGAATCGAATGAAAGCGATTTAGATGATTTCCTGCGATATAGTGTGAAATAATTCACACGTAGTGCAAGACCCTGCAACGGGCCAATCTTGAGGGCACTTAACCGTGAGCCTATTTGCCATGAATCGTCTCGCTGGCGACGGCGGAGATATCGAACACCAGTTTCGCAGCCATGCGCCTGTTGATCGCTTTGATCCGACGCGGACCAATGTTTCGCCCGAAATCCGGAAGTCGATCAGCGAAGTATCGGCCATCGAAGCCATCGTGCTCACTGTGGATATCCGGCGTTCATCCTGCGTCCTCAAGGAATCCATCGACATACCTGCCTACGCCAGAATTCTCGACGATTTCGTCGCCGAGTTCCGTACCGTGCTGCACTACCACGGCGGCTGGTTCGACAAGTTCACCGGGGATGGCTTCATCTGCTACTGGCTGATGGAGCACTCGTTTGCCGATCACATGGACACCGTGCTCGATTTCTGCTGTTCGGTGATGGATAACTTCCGCACCTACTATTACCCGGCGTTTGTCGCCAACATGCGCAACGAACCCGCCGGAATCGGTCTCTCCATTGGCGTGGACGCCGGCCCCTGCTACCTGACGCCGATTGTCGGCGACCTCACCATCATCGGCTCTCCCATCGTCGGATCAGTGCGGATGTGCGAGACCTGCCCGCCGTACCATCTGATACTCAACGCCTACCCCGGCAGCCGTCTGGTGGAAGGCATGCCAACCGTTGTCGGCCACCTTTCGGAAGATCTTGCCTACCAGGTCGAGAAGAAATCAATTGCAACCAAGGAATACCCACAAGGGCAGGTTGCCTATGCCGTGGAGTTCTACAGGGAAGACGAACGGCTGTTTTACTGAAGACCTGGCGGCGAGGCCGCGCCGGATTCCTGCTTGAAACACCCGCCGCAGGTGGCCTGCGGGTAAAATGCTGTTCCCCACTCCTGTCCAGCATTCATGGCCATTTCCATCAAGACCGCGCAAGACATCGTCGAGATGCGCGTCGCCTGCCACCTGGCGGCCGAAGTCCTCGACTACATCGATCCTTTCGTCAAGCCGGGCATCACCACGGCCGAACTGGATCGCCTTTGTCACGACTACATGGTCGACGTTCAGGGCTGCATCCCGGCGCCGCTCAACTATGCGCCCCCCGGCTATGCGCCTTATCCCAAATCGATCTGCGCATCCATCAACCATCAAGTCTGCCACGGCGTCCCCAATGATCGCGCGCTGAAGAAAGGCGACATCGTCAATCTTGACATCACCACCATCAAGGATGGCTGGCACGGCGATACCAGCCGCACTTTCTGCGTCGGTGAAACATCGATCCTGGCCCGGCGCCTGGTCTCCATGACACACGAATGCATGTGGGTCGGCATCGCCCAGGTCAGGCCCGGGGTCCATCTTGGCGCGATCGGTGCGGCGATACAGAGGCATGCCGAAGGTGCCGGGTATTCAGTAGTGCGCGAGTTCTGCGGCCACGGCATCGGCCTCAATTTCCACGAAGAACCGCAGGTACTGCACTATGGCAGGGCGATGGATGGCCCGGTGCTGGTGCCCGGCATGGTGTTCACCATCGAGCCGATGATCAACGCCGGCAAGGCGGCGATCTCGGAACTGCCGGACGGCTGGACCATCGTCACCAAGGATCGCAGTCTTTCCGCGCAATGGGAACACACGGTCCGCGTTACCGACACCGGCGTCGAGGTGATGACGATCTCCGCCGGCACCCCTCCCTGCCCGGCCCACATACGGATCAATCCTTGAGCATGACGGCTCAGGCGATTGCCCCTTCCGACCGCATGAGCGATCCGGGCGAACTCGCCGCCGCGGCGCGGCGGCGCCTGACCGAAGGACAACAGGCACTGGCCGCGGCCTGGCGGAAAAACAAACGCGGTCCTGCCCTGCTCGGCGGCCGTGCAACACTGGTGGACAGCGTGCTGCAGGAAGTCTGGGCGGCGCTCGCGATGCCGCCAGACTATGCCCTGGCGGCCGTTGGCGGCTATGGCCGCGGCGAACTCTATCCCGGCTCCGACGTCGATCTGTTGATCCTGGTGCCGGATGAAGTCCACGCCGCACATGGCACGATCGCGGCGCCGCAAATCGAGCAGCTGATCGGCCTGCTGTGGGACATCGGCCTCGACATCGGCCACAGCGTGCGCAGCGTCAGCGAGTGCCTGGAACAGGCCGGAAGCGACATCACGGTACAGACCGCGTTGCTCGAAGCACGCTATCTGGCCGGGGCGCGGACGCTCTGCGACAAGTTCCAGCAAAGCTACCGCGCCACCCTGGAACCCGCGGTCTTCTTCAGAGCCAAGCAACTCGAGCAGGACGAGCGCTACGCCAGGTTCAACGACACGCCCTACAGCCTCGAACCCAACTGCAAGGAAAGCCCCGGCGGCCGCCGCGATCTGCAAGTGCTCCAGTGGGTGGCGCGCGCGGCGGGCATCGGCGACGACTGGAAAGCGCTGGCACAGGCCGGACTGATTACGGCGCCCGAAGTACGCCAGTTCGAACGCGTCGACGGCTTTTTGCGCGACCTGCGGATCGAATTGCACCTGGTAGCCGGCCGCCGCGAAGATCGAGTGCTGTTCGACCACCAGGAAAAGCTCGCCGGTGCCATGGGCATCGCCGCCACCCACAGCAAACGCGCGTCCGAAGTGTTGATGCAGCGTTACTACCAGAATGCCAAGCTGGTCATCCAGCTCAATTCACTGGTGATGCAGGTGCTGGCCGATCGCCTGCTACCGGCGCGACAGGGGCCGCCGATCGTCATCGACGCCCACTTCCAGATGGTGCGCGAGCACCTCGACGTGCGCGACGAAGAGGTCTTCCAGCGCTATCCGCGCGCCATACTCGAATGCTTCCTGCTGCAAATGCAGCGTTCCGAGCTGAAGGGCATGACGCCGCGCACCTTGCGCGCCCTGTGGCGCGCCCAGGGAGGCATCGATGCCGGATTTCGCCGCGATCCGGAAAACCGCGTGCTGTTTCTGCAATTGTTCCAGCAGCAACACCTGATCCACCCGCTGCGACGCATGAATCAGTACGACATCCTGGGCCGCTATCTGCCCGCCTTCGGCCACATCGTCGGCCAGATGCAGCATGACCTGTTCCATGTCTACACCGTCGATCAGCACATCCTGCAGGTGATGCGCAACCTGCGGCGCTTTGCCATGCCCGAACTGGCCCACGAGTACCCGTTCTGTTCGCGGCTGATGGCCGGCTTCGAGAATCGCTGGCTGCTGTACGTCGCCGCCCTGTTCCACGACATCGCCAAAGGTCGCGGCGGCGATCACTCGCAACTCGGAAAAAGGGAAGCCACGCGCTTCTGCCGCGACCATGGCATCACCGGCGCCGATGCCGATCTGGTGACCTTCCTCGTCGAACAGCACCTGACCATGTCGCAAGTCGCGCAGAAACAGGACCTGGCCGATCCCGAGGTCGTCCTCGCCTTTGCCCGCAAGGTCGGCGACCTGCGCCGGCTCACCGCGCTCTACCTGCTCACCGTCGCCGACATTCGCGGCACCAGCCCGAAGGTGTGGAACGCCTGGAAAGGCAAACTGCTCGAAGACCTGTTCCGCATGACGGCGAGCGTCCTGGGCGGCACCGCGGTGCTCCAGCTCACCGGCGTCGCCGAGCGGCAGGAACAAGCGCGCCGCATCCTGCGCTACCACGGCCTGCGACCCGACGTCGAACTCGAGCTATGGAGCCAGCTCGACACCGGCTATTTCATGCGCCACGCCGCCGATGAAATCGCCTGGCATACGCGCGTCCTCTACCATCGTCCGGCCAGCGCGCAGCCGGTGGTGCGCGCGCGTCTCAACCCTATGGGCGAAGGCCTGCAAGTGATGGCCTATGTCCAGGATCAGCCCCTGCTGTTTGCCCGCCTCTGCGGCTTTTTCGCACGACTCGGCTACAGCATCGTCGATGCCAAGATCCACACCACGCGCCATGGCTATGCGCTGGACAGTTTCGTGATTTTCGCCTTCGACGCGACCCAGCCCTACCGCGACATGATCGCCCTGATCGAACACGGAATACTGGAGCAACTCAACACCCTGCCGCCGCTGCCGGCCGGCGTCAGTGGGCGTCTGTCGCGCCAGGTACGTCACTTCCCGGTCACCCCGGAAGTCGAAATCCGCGCCGACGAGCGCGGCAGTCAATACCTCATGTCGATCAGTGCCGCCGACCGTCCGGGACTCCTCTATGCCATCGCCCGCGTCCTCGGCCAGCATGGCATCACCCTGCACACCGCGAAGATCGCCACCCTCGGCGAACGCGTCGAAGACGTGTTCCTCATCAGCGGCAATGAACTGGCGCAGACGGCTACGCTGGTAAGGCTCGAACAGGATCTGCTGACCGCGTTGCAGGTTTGATCCTGGCGTCGGCTCAAGGCGGCATTCTTCGCAGCGGCCCGGCGCATCGATCCAGTGCGGGCGTCAGGCAAACCATATAGGTCGTTTGACTCCTGTGTAAAAGAATGTAGATGGTATAAGGAGCAGTATCCGCGCTCGGCGGGTTGTCCGAACAATCCTGGGCGCCATTGGTCTTTACCAAGCGGGACGTCAGCGCATAGAAGCCATTTGAATTCGGGCGCTCGGCAATCTTGTAGGTGCTGGTGGTTTCCTCAGCGCCGCTTATGGCGAAGATCGTTCCATCGGCGCGATAGTCGTAGATTTCCGTGCAGTTGTTGGTGCTGCGCGTCCACTGCCATTTGCCGACAATTGGATGGCTGACTGCCGGTACCGTTGAAGGCGCCGCATACGCTGGAAGACTTCCCTTGAGCAGCAGCGCGATGAGGATTGCAAATTTCTTCACGACTGGTTTCTCCTGCAAGATTGAGACTTCCTTGTGGTTCGAGGTAACCGGCGCGGCCTTATTGCGCCGCGTACGGTGGAATGATGGGTGCGACCCTGCGTGTGAATAGAACAATGGCTTACGCCGGAGAATGATTCTTGAGCCACTCGCGCAAGGCAGCATCGACGCGGGTTTGCCAGCCCTCCCCGCTTTCGCGGAATTGCTCTACCACTTCTCGCGACAACCTGATGGTGATCCGCTCTTTGGTCGGTGTCTTCTGAGGACCACGAACGGCCAGTTTCTTCCTCAGCGACAGCGGCAATATTTCAACGGCCGGCTTGAACTTCGCCATATCTTCGGCGGTCAGTTCGCGGACCTCGCCGTCAGTGTCAATCAAGGGTTTGCGGCTTGCCATATCTATTTGCCTCTCTCGCATTTGCCTTACGGAAGCTGATTACCCGAATACCCGTCCCAGTCTCGGTAAAACACAGCACATGCAGCCGGCGGTCCAGGTAGCACAGCGCGATGTAACGGGTTTCGCCTTATGCCTTTCGGATGTCAGGAAACACCAGCGCAGTATTGAAATCGACTTCTGCGACACGTTCGAACGAGAGTTCGCGCTCTTTGATGTTTCTCTCATTCTTGATCGGATCAAAGTCGACTTTCACGGACTAGCGTGTATGCACAAATAGGTGGTACGTCAATGTTTATTGTATGCACAAATACATCCAGCGTATTCGCCTGAAAGTGAGGGCGATCGTTCAAGGTGACCGACGCTGCGCGGCTTTATCGCGCCAGTCCGTGTTGATGAATGGGCCGTGTGACCTCCCACTCTGCGACGGGGCCGGGGACAAGCTGGAACAAAGGATGTGGTTCGGGCTCGGGTAGTGTGACGAATTGTTCCAGCCATGAAGGCTCACGAACACGCAGCTTTGCAACCAGGTGCGCCCACTCGTAGCCAAGCTGCCCGCGACTGACGACGATGGGTGCCGCACTCCGGTCAGAGACAATCTTCGCTGCATTGAAACGGTACCCCCGCACAGTCGCCTCTGATTGGACGCCATGCAAATATGTTGCGATCGCCGCCATCGGCCATGGAGCGTCGACGAAGCGACGCAACTGGGGATGATGGGTATAGCCACGCGTCTGCCCACCGAGAACAGCTTGCGCCAGAAGTCCCTCGCGCCAGAGAGCTACCAGGCCACGAGAGTCCAGGTAACGAGGATGTAGTGTCCAAAGGCGCAAGGTCTTGCTCTCCAAAAGGTCCGCACCGCAGGGCTGGGCGTCGGCGCCAAAGCGAACACTCAACTGCCAGACGTGGCGCGGCGCTTTGTCGCGGCGCGGGTTGATTGCCTGGTTGTGCGCGGCTCGGCCAAGCGGCCCGTAACGTACTTGTGAAGAACGCTGGCGATAAGCGTTTGGTACGGCACACCTTCTTCGAGTGCCTTAACTTGAATGTCGCTCAAATCGCCAGAAGACAGCCGGATGTTGACCCGGCGGTCCTTAATGCCGGTAGCGCGCGCTGCCGCCTTGAATATCGCAAGCTCGGCCTTCGTCGCAACAGACTTCAATTGGCCTTTCTCAAAGGCGGTGAGGACTTCATGTTCGTAGGCATCAATTTTCGGCATCGGCTTCACCTTGATTCAAATAGTCCCGCGTCGCCTTGCGGCCCGGGATTACGGTCTCGAGGAAGAAATAGTCTTCCTCTTCGATAAACGGTACCAAATAGGCGTAGTTGTCACACGCGACGACGAGAACGCGCTGCCCGGAATATTTCGCCTGCTTCGGGTGAGCCAAAATGTCCAGCAACCCACCAGCCTCGATTGAGACAACAACGCTCTCAAACGAAATTCCCCGCTCGGCCTTGACGGTCTGGTTTTTCTCCGGACTCCAGCGAAATGGTTTCATGAGGCAGTTTACGCTGCTGTGTGCCTTTTGTCACCACGCCGCGCAGATGCTGACTCCACGACGCCCAACGTGGTCGTAGAAAAACCCCACTGGAGACTTGTCATCGTCCCAAGACTTGTTGCCCTTCAACGTTGTATCCACGAGTCCATCTGAAGTCACTTGTCTGAGCTTGCTTCGAACAACGGTATCAACCCATACCGGCAAAATGCAGTTCCACAATTAGCTAAGTCCGTACCCATGAAGATTACGGCTGGCTTGTTCCAAGGGTTTGGACTCACCTTGCACACGATTTGATAGCCAGGAATTGTGGCACCAGGGACCGAGCGGGCAGTGTGTGCGAGGTCTTGACAATACTGAATATCAGCGTTCGAACTTAGTAGCGGAGAAAGACTGGGATTAAGCGGTACGGCTGCGTTAGCGTGATCTTTCGCATATAGCAATGCAAACCGCGCTTGCGCGAACTCCTGACCACGCAATGGAATGACCTTGTCAAAAATCTCCGTGGGAAAACCATCGATATTTAGGGTACAACCCGACGATGCCTTGCAACGTACTTGAATCTTCTTAAAGGAAGTCTTTCCGTCTAGAGTTTCCCGTATCTTTGTTTCAAAACTTCCATCAAACGCCTCCACGCCAACCCAAGGGACGAATAGCAGTGGCTCGCCAACCGGTAAATTTCCCGCAACCAGCACAGCACGGTTGCTCTTTTGTCTGATTGCTGTCCAAGTACCGCGTTTACCCTTTACATTCCAATCTTCCCCACCCATGTCATTTCCGCGTATGAGACCTTGGTGCTCTACGTATTTGTTGTTGACCTCAAAATAGATTTGATTCCCGGTTTGGGTCCATTTTCCTTTCGTGTGAATGCCGCTAATCGTCTCATAGTGCAGGATCCCGTTATCCCCAAAATAAATGGCTAGATCCTGCAGGATCGATCCTTTGCCATACCATGTAGTTCGTAAGACGCTGTCGGCTTCGCTCTGAGCGTACGAATAGCTTGCGAGAACTAAGGTCGCGATGAATCCAACTAGCCTTTGACATTGCTTAGTCATAGTTCCTTTAACGCTTAATCAAACCGAAAACACAGTAGCTCCAAGCCTTTGTGGTTTGACGTAAGGCTGCGGCAGGCGACAGTTTCTTGAGCACGACCCCGCCTGATGGTGTGTCAATGCCTGACGACAATGCCGGTTGACGACGGACGGTTGGGCTGACGGCCACTGCACTCCTCCCTGCTTTGCGTTCGGCAACTACTGAACGTCTATATTTATTCCGAGAATAGTCGCGATTCATGCCGTTGGCAAGCCTGCGCCGACAGCGCGATCAAGCGTCGCCCTGGGTTGGCTCGGCGTTGGTCGTTCCCGAAAGTCGGCGCTGGCAGGACGGCGAATCATGCCGTTTCGAACATCATCGCGAAGCCCCGAGTCGCTCCCGGCACGGCGCTTCTAATACACCCCTCGTGCATTGAGGAATGCGCCGTAGTCGCGGTCCTGATCGTCGATGTGCCGCAGCAGCCAGGACTGGAAGGAGCCAAGGAATGCCGCGCTGTCGAAAACACTTCCGGCCCGCACCCTGGTCGCACAGTCGCTCACCTCGCTGAGCAGATTGGTGTGCTCCAGGCAATGTCCGGCAGCGTCGGGATAGTGGTAGAGCGCCATCAGCGTCTCTTCGGCGGCGAAGTGATACCGCGTGTATTCGACCAGCGCGTCGTAGGCATTGGTCAGGGCAGAGCGGTCGGCGCCGGGGTACAGATACTCCGCGATCACGTTGGCAATCTCGATCAGGCGCTTGTGCTGCAGATCCATGTGGGCGACGTGGACGGAAAGATCGTTATTCCAGATGATTCCCGCAGCGGCATCGCAGCCGTGGGCAAAGCGGGCCGCGCGTTGCTGACAATTCTCGAAGAGTTTCCAGCGCAGGATCGGCACATCCCGCAGAACCTCTCCGGGAATCTGGATCACCGCCGTTTCTTCCAGGACGTGGATGCGGAACAGGCACGGATCGCCGAACACCGCTGCTTCTTCACCAAAGAAATCACGTTGCTGAAGGACATCCACGACCCTGCGGCCAACCAGGCGTTCGACCCGACCGGAGCGGATGATGTTGAACACCGAAATATCATGGCCAACAACGGTGTCCCCGGGGCTGAAGCGCATCTCCGACGCACTGTCGATGATGCGCCCCAGCACGGCGACCTGGAGACCGTCGCCGAACAGGTTCGTGGTATCGAGAAAGGCGCTCAGGTCCGCCGCGCGGCGCACGCGATCGAGCAGGCCGTTGCGCTTCACCACGGACGCAAAGAGACCCGCCGGCAGCGGCAGCACGCGCACAAAGGACGAGGCGCGATAGGTATGCCGGGACGGACGGTTGTCGAGCATGGCGCTGCCGCCGATCAGCGAGCCGACCGGCAGGCTGCCGTACAGTTTGTCGCGGGTGCGCAGCTTTTCCACCAGTCCGCTGACCAGCAGAAACACCTCGCCGGGGCTTTCTCCCTCCCTGAGGATGATGGAGCCCGGGTTGATCTCCGTCATGGGATGGTTGACCAGCATGCGCATGTCGTGCAGCGGCACCCCCGGCAGATGTGCCCGCAGATAGCCAAAAGCCAGGTGGCGCAGTTCATCGGATTGGCCCGCCACCAGGACATCGACACTGCCGAATGCGGCGCTGGAACCAATCTCCTTTTCTTCCGGCGTCAACTCGCTGGCGCGATGGGCAAGCAGAATCTGGGTCGATGGGTCGGCACGGAAATCCTTGGCGTCGCCATGGATCATGCCGCCGCCGATATCGATCTTCTTCAGGTCGGCCGCCACCATGTAGTCGGCACGGACGCGCTCGAACGCTTCGCGATCCAGCCCGGGCGCCTCGGCGTCGGCGGTGACCATGCCCTCCAGCACGTCGAGCGAGACGATGTCGGCAAAATGGGCGTAGCTGCGATAGCCGTCGCCCCACAGGGTGCGAAACACCAATACGTTGGCCTCGACCGGATGCGGCGAAACAATCGGCATCACCTCCAGTCCCTCGATACCGTTCCACTGGTCGACTACCAGATCGCTGGTCTCGAAATAATCACCGAAGCGCTCCTCCTCCACCCCCAGCAAGGCAGCCAGTTTCTTTGCCGTGGAGGCCCGCACCAGGGGCGTCGCAAAGTAGCGGATGCGCCGGCCGGCACGCAGCAACGCCGTCATGCCGGCGAAGTGGTCATCATGGGCGTGGGTATGGAAAATGGCGTCGACCTGGTCGATGCCTATGCCCAGTGCCGCCATGGTGTCCGCCAGGCGCGGACCGGCATCGATCAGAAAGATACGGCCCTGATGGGTGATGATGCTCGACATGCACGGTCGATTGACATCCCAGCCGTCGCCTTCACCCGAGTGAATGACAGAGAAATATTCCGGCTTGAAGCGGTGATATCCCAGCGGATAGGCGCATTGATAACTTTCGCCGGGCCGCAGATTGAGGTCGACGACGACCGTCTCGCCGCGAAAACTGAACTCGAAGACGTTGGGCCGCACTCGGCGCAGGCCCACCCCAGCCGCCAGTTCCAGCGATTCTTCGCCTAGCGATCGGGTGTCGAGGAAGTCGCCGGTCGGCCGAATGCGGCCAAATGCGAAGCGCAGTTTCAGGCGCATCATTTGGGTGGCCTGCTCGCCTGATGTGCCAGCCTGGATCATCTCCTCGCGCGACACCAGCCCGTAATTTCCCCGGTAGATGTAGCGCATCTGCGATTCGACCTGCTCGATCGAACCAATCAGCATCGGCTTCGACCCGGTGTTGTTGGGATGCCCGGGAATGATCAGGCCCTGCTTGTAGAGCATCTGCAATACCGGGAATTCGGCAAGATTGGCGAACTCTCCGTTCTGCAGCGGATTATCCGAGAGCAGGATGGCATTGGGCCCGGTTTCGCAGGCGACGCCATTGACCTCGTGCGGCAGGATCAGCCCGCGCTTCGCCAGATGCTTTACCGCATCCGCCGGACAGCCGCAGAGGACGCGCAGGCCCGCCCCCGGAATATCCACCCACTGGATTCCGCTGGCAACGCTGACCTT
Organism: Sulfuritalea sp.; assembly: GCA_030651305.1. Lineage (GTDB taxonomy): Bacteria > Pseudomonadota > Gammaproteobacteria > Burkholderiales > Rhodocyclaceae > Sulfuritalea. The sequence continues at coordinate 6,034 of JAUSCI010000072.1, read as the reverse complement.
GTTGATTTCCGTCATTCGCCCTGCTCCAAAATACCATCCAGAACAGGCTCCGAATGCGCAGTGCCGAATGCCGCTGGAATTTCAGCCATCGTCGTTGATGGCGGTGATCAACTCGTTAAGCACGATATCCGCCCTGTCGTTGACGATCTGGCAGGTACCGGCATTTTCGTGCCCGCCACCGCCGTAGAACAGCATCAACTCGCCGATGTTGGTGTTCGACGTGCGATTCAGGATCGACTTGCCGACGGCGAATACCGTGTTCTGCTGCTGCACGCCCCACAGGACATGGATGGAGATATTGACCTCCGGAAACAGCGCATAAATCATGAAGCGATTGACGGCAAAGATGATCGGCTCGCGGCGCAGGTCGAGTACCGCGAGGTTGTTGTATACCCTGGTGCAGCGCCTGATCTGTTCCTTGCCGATTTCGACATGCTCGAAGTAGAGATCGACACGTTCCTTGACGTCCGGCAAGGCCAGGATTTCGTCGATGCCGTGGGTGCCGCAGTAGGCGATCAGATCCATCATGAGCTGGTAGTTGCTGACGCGGAACTCGCGGAAGCGGCCGAGCCCGGTGCGCGAATCCATCAGGTAGTTGAGCAGCACCCAGTCTTTCGGTTCGAGGATTTCCTCGCGCGTGAAATTGGCCGAGTCGCTCTTGTCGACGGCAGCCATCATCGCGGCGAAGGAGGCGGGAAAACAGTTCTTGCCGCCGTAGTGCTCGAACACCACGCGCGCGGCGGACGGCGCGTCCGGCCAGATGATGTGATTGGGGCGTTCGCCGGGGCTGCGGAAGGTCTCCGAGAGGTGATGATCGAAGGCCAGATGCACGCCGGGGACAAAGGGCAGATTGGTGGTGATGTCGTTTTCGGAAATCTCGATCTTGCCGTCCTGCATGTCCTTCGGATGGACGAACTTGATTTCGCCGATCATCTTGAGTTCGTTGAGCAGTACGGCGCAGGCCAGACCGTCGAAATCGCTGCGTGTCACGAGACGATATTTCTTGTCTGACATGTCCCTACCCCCGGAAAACTCGGCTAAAAACAGGATTGTATTCCAGACTCGTGAGGATGCCCACGGCAATCGCTTACGCAAACATCGTAAACCCCTTCGAAAAGCCGTTTACAGTCAATGAGATATGACATTAACTTGTAAACGGGTGCGAAATAGCGTCTACTCTCGATTTTTGTCGGGAGCTGAAAATGACGTTGCAGGAGGCATTTTCGCAGGTAAAGGATCACCGTCGGGGACCGGCGGTGCGGCACGATCTGAAGGAAATGATCGTGATGGCGATATGCGCGGTGCTGTGTGGTTGTGATGGTTGGGTCGATGTCGCGGACTGGTGCGAAGAAGAGGAAGGCTGGCTGAGGAGCTTCCTGGAACTGGCGAAGGGCACCCCTTCTCACGACACGTTTGGCGAGGTGTTTCGGGTGCTGGACGCGAAGGTGTTCGAAAGCTGCTTTCGGCAGTGGATTGCCAGCATCGTTGGTGTCGTCGAAGGCGTGGTAGCGTTCGACGGCAAGACCGTGCGAGGATCGAAGGACGGCCCGAATACAGCGTTGCACATGGTCAGCGCCTACGCTACGGAACTGGGCGTGTCGTTGGGACAGGAAGGCTCGGCGGGCAAGGGCAATGAACTGGTCGCGATCAAGGCGCTGCTGGATACGCTGGTGCTCAAGGGATGTATCGTCACCATGGACGCCCTGGGGTGCCAGACGGACGTTGCTGAGAGAATCGTTGCCCAAGGCGGCGATTACGTCTTGGCGGTGAAGGACAACCAGAAGCACCTGTCGCAGGCCATCGTCGAGTTCTTCGCGACCGCCGAAGCGTTTGAGTTTCGCAACATCGACGTGCAAAAACGTGTCTGGGTCGAGAAGGATCATGGCCGCCTCGAAACACGCCGGGCGGCTTTCGTCACCGACGTGTCCTGGATGGACAAGCCGATGCGCGAGAACTGGAAGAAGCTGGCCGCCGTCGGCATGATCGAGTCCGAGCAGGAGACCAAAGGTAAGGTCAGCGTCGAACGTCGCTACTTCATCGTCAGTGCCGGAGTGAAGACAGTTGAGCAGTTCGCCCTCGCGGCGCGGGCTCACTGGGGCGTGGAAGCCATGCACTGGGTGCTTGATGTGACTTTCCGCGAGGACGACTGTCGCGTGCGCAAGGGCCACGCCGCACGCAACCTGTCGGCCATCCGCAAATTCGCGCTCTCTGCTTTACGCAACGACAAGACCCACCCTGATCGCAGTCTGCGCCGTCGCCGCAAACTCGCCGACCGCCGCCCGGACTACCGCGTTGAACTCCTCGGACTCCAGCCGCGGCAATGAATTCAGGCGTAGGTCATGACGCATGTGTGTGCGATTGCCGTGAACCGGTTGGCACGAGAACAGCCCTTGGGCAACAATAGAGTAGATCTTGTACTGTTCGGCAACGACATGACGGATGACTTCTCAGATACCAATAAGAAACCACTGGTGACAATCGAGGTCAAGGGCGGAGCCTATGGCGACCGAAATGCACTTAAAGACACGATCGATGCCAGCGGCTACTGCACTGATATGGCCAAACTCAAGCCGGAAGTGGCGCGCGGCATCGAATCATGGTTCATCTGTGTTGACATGCCGGAACTGGGCCGCGCCGTGAGCCCCCTCAAAGTCACCCTGGTGGCCGAACAATGTGCAAAACATGGATTAGCCTTCGCCTACTACTGCCAAGGCGAGGCGACATTTCAAGTTAGCAATAGCAAACAAAAGCTGACTACGTTCCCCATCGCCGAGGCGACGAACACATCCAGTCGCGCCGGTATCGAATTCCTTTTTGCCCAAAACAATCCGAAGCTTGCAGCACTGTCCCGCAAGTGCTTGTCTGTAAGTGGGCATGAGGCCAACATCACTGCCCTGCTTTACGATTGCCTTCGTAGTGCTGACTTCGGTGTATCCCAGCTTTCTCTGGAAACCTACTTCTCGTTCGCCGCAAAATCAGGATCCCGGATGCAGGATCGTCCGGATCTCGTGGTGTTTGATGCCGACTTCGATGGCCGTTTCAATCTCTACAAGAGGGGCAACGTCTCGATGTCCAACGACCAGCACAAACTGGCGCACATCCAGGCGATCTTCGAAGTGAAAGGCGGCTCATCGATGAACAAAAAGAGTGACAATGCAGTCATGAAGGATTACCTCGCCGATCTCAAGAAGCTCAAAGATTGGCGTGATCGTGCCAAGCAAGCTCGTGGCGAAACACGACTACAGACCGTGTTCCTCGGTGTCGACGGCCGAACCAAGGGACTAGCCAAGGCATCGGTGCAAACCCTGATCGACGAGAGCCAAAACTTGGGCAATGGCCTGATTTACCTCAACCGAGATGGAATGGCAACCACACACCCCTGAAAGCGGGAGATGGGCATGCAAAAAGTGACCTCTGTATCGGCCTTGGAAGACTTGGGTCGGGTGCGACTTTCGAAGACATTCTATTTTCGGGAGTTCCTTTACAGTGAGATCGGCAACCTGTACGGCATGCCGAATCTTCCGGACGATCCGGATTTGGCGATTACCGCTGGCCGACTCCTGTGTGAGGAGTTGCTAGAGCCGCTACAAGACACATTCGGGCGCATCGCCATCCGTTCGGCGTACCGATCATCGGCTATCAACGATTTCGGCAACAAAAACAAACTCAATTGCGCTTCCAACGAAAAAAACTATGCGGCCCACATTTGGGATCGCCTAGATGCAAAAGGCCACATGGGAGCCACCGCATGCATAGTCATTCCCTGGTTTGCAGATTGCTATGCGAATGGTGCTGATTGGCGCGCGATGGCTTGGTGGATTCACGATCACTTACCCTATTCCAGCTTGTATTTCTTCCCGAAATTGGCGGCATTCAATATCCGGTGGCATGAGCATCCGGAGCGACGTATTGATAGCTACATTCCACCAAAGGGTTGCCTTACAAAACCCAACATGCCAAATCACGACGGAGACCATTCGGACTGGTATTCGGGTTTCCCAACTGCTGCCACCAAATGATTGATGTCGATTTCGCATTCCTAAGTCATCGTCAATGACAGAAACCGCTTCATTGCCGCCTTGGCGACACGAATACCACCAGCGCATAGCGAATGTCGGCTTCCTAATTTTCAGCATTCCTGACGAATGGCCGCTTCCATTTTCCTCGACTGGCAGTTATGGGCACGGACCGGCCCGATAGCGCCGAAACCTGAGTGTCTCTTCCCAGTCTGGAACAGCCGCTGGCGTGGGGTTTCACCGTTTTCTTGCCTGAATGAGTACTACAGACTGATTGCTGTCGGGCAGATCAATGCCAGCTGCAAGTCATGGCCTGTTGAAGCGAATGGCAGCTTACGAATGAAGACGACTTACGGGACCAGCACGCACGGCAATGACGGCTCGCACCGTTCGGTAGCCGAAATAAAGCAAACCGCCGCTAAAGAGAAAAAATATGCCGGGGAACACCGCGAGAACGGCTAGGCCGAGCAAACCGCCACCAAGGAATTGGGAACCGTATGCAATGAGAACAAAAATCCCGGCAGATGAAAAGAGCATCCCACCAAGGAACATAAAGAAGAAACTTTGGTGACTGGCGACACCCGTGGTGAAATTCTTCAAGGCAAGCGCATTAAAGGTTCCATTTTGAACCACGCCTGCAACCATCACTTCATCACCTTCATTGAGCGCCTGGCTTTTCAGCGGTTGAGCCGCCTCGTAGCGGATCTTCCGGCCACCGATTTCGAATCTCTCGGTGTAGACCGTCTTTCTTGGCCGGCTTTTTGAGACCGGATAGTCAAATTTGGTGGTTGCAAAGTTGCTCACAGTTCCGCTTAGTGTCTCCACACAATCTCCTTGGTGGGCCCTTCAGAAAACCGATCTCAGCGAGTCTCGCTGCACGGATCATATCCCTAAGTCATTTAAACTCACCGACCGGTTACGCTGCGTAGCCGCCTTCACGTCAAGAATATCACTTACGCATAGCGAATGGCAGCTCCCGCATTTTCTGGGTTCCCGGCGAACGGCCGCTCCTGGGTTTCACCACCGGCTCTTATGGGCACGGAGCGGTAGTTCATCCGAACCAAGCCATTGCCCGTTCAGGCTGACAAACCGAACCTCGCGGCCAGCTTTCTGAATCGTACTTGCCGGCCAGCAGCCTGCCCGACACAAGGCACTGCGTAGGATATAGTTGGCGTTCCAAATTTCGAGAGCTGGAACCATGCTGATTGCACTTGTAGCCATCGCCCTGCTGATTGCCTCTGTCGGCGCCATCTATTTCCTTTTGAAGAGCATGGGGCAGGACGGCGTGGAAATCGCTGCCCCGGGCAGTTGCAAGAGCGGCAGATGCGGCGTTCGCAGCATCGCTGGCGGCGAAGCGGGATGCCAGCAGGAAGAAGTCCGGTCCGGTGAAACCGGCGAAATCATCGAGGGGGTCGTCTTGGGTCGGGAGGATGCCGTTTCGCAACAACCGGGCAATCGCCTAGGCTGAGCCCTGGTTTTTCGCCCGGCGAAGGCGCGAACCAGTGCTTCGCAATATCCCTGTCGCCGTCCCGCCAGCGCCGCCCGCAAGGGATCCCGTCTCCGGCTTCGCTGCAGACATAACTTTTCTACTCAGCGCTTGAGACGGCGGAAGAGTTCCTTCACCGCCGCCACCCGCTCCTTGAGCGCAGCGGTCGGCTTCTGCCAGGTGAGCTTGTCCGGGCCGGCGAGCTTGAAGCTGCGGTCGGACTGGATCAGGAAGATGATGTCGGCCGGGTCGAGCGGCGGGTTCTTGATGAACTGCACCTGGATCGCTTGCGGCCCGGCATCCAGCTTGGCCAGACCCAGGGCGCGGCCGGCCAGGCGCAGGCGGTGGGTTTCCATCAGGGCCAGGGTCTGCGCCGGCATCTCGCCGTAGCGATCGATCAGTTCCTCCTGCATGTCGCGCAGGTCGTCGTCGCTGTCGCAGTTGGCCAGGCGCTTGTACAGGGTCAGGCGCTCATGCACGTCGGGGCAATAGTCGTTGGTCAAGAGCGCCGGCACGCGCAGGTTGATTTCCG
>JAUSCI010000062.1 GCA_030651305.1 Sulfuritalea sp. | reverse complement strand
AACGGCTTCGATGCGCGTGCCGCGGTTATGGCCACCGTCGAGAACGGCGACTGGAAGCTGCTCAAGTAAGTTTCGTCTGAACAGCGACCGACAAAGGCCGCTGTGTCACATCATCGGCCTCGCCGCTTCATGCGGCGGGGCGCTGGTGTGGATCGAGGACGGGGTCGGAAGTCGATCAAACACGTCAAAACCGGAAGGAGACAAAGAGATGAACCAGGAAAGCAGTTCCATGCTGAAAGGCTTTGCGCCGGCTGCCGTGATTTCCGAAAAGCGCGGCGACGGCAGCATTCTGTTGAGTTGCCCACGCAGCCTCGGACCTTATGCGCGCTGCGTTGGTGAGTATCTCGAACATTGGGCGCAGGCCGCGCCGGACCGAGTCTTCCTCGCCGAGCGTCAGGGGCCGGACTGGCGCAGGCTTACCTATGCCGGGGTATTGGCGGCAGTGCGTGCGATTGGCGCCAGCCTGCTACAGCGGGGACTCTCGGTCGACAGGCCGCTGGTGATCCTGTCCGACAACAGTGTCAATCACGCCCTGCTGATGCTGGGCGCTATGCACGTCGGTGTGCCGGTGGCTCCTGTCTCGCCGGCCTATTCGGTGATGTCCCGGGATCATGTCAAGCTGCGGTTCATCCTCGACCAGATCAATCCCGGACTGATCTACGCCTGCGATGGCGCCAGGTTCGCGCCGGCGATGCGGGCAGTGGACATGCACGGTGCCTTGTTGGTGACCGACAGCGGCGAGGCGCAGGACGGGCTGCCCATCATCTCGTTCGGCGAATTGCTGGCGACGCCCGGCGGAGCGGAAGTGGATCGTGCCTTCGCCGCCGTCGGTCCCGACAGCATCGCCAAGATCCTGTTTACTTCGGGCTCGACGGGTGTGCCCAAGGGCGTCGTCAATACCCAGCGGATGCTCTGTTCCAACCAGCAGGCGATTGTCCAGAACTGGCCCTTCCTCGAAGCCCGGCCGCCGGTGGTGGTCGACTGGTTGCCCTGGAACCATACTTTCGGCGGCAACCACAACTTCAATATGATCCTGAAGAACGGCGGCACGCTGTATGTCGATGAAGGCAAGCCGGCTCCGGGACTGATAGAAAAGACCGTCGCCAACCTGCGCGATGTGTCGCCGACGATGTATTTCAACGTGCCGCGCGGCTTCGACATGCTGATTCCGTATCTGGAACGGGACGATGCCCTGCGCAAGCGTTTCTTTGCCGATCTGGACATGATTTTCTATGCGGCGGCGGCGTTGCCGCAGAACCTGTGGCGCCGCCTGGAAGAGCTTTCCGTTCAGGAACGCGGTCATGCCACGGTGATGCTGTCCGCATGGGGCGCGACGGAAACCGCACCGATGATCACCAACGTGCATTTCAAGATCGACCGCGCCGGTGTCATCGGATTGCCGGCACCAGGGTGCGAAATAAAGATGGTGCCGAATGCCACCAAGATGGAATTGCGTGTGCGCGGTCCGAACGTGATGCCCGGTTACTGGAAAGAGCCGGAACTGACCAAAGCTGCATTCGATGAGGAAGGCTTCTACCTGATGGGCGATGCCGGGCGTTTCGCGGATCCTCTGGATCATGCCAAAGGCATCGAGTTCGACGGCCGCATCGCCGAGGACTTCAAACTGATGAGCGGGGTCTGGGTGCATGTCGGCGCCTTGCGCATACATGCTCTTTCCTTGCTGGCGCCGGTGGCGCAGGACATCGTCGTGGCCGGGCACGATCGCGAGGCCGTGGGCTTCCTGATTTTTGCCAATCCGGCGGGTTGCCGCAGTCTGTGCCCGGACCTGGCGGCGGATGCCCCGCTGGCACAGGTGCTGGCGGATCCGCGCGTGGTGGCGCATGTGCGCGCCGGCATGGTGCGACTGGTGGCCGAAGGCGGCGGCAGTTCCATGGTTGCCGACCGGGCAGTGCTGATGGACGAACCAGCCTCGATCGATGCCGGCGAAATCACCGACAAGGGCTATATCAACCAGCGTGCCGTGCTGACGCGCCGTGCCGCGCTGGTGGACCGCCTGTATGCCGGCATGCCGGCAGACGGGGTCATCCTGCGACCCACGTCAGCCTGACGCCGGCGATGGACTTGCAGATCGCCATACTGCTGGCGCAGGACGGGATCACCAACGGAGCGATCTACGCATTGCTGGCGCTTGCGCTGGTGCTGGTATTTGCGGTAACGCGGGTGATCTTCATCCCGCAGGGTGAGTTCGTCGCCCTGGGCGCCCTGACTCTGGCCAGCCTGCAGGTCGGCAAGACTCCCGGCACACTGTGGCTGCTGCTCGGAGCAGGGGTCACCGTGGCGCTGGTGGATCTGGTGCAGGCGTTGCAGAGAGGCAGCCACCGGCGCATGCCCCGAATCATTGCCTGGAACCTGATCTACCCGGGCATGGCGGCAGCCGCCATCTTCCTGCTCAAGCCGGCGGAAATGGCGATGCCGCTACAGATCATCCTCACCCTGATGCTGGTCGTACCGCTGGGGCCCATGATCTACCGGCTGGCCTTTCAGCCACTGGCCGAAGCGCCCGTACTGGTACTGCTGATCGTCGCCGTTGCAGTGCATCTGGCCCTGGTCGGACTTGGATTGCTTTTCTTCGGCGCCGAAGGCTCGCGCACACCGGCCTTCTCGGACGCCAGCTACAAACTCGGTGGCATCGTCATCAGCGGGCAGACCCTGTGGGTCGTCGGCGCCTCCGTCACCCTGATCGCGATTCTCTACCAGTTTTTTGAGCGTACGTTCTATGGCAAAGCCTTGCGCGCCACCGCCATCAACCGCACCGGAGCCAGGCTGATGGGCATCTCCACCGTGATGGCCGGCAAGCTTTCCTTCCTGCTTGCGGCCCTGATCGGCGCCCTCTCGGGCATTTTGATCGCGCCGATCACCACCATCTACTATGACACCGGCTTTCTGGTCGGGCTCAAGGGCTTCGTCGGCGCCATCGTCGGCGGACTTGCGAGCTACCCGATCGCCGCCGTCGGTGCGATCCTGGTCGGCTTGCTTGAATCGTATTCGTCCTTTTGGGCGTCGGCCTTCAAGGAAGTCATCGTCTTCACCCTGATAATTCCGGTATTGGTGTGGCGCTCGTTGACCACGCATCACGTCGAAGAGGAAGAGTGATGCAGCGCGCCATCCTGATCCTCTTTCTCCTCCTGCTCGGCAGCGGACCCATGATCCTGTCCGAGTTTCACATTACCCTGCTCAACTATATCGGCCTCTCCGCGCTGGTTGCCCTCGGCGTCGTGCTGCTCACCGGCGTCGGCGGGCTGACCTCCTTCGGTCAGGCTGCCTTCGTCGGCCTCGGCGCTTACGCCACTGCCTACCTGACCACGGCGACCGAGCTGCCGGATTGGCTGGCCTGGGCCGGGGGTTCCCCCTGGATCGGCCTGGCCGCCGGACTGTTGCTCACCGCCATCGTCGCCTGGCTGCTTGGCGCGCTCACCCTGCGGCTGTCCGGGCACTACCTGCCACTGGGAACCATCGCCTGGGGCATCAGCATCTACTTCCTGTTCGGCAACCTCGGCTTCCTCGGCGGTCATACCGGCATCTCCGGCATTCCGGCCCTCGAACTGTTCGGCCATGAGCTCAAGAGCGGACGTGCCTTCTACTATGTCATCTGGGTGATGCTGCTGGCCGCGGTCTGGATCACCCGGAATCTGCTCGATTCGCGCGAAGGTCGCGCCATCCGCGCCCTCAAAGGCGGCACCGTCATGGCCGAAGCCATGGGCGTGGATACTGCACGATCGAAGATCATCATCTTTCTCATCGCGGCTCTGTTCGCGGCGCTCTCTGGCTGGCTCTACGCCCACTTGCAACGCTTCGTCAATCCGACTCCGTTCGGCCTTCACATCGGCATCGAGTACCTGTTCATGGCTGTGGTCGGCGGCGCCGCCAATGTCTGGGGGGCACTGCTCGGGGCGGGACTGATCACCATCCTCAAGCAATGGCTGCAAGACCTGCTGCCGAAGATCTTCGGCGCTTCGGGAAACTTCGAAATGATCGTCTTCGGCATGATGATGGTGCTGGTGCTGCAACGCGCCCGCGACGGCATCTGGCCGATCCTCGCCCGACTGGTGCCGGCGGACCACGGCAGCAGGACTGTGCCGCAAGGAGACGCGCTGCCAAGGAATGTCATGCCGCAAGCGAGTGCCGACATCCTTGATGTCAGGAATGTGTTCAAGCGCTTTGGCGGGCTGGTGGCCAACAACAACATGAGCTTCACCGTGCGTGCTGGCGAAGTGATGGCTCTGATCGGCCCCAACGGCGCCGGCAAAAGCACCATGTTCGACTGCATCTCGGGCGTCGGCTCGGTCAGCGAAGGCGAAATAAGTTTCCTCGGCGAACGGATAGATTCCCTGACCGCCCGTGCGATCGCCCGCCGCGGCATGAGCCGCACTTTCCAGCACGTGCGACTGTTGCCGAACATGAGCGTGCTGGAGAACGTCGCCATCGGCGCCCACCTGCGCGGTACCAAGGGTGTGCTTCCGGCGACACTGCATCTGGAACGTGCCGAGGAACAGCGCCTGCTCGCCGAAGCTGCCCGGCAGATAGAACGCGTCGGTCTCAAGGACAGCATGTTCGAACAGGCCGGCAGCCTGGCACTGGGCCAGCAACGCACGCTCGAAATCGCCCGGGCACTGGCCGCGGACCCGTGTCTGCTGCTCTTGGATGAACCGGCTGCCGGGCTGCGCTACATGGAAAAACAGACCCTGGCCGATTTGCTCAGAAAACTCAAGACGGAAGGCATGGGCATCCTCCTGGTCGAGCACGACATGGACTTCGTCATGGGCCTGGCCGACCGGGTAGTCGTCATGGAATTCGGCGAGAAGATCGCCGAGGGCTTGCCTGATGAAGTGCAGAGGGACCCGGCGGTGCTGGAAGCCTATCTCGGCGGAGTGGAGTAAATGCAAAGCGAGCACCCCCCCATCCTCGAAGTCACCGACCTGTGCGTCTCCTATGGCAAGGTCGAGGCCCTGCACCATGCCAACCTGACGGTGGGCGCCGGCAAGATCGTCACGGTGATCGGCCCCAACGGCGCCGGCAAGACCACCATGCTGGGCGCGATCATGGGTCTGCTGCCGAAGAGTCGTGGCGACATCCGTTTCCTCGGCGAGCCACAAGCGGAAATCGAGGTCGAGCGCATGGTCGCCAAGGGCATGAGTCTGGTGCCGGAGTCGCGCGCCCTGTTTGGCAGCATGACGGTTGCCGACAATCTGCTGATGGGCTCCTTCATGCGTTACCGGCTCGGCCTTCGCGATCACGCGGAAACCATGGAGCGGGTTTTCACTATCTTCCCGCGCCTGAAGGAGCGACGCGAGCAGCAGGCCGGCACGCTCTCGGGCGGGGAGCGGCAGATGCTGGCGGTCGGGCGTGCGCTGATGGCCAAGCCAAAACTGCTGCTGCTCGACGAGCCGAGCCTGGGCCTGGCGCCGCTGATCGTGAAGGAGATCTTCCACGTCATTGCCGACCTCAAGCAGGCCGGCGTCTCCATCCTGCTGATCGAGCAGAACGCCCGCGCCGCCCTCCAGGTCGCGGACTACGGCTATGTCCTCGAAACCGGCGAGATCGCCCTCGAAGGGCCTGCCGATCAACTCGCCCATGACCCCAAGGTCATTGAGTCCTATCTGGGCTTGGGTGGTGCCGCACAGGCGGCGTCCTCCTGGTCCGCACCCGTTGCAACCTGAACCAAGGAGAAAGAAGCGTGAGCGATGCAGTGAGCTATACCACTTCCGGCGATATCGCCGTCGTGACCATCGACAGTCCGCCGGTGAACGCGGTCAACCAGGCAGTGCGTGCCGGACTGAAGCAGGTCTTCACCGAATTGGAAGGACAGACCCGAATCAAGGCTATCGTTCTGGGCTGTGCAGGCAAAACCTTCGTCGCCGGAGCTGACATCAAGGAGTTCGGCACCGGCATCGCCGCGCCCGGCTATCACGAAGTCTTGCGCCTGATCGAAGACAGTCCCGTGCCGGTGATCGCCGCCGTGCATGGCACCGCGCTGGGTGCCGGGACCGAAATTGCCTCGTCATGTCACTACCGCGTCGCGCATGAGGGGGCTCGTTTCGGCCTGCCGGAACTCTCGCTCGGCATTATTCCCGGTGCCGGCGGCACGCAGCGCCTGCCGCGCCTGGTTCCGCTTGACGTTGCGCTCGACATGATGCTCTCCGGCAAGCCGCTGCCGGCAGCAAAGGCCATGGAAGCCGGGCTCGTCGATTGCGTCGCGAGTAGTGAGGTAGTTGCTGCTGCCGTGGCATTCGCCAAGGAACTCGTGGCCAAAGGCGCCGGTCCGCGCCGCACCCGCGAGCAAGCCGTAAAGGGCGTGGAGCAGGTCGTTGAGCTCTTCGCCGCGAAGCGCGCCCAGATCGCCAAAACCATGCGCAACCGGCAGTCACCTCTGGCTTTGCTCGACGCCGTCCAGGCCGCCGTCGAGAAACCCTTCGACCAAGGCTTGCAGGTCGAAAGCGCCTTGTCCGCACAACTCGAACAGGCCACCGAATCGCGCGCCCTGCGCCACCTGTTCTACGCCGAGCGCGAAGTGCGCAAGATTCCCGGGCTGTCGGCGGACGTCAAGCCACGGGCGATCACCCGAGTCGGTATCGTCGGCGCCGGCACCATGGGCGGCGGCATCAGCATGTGCTTCGCCAATGCCGGCATTCCCGTCACCATTCTGGACACGGCCCAGGCGAATCTGGATCGCGGTATGGCCACGATAGGCAAGAATTACGAACGCTCGGTGTCGCGCGGCAGCCTCAAGCCGGAACAGCGCGACCAGCGCCTCGGCCTGATCACGCCGACCCTGGATTACGCCGCGCTGGGTACTGCCGATGTGATCATCGAAGCGGTGTTCGAGAACATGGCCCTGAAAAAGGACATCTTCGCCAAACTCGATGCGGTGGCAAAGCCCGGCGCAATCCTCGGTACCAATACCTCGACGCTGGACATCGACGAGATCGCCACCGTCACGAAACGGCCGCAAGACGTGATCGGGCTGCATTTTTTCAGTCCCGCCAACGTCATGCAATTGCTCGAAATCGTCCAGTGCAGCAAGACCGCAGCCGACGTCGTGGTCACGGCGCTGGAAATTGCCAAGACCATCAAAAAGACCGGCGTCGTCGCCAAGGTCTGCTACGGCTTCATCGGCAATCGCATGATGGATCCGTACGGGCGCGAGGCCGAACACTGTGTGCTCGAAGGCGCCACACCCGAAGAAGTGGATAGCGCCCTGGAATCATGGGGCATGGCCATGGGCATCCTTGCCGTGTATGACATGGCCGGCATCGACATCGGCCATCTGACCCGGGTCGCGCGTGCCCACCTGCTACCCAGGGATCCGGGTTTCTACCGCCCGTCGGCGATGCTGACCGAGCGCGGCTGGATCGGCCAGAAGGCGGGACGCGGCTATTACCGCTATGACGGCGCGGGAGGCAAGCGAGCGGTGGACCCGGAAGTGATCGCGATGCTGCACGAGGAAGGTCAGCGGCTGGGCATTCCGCAGCGCAAGCCAGGTCGCGATGAAATCGTCGAGCGTTGCCTTTACTCGATGATCAACGAAGGCGCCCTGCTGCTCGAAGAAGGCATCGCCCTGCGCGCCAGCGACATTGATGTGGTCTATACCGCCGGCTACGGCTTTCCCCGCTACCGCGGCGGCCCGATGTTCTACGCCGACACGGTCGGACTCAAGGTGATCTACGACAAGATCATGGAGTTCCAGAAGACGCTCGATCCCCAGCATTGGCAGCCGGCGCCGCTGCTGAAAAAGCTGGCGCTGGCCGGCTCCAGCTTTGGGCAATACCAAGCCGAACAATCCCGCTGATTTCAGGAGAACACCATGGCACACGCATTCATTCCCTACGGCCAGTACTGGTCCACGCCCTTTGCCAAGTGGCAGGGTTCCATTGCCCACCTCAACAGCCTGCGACTTGCTGCCAATACCGGCAAGCAGGCGCTGGAAGCGAGGAAGTTCCCGCTGGAACGCATCGATCTGGGCATCCTCGGTCACACCAATCCCCAACTTGGCAGCTTCTATGGCCTGCCCTATGTAACCGGCCTGATGGGCCTGGAAAATGTGGCCGGACCGACGGTGCAGCAGGCCTGCGCCACCAGCGCCCGCGTTCTGCAGATGGCTGCCGGCGAGGTCGCCGACGGCTCGTCGCAATGTGCCTTGCTGATTACCACCGACCGCTGTTCCAACGGCCCCATCGTGTATTACCCGGATGCTACTGCGCCGGGCGGCAGCGGCCACACCGAGCGCTGGGTGCTGGACAACTTCGCCCGCGATCCTTACGCGAAAAATGCCATGATCGAGACGGCCGAGAACGCGGTGGCCCGAATCGGTGCCAGCACGGCCGAGCAGAACGAAGTCGCGTTGGCGCGCTACGCCCAGTACCAGGATGCCCTGGCGAATGACCGCGCTTTTCAGCGGCGCTACATGGTCGATGTGCCGATCACCGATGCCGGCTTTCGCAAGCAAACCGGCCTGTTGTCGGCTGATGAAGGGATTTTTGCGACGACCGCCGAGGGACTCGCCAAGCTCAAGCCGGTTTTGCCCAACGGCACCGTAACCTTCGGCTCGCAGACGCATCCGGCCGACGGCAACGCCGGCATGATCGTCACCACGCGCGAGTTGGCGCGTGAGTTCTCGACCGATCCGAAAATCCAGGTGGAACTGCTCGGCTTCGGCCAGGCGCGGGTGGAAAAGGGCCACATGCCGCTGGCCGTGGCGCCGGCCGCACTGGAGGCACTGAAGAATGCCGGACTGACGATCAAGGATGTCGACGCGGTAAAGACGCACAATCCCTTCGCTGTGAACGACATTGCCTTCGCCCGCGCCACCGGCTTTCCGCTGGAGAAGATGAACAACTACGGCTGCTCGCTGGTCTGGGGCCATCCGCAGGGCCCCACGGGCCTGCGCAGCGTGATTGAACTGATCGAGGAACTGGCCATGCGCGGCGGCGGTGTTGGCCTGTTCGGCGGCTGCGCCGCGGGCGATTCAGGCATGGCGGTGGTGTTGCGCGTCAGCGGCTGACATATGAGCGACTACCAGCCGCCGCTGCCGACGAAGCAGGGGTAAACTGGCGGCGAGTTTCAAAATAGTGGGCGGTGACCCCGCTCGTGTATGCCTCTATTCGTAAATCTCCGCAGTGTCGTCCATGCCCTGTCCGATTCCCTGGATCTGGTTGGCATCAACGACGTACACCACGGCAAGCGCGTCGGCATCATGGCGGTCGAGATGGTGCGGCGCCTCGGTTGGGGCCAGGACGAACAGGACATGGTGTTCGACGCCTGCCTGCTCCACGACATTGGCGTTTCATCTTCGGATCTCCATCGTCAACTTGTCGAGGAGTTTGACTGGGAGGGCTCGGAGGGCCATGCCGAATTGGGGGCCAGCCTGCTCGCCGGGTTTCCTCCGCTGGCTCACCTGGCGACGCCGATTCGCCTGCATCACACGCACTGGACCGAATTGAGGGAGCACTACGGAAGAGCCGAGATGATTGGCAACCTGATCTTCCTCGCTGACCGTGTCGACGTTCTTGCGGCGGTCGCAATGCTGAACAACGAACTCACGGAGCAGATCCCGGCGATAACCGCGAAAATAGTCGAACAGTCAGGCAGGATGTTCGATCCCGATCTGGTCAAAGTCTTTCTCGACGTCTCCGGCAAGGAGGCATTCTGGCTCGCCCTGGAAGCCGGTCAGGTTCGCGACTATATGGATCGGATTTTTCGCCAGGCACGCCAAAGCGAGGCCAGCCTCGAAGTGCTGCGCGGCGTGGCCAGCCTGTTTTCGCATGTGGTCGATGCAAAAAGCCGCTTCACCGTGGAGCATTCCGAGGGCGTTGCCAGGATTGCCAGATATCTTTGCGGCATCCTCAGGCAAAGCAACGAGCTTGACGTTGAGGATTGCGCCAAGCTGGAACTTGCCGGTTATCTGCACGACCTGGGCAAATTGCGCATCCCCGATTTCATTCTGGACAAGCCGGGGCCACTCACCGAAAGTGAGCGGCGGCAGGTCGCCGGCCATGCCTACGAAACCTACCGCATCCTGTCGCGCATCCCGGGCTTCGAGGACATTGCGCGCTGGGCTTCGTTCCATCACGAAACGCCGAACGGCGAAGGTTATCCATTTCGACTGAAAGGAGACGAGGTGCCGATTCAGGCTCGCGTGCTGCGCGCGGCGGACATCTTCCAGGCCTTGGCCCAGGATCGCCCATACCGCTGCGCGCTGCCGGCACAACTGGTCCTCGACCACATGAAGCAGATGACCGAGGACGGGCTTCTGGATCGATTCATTTACGACGTCATCGCGGCACATCTGCAAGAGGTGTACCGCCTGGCGCAACTGCATCCGGCTTGACGGCGGTGGCGCAGGAACGGCTGAGCTGTTGCGTTGCCGCGGCGTGCGCAGGTCGATCAGCCAGTCGGGTCGGCATTACAATATTTCCCGATCCGTGACCGCAAGCGACTTCTCACATGTCCCACGACAAACAGCATACCTACGCCATCCGCACCGAATGGACCGGGAACCTCGGCGAAGGCACCACGAATTACCGCGCCTATGCCCGCGACCATGTGATCACCGCAGCGGGCCGGCCGGACCTGCCGGGCTCGTCCGATCCGGCGTTTCGCGGCGACGGGTCGCGCTGGAATCCGGAAGATTTGCTGCTGGCCTCGCTGTCGTCCTGCCACATGCTTTGGTATCTGCACCTGTGCGCGCAGGCAGGTATTTCGGTACTGGCCTATCACGACGCCGCCGTGGGCACGATGGTGGAAGACGCCGATGGCGGCGGGCGCTTTACGCAGGCGGTGCTGCGACCGGTGGCGACACTGGCGGCGGGCGGCGATGCGGCAAAGGCGGCGGTGCTGCACGAGAACGCGCACCGGCTGTGCTTCATTGCCAATTCGGTGAATTTCCCGGTCTCGATCGAGCCGACCGTAGTGCTCGCCGGCTGAGCCGGCATGGCACCATTCGCCAAGGTCCGCGCGCCGAAAATTTGCTGTGCGTCGGACCTTGCAGAGGTTTTGCAAATCCCGAATCCATGTCATCATATGCCGTGATTGGCAGGACGGTGCAGCACCTGAAAGCCCGCATACAAGGATGCGCATCCGGTCAGAGGAGACAAGACTTGAACATCATTGAGTGGACACAGGAATTCGCTGTCGGAATTGCCGAGATCGACGATCAGCACCGCAAGCTGATCGGCATGATCAACGGACTCGACGCCGAAACTCACGGCGATTACCGGCCGGAGGCAACGCGCAGGCTGCTGGCGGAACTCAACGACTACGTGCGCGATCATTTCGGCCTCGAAGAGCGCCTGATGGCCGGTGGCGGTTGCTCGCCCGAACTGGTTACCCGCCATTGCGGCGAACATGCTTACTTTCGCAGCGTACTCAAGGACCTGACGGCGGATTTCGAGACCGGACGGCGCAACGTCTCGGTGGTCCTGATCGAGTACCTGGTGCATTGGTTCCTGCATCACATCGTCGTCGTCGACCGGGCGATGGCGCATCAGCTCAATGCGTCGGATCCCGCATTGGCGGCACGCGTCGCAGCGGCGCTGATGCAGCACGTTGCCGACGATTTGACCGATTCGGAGCGCCACCTGCTCGCCGAACTGCGCCGCGTCAACGAGGAACTCGAGCGGAAGATTGACGAGCGCACGCGGGCCCTGACCGAGGCGAACAGCAAGCTGGAAGCTGATTTGCGCGAGATGTCCGCGCTTGTCGAACAGATGCGTGCGGAAAAGGTGTCGCCGCCGGCGGCTTAATAGTTGCCGAACTCGTCGAGCTGGCTCTTCCACGCGTACCAGAACTCGGGAAAGCCATGGACGAAAAGCATCAGCGGGGCGTCGGCCTTTCCTTCCGCGACGCAATGCAGGCGGATGCCATTGACCGGGGCGAACAAGTGCTCCATGCGGCTCAGTCCTTGAACACCGGCTCGCGCTTCTGCATGTTCGCCGCGCCGGCTTCGAACAGGTCCTTCGACAGCAGCATCGCGGCGTTCCAGGTGGCGATGTAGTTGAGGCCGTCGGCTACCGAATGGTCGCGGCCGTAGGTGATCATTTCCTTGCAGCCGCGGATAGCGAGCGGCGACTTGGCGGCGATGGTCCGTGCGATTTCCATGACGCCGGCGTGGAGCGCGTCGGGGGTCTCGAAGCAGCGGTTGACCAGGTGCATCTTCTGCGCCTCGATGCCATCGACGCGGCGGCCGGTGTAGGCCAGTTCACGCGCCATGCCTTCGCCGATCAGCCGCGGCAGGCGTTGCAGGGTACCGACGTCGGCGGTCATGCCGACATCGATTTCCTTGACGGTGAACCAGGCATTGGACGCGCAGTAGCGCATGTCGCAGGCGGTGACGAGGTCGATGCCACCGCCGATGCAGGCGCCGTTAACGGCCGCCAGTACCGGTTTGCGGCAGCGCTCGATGGAAGTCAGGGTGTCCTGCAGCCTGAGGATCAGGCGGCGCAGCTTTTCGCGGCGACGACCGTCGCAATCGTCTTCGATCTGGGCGCCGACGCCCATCAGCATGGTCAGATCGATACCCGAGGTGAAATATTTGCCGCGCCCGGTGATGATGCCGACGCGGGCTTCGGGCGTGGCGTCGAGCCACTCCATGGCCTGCTCGATTTCGTACCACATCGGCTCGCTCATGGCGTTGGCCTTGTCCGGCCGGTTCAGCGCGACGGTGGCGACACCGGCGTCGAGGCTGACTTCGAGGGTGGTGAATTCCATGGATAGTCCTTTCGGGGCGGATCAGAGGGGTGTGGGGGGGACGAAAGTCTCTCGCAGTTCTCGCTTCAATACCTTGCCAATGGCGCTGCGTGGCAGGCTGCCGACAATCTCGACGGCAGCGAGGCGCTGGGTCTTGCCCAGTTGGTGGTTGGTCCAGTTCCGAATCTGCAGCGCCGTATCACCAGCACCGACTCTCAGAGTTACGAAAGCGACCGGCGTTTCGCCCCAGCGCTCCGAGGCGACGCCGACCACGGCGGCTTCGGCGACGGCCGGGTGCCGGATCAGCACGGCTTCCAGATCGCTGGGATAGACGTTGAAGCCGCCCGAGATGACCATGTCCTTCTTGCGGTCCATCAGCGTCAGGAAGCCGTCGGCGTCGAAGCGGCCGACGTCGCCGGTGCGGATGAAGCGCTTGCCGTCGGGCGCATGCCACTCGGCTTCGCGGGTCTGCTCCGGCTGGCGGTGGTAGCCGCTCATCATGGCCGGCGAATGGCCGACGACCTCTCCGATTTCGCCCTGCGCTACTTCGCGGCCGGCCTCGTCGATCAGGCGCATGTCATGGCCTTCGGCTGGAGTGCCGACCGTGGCCAGTTTGTCGGGGCGCTCGTGGGCGGCGAGGATGCAGGTGCCGCCGCCTTCGGTCATGCCGTAGTACTCGACCAGGCCGCCCGGCCAGCGCTTGAGGATATCGGCCTTGAGTGTGGCCGAGAAGGGCGCGCTGGTGCACAGCTTCATGCGGAAGCTGGAAAGGTCGTAGCGGTCGAAATCGGGATGCGCCATCAGGCGCTGGTATTGCACCGGCACCAGCATGGTGTGGGTGGCGCGGTGCTTCTGCGCCAGCTCCAGGTATTGCGCCGCATCGAACTTCGCCATCAGTACCACGGTGCCGCCCAGCGTGACGGTGGGAAAGAAGCTGACCAACGTGGTGTTGGAATAAAGCGGGGTGGCGATCAGGGTTACCGCGTCCGGGCCGTAGCCCTGCGGCTGCGCGCGTTGCAGATGCGCCCAGCGCATGCCGTGGGGTTGTACGATGCCCTTGGGCATGCCGGTGGTGCCGGAGGAATAGATGATGTTGAAGGGCCACTCGGGCCGGACGTCGACCGCTGCCGGCACAGATCCGGCGGGCGCCAGCCATTTTCTGAAGGATTCACCGCCGGCGCTATCGTCGAGGGCGACGAAGCGCGCGGCAATGCCGGCACGCACCGGCGCGAGTTGTTCCGCCGTGACGGAATCGACGAACATCAGGCGTGCTTCGGAGTTGGCGGCCATGTCGGCGATGCTTTGTGCGATCGACGAGGGCGCCAGCGGCGCCACGGCCACTCCGGCGCGCAAGGCGCCGAGAAACACAGCGGCATATTCGAGCGAGGTGCCGGCGCAGATCGCCACCGCCTCGGTGGGCCGCACGCGGTTTCGCTGCAGCGTGGCGGCGACGCGATCCATCATGGCGTCCAGCGTGGCGAAGGATACCGTGCGCCGATCCTGAATCAGCGCGGGATGGTCGGGGCGGTTGCGGGCCTGCTCGCGAATCAGTTCGCCATAGGTGCCGAAGGGCTGTTCGATCAACGGGCTCGGATGCATGCTCAGACGGCTTGAACCTTCGTCACATCGCGCCGGCGGAACATGCCATAGCCCTCCATCTGCATGACTTCTTCGTTGTTCTGGTTCAGCATCTCCCAGCGCGTGCGCACCAGGCCGACGTCGGGCCTGCTGTCGAGCGGACGCGCTTCGAGCACCACCGTACGCACGTGCAAGGTGTCGCCGGGACGCACCGGCTTGAGCCAGCGGATGTTCTCCAGTCCCGGCGAGCCAAGGCTGGCGGTTTCCAGCAGGTAGGCGTCGCACATCATGCGCATCGCCAGCGCGCAGGTATGCCAGCCGCTGGCGCACAGCCCGCCGAACAGGCTGTTCCTGCCGGCCTCCTCGGAGAGGTGAAAGGGCTGCGGGTCGAACTGGCGGGCAAAATCGATGATCTCCTCGGCGCTCATGGTCTTGCCGCCGAATTCTCGGATCTGGCCGACGGGAAAATCTTCCCAGTAGTACTTATAGGTTTTCTCGGGAGTGCTCATGGGGTGGGTTTCTTTTTGGTGGGATTCAAACGGGGCGCAGCGCGCCGTCCTGTAGCAGCGGCACGACGTCGTAACAGCTTTCCTGCGCGGCGAAGGCCACCTCGGCGTCGAGCTTGCGCGCCAGCATCATGCGGCCGACGCGGGCGCGGCGCAGGGCGTCGAGGCCATCGCAGTGGTCGTGTAACAGTTCTGCCGCGAGCGCGGCATCTGAGAAGTCGGCGCTGGTGGCACGGCGGCGGAACAGCGAAACCAGGTAGCCGGCGCCGTAGAAGTCTTCGAGGTTGAAATTGTCGGCCGAGCCGGAACAGACGATCAGGATGGTGCTGTCCGGATGCTGCGTGACGATGCGCTCGACTACGGCGCGGCCGTTGAGCAGTGCCGCGGCATAGACATGGGCGGCGCTCTTCGACTTGGCCAGCGCCACGGTGCCGTTGGTGGTGCAATAGATCAGGCGGCGGCCGGCGATGCCTTCCTTCAGCAGTGCCTGGGGTGTCGGGTGCACAAAGCCGGTCAGGGTTTCGGCGTTGAGTTCGCCAGACAGCACGTAGGAGCCGGCCGGGAATTGCTTTGCCGCTTCCTGCGCCGCGCGGCCATCCAGGGTCGGGATGACTTCAGTGGCGCCATGGGCCAGTGCGGTGACGATGGACGAGGTGGCGAACAGGATGTCGAGCACCACCACCACTTTGCCTTCGAGGCGCTGGGCGTCAAGTTCTTCCTTCTTCAGCAGGACGTGGATCTTCTGCATGTGCTCAGCCGTCAGCCTGTTCTTTCGGAATAACGGGCTTCATCAGCGCGAAGACGCCGGTGGCGGTCATGACGCAGCGCGCGCCGACCCGCAGCGTGCAACTGGCATAGGCCAGGCGGCCGCCCATGCGGTCGATGTCGACGTCGGCCTCGACCCAGTCGCCGGGCTCGGCACTGGTTATGAAGTTGGTGGTGAGGCTGACGGTGACGATGGGCTGCGGCGGCTCGCGCGAACTGGAGACGACGATGCCCAGCGCGGTATCGACCATGGTGACGAGGAAGCCGCCGTGGGCGATGTGGCGGATGTTGGTGTGGCGGTCCTCGACGCGGATGGCGAGCACCAGCTGGCCGCGCTGGCCACCTTTGGTTTCGTCGATGCGGTAGTACCAGGGACCGAGGCTGGAGAGGTAGCCGCCGCCTCGCTTGAGCAGCTTGAAGCCTTCGGGGATGTCTGTGCTCATGCTTTGTGTCCGTGAATTTTCGTGGGGTCGGGTTGGCGCTTTTCGAGGAAGGCGCTGAATATTTCCTTGGCGGCGGGCTCGGCTACCAAGTCGGAAAAAAAGATCACCTCCTCGTCCATCGCTTCCAGCGCGCTGCGGTCGGGTGGACGCTTCATCAGTGACTTGGTGACGGCCAGCGATTGCGCCGGCAGGGCGGCGAGCTTTGTCGCAGCCGCGAGTGCGGTATCCATCAGTTTGTCGGCGGCGACGACGCGATTGACGAAGCCTGCCTCGCGTGCGACGGCGGCATCGAAGGGCTCGCCCAGCAGCAGAAGTTCGGCGGAGCGCTGGTGGCCGGCGACGCGCGGCAGCAGCAGGCTGGAACCGGCTTCGGGGCACAGTGCGAGATTGACGAAGGGCAACTGGAATTTCGCATTCTCGGCGGCGTAAACCAGGTCGCAATGCAGCAGCAATGTCGTGCCGATGCCGACCGCATTGCCGGCGACGGCCGCGACCAGCGGCTTTTCGAAGGCGGCCAGCAGATGCAGAAAGGGGATCGCGGCGCTGGGGTCACCGGCCTTGCGGTGCAGGAAGTCGCCAAGGTCGTTGCCCGCGGTGAACAGGTCGTCCTGGCCGCGAATCAGCACCACCCGGACGTGGTGCTGCTCGCGCGCATGGCACAGCGCTGCGCTCATCGCGCGATACATGTCGCCGGTGAGGGCGTTCTTCTTTTCGCGGCGGCTGATCTCGATGGTGACGATGCCGTCGCTATCGGTGACGAGAATGTGGGGATCGCTCATGTTCTTAGAAGCATTCCGAAGGCATGGTCAGGGTAGTGTCGTCGAGGCTGCGCAACAGTTCGTGCCACTGCTTCGTCTTGGGCAGTTCCCAGCGGTAGAACCAGCGGCAGGCTGCCAGTTTGCCACGATAGAAGTCGGCGTCGATCGCAAGGCCATGCTGCAATCCGCGCTGCGCCGCCAGCGCCTGGTGGAGCCAGATCCAGGCCAGCACGGTATGGCCGAAGGCTTCGAGGAACAGCACGGCGTTGGCCAGCGCCAGGGTCGGGTTGCTCGCCAGCACGGGACTGAGCGCCTGCAGCGTGGCCGCAACGTCGGCGAGCGCGGCGCCGAGTTCCGTCGCGTAGCCGGCAAGGGCGGCGTCGGTTTGCGCTTCGGCGATGGTCTGCCGCGCTTCGCGCGCAAACAGCTTCATCGCCGCGCCGCCATTCATCACCGCCTTGCGCCCCAGCAGGTCCAGCGCCTGGATGCCGTGGGTGCCTTCATGAATCGGGTTGAGGCGGTTGTCGCGGTAGAACTGCTCGACCGGATACTCGCGGGTATAGCCGTAGCCGCCGTGGATCTGGATGGCGAGGCTGTTGGCTTCGAGGCACCACTGCGACGGCCAGGACTTGGCGATCGGGGTCAGCAGGTCGAGCAGCAGGCCGGCTTCCTGTTTCGCCGTATCGCCAACGCCGACTTTCGTCTCGTCTACCAGCCGCGAGCAATACAGGCACAGTGCATAGCCGCCTTCGACATAGGCTTTCTGCGCCAGCAGCATGCGCCGCACGTCGGCGTGCTCGATGATCGGCAGCTGCGGGTCGGCCGGATTCTTGTTGGTCGGCGCGCGACCCTGCGGGCGCTCTTTCGCGTATTCCAGCGAGGCCAGGTAGCCGCGATAGCCCAGCATCACGGCGCCCATGCCGACGCCGATGCGGGCCTCGTTCATCATGTGGAACATGTAGGCGAGGCCCTTGTGCGGCTCGCCTACCAGTTCGCCCAGGCATTGCCCCTTTTCGCCGAAGGCCAGCATGGTCGAAGTGGTGCCGCGATAGCCCATCTTGTGGATCAGGCCGGTCAGGGTCACATCGTTCTTCGGGCCGAGTGTGCCGTCGTCATTGACGCGGAACTTGGGCACGATGAACAGCGAAATGCCCTTGACCCCGGGTGGGCCGCCGGGAATCTTGGCCAGCACGAGGTGGATGATGTTCTCCGACAGGTCGTGGTCGCCGGCGGAAATGAAGATCTTGTTGCCGCTGAGGGAATACGTGCCGTCGGCATTCGGCGTGGCGCTGGTGGTGATGTCGGACAGACTGGAACCGGCCTGCGGCTCGGTCAGCGCCATGGTGCCGAAGAAGCGTCCGGTGAGCAGGGCGTCGAGATACTTGCGGTGCTGCGCCTCACTGCCAAAGCGGTGAATGACGTTGGCGTTGCCGATGGTGAGGAAGGGATAGGCCGCGGTGCCGACGTTGGCACTCTTGAACATCGAAAATGCCGCCTGCGTCATGACCACCGGCAACTGCATGCCGCCGCGTTCGAAGTCATGTGCCGCGGCGATGAAACCGGCGTCGCAGAAGGCCTTCAGCGCTTCCTTGACCTCGGGAATCATGTGCACGCGCTGGCCGTCGAAGGTTGGCTCGTGCTCGTCGGCCTTGTGGTTGTGTGGCGCGAACTTCTCGGTGGCCATTGCCTCGGCGGTATCGAGCACGGCGAGGAAGGTTTCCCTGCTGTGCTCGGCGTAGCGCGGGCGGGTCGTCAGTGATTCGACATCGAGCACCTCGAAGAGCTGGAATTCGAGATCCCTGCGATTGACAATCTGGCTGGTCATGCTGCGAGCAGGGTGTCGCTGAAGCGGCCGAGGTGGTAGTCCGCGTCGCCGAAGGTGAGACCGATCATGGTCAGGCGCTTGAAGTAATGGGCGACGTTGAGTTCGTCGACCACGCCCATTCCGCCATGCAATTGCACCGCCTGCTGGCCGACGAAGCGGGCCTGGGCGCCGACATAGGCCTTGGTGGCGGCGACCGACCGGTTGCGCAGGGCGACATCGGCCGAATCGACGCGCACCGCGGCCAGCGTGGCCATCGAGCGAGCCTGCTCGGTGGCGATCACCATGTCGGCCATGCGGTGCTGCAGCGCCTGGAACTTGCCGATCGGCTGGCCGAACTGCTTGCGCGTCTTCAGGTATTCGAGGGTGACTTCGTTGAGCGCCGACATGATGCCGACGGCCTCGGCGCAGAACGCCGCATTGGCGTAGTCGAGTGCGCGTTCGATCACCGGCAGCGCGTTGCCGGCGGTGCCGAGCAGCGCGTCGGCGCCGACCATGACCTTGCTCAGCCTGATGTCGGCAGCGCGGGCGCCGTCCTGCGTCGGGTAGGTGCGCAGCGTGACGCCGGGAGCCTTGGCGTCGACCAGAAACAGGGAGATGCCACTGCCATCGCGGGCCGAAACAATCAGCTTGTCGGCGGCCGGTGCGCCCAGCACGACGGCCTTGGCGCCGTCGAGCTGCCAGCCGGAGCCGGTAGCGCTGGCAGTGGTGGCGACACGGTCGAGTTCGTAGCGGCCGCCAGGTTCGAAGTGCGCCAGCGCCAGCATCAGTTCGCCGCCGGCAATCGCGGGCAGCAGCGCTTCCTTCTGCGCGGCACTGCCGGCGTCGCGAATCAGGCCGCCGCAGAGCACGACAGTCGACACATAGGGTTCCAGCGCGAGGCCGCGGCCGAGCATTTCCATGACCAGCATGGTGTCAACGGCGTTG
Source organism: Sulfuritalea sp. (assembly GCA_030651305.1). Classification (GTDB taxonomy): domain Bacteria; phylum Pseudomonadota; class Gammaproteobacteria; order Burkholderiales; family Rhodocyclaceae; genus Sulfuritalea. The sequence continues at coordinate 17,682 of JAUSCI010000062.1, read as the reverse complement.
CCATTCAGTCCGCCGAAATCTTCGTGGAATGGCAGGGCGAGGATGCCGAAATCGGCGAAAGTTTTCCATGCCGCGCGATCGAAGCCGTCGGCGGATTTGGCCAGGGCGCGGCGGTGTTCGAAAGGGTAGTCCCTGGCAATGAAACGGCGCAGGGTGTTCTGCAGTGCGAGTTGTTCTTCGGTGTAGTTGAAGTCCATGATTTACAGTCCCAGGATCATTTGCGAGATGATGTTTTTCTGGATTTCGTTGGAACCGCCGTAGATGGTGGTCTTGCGAATGTTGAAGTATTGGCCGGAAAGCGGCGCGGAATAGTCGCCATAGCCGTCCATCAGGGCGTCGCCCGGCCAGCCTGCGTCGAGCGCTTCTTCGACGTAGGGCAGAGCGTAATGGCCGAGTGCCTGCATCTTGAGTTCGCTCAGCAGTTGCTGGATTTCGGAGCCCTTGATCTTGAGGATCGAGGCTTCCGGTCCCGGCGCGCGCTTCTCGCCTTCGGCGGAGATGACGCGCAGGTTGGTGATTTCCAGCGCCATGAGTTCCAGTTCGACCTGGGCGATGCGGTCGCGAAAGCGCTGGTCCTCGATCAGCGGCCGGTCGTGGTTGCTTTCCTTCGCCGCGATCTCCTTCAGCTTTTTCAGTTCGCGCTTGGAACGGCCGACGCCGGCAATCCCCGTGCGCTCGTGGCCGAGCAGGAACTTGGCATAGGTCCAGCCCTTGTTCTCTTCGCCGATCAGGTTCTCGACGGGCACCTTGACGTCCTCGAACCAGACCTCGTTGATCTCGTGTTCCCCGTCCAGCATGATGATCGGTCGCACCGTGATGCCCGGCGTCTTCATGTCGATCAGCAGGAAGGAGATGCCCTCCTGCCGGCGGCCTTCGTTGCTGGTGCGGACCAGACAGAAAATCCAGTCGGCGTACTGGCCGAGCGTGTTCCAGGTCTTCTGGCCGTTGACCACGTAATGGTCGCCCTCAGGTGAGTTGACCCGGACTGCGCGCATCTTCAGCGACGCCAGGTCGGAGCCCGAGCCCGGCTCGGAATAGCCCTGGCACCACCAGTCGGTGCCGTCGATGATGCGCGGCAGAAAGTACTGCTGCTGGGCCGGGTTGCCGAAGGCCATGATCACCGGCGCCACCATCTTGAGGCCGAAAGGCAGTTGCAGCGGTGCCCCCGCGTCGGCGCATTCTTCATCGAATATGTGCTGCTGCACCGGATTCCAGCCGGTGCCGCCATGCGCTACCGGCCACGCCACCGCGCCCCAGCCCTGCGCGTGCAGAATCTGCTGCCAGCGGACGAAGTCGTTCTTCGCCAGATGCTTGCCGCCGAGCACCTTGCGGCTAATTTCGCCGGGCAGCTTGGCGCGCAGGAAGCTGCGCACATCTTCTCTGAACAACTGCTCTTCGGCAGTGAAATTGAGATCCATGGATTTCGGGTCCTTTGCTTACTCCAGTTGCAGGAGTCGGGGAAAATCGAAAGAACTGCATAGTGGAACAACGTTCTGCAAAGAATATTACGCGAGTTCATTCCGAGTGACAAGGTCGGGATTACCGATTGCTTGATTCTTTTGCTGCCATCTCCCATAATCCGCACCCTGCCCAACGGGAATTTCTTTCCGGACGGCGCGCAGTTTCGGTGGTGGCCGTAGCTCAGTTGGTAGAGTCCTGGATTGTGATTCCAGTTGTCGTGGGTTCGAGCCCCATCGGTCACCCCACCCGAATTGCCGGCGGCGAAGATGCCTTCCCGGCATGCAAGGCAGCCCAATCGAAGGCTCAGCGCAGCCTGATCATCCTCAAAGTTGCGCTGGCGTCCGCGGGCGCAACCCACGGGCGTTTTCCGGCCGGCCTTGTCCCCTGTATTTCAGCGATCGTTGAAGCCGAATCGTTCGACGAACTCCTGCGGGCCGAGAGCAGGACCCTTGTAGTCGGCTTGCATATAATCGCAACCGAGTTCCTTGAGCCGCACCGCCGCGGCGTCATCGGCGACACCGACGGCCACGACCTCAAGCCGCAGATGATGGGCGAGTTCGATGATCGACTGGAGGATGCGCTCGGACTTCGGCACACCGGCCAGGTCGTGCGCCGCGGAAACATCGATCTTGATTTCCTGAAACGGCATCGGCGCGAGCCAGAACAAAGATGAAAGCGCCATGTTCGGGTCGTCGATCGAGAGCTTTACACCAACTTCCTTCAGGCGGCCGAGCGCTTCTCTTGCCTCCGTATTCGTTCCCAGCAACGACGTTTCTCCGATTTCCAGAATCAGGGTTCCTGGCCGTCGGCTCCATGTGCCCAGTGCACGCTGCACCACGTCGACCAGTTCGGTGTTGAGCAACGCGCGCGCTGGAAGTTTGACGCCAATTCGCAAATCGAGTCCGGCGCTGTAGCGGAATTCGGAGACATTGCGCAATGCGCGATTCAGTATCGAAGAAACCAGGTCGGAGACCTTGTCCGCCGCTTCTGCCGCGGCGAATGCGTCAATTGCCGGAATCACGCCGAGCGCGGGGTCGCGCCAGCGCAGCAGGCCTTCGGCGCCCATGACCTGGCCGAGGCGCAGATCGTACTGCGGCTGAAACGCGAGTTCGAGAGCATCCTCGGCAACAGCGGTACGCAGCCGGTTTTCATACAGCAGCTTTGATGCCGCCGAATTGTCCCGGTCTTCGGCGTAGTCGGCGATGCGACCGGTCAGGTCGCGGGCGATGGCACAGGCACTGGTGGCCTGTTGCAGCAATACTTCTGCCTGGTCCGCGTGCGCCGGATACATTGCAATGCCGATGGCGGGACTGGCAAAAATTTCGTCGTCGCCGATCCAGAACGGTGCATTTAGCGCGCGCAGTGACTTCTTCGCCGCCAGGAGCGCTACGGCGGGACCTTCGACGGTCGAAAGTACGCAGGCAAAACCATCGCGGCTCATCTCGCCGACCAGATCACCCGGGCGCAATACATCGGTGCGCAGCAACTCTGTCACGCGGTTACGCACCGCATCGCCGACGTGGTAGCCCCATGCCGCGTCGATACGGCTGATCAGGCCGCTGTCGATGAGCAGCACGGCCAGATTTTCGCCGTCACCCCTTCTTTCCTCGATTTGACCGCGCAATGCGTCCAGAAACGGGATTGCTTCGGCGGCAGAGCCAGAGGTGGCCGCCGCCTGCCCGGCGGAAGCATCCCCGCTCACAGGAACATCTCGCGCGGATCGATCTTGACCGAGCCATATTCCAGGGAACGCTGGATCCGGTAAGGCTCGTCCCCCCTGAATTTGGGCTCCTTCATCAGGTCAAGCGTCTTGTAGGATGGCAGCGGGTTGCCGCGGGCGTCCTTGACCACCATGATGCGCGGTTGCATGCGACGCACCATGTTCTGGGCAATCACGATTGCCACTTCGCCGCTGTTCAGTTCGACCACGCTGCCCACCGGGTAAACGCCGATGCACTGGATGAACTGTTCGACCAGTGCCGGGTGAAACTCCGTGCCGCGCCCCTTGTACATGATGCTGAGCGCGTTGGCCGGAGACAGGTATTGTCCGTATGGCTTCGGCGCCGTAAGCATGTCGAAGGTATCGACGATCCCCGCGATCAAGCCGGGGAAAGCGATTGCATCGCCGCGCAGTCCGCGCGGATAGCCGCTGCCGTCGAAACGCTCGTGGTGCAGGGACGCGAGCCCTGGAAGTTCCGCGGGAAGCCCGGGTGTGCTGCTGAGAATCCGCACCGAGTGGTTCACGTGCGTCTTGTAGAGTTCGACTTCCGCCGGGTTCATGGGTCCGCGCGAGGCAAGCGCGGCGGGCAACTGGAGGCGGCCGACGTCCTGCAGCAGCCCCAGTATGCCGAGCAGTTTGAGTCGATCTGGCGGCAACTGCAGGAAACGCCCGAAGATGGTCATCAGGACTGAAATCTCCGCGGCCCGGCTGAGGGTTGCGCCGCTCTTTTCCTGGAGTTTGATCAGCAGAGCCATCGCATCCGGATTGCGCACGACGCTCTCGGTAATCTGTGCCGCCGCTTCGTGGGACCGCGAACTGTCGATCGAGTTTCCGACCTCCGCCGCTCGCGAAAGCTCTTTCACCACCACGGTCGTCGTCGTAAAGGCACTCTGCGCTTGAGGCAATTCGACTTCGACGGTCGCGATCTCCTTGTAGACCGTCGTGCCGCGGACTTTTGCCAGATCCTCCGCGGTCACCTTGCCGATTTCCCTGCGCTCCTCTTTCTCCGGGTCGATGAAGACGTGTTTGCAGTACTTCTTTAGAACGTCGAGCTGCTTTTCGCTTTTGAGGACAAATCCCTGGAATACGAACGGTGTTTCCGTCCACGGCCTGTCCAGCCTGGAGATGTACGCCCCGAAGGGCAGATTTTCGACCGGAATTTCGACGAGCTTCATACGGATGCGTTTTCTTCTGACGGACCAGGCGAATTTTCGCGTCTACGCGACAAAACAGCAAGCAAGGCATGGTAGCAGTCGGTCGGCCCCCTGCTTCCTTAGCCCCGAAGTCTGAAGCTTACTCCGATTTCCACGGGCGCTCGGCCGCGAAGCAGGCGCTACCAATGAAATGCCGGCCCCGCCGGATCCTGCCGGTAGAACAGCCTGAATTGCTCGTAGACATCCGCGTACTCGCCTTTGAGCATCAGCGGTGCCTCGAAAAAGGCTTCGCTGGCAACGGCGAAGAACTCGCCCGGAAACTCGGCACCATACGGATCGAGCAAGGTTTCTTCGCCGGCATCGACACGCTGCTGAAAATCGTCGAAAGCCTTGCTCATGACGTCGATCCAGTGCTGCCGCGACATCCCCTCGTGCATCGGCGGCAGCCCATCGGCTGCGCCGCTCTTCATGTCGAGCTTGTGGGCGAACTCGTGAATCACCACGTTGATGCCGCCGGCGTCTTCCGGCTGCTCGAACCAGGAGATCAGCACCGGGCCGCCGTACCAGGCCTCACCCATGACTTCGTCGTCGAACTCATGCATCACGCCGTCTTCGTCGATGATGCGGCGCGGAATCAGGAAATCGCCAGGATAGACCACGATGCCGACCCAACCGGCATACCAGTCGAGCCCCAGGTGCAGGATCGGCAGGCAAGCTTGCAGGGCAATCGTCATCTGCATGCGGGGAGTCAGTTGCAGACCTTGCGCGCCGCTCCATTGCTTTTCGGCAATGAGTTCGCGGGCAAGCTGGCGCAGGTGCGCGCGCTCATCCGCAGCCAGATGGCCGAGAAAGGGCAGGCCGGCTTCGACTTCAGGCCACAGCGCAGCGGGAATTTCAAGGCGATCACCCTGGCGCTGTCGCCACCATGTGCTGAGTTTGCCGATCATCTCAGGCGTCGGGTGTTGAGCCAGATGCCGGCAAAGATCAAGCCGATGCCGATGGCGTGATAGGGAGCAGGTCTTTCGTCGAGAAAGATCATCGACAGGAGGATACCGAAGGCCGGTATCAAGTGCATGAAGAGTGCGGCGCGCGCCGGCCCGACTTCGGCGACGCCGCGATTCCATACGATGTAGCCGAGAAAGGCGGGGAAGACACCGGTATACACAATGCCGGCAATCGCTCCCGGCGTCGGCGTGATATGACGGCCCTGGGCCATTTCCCAAACATAGAACGGGACCAGGAAGATCAGTCCGGTGACACTGATGGCGGTGAGGAAGGCCAATGGATGGACCTGCGGCCGGCGCGACAGCAGCAGGGTGTAAGCCGACCAGGCCAGCACCGAAGCCAGGATCCAGAGGTCGCCGACATTCAGCGTGAGATCGCGCAGGCGCTGCAGGTCGCCGTGGGCGACAATGCCGAGTACGCCGCTGAAGGAGATCAGGATGCCCGCCGCCTCGCGGCCGTGCAGGCGCTTGCCGAGCATCAGCCAGGAGATCAGCACGATCATGATCGGCACGAAGGAGTTCAGCAGCGTGCCGTTGATCGCCGTGGTGTATTGCAGGCCGCCGTAGACCAGCACGTTGTAGCCGCCGGTGCCCAGCGCGCCATACAGCAGCAGCCAGGGCCAGGCGGCGCGCAGTTGCGGCCAGTCGCGGCGCAGATGCGGCAAGGACAGCGGCAAGAGGCACAGCAGGGCCACCACCCAGCGCCAGAAGGAGAGCGCGACCGGCGGCAATTCGCTGCGCAGGGCGCGACTGATGATCCAGTTGCCGGCCCAGAACAGGTTGGCCAGCGTCAGCAGCAGATAGGGCGAAATGGGAGGCAGTTGCTTCATCGACCGTGGAATATACGCCCCATGGGATAATTGCAGCATGGTCTCCGTAGTGCATTCCCTGCAGCAGTCGAATGGCGAAGCCGACGCGCTTTCCCGCCTTTGTCTGGGGCTTTCCGCGCCAGCCGCGGCCCGTGTCGGCGATGCGCTGACGCTGGCCCGCGAAGCCTATGGCGAGAAGGTGCTCGGCACCGGCGAACCCATCCTGCAACACGCGCTGGGCATGGCCTTGATCGTCGCTTCGCTCGATCTCGATGCCGATGCCCGCATTGCCGCCCTGTTGTTTGCCGCCGGCGATCACGTCGAGGATTGCGGCGAGCGCCTGAAAGTCGGCTTTGGCGATACGGTGGCCGCACTGGTGGCGGGCATGCGCCGGCTGGGCAGCTTGCGGCCGCTGACGCGTGCCGCGGCGGGCGGTGGCGCCGGGTCGGGTGAAGGCGTTGCCGAGGTGCGGGCACAGACCGAAATTCTGCGCAAGATGCTGCTGGGCATGGTCGATGACATTCGCGTGGTGCTGCTGCGGCTGGCCAGTCGCGTGCAGACCTTGCGCTTCCTCAACGACCGGCCGGGCGCCGTGCGCGAGGAAATGGCCAGGGAAAGCCAGCTCATCTACGCGCCGCTGGCCAACCGGCTGGGCATCTGGCACGTGAAATGGGAACTCGAAGACCTTTCCTTTCGCTATCTGGAGCCGGAAACCTACAAGCGCATTGCCACCATGCTCGACGAAAAGCGCCTGGAGCGCGAGGGCTTCATCGTCGCTGCAGTGGCGCGCTTGCGGGCGGAGATGGCCGCAGTCGGCGTTCGCGCGGAGGTCTACGGCCGGCCGAAACACATCTTCAGCATCTGGAGCAAGATGCGCGGCAAGGATATCGACTTCTCCAAGGTGTATGACGTGCGGGCGGTGCGCATCATCGTCGATGAAATCAAGGATTGCTACACGGCGCTGGGCATCGTGCATCACCTGTGGCAGCCTATTCATGGCGAGTTCGACGACTATATTTCGCATCCCAAGGGAAACTTCTATCGGTCACTGCATACCGCCGTGGAGGTCGAGGACGGTCGTTCGCTGGAGGTGCAGATTCGCACCCGCGAGATGCACGATCATGCCGAGCTGGGGGTGGCCGCCCATTGGCGCTACAAGGAGTCCGGCAAGTCGGTAAAGGCCGGCGGCGCCTACGAAGACAAGATTTCCTGGCTGCGACAATTGTTGTCGTGGCGCGATGAAATCGCCGATTCCGCGGAATGGGTGCAACAGTTCAAGCGTGCCGCGCTGGATGACACGATCTATGTGTTGACGCCGCAGGACAAGGTGATCGACCTGCCGCGCGGCGCCACGGCGCTGGATTTCGCCTATCGGCTGCATACCGATCTCGGTCATCGCTGTCGCGGCGCAAAGATCGACGGACACATGGCCTCGCTCAACACGGCCCTGCAAAACGGCCAGCGGGTGGAGATCGTCAGCATCAAGAGCGGCGGCCCGTCGCGTGACTGGCTGAATCCGACGCTGGGCTATCTCGCCACGCCGCGTGCGCGCTCGAAGGTGAAGCAGTGGTTTGCGGCGCAGGATGAAGCTGAACTGCTGGCCCAGGGGCGCGCCCTGGTTACGCGCGAGTTGCAGCGTCAGGGACAAACCCAGGCCAATCTCGACGAACTGGCGGTCAAGCTCGGGCTGAAGAGCGCCGAGGCCCTGTTTCTCGCCGCGGCGCGCGGCGAAGTCGGCATGCGCGCCATCGATGTCGCCTTGCGCGGCGGCGCGGAAGCGCTGCCGCCCGAGCCGGAGATTCAGACAAAGAAGAGCCGGGCCGGCGACAGCCGGATTCTGGTGCTCGGCGTGGACAAGTTGTTGACGCAGGTCGGGCTGTGCTGCAAGCCGATGCCACCGGACGCCATCATCGGCTTCGTCACGCGCGGCAAGGGAATCTCCATCCACCGGGTCGAGTGCATCAACTTCCGCAACATGGCGGCGCGCAATCCCGAGCGGGTGATCAGCACCGAATGGGGTGAAGGCTGGGGCGAACAGGACGGCGCCAGGTCAGGTACTGTCTATCCGGTAGACCTGATGGTCGACGCGGGGGATCGGCAAGGGCTGCTGCGCGATATCTCCGACGTCCTGTCGCGCGAAAAGATCAACGTCACGGCGGTAAAGACGCAGTCGCGGGCGGGCATCGCACACATGGGCTTTACCGTCGAACTATCTGGTACTCTGGTGCTGCAGAAAGTATTGTCCCTGTTGAGTGAAGTGCCGGGCGTGATTCGTGCCGAGCGGCGCTGAGAAATGACGTATCGCACGCGCATGGTGCTCGCGACTGATGACAGCCAGAGACTGAACTCGTGACCGAACTTCGCAAAACGCATCACTGGGTAGTGGCCAACGGTTACCGCGTGCGGGTAACCGCCTTTGCCTTGGCCTCGCTGCCAATCGGCTTGCATATATTGCCGCACGGCCATGGCCCCGGCGTCTGGGCTTTGCTGGTCCTGCAATTTCTGATCTATCCGCATTTGATTTACTGGGGTACGCGAAAGGCCGCGCACTCCGAACGGGCCGAACTCAACAGCATGTTTGTTGATGCCGTGATGTGCGGCATATGGGCGGCAGGCCTGGGATTCCCGTCGTGGATCAGCGCCGCCCTGTTTCTCGCCAACTTGCTGAACCATACGATAGCGCGCGGAGCACCAGGCGTCCTGATCTGCATCATGGCATTTGCCGCTGGCACCCTGGCCTCCACCACGGTGATCGCGTTTCATGTTTCCACGGATACCAATGGGCTGGTGACCCTGTCTTCGATGATCGCGCTTGCGACCTATCTGTCGTTGATAGGCATCGAGTTCTTCGCCTATATCAGGCAACTGCATCAAGTGCAGGATTCGCTGGATCAGCAGCGAACGACGCTCGAAGGGGCCAATGCAATCCTGCACGACCAGATCGGAAAGATTCATGACTTGCAGGAGAAGCTGCGCGAACAGGCCAACCGCGATTCTCTTACCGGCCTCTTCAATCGTCGCTACCTCGAGGGTACGCTTGAGCGCGAACTGGCTCGCTGCAGGCGCGAAGGCGCGCCGCTGAGCATGGTGCTGCTCGATATCGATCACTTCAAACTGGTGAACGACACCTACGGACATCAGGCGGGCGACGAAGTCCTGCGGGTTTTCGGCCGCTTGCTTCTGGAACATGCGCGTGCCGAGGACATTGTGTGTCGCTACGGTGGCGAGGAGTTCCTGCTCGTATTGCCAAAAATGCCCCTGGATATCGCCTTCGAGCGCGCCGCGCAGTTGCTGAAAATCTTTCAGGAGACAGTCGTGTCGTATGGGGATTTGCGAATCCGCATCACGGCTTCGATCGGTATTGCAGCGACGCCCGGGCATTCGGATTCGGTGGAGGGCCTGATTCGATGCGCGGATCAGGCGCTCTATCAGGCGAAGCGGAACGGTCGAAACCTGGTGATGGTTTATGGCGATGGTGCGCCGCGCGGCGGGACTGCCTGAACCCGCGCGGCGATCCGGCCCAGATGCAGTTGCGGCAGGGCGGCACGCAGACGATCCGGATGTGCAGAGGCATGCAACTGCAGGCGTCCGGAACCGTGAGCGAGGCGTCCGGCCAGGCGCTGTGTCTGGCGCGCGACCGCGGCGGCGACGTCCACAAGTTGCGCCCGTGAGCCGACGACTTCGCTCAGCAGCGGCGCCAGAAAACTGTAATGCGTGCAGCCCAGCACGATGCGGTCCACACCTCGTTCCAGCAGCGGTTCGATGCGAGCGCGGACATCGGCGGCGAGTGCCGGATCGTCCAGTTGCAGCTTTTCGACATGGGTGGCCCAGCCGGGACACGGCTCGACGAAAACGTCGACATGGCTTGCGTGTTCGAGGATCAACTGCTTCAGGCGCGGGCTTCGGGCCGTGGCTTCCGTGGCCAGTACCGCGATGCGGCCGCTCTGCGTTTCCTGCGCCGCCGGCTTGATGCCGGGTTCGATGCCGACCACCGGAATGCGCGGATGTGCGGCGCGCAAGGCCTGCACCGCCGTGGCGGTGGCGGTGTTGCAGGCCACCACCAGCAAGTCGCAACCGTGGCTGGCCAGGTGTTCGCCAATCGCCAGCACGCGGCACTGAATCTGTTCTTCGCTCTTGTTGCCGTAAGGCACATGGGCAGTGTCGGCGAAGTAGATGAAGTCGGCCTGTGGCAGCGCATCGACCAGCGCGGCCAGCACCGAAAGTCCCCCCAGGCCGGAATCGAAAACACCAATCATGGCGCAGGAGTCGGCGTTGGTGATACGGCGATGGCTGCGCGATGGAGCATCGATTCCGGAGCGATTGCAGCATTCATGCTCGGCAGTTTAGCCTGTCGCGGGCCGCTTGATGCCGGCATTGTCACTGCCTGGTCGGGTTACAATTGCACCATGGAAAAGTTCGTGGCTCGCCACCCGCTTCATCAGCAACCGCGTGACACCGAATACTGGCTGTCGCGTTCTCCCTCGCAGCGGCTCGACGCCGTCGAGATATTGCGCCTGGCTTGGCTGGAATCCCATCCCGATGCTGTCCAGGGACTTCAAAGAGTTTGTCGCGTTACTAAACGCTCACAAGGTTGAATACCTCGTGGTGGGCGGCTATGCCATGGCACTGCATGGCCGGCCGCGCCATACCGGCGATCTCGATATCTGGATTCGTCGCAGCCCGGAAAATGCCCGACGACTGATGGTCGCGCTGAGTGAATTCGGGTTTGGCGACGTGGGCCTCGCGCAGCAGGATTTCGAAAGTCCCCAGAATGTGGTGCAGCTCGGCTACCCGCCCTTTCGCATCGACCTGCTGACAGACATCGACGGCGTGGATTTCGACGCCGCCTGGCCCAATCGCGAAACCACCATCCACGATGGGCTGCCGCTCCATTTTGTTGGTCTTGCCGATCTCAGGGCAAATAAACGCGCCAGTGGTCGACCTCGGGATATCGACGATCTCGAACAGTTGCCGTTGATCAAGGAAGTCCGTTGATCAACGCAGGATATTTCCCTGCTCGAACCGACTGCCTTTAACATTGGCGAATTCGTCGTTGCGCCTGATGGCCATCGCGGCCAGGCGCACCGGCCTCTCCTGCAACGGAACTTTGAGACAGAACCACATCGGAATGGGTAAGCAAATGAAGAAAGAAATAGCCAAGAAACGGCCGTTGGGCATCACCGAAGTCGTCCTGCGCGACGCGCACCAGTCCCTGCTGGCGACGCGCCTGCGCATCGATGACATGCTGCCCATCGCGGCCAAGCTCGACCAGGTCGGGTTCTGGTCGCTCGAATCATGGGGCGGCGCCACCTTCGACACCTGCATCCGCTATCTGGGCGAAGATCCCTGGGAGCGTCTGCGCACTTTGAAGAAGGCTATGCCCAGGACGCCGCAGCAGATGCTGTTCCGCGGGCAAAACATTCTCGGTTACCGCCACTACGCCGACGACGTGGTCGAGAAGTTCGTCGAACGGGCGGCCGTCAACGGTATTGACGTGTTCCGCGTCTTCGATGCCATGAATGATCCGCGCAACCTGGAAACGGCGATCCGCGCCGTCATCAAGCAGGGCAAACATGCGCAGGGAACGCTGTCCTACACGGTCAGTCCGGTCGACACCATCGACAAATGGGTGGCGCTGGGCAAGCGTATCGAGGACCTGGGTTCCCATTCCATTTGCATCAAGGACATGGCCGGCCTGCTCACGCCCTATGTGGCCTATGAACTGGTGGGCAAACTCAAGCAGGCGCTTGCCATCCCGATCCACATGCAGTGCCATGCCACGACCGGGATGTCCACCGCCGCCTACCTCAAGGCCATCGAAGCTGGCGTCGACAACGTCGATACGGCGATCTCGTCGATGAGCATGACCTATGGCCACTCGCCCACCGAGAGTCTGGTGGCCATCCTGGAGGGAACCGACCGCGCCACCGGGCTGAACATGGTATTGCTGGCGGAGATCGCCGACTATTTCCGCGAAGTCCGCAAGAAGTATGCGAAGTTCGAGGGCTCGCTGAAAGGCATCGATGCCCGCATCATCATCGCTCAGGTTCCCGGCGGCATGCTCACCAACATGGAGAGCCAGTTGAAGGAGCAGGGCGCAAGCGACAGGATGGCCGAGGTGCTGGCCGAGATTCCCCGCGTGCGGGAGGACCTGGGATTCATTCCCCTTGTCACGCCAACATCGCAGATCGTCGGCAGCCAGGCCGTCATGAATGTCCTCAACGGCGAACGCTACAAGTCGATGACCAAGGAAACCGCCGCCGTGCTCAAGGGCGAGTACGGCGCGACCTCGGCGCCCGTCAACAAAGCCTTGCAGAAGAAAGTCCTGGCCGGCGCCAAGCCCATCACCTGCCGTCCGGCTGACCTGATCGCACCGGAGATGGACAAGCTCGGCGCCGAGCTTGGTGCCATCGTCGCCGAGAAGGGAATCCGCTGGGGCGAAAACCAGGTCGACGATGTGCTCACCTACGCGCTGTTTCCGCAGGTCGGCCTCAAGTTCCTCGAGAACCGCGACAATCCGGCGGCATTCGAGCCTCTTCCCACGGTCGAGGCCGCGACACCGAGGGGCGACGCAGCCCCGGTCGCCGTCGGGGAAGTGTTCACCGTGACAGGCAGGGGCCAGACCTTTCAGGTTCAGGTTTCCGCGCTCGGCGGTTCAGCCGCTGCCGGCGCAACTTCGGCGGCGGCCATGGTCGGATCTGCGCCCGGCCCGGTGGCGAAGGCGGCCATGGGCTCGCCGATGGCCGGAAACATCTGGAAGGTCGAAGTCGAAGCAGGCCAGTCCGTGGAGGAGGGCGACCTCCTGTTTATTCTCGAGGCGATGAAAATGGAATGCGAAGTCCTGGCCGAGCGGTCAGGCGTCATCGCCGATATCCTGGTGGCGAAGGGCGACAAGGTTGTCGTCGGCCACGCCCTGCTGTATTTCCATGATGAAACGGGACTTGGCTCGGGTGCTCCCGCGCCGTCCGTCGCAAGCGGATTGGCCGGCAAGCCTGCCAACGGGATCACCGCACCACTGGCCGGCAACGTCTGGAAGATAGAGGTGGCGCAAGGGCAGCGCGTTGAGGAGGGAGACCTTCTGCTGATCCTCGAAGCCATGAAGATGGAGAACGAGATCGTTGCCGAAAGGGACGGGGTCGTTGGGCAACTCCTCGTCCAGCAAGGCCACAAGGTTGCGGTCGGGCAAGTCTTGCTGACGTTGATTTGACCCGTTGGTGCATCCGGCCATGAGCGGCCAGTGCCAATTGCATTCAGCAGCAGGCATTGGGAGCGCCGACGCGATCAATCCATGAAACCCCATGACTTCGTCTCGAAGTTGTAGGTTCTCCTGCCGAACGGCGGCATGGCCACGTACATGAGCGTATGGCTGCTTCCCGCAAAATAGCGAAAGCCGCTATCCGTTAAAGCGACCCTGGCTTTGGCGGGTATCTCTGCAATGAATTGCGGTGTGAGTTGATCGAGACGATCGGGATACTTGCCGTTGGCGGCCTTGTAGTTTTCAACCGCCGCGATGATTCGTTCGGCGCGTTCTTCGGCGACTTGCCTATTGACTGGAATCAGGCTCAAGACCACACCAACGGCTGCCAGGTAGATCGCAAACCGAATCAGCCGCTCCTTTCGGCATGACGCAAATTTCTTTGCCAGAAGGCTTCTTGGCAAATAGACCAGGATCAGAAAGGCGCCAATCAGAAAAGCGTAGACGCCCAGTGCGTCGAGGATGAGCAGAAGGAGCGAGAGGCCGATGGGCCTGATCCATCTCGTCCATCTGGTGCCGTAAGGCGAGGCGGCGGATTCGTCCCCTGGAACGGCAGGAGCCGGGCTCACTGGAAGATCAGGCTAGCGTGACCGGAATTCTGCCGATCTTCGCCTTCCATTCGGCAGGACCCGTGATGTGCACCGAAGTGCCGAGTGAATCGACGGCAACGGTCACCGGCATGTCCTTCACGTCGAACTCGTAGATGGCTTCCATGCCGAGGTCGGCGAAGCCGACCACCTTGGCTGACTGGATCGCCTTGGCGACGAGGTAGGCGGCGCCGCCGACGGCCATCAGGTAGGCCGACTGGTTGTCCTTGATCGCCTCGATCGCGACCGGGCCGCGCTCGGATTTGCCGATCATCGAGATCAGGCCGGTCTGCTCCAGCATCATGCGGGTGAACTTGTCCATTCGCGTCGCGGTGGTGGGGCCGGCGGGGCCCATGACTTCGTCCCTGACCGGATCGACCGGGCCGACGTAATAGATGACGCGGTTGGTGAAATCGACCGGGAGCTTTTCGCCCTTGGCCAGCATGTCGGCGATGCGCTTGTGGGCGGCGTCGCGGCCGGTCAGCATCTTGCCATTGAGCAGCAGCTTCTGGCCGGGCTTCCAGGCGGCGACCTGGGCCTTGGTCAGGCTGTTGAGGTCGACGCGGGTAGCGGTGGCGGCATCGGCCTGCCAGGTCACCTTGGGCCAGTCTTCGAGGCTGGGCGGTGTCAGTTTGGCCGGACCGGAGCCGTCGAGATGGAAATGGATGTGGCGCGTCGCGGCGCAGTTGGGGATCAGCGCCACCGGCAGGTTGGCGGCGTGGGTCGGGTAGTCGAGCACCTTGACGTCGAGCACCGTGGTCAGTCCGCCCAGGCCCTGCGCGCCGATGCCGAGGGCATTGACCTTTTCGTAGAGTTCGAGGCGCAGTTCCTCGGCGCGCGTCTTGGCCCCACGAGCTTTCAACTCATGGATGTCCACCGGCGCCATGATGGCTTCCTTGGCCAGAAGCATGGCCTTTTCCGGCGTGCCGCCAATGCCGATGCCGAGGATGCCGGGCGGGCACCAGCCGGCGCCCATGGTCGGCACGGTCTTGAGCACCCATTCGACCAGATCGTCGGAAGGATTGAGCATGGCGAACTTGGCTTTCGCCTCCGAGCCGCCGCCCTTGGCGGCGCAGATGACTTCGACGTGGTCGCCGGGGACGATTTCGTAATGCACCACGGCCGGCGTGTTGTCCTTGGTGTTCTTGCGGGCGCCGGCAGGATCGGCCAAGACCGAGGCGCGCAGCGGGTTGTCGGGATTGCCGTAGGCGCGGCGTACGCCTTCGTTGACCATCTCCTGCACCGAAAGCGTGGCATCCCATTGCACCTGCATGCCGACCTTGAGGAACACCAGGGCAATGCCGGTGTCCTGACAGATGGGGCGGTGACCTTCGGCCGACATGCGGCTGTTGGTCAGGATCTGCGCAATGGCATCCTTCGCCGCGGGTGATTCTTCGCGCTCATAGGCGGCGCCGAGGGCAGTGATGTAGTCGAGCGGATGATAGTAGCTGATGAACTGGAAGGCGTCGGCTATGGACTGGATGAAATCTTCCTGGCGGATGGTGGTCATGGCAGCTCCGGTGGCGGTTAGGGTCCTAATGTTTGGCTGATTGGCCTGCGCTCAGGGTCTGCATCATGATCCTGTCCGTGTAGGCGATGGCGATGGCGGAAAGCAGGAAAGCGACGTGGATGGCGACCTGCGCCACGATGACGCGGTCTTCGACGTGCTGGGCATTGATGAAGGTGCGCAGCAGGTGGATCGAGGAAATGCTGATCAGGGCGACCGCCAGCTTGACCTTGAGCACCCCGGCATTGACGTGGGAAAGCCATTCCGGCTGATCGGGATGTCCCTCCAGATCGAGGCGCGAAACGAAGGTTTCATAGCCGCCGATGATGACCATGATCAATAGGTTGGCGATCATCACCACGTCGATCAGGCCCAGCACGATCAGCATGACCTCGGAATCGGTCAGCGTTCCGGCCTTGGTCACAAGGTGGGCCAGTTCTAGCATGAACTGGTACACATAGACGCCCTGGGCGATGATCAGCCCGAGATAGAGCGGGGCCTGCAGCCAGCGGCTCCAGAAAATGAAATACTCCATCGGCTTGATTATTTTGTTCATGGCAGGCGTGCAATCGTGGTGCGGAGCAGCAATATTAACCCATGAGCAAGGCCTTAACCTGCGGGGCGCGTAAGTCGCATGTAAGGCTCTTTCGCTTTAATCCGTAAGCAAATAAAATTGGCAGGATCAGCAAGTGTAGCCATCGCCGTTGGCGGTATCCAATGATGGCGGGAGACCGGGTGGGGTCGATTCAGGGCCGCCCGGCCGGCGTGCGGAAGATAATAATCATCCGGATTTCGTCCGGATACATGCGAGAGGAGAGTTGTCAATGTCCAGCATCGAATCAAATGTCACGGAACTTCGTGTATTCCCCCCGGCGGACGCCGTGGTCAGGAAGGCCACCATTTCCGGCATGGCCGCCTATGAGGCGCTGTGCAAGGAAGCCGAGCAGGATTACGCCGGCTACTGGGCGCGTCTGGCCCGGGAACATGTCAGCTGGAAGCAGCCCTTCACCAAGTCGCTGGACGATTCCAAGGCGCCGTTTTATCAGTGGTTTGCCGATGGCAAGCTGAATGTCTCCTACAACTGTCTCGATCGCAACATCGAGGCCGGTCTGGGCGACAAGATTGCGATCATTTTCGAGGCGGACGGCGGCCAGGCCACCAAAGTAACCTACAAGGAACTGCTGGCCCGCGTTGGCAAGTTTGCCAATGCGCTGCATGCGCAGGGTATCAAGAAGGGCGATCGCGTCCTGATCTACATGCCGATGTCGATCGAAGGCGTGGTCGCCATGCAGGCCTGCGCCCGCATCGGCGCCATCCATTCCGAGGTCTTCGGCGGCTTTTACGCCAAGAGCGTGCAGGAGCGCATCCAGGACGCAGGCGCCGTGGCCGTCATTACCGCCGACGAGCAGTGCCGCGGCGGCAAGAACATTCCGCTGAAACCGGCGGTCGACGACGGCATCGCCATGGGTGGCTGCGAGTCGATCAAGACCGTTATCGTTTACAAGCGCACCGGCGGCCCGTGCCACATGGTCGCCGGCCGCGACATCTGGTGGGAAGACGCTACTGCCGGCCAGTCCGACGTCTGCGAACCGGAATGGGTGAGCGCCGAGCACCCGCTGTTCCTGCTCTACACCTCCGGGTCGACCGGCAAGCCCAAGGGTGTCCAGCACAGCACCGGCGGCTATCTGCTGCACGCGATCGTGACCATGAAGTGGGTTTTCGATATCAAGCCGGATGACGTCTTCTGGTGCACTGCCGACATCGGCTGGGTGACCGGACACACCTACATCGCCTACGGTCCCTTGGCCTGCGGCGCCACCGAGATCGTATTCGAAGGCGTGCCGACCTATCCGGATGCCGGACGTTTCTGGAAGACCATCCAGACGCACAAGGTCACCGTTTTCTATACCGCGCCGACCGCCATCCGCTCGCTGATCAAGTCCGGTGAAAACATGCCGGCAACGCACCCGAAGAACTACGACCTGACCAGCCTGCGCATCCTCGGCACGGTGGGCGAGCCGATCAATCCGGAAGCCTGGATGTGGTACTACAACAACGTCGGCGGCGCGCGCTGCCCGATCGTCGATACCTTCTGGCAGACCGAGACCGGCGGTCACATGATCACGCCGCTGCCGGGCGTCACGCCGCTGGTCCCCGGTTCCTGCACCCTGCCTTTCCCCGGCAT